>NZ_PVLR01000022.1 GCF_002980625.1 Malikia spinosa | reverse complement strand
AGCCCCACCTCACCCACTGCCAACCCCAGCCAAGCCACAAAGGGAGCCCTACTCCAGCCCCAACTCCTGGATCTTGCGCGTGATCGTGTTGCGGCCGATGCCAAGCTTTTGCGCCGCCTCGATGCGGCGCCCGCGCGTGCAGGCCAGCGCGGTCTGGATCATCCGGGTCTCGAAGCGCCGCGTCAGCACATCCCAGACATCGGTGCGGCCCTCGGCCAGCAAGGCCAGCGCCTCGGCCTGCAGGCCCTGCTCCCAGGCGGTCTGGGCGGCGGGCAGCACGCCGTCGGCCGGCAGTCCAGCCAGGTCGACCGACACCGGCGCAAATGCCGGCAGCGCTGCCATCGGCGCAGGAGCCGGCATGGCGGGCTCGGCGCTGGACACCGGGGCTGCCAGCGTCACCGGTTCTTCGACCGCCGTGGCGGACAGGCGACTGGCTTCGGCGATCTCGGGCGGCAGGTCCTTGACCTCGATCACCTGGGCCGGCGCCATCACGGTCAGCCAGTGGCAGATGTTCTCGAGCTGGCGCACGTTGCCGGGAAAATCGAAGCGCGCCAGGCTCTGCAGCGCCGCGTCCGAAATCCGCTTGGGCTCGACGCCGAGCTGCTTGGCGCTTTGCTGCAGGAAAAAGCGCGTCAGCAGCGGCACATCCTCGCAGCGCTCGCGCAGCGCCGGCAGCCGTAGCCGGATCACGTTCAGGCGGTGAAACAAGTCCTCGCGGAAGCCGCCTTCCTTGACCCGCTGCTCGAGGTTCTGGTGCGTGGCCGCGATGACCCGGACCTGGGTCTTGACCGCGCTGTGACCGCCGACGCGGTAGAAATGCCCGTCCGACAGCACGCGCAGCAGGCGGGTCTGCAGGTCGAACGGCATGTCGCCGATCTCGTCGAGGAACAGCGTGCCGCCCTCGGCCTGCTCGAAGCGGCCACGGCGCATGGTCTGGGCGCCGGTGAAGGCGCCGCGCTCATGGCCGAACAACTCGGACTCGAGCAGGTCCTTCGGGATCGCCGCGGTGTTGATCGCGACGAACGGGCCCTTGGCGCGCGAGGAATGCTTGTGCAGCGCGCGCGCGACCAGCTCCTTGCCCGAGCCCGATTCGCCGGTGATCAGCACCGTCACATTGCTCTGGCTCAGGCGGCCGATGGCGCGGAACACATCCTGCATCGCGGGCGCCTGGCCCAGCATCTCGGGCGCGGCGACCAGGCCTTCATCGGTCACTTCCTCGCGCTGGCTCTCGCCGACGGCGCGCCGGATCAGCTCGACCGCCTTGGGCAGGTCGAACGGCTTGGGCAGGTACTCGAAGGCACCGCCCTGGAATGCCGACACCGCGCTGTCGAGGTCGGAGAACGCCGTCATGATGATGACCGGCAGGCCCGGCAGGCGCTGCTTGACCTGATCCAGCAGGTCCAGCCCCGAGCCACCCGGCATGCGGATGTCGCTGACCAACACCTGGGGCCCATCGCCTTCGTCGGCCTCGTTGAGCGCGGCCAGCACCTCGCGCGGGTTGGTGAAGCTGCGCGTCGGCAGGTTCTCGCGGGCCAGTGCTTTTTCAAGTACGAAGCGTATCGATTGGTCGTCGTCTACGATCCAGATGGGTTTCATGCGCGCGCTTTCTGTTGATGTCATCCGTCCCCCTTCCGACTTCAGGGCAGGGGGATCAGCAGCTTGAAGTCGGTACGTCCCGGCACGCTGTCGCACTCGATCAAGCCCTGGTGCTGCTGCACGAAGGTCTGCGCCAGGTTCAGGCCCAGACCGGAGCCGCCATCCTTGCCCGACACCAGCGGGTAGAACAGGCGGTCCTTGATCTCGTCGGGCACGCCGGGCCCGTTGTCAGTTACATGCAATTCCAATGCCAGCTTGTAGCGCTGCTTGCCGAAAGTGATCTGGCGCGCGATCCGGCTGCGCAGCACGATCTCGGCGTCGCCGCGCTCGATGCGCTCGGACAGCGCGTGGGCGGCGTTGTGCACGATGTTGAGCAGGGCCTGGATCAGCTGCTCACGGTCGCCACGGAACTCGGGGATCGAGGTGTCGTAGTCGCGCAGGACCTTGAGTCCGCGCGGGAATTCGGCCAGCACCAGCGAGCGCACCCGCTCGCAGACCTCGTGAATGTTGACGTCGCTGACGACCCGGGCGCGCCGGTGCGGCGCCAGCAGGCGGTCGACCAGCAGCTGCAGCCGGTCGGCCTCGTGGATGATGACCTGGGTGTACTCGACCAGCTCGCGCGAGTCGAGCTCCATCTGCAGCAGCTGGGCCGCGCCGCGGATGCCGCCGAGCGGGTTCTTGATCTCGTGCGCCAGGTTGCGGATCAGCTCCTTGTTGGCCTGCGCCTGCTCGACCAGCCTTTCCTCGCGCTCCATGCGGGCCTGCTGTTCGAGCGGCAGCAGCTCGACCAGGAAGCGACCGCTCTCCTCCATCTGGCTCAGCAGCACATGGACATGCAGCAGCTCATGGCCCGGGCGCCGGATACGGTCGTCGTAGCGGATCAGCGCGTACTCGTTGCCGCCCGCGCTGGCCAGCGCGTTGCGCAGCAGTTCGGGCGACTCGAACCAGTCCCACAGCGGCAGGCCGGCGATGGCGCGGCGCGAGGTGCCCAGCAGGTCCTCGAGCGCGGCGTTGGACCACAGCACCACCCCGTCGGCATCGACGATGGCGACCAGGGTCGCGAGCAGATCCAGCGCCTGGTACTGCGGCCCCGCTGCCAGGCGGCGGCCGGGCTTGGTTTGGGCGGCGCTCATTTCTTGTCGGACGGCGGGGTCATGCGCGCCAGTTCACGCCGCAGCGCGGCGACATCGGCGTCGACCCGCGCCAGCTGCTCCTTGAGCGCGGCGCTGCGCTGCTGGTGCAGCGCCGGGTTGCGCAGTTCCTCGGGCCGCTTCTCGGGCTCGCCGCCCTGGTATTCCTGGCGCAGTTCGGCCTGGCGCGCCTCGGTCTTGCGCAGTTCGGCCTCGAGGATGGCGCGCGCGTCGGCATCGCGCGCGCGCTGCTCGGCGCTCTCGACCCGCTCGCCCTCGCTGCGCGCCGCCGGCGTGGGCGCTGCGCCCGGGCGCGGCGAACTGGCCGCTGCCCGGCTGCCGCCCTGGGGCTTGAGCCCTTCGATCACGGTCAGGTTGCCGCCCTCGACCAGCTTGCAGCCGCGCGCCTTGGCGTCGCCGGGTTGATTGGTGTATTCGTTGCCGCAGCGCCAGATCTTGTCGGGCGCCGCCGTGGCAGGCAGAGCCAGCGCAGCCAGCAAGGCCAGCGTGATCCGGCGGTGGGAAATGTCCAGAATCTGCATCGCTTCGTTCGGAGCGGATCAGTCCACCCCGCCTCCTCGGCATCCAGTATCGCGTAATTCCTGCCGGTGGGCAGGCGGTGTCGGTGGCTGGCTCGGCCTGAAAAAAAAGGGACGGCAAGCCGTCCCTTCTGGGGTCTGCAATCCGCGGATTACAGGCTGAAGTACATGTCGTACTCGACCGGCGACACCTCGATGCGCGAGCGGGTGACTTCGGTCATCTTGAGGTCGATGTAGGCATCGATCCAGGAGTCGGTGAAGACGCCGCCCTTGGTCAGGAAGGCGCGGTCCTTGTCCAGGCACTCGAGCGCCTGGTCCAGGCTGTGGCAGACGGTCGGGACCAGCTTGTCCTCTTCCGGCGGCAGATGGTACAGATCCTTGGTGGCGGCTTCGCCCGGGTGGATCTTGTTCTCGATGCCGTCCAGGCCGGCCATCAGCAGCGCGGCGAAGCCCAGGTAGGGGTTCATCAGCGGATCGGGGAAGCGGGCTTCGACGCGGCGGGCCTTGTCGGAAGCGACGTTCGGGATGCGGATCGAAGCCGAGCGGTTCTTGGCCGAGTAGGCCAGCTTGACCGGAGCTTCGAAATGCGGCACCAGGCGCTTGTACGAGTTGGTACCCGGGTTGGTGATCGCGTTCAGGGCACGGGCGTGCTTGATGATGCCGCCGATGTAGTACAGGGCGGTGTCAGACAGGCCAGCGTAGCCGTTGCCGGCGAACAGGTTCTTGCCGTCCTTCCAGATCGACTGGTGGACGTGCATGCCGGAGCCGTTGTCGCCAGCGTAGGGCTTGGGCATGAAGGTGGCGGTTTTGCCGTAGGCATTGGCCACGTTCTGGATCACGTACTTCTGCATCAGGGTCCAGTCGGCGCGCTCGACCAGGGTCGAGAACTTGGTGCCGATTTCGCACTGACCAGCGCCAGCCACTTCGTGGTGGTGGACTTCGACCGGCACGCCGACGGCTTCCAGGATCTGGACCATCTCGTTGCGCATGTCGATCGTGCTGTCGATCGGAGCGACCGGGAAGTAGCCGCCCTTGACGCGGTTACGGTGGCCACGGTTGCCGCCTTCGAGCTTGGTGCCGCTGTTCCACGGCGCTTCGTAGTCGTCGATCGCGTAGAAGGTGTTGTTCGGCTCGGTGCTCCAACGCACTTCGTCGAACAGGAAGAATTCGGGTTCCGGACCGAAGAAGGCGGTGTCGCCCAGGCCGGAAGCCTTCAGGTAGGTCTCGGCGCGCTTGGCGATCGAGCGCGGGTCGCGTTCGTAGGCCTTGCCGTCGGTCGGCTCGATCACGTCACAGACCAGCACCAGGGTGGTTTCTTCGACGAAGGGGTCGATGAAGGCGGTGCTGGCGTCCGGAGCCATCAGCATGTCGGACGCTTCGATGCCCTTCCAGCCCGCGATCGAGGAGCCGTCGAAGGCCTGGCCTTCTTCCATCTTCTCTTCATCGAACTGGGAAATGGGCACGGTGATGTGCTGCCACTTGCCACGGGTGTCGGTAAAGCGGAAATCGACGAACTTGACGTCGTTGTCCTTCACCATTTGCATCACGTCTGCGACGGTCTTGGCCATCAGAAAACTCCTGGTCTGGAAAAAAAGGGATGAAACTGTGTTGTCTTGTCTGGAAGCAGAAACCGTGCCACCCCGAATGCAGAGCCTTGCGGGATGCAGCAACACAAGCCAGCGACAGCCGCTATTGTGCCTCTTCGCCGGGGCGGTGACAGCTGGGTGGAATGTCGGGCCAGCGCCTGGTCGGATTCACCAAAAAAGTGCATTTAATGCACTTGTTTGGTGCGATTAGCCACGCACCAATTCGGGGCCTAACGGGGCATCGGTGGCGCGCAGGCCGGCCAGCAGGTCGGCATAAGCGGCTTCGGCCGCGGCAACCGGGCCCTTGACGCCGAGTTCGACATGGCGCCCCCATTCAGCGTGGTCGACGCTGGGCAGGCTGAAGACCTTGACCTCGGGGTGGGCGGCCTCGATCTGTTCCATCAGCGGCGTGAGTGCCGCCTCGATGGCGCCGAACACGATCACCGATTGCTCGCGCCGCTGCTGGCGCGCGAACAGATGGGGGTAGTGCTGCTCGAGCACCGATTCGATCATCGGCCAGGCCATGACCGGAAAGCCCGGCACGAAATGGACCGCGCCCTGCCCCATGCCGGTGCAGCTGAAGCCCGGGATCTTGTTGTAGGGGTTGGCAATGATGGTCGCGCCGCGCGGAAACACCCCCATGTTGAGCCGGTGCAGGTTGTCGCTGCGCTCGGGCTCCCAGGTCTTGCCCTGTTCGCGCGCGACATCACGCATGCGCTCCTCGATCAGGGCCTTGGCCTCGGGGTGCAGCTCGAGCTCGACGCCGAGCGCCGCCGCCGCGCATTGGCGGGTGTGGTCGTCGGGCGTGGCGCCGATGCCGCCGCAGCTGAACACGATGTCGCCGCTGGCGAAGGCGTCGCGCAGTGCAGCCTCCAGGCGCGGGCGGTCATCGCCGACATAGCGCACCCAGGACAGGCTCAGGCCGCGCTCGGCCAGCAGCTCGATCACCTTGGGCATGTGCTTGTCGGCGCGCTTGCCGGACAGGATCTCGTCACCGACGATGACGAGACCGAAAGCGGGGACTGGGCGGTCGTGGGACATGGGGCAGGCCTATTCGATGACAGGGGAAGTGACGGTGGACTGGGCACGCAGCCGCGCCAGCGCGGCCAGCAGGTAATGCGCGAACCAGAGCGAGGAAAAGGCGAACACCAGCGCGTAGACCCAGACCGCCAGCGGCACCAGCAGCGGCGCCATCGCGATGAACATGGCACCCGAGGCCCACAGCAGGCTGGGCGCGGCGCCCAGCAGGCCGCAGATCAGTCCCATCAGCCACAGGCTGGAGCGGTGCTGGGCCAGCAGCTGGACGCGCTCGGCCCGGTCGGCATGGTCGGCCAGCGCGTCGAAGGCAAACACCCGGTAGCTCAGCCAGCCCCAGACCAGCGGCGGCAGCAGCAGTGCCAGCGGCGGCAGCAGCCACAGCGGCAAGCTGGCCAGCAGCATCAGCAGCGCCAGCAGGGTGGAACCGAGCGACCAGGCCAGGCTGTCAAGCAAGCCCGCGCCGCGCTTCGGTTCGAGGTGGGCGAAGCGCCGCTGCGCGACCAGCTTGACCATGGCCGGCGTCATGAACAGCCCGACCAGCAGCAGTGCCAGCAGCACGAGCAAGGGCGTGATCAGCACCAGCAACAGCAGCGGCAGGAACACGCTGCCGAGCTGTGACAGGCCGCTGTGCTCGAGCCAGGCGTGCAGCGGCGCGAGCAAGGCCCAGCTCTCGAGCCAGGCGCCGAGTTCGGCCTGCGCCGGATACCAGAGGTAGTAGCCGAGCGCGAACACGCCAGCGGCCATCAGCAGCACCGGCAGCAGCGACAGCAGCACCACGCGCGGGTGCAGGCAATAGGCCAGCGCGCGCCAGCAGGAGTCCAGCAGCAGGCTCATGCGCGGACCCGAAGCGGGAGTCTGGCGGCAGGGCAGCTCATCTTCAGCGCCCGAGCAGGCCGTCGACCTCGGCCCGGGTCAGCCAGCGCCATTCGCCCGGCGCCAGGTCGGCCGGCAGGTCGATCGCGCCGATGCGGCTGCGGTGCAGTGCCTCGACCCGGTTGCTGACCGCCGCGACCATGCGCTTGACCTGATGGTACTTGCCTTCGGTCAGGGTCAGCTCCAGGGTATGTTCGTCGAGCGCACGGCAGGCCGAGGCCTTGACCGGCTTGGGATCGTCCTCGAGCACGACGCCAGCCAGCAGCTTGTCGACCATCTGCTGGGTCACCGGATGCTTGCAGGTCGCCAGGTAGACCTTGGGCACATGGTGGCGCGGCGAGGACAGGCGGTGGATGAACTTGCCGTCGTCGGACAGCAGCAGCATGCCGGTGGTGTCCTGGTCGAGCCGGCCCACCGCCTGCACCCCGCTGGCCGCACCCGAAGGCCGCGAGCGCAGCGGTGCCGGCAGCAGGGTGTAGATGCTGGGCCAGGCGCCGGGCTTTTGCGAGCACTCATGCCCGGTCGGCTTGTGCAGCATCAGGTAGGCATGCTCATGGTATTGCCAGGCCTTGCCCTGGATCGTGAACTCGAGGCCCTCGGGCTCGAAATCGGCGGTCGCGTCAGTGCAGAGCTGGGCCGGATTACCGACCGCGACATGGCCTTGCTGGATCAGGCCGCAGCAGACGCGTCGCGTGCCAAAGCCCTGGGAATAGAGGATTTCTTGCAGTTGCATAGGGAGTGATTAGATCAGAGCCGCTTTTTTCCAGGCGGCCTGGGCCGCTTCGGCATCGCCGCGCTCCTCGGCCAGTCGGGCCAGGCTGCGCCAGCAACGGCGAGCCAGCTCGGGATCGGTCAGCTGCGAACTGGCCTGACCAAGCAGGGTCGCGGCCTTGCCCCAGAGCTGGCGCTGCAGATAGGCCTGACCGGCCAGGTATTGCAAGCCGGCATCGGCGGGCTGGCGCTGCTGGGCCTGCTCGATCTGGGCCAGCCAGTCGCTGCCGAGCCGGGGCAGTTCGGCCTCGAGGCGCAGCAGCCAGCGGCGGCGCAGGTCGGCATCCAGGCTGGCATAGCGGCCCCAGCCCAGCTGCAGGCTCTCCTCGAGCCAGCGCCGGGCGCCTGGTAGTGCATCGGCGGCGGCGCTGCCCTCGCCCAAGCGGTCCCACTGCTCGAGCGCAGCCAGCGCCAGTTCGGGCATGGCCCGCTCGGCGGGCTCGAGCGCCCGCCAGGCTTGCAGCAGGGCGGCCGGATCGCGCGCGGCACGCAGGGTGTCGAGCACCAGCCCGCGCAGCAGGCTGGCCGAGGCCTGGGCGCTGTAGGCCCGGTGCTTGGCCAGCAGCCGCACCAGCTCGATCGCGGCCGGGTGGTCCTGCTGCAAGCGGGCCAGACGCAGGCGCAGGCGCAAGGCGTGGATGCGGCGTCCGGCACCCTGGGGCAGATCGGCCAGCCAGTGCGCGGCAGTGGCGGCATCCTGCTGCTCGAGCGCCCAGGCCGCCGCCCGCAGCGACAGCCCCGCGCGCGCCTCGCTGCCCCAGCTGACGGTCGGGCCCGCCAGCGCCGCGGTCAAGGCGCGGTCGCGCGCCTCGGTATTGCCGAGTTCATGCGCGCTCTCGGCCTGCAGCAGCTGAGCCAGCAGCTGGGCCTGCTCGCGGCCCGGAAAATGATGCTCGCCGAGCTGCTCGAGCTGGGCCAGCGCCAGGCGCGCGGCCGACTGCGCGCGGACATAGCGGCCGGCGTAATGCTGGGCCAGCGCGTCGAGCACCGAGGTCAGCGCGGTGCGCTCGAGCTGGAGCACGCGCCAGCGCTGCGCCTGCTGCGGCAAGCTGCGCAGCAGCGCCAGTGCACGCAAGGCGAGATGCAACAGCAAAAACAGCAGCAGCAGGCCGAACAAGGCCAGGTTGAACGACAGGTCGATCCGGTACGGCTGCCAGAACAGCGTCAGGTTCGCATCGTTGGAGCCGACCAGCAGGGCCAGCGCGATGGCGGCAGCGGCCAGGCCCAGGAAGCCAAACACCCCTTTCATGTCGGCTCCCTTCAGCGTCCGCCGGCCGCAGCGGCCAGCGCCGCCAGCGCGTCGTCGGGGTCGGGCAGCTGGTTCAGGCGCAGGTCGCGCTGCAGGCCTTGCAGGGTCTCGAGCGCGAGCTGGGTCGGCTTGGCCTGGCCATCGAAGTAGCGCTGCAGCGTGGCCTCGACCGCGCGCAGGTCGGCGCTGGCAGTGCCGAGCTGGCGCGCCAGCAAGGCCAGCCGCGCATTGAGCAGCTTGAGCTTGGTGTTCTCGCGCAGGAAGAATTCCTGGTCGGGCGCCAGCAGCATGGCTTCGGGCTGATCGACCCGGTGCACCCGCACCAGTTCGCTGCCGCGCGCGCTCAGGTTGGCCCAGGCCCGGGCCGACCAGTCGAACCACCAGGACTGCAGCCGCTGCCAGGCGCTGGCTCCTGCGGCGGGAGCCGCCTGTTGCGCAGGGGTGACCGGTTCGGCCTTGACGGCGACCGCCGGCACCTCGGGTCCATTGGACTGTGCCGGCGCCACCGCATTGAGCAGCGGCAGCTCGTCGAGCTGGCCGATCAACTCGTCGAGCCGCCCGGCCAGGGCCGGCAGGTCGACCAGGGCCGCGGCCTGGATGCGCTCGATATCGCGTGCAATCGCGCGCTGGACCGGATTGAGCCGGGGCTGGGCCGCGCGCGCGATGCGCTGGTCGGCCGACTGCAGGGCCGAGATCAGCGGCTGCACGCTGCCGGTCAGCTGGGCCTGCTGCTGGGCCAGTCGCAGGGTGGATTCGAGGTCCTGCACCAGGCTGTCGTCACGGGTGCGCGACACCGTCAGCATCAGCTCGTCGAGCTGGCTGCGCTGCAGGCTGACCTCGGACAGGCGAACCTCGGCCACGCCGAGCCGCACCTGCAGGTCCTGCACCAGCGACTCGGCGCGTGCGGACTGCTCGCGCGCCTCGGTCACGAGCGTGCCGGTGTCCGAGCTGCGGCGCGCGAGCTCCTTGCGCACCGCTTGCAGCTGCAGCCAGAGCGTGGCGCTGGCGCCCGCAGCCAGCAGGGCCAGGCCGAGCGCGAGCTTCGGGAGCAGGCCGCCGCTCGAAGGCGGCAAGGCAGGCTGCGCCGGCAAAGCCGCTGGCGGTACGGGCGGCACCGGTGGCACTGAGGCAGTGGAAATGGGGGGTAAATCTGGGTCGGCCATGGTCACGCCATCGATTCTAGGTGGAGCAGCATGTCGTCGAGCGCCGGTCGGCTGGTCTGCACCAGGCCGAATCCCAGGCGGGCGGCGGCCTGCGCAATGCGGGGATGGGTGGCCAGCGCGCGTGCGCGCGACCAATCAAAGCCTGGCAGCAGCGCGGCCAGGTGGTCCAGCGCCTCGGAACTGCTGAGCAGCCAGACCGTGCCGTCCTGGCTGGCAGCCTGGGCCAGCGCGCGCTGCGACGCGCTCCAGGCCGGCGCGCGGCGCCGATAGGCCACGCACCAGTCGATGCGGCCACCCTGTTCGCGGCACTGGCTGGCGAGCCAGTCGCGGCCGTTGCCGGCCGGACTGACAGCGACACCATCGCTCTGGCCGCGCACGATCAGCAGCCGGTGGCCGGCACCGACCTGGGGGCCGACCACCTGCCAGAGCGATTCGGAATCGAATTGCTCGGCAGCGGCGGCGGGCTGGTCGATCCGTTCGGGCGGCACGCCGGCAGCCAGCAGCGCGCGCGCGGTCGCCGGCCCTGGCGCCCAGCAGCGCGGCCAGGCGTCCGGCGGCGGAGCGGCTTGAGCATCAACAGCATCGGCGCGCTGGCCAGTCCCAGCCCAGGGCCGATCGGCCAGGAACTGCTCGACCGCTGGCGCGCTGACGAACATCAAGGCGTCGTAGTCGCCCAGGCGCGCGCGCGCCTGACGCAGCGGCTGCGGGTCGGCGGCGGGAGCAATCTCGATCAGGGGCAGCGCCTCGGCCTGCCAGCCCTGGCGCTGCAAGGCCGACACCCAGCGCTGGGCCTCGCCGGCCGGCCGGGTGACCAGCGCGCGTTTCATGGCGCGATCGGGTCCGCGGGGCGGGTCGCGCCGCCCTGGCGCAGCAGTTCGACCACCTGCTGGCCCAGGGCCTCGGCGGCGTCGAGCCCGGTCACACTGGCGACAGCATGGACCCGCACCAGCGCGATGCGGCCGTCCGGGTCGCCCCAGGCGGCATCCAGGCGCAGCGGGGAAGTCAACGGCTCGCCCTGCCAGCTCGCGTGGGCGGCCAGCGGCATCGAGCAGCTGCCGCCCATGGCGCGGCTGACCGCGCGTTCGGCGGCGACCGCCAGCCAGGTCGCCCGGTGTGCCAGCGGCGCGAGCGCGGCGGCGACTTCGGTCCGATCCTGGCGCAGCTCGATGCCGAGCGCGCCCTGGCCTGCGGCCGGCAGCATTTCCTCGGGCGAGAACACCTTGCGGATGCGCGACTCCAGGCCCAGGCGCTTCAAGCCGGCAGCGGCCAGCACGATCGCGTGATAGCCCCCTTCGTCGAGCTTGCGCAACCGGGTATCGAGGTTGCCGCGCAGCGGCTCGATCTTCACGTCGTCACGGCCCAGGCGCTCGAGCGCGGCGCGCAGCAGCACGACCCGGCGCAGGCTCGACGTGCCGATGACCGCGTCCTGGGGCAGCGATTCGAGGTCGGCGCAGACGGACGAGACCCAGGCATCGCGCGGGTCCTCGCGCTCCATCACGCAGGCCAGCTCGAAGCCCTCGGGCAGCTCCATCGGCATGTCTTTGAGCGAATGCACCGCCAGGTCGGCCCGGCCTTGCTCCAGGGCGACTTCGAGCTCCTTGACGAACAGGCCCTTGCCGCCGACCTTGCTGAGCGAACGGTCCAGGATCTGGTCGCCGCGCGTCGTCATGCCGAGCAATTCGATCGCATGGCCGCGCGCGCGCAACAGGGACTGGACATGCTCGGCCTGCCACAGCGCCAGGCGGCTTTCACGGGTGGCAATGGTCAGGGAAAGTGGGGAATTGTGGTCGGTCACGGCGTCGTTCATCGATGGTGCGTTCTATCGCGGGATGCTAGCACGCCCACCCTTTCACAGGCGGCCGGCGCGCGCGCCTGGCACAGTCTTCATGCAGGTCGATAAAATCCGGTTTTTAGTCATCATTTGCCGGAGCTTCCAGCCCGGCCGCGCAAGCCATGTCCCAAAACCAGCTCGACACCAAATCCCAGGCCTGGTCGGCCCTGTTCTCCGAACCCATGAGCGAGCTGGTCAAGCGCTACACCGCCAGCGTGTTCTTCGACCAGCGCCTGTGGCTGGCCGACATCACCGGCAGCCTGGCCCATGCCGAGATGCTGGCGGCCCAGGGCATCATCGGCGCCGACGACTTCGCCTCGATCGAGCGCGGCATGGCCCAGATCCGCTCCGAGATCGAGTCCGGCGCCTTCGAGTGGAAGCTCGACCTGGAGGACGTGCACCTGAACATCGAGGCACGCCTGACCCAGCTGGTCGGCGACGCCGGCAAGCGCCTGCACACCGGCCGCAGCCGCAACGACCAGGTCGCGACCGATGTGCGCCTGTGGCTGCGCGACGAGATCGACCTGATCGGCGGCCTGCTCAACGAGCTGCAGCAGGCGCTGGTCGAGATCGCCGAGCGCAACGTCGAAGTGATCCTGCCGGGCTTCACCCACCTGCAGGTGGCGCAGCCGGTCAGCTTCGGTCACCACCTGCTGGCCTATGTCGAGATGTTCGCGCGCGACGCCGAGCGCTTCTCGGACGTGCGCCGCCGCACCAACCGGCTGCCGCTGGGCAGCGCCGCGCTGGCCGGCACCACCTACCCGCTCGACCGCGCGCGCGTCGCCCGCACGCTGGGCATGGTCAACGCCGCTGGCGAGGCCCAGCTGTGCCAGAACAGTCTGGATGCCGTCAGCGACCGCGACTTCGCAATCGAGTTCAGCGCCGCCGCCAGCCTGTGCATGATCCACATCAGCCGCCTGTCGGAGGAACTGATCATCTGGATGAGCCAGAACTTCGGCTTCATCAAAATAGCCGACCGCTTCACGACCGGCAGCTCGATCATGCCGCAGAAGAAGAACCCCGACGTGCCCGAACTCGCACGCGGCAAGACCGGCCGCGTGGTCGGCCACCTGATGGGCCTGATCACGCTGATGAAGGGCCAGCCGCTGGCCTACAACAAGGACAACCAGGAAGACAAGGAGCCGCTGTTCGACACCGTCGATACGCTCAAGGACACGCTGCGCATCTTCGCCGAGATGATCGGCGGCCAGCTCAATCCGGCCACCGGCAAGAAGGAAGGCGGCATCACGGTCAACGCCGAGGCGATGGAGCAGGCCGCGCGCAAGGGCTATGCGACCGCGACCGACCTGGCCGACTATCTGGTCAAGAAGGGCGTGCCGTTCCGCGACGCGCACGAGACGGTGGCGCATGCGGTCAAGGCCGCAACCGCCCATGGCGTCGACCTGTCCGAGCTGCCGCTGACCGTGCTGCAGGGCTTCAACGCCCTGATCGAGAAGGATGTGTTCGACTGCCTCAGCTTGCGCGGCAGCCTGAACGCGCGCAACACCGTCGGCGGCACCGCGCCGGCCCAGGTGCGGGCCCAGATCGCGCGCCACCAGACCCGACTGGCCTGAAGATCCGGTCGCGGCAGCCCGTCACGACCGGGCTGGCCGGTGGTCCGGCTGGGTGTCAGGCCGAGGGCGCCTGCGCCTGCGACCCGGTCGGATCGCCGGGCGCGAGTTCGACCCGGTTGCGTCCATTGCCCTTGGCGGCATAAAGCGCGGCGTCGGCGCGTGCCAGCCAGCGGTCGAGCCCCGGATGCTGTGGCTCGAGCTCGGCGACACCGAAGCTCGAGGTGTAGCGCAAGGTCCCGCCGGGAATCGGCAGCGCGCGCTGCTCCAGCAGGCGGCGGATGCGCTCGGCAACCTGATACGCCCCCTTGGCATCGGTGCCCGGCAGCAGCAGCACGAACTCCTCGCCTCCGATGCGGGCGAGTTGATCGATGACGCGCAACTGAGCCTGTACCAGGGTCGTGAAGTCCACCAGCACGGCATCGCCGACCGCATGGCCATGGCCATCGTTGATCGACTTGAAATGATCGAGATCGATCGCGATCAGCACCAGCGGCTGACCAAAGCGCAGGGCGCGCTCGATCTCGACCCTGGCCAGCTCGGTGAAGGCACGCCGGTTGGGCACACCGGTCAGGGGATCGGTGCGCGCCTTGTGCTCGGCCTGTTCCTTTTGCTGACGCAACTCCTCGGTCGCCTGCTCCACCCGCTCGCGCAGCATGGCCTCGTTCGAGGCCAGACCGGCGGCCATGGTGTTGATGCCCTCGGACAGCGGGCGCAGCACACCGGCCCTGCGGGTATCGACCCGGGCGCCGAGCACGCCGCGGCTGAGCAGGGACACGACCACGCTGATGCGGCCCAGCGGCTGGGTCACGCTGGCAGCGATCAGGGCCGACAACAGGCCGGCAAACAGCAGACCGCTGCCAGTGGCCACCAGGGCCCAAGCCAGCAGTTCGCCGCGCTGGCGCTGCAGGATGTCGAGTTCGAGCTCGACCAGCACATGGCCCAGCAGTTGCCGCCCAACTGCG
Organism: Malikia spinosa; assembly: GCF_002980625.1. GTDB lineage: Bacteria > Pseudomonadota > Gammaproteobacteria > Burkholderiales > Burkholderiaceae_C > Malikia > Malikia spinosa. Next base: position 57,941 of record NZ_PVLR01000022.1, on the reverse strand, counting down.
GCGGACAACTTGGTCGGCAGTGTCGCCGCGCTGAACAGGTCGGGTTCGGTCCATTCGGCCGACCAGATCGGCACCCGGGTCAACAGGCGACCCTTGACGAGCTGGGGCTGACCCGGCTCGAGCACCGGCAAGCTCTGACCATGGGTCAGCTGACCGGAGGCGGCAATCAGTTCGCCGGCCGGGGTCCAGAACGACACCACCGCGGCATGCTGATTGGAAGCGCGGGCACCGTCCGCCAGCCGTTGCAAGGCGGACTGGCTGCCCGTGAAGAGCGCAAACTCGGCCGCGTACGCCGCCTGTCGCGCCATGCCCTGGGCGTGTTCGTTCAGGGTCTCGGTCAGGATGCGTTCGTGCCGGGTCAGGAAACCTTGCAGCAACACCGAAATGGCGAGAATGGCGGGCAATGCAGCGGCCAGGAACAGCCGCATGCGAATTCCGAACCGGATAGTCATGGGTTGACTCCCCGCGACTTGAGTGCGAGCGCGAGCGCAGCCGGGGTAGGCAGTGACAAGCCCAGCGAGCGGGCCACCTGATCGTTGACAGCGACCGAATAGGCGTCTGCCAGGGCGGGTGCGGGCAGCTTGCGGCTGCTCAGCAACTGGTGGACGGCCTGCGCGATCTGCGTGGCCGTGTCGGCCGGCGCGGTATGCAGTGCCAGCAAGGCTCCGGCCCGCACATGGGCAGCCGAATAACTGACCAGGGGAATGCGTTGGCGGTAGGCAGCCAACAGGATGTTGGGCATGTTCTGGGGCGAATAGACCAGCTTGTCGGGCATGACCAGCAGCAGGTCGGATTCGTCGAACAGGGCGCGCAGGGACGGATATACCCCTTTATCCCCGTTCAGTATCGTTTGCTCGACCAAGGTCAGACCGCGCGCGGCCAGGGCACGGCTCAGCACCGGCCTGACCGCCAGCGAGTCGGGTCCGAACAGCACGCCGACGCGCTTGTGCTCGGGCAGGGCCAGCCGCAACAGCCTGGCGATGCGCTCGGGCGGCTGATCCAGGAACAAGGCCGAGGAATTGCGCGCCAGCACCTTGGCCGCCAGCGCCGGGTAACTGGCCTGCGGCAGCAAGGTCGCCAGCAGGGGCACGCGCGCCAGCGCCGGATTGGCCAGCGTCAGCTCGACGGCCTCGAGGCAGGCCCTGGCACCCAGGGTCACGGTCAGCTGGGGCAAGGGCTCCAAGTCCAGCGGCAGTTCGGACCAGGTCGCGACGCGCCAGTTCAGCGCCAAGCGGAATTCACGCGCCCAGGCCTCCTGCAGGGCCCGGACTGCCTCGGCATAGGCACCACCGTTCTCGGACAGGACGACCCAGACCTCGGCCTCGGCCGCCTGGGCCAGACGTCCGGGCAAAGCCAGGCCGGCAACGCCGCCGAGCAGCGTTTGCAGGCAATGGCGGCGCGAATGGTCCAGTTAATGCTCCAGTCTGAGGGTCAGAAAGGCGCGGCGCTCGAACTGGTACTGGTACTGCCGGCCACCACCCGCGCGGGAGTTGAATTCGATCTGGTCGCCGTTCAATGACTGCAGCGTGAGTGCCACCTCGGCCTTGCGGCCACCCTCGAGCCGCCAGGGACGGGCCAGGCGCAGGTCGAGCCGGCGGGCACTGGGCAGCGTCTGCGCCGTGCCGGCCCAGGTCATGGCTTCGCGCTCATGCCACATCAGCGCGAGGTCGAGCCCGCGCGGCAGCGACTGCAACCAGGCCAGCGTGCTGGTGCGCGGCGGCGGCAGGTTGGTGCTGCGGGCCGGATCGGACCATTCGAGCTGGCTGAAGTTCTGCTGCCACTGCAGCTGAGTCCCGCTACGCGGCGACCAGTTCAACTGGTACTCGATGCCGCGCAGCGTGAAGGAGGCGAGGTTGTCGAACAGCTGCCTGGGAATATCAGGCGCGCCCTTGTTCGCGACGTAATTCGGGTTGGTGACAACGCTGACCCAGTCGCTGATGCGCTCGCGGTAGGCCCGCAGGTCCACCGTCAGATGCCAGGGCCGGAAGCTGCCGAGGTAGGAGATCTCGTGGCTCAGCAGCTGCTCGGGCCGGATGTCGCCGCCCCCCAGGTAGCCACGCCCTGCCAGCTCGCCGGCAGGCGTGTAGTAGTGCATGTCGCCCGCCAGCTCAAGCAGGCTGTTGGTGCGCACCGACCGGTTGACGCCGAAGCGCAGCGTCTGATCGGGGGTGAAGTGATGGTTGAGCATCAGGCGCGGCGCCAGATAGTCGCCGACCCGGCTGTGCTGGCCGGCAAAGAGGCCGGCGTTGACGGTCCAGCGCGGGCTCGGACGCCACTCGAGGTGACCGAAGGCCCGCGCCTCGTCGTAGCCCACGCGGTCGGAGGTCTGGTAATAGGGCAAGGACTGCGCCTGCTCCTGCTTCCAGCCCAGGCCCCAGACCGCGCGCAGATTGGAACTCAGACTGTCCGAATGCTGGAATTCGATGTTGGTGCGTCGGCCCTTGGCGCTGTAGTCCAGTATGCAGCTGTCAATGGCCGGGCGCCCGTTACGCAGGAAGGCGCAGGGCACGACCGAATAATCGGTGATCTGTTCGTCCGACAGGTCGGCGCTGAGCTGCCACTGTGCATCGGCTGACAGCTGGCGCTGCCAGCGGCCCTGCAGGAACCACTCGCGCCACTCCAGGTTGCGTTCGGCATCGCCCGCATTGCCGGCAATGCCACGACCACTCTGCAGGTCACCGACACCGGCTCTCAGCATGAGGTCGTCGCCACCATTGGGCTGGAGGTCGGCGCGCCAGTCCAGCGCCTGCAGCCGCCGGTCGTCAAAGGCCTGGGCATAGCCCTGGTCGGCCTTGGAACTGGCCGACAGGCGGTAGGACCTGTGCTCATCGCCCCAGCCATGACTCAGGCGCAGATCGCGTACGCCACCCGCGCCGGTGTTCACGGCCACTTCGCTGCCTTGCGCATCGAAGCTGTGGCGGGTGATGATGTTGATGACACCGAACATCGCATTGGCGCCATAGGCGGCCGAGTTGGCGCCACGCATGACCTCGATGCGCTCGATGTCGTCAGGCGACACCGCCATCATGCCGTAGTGGGTGTCCCCCAGAAAGGAGGAGGAATAGACCGAACGGCCATCGATCAGCACCAGGTTGCGAATGCCGAACTCGTCCTGTGGCACGTGATAGGCCGCGACCGGGTTGGCGCCATTGACGCCGCCGATCAGATAGCCCGGCACCAGGCGCAACAGCTCGGTGACGTCGCGCGCGCCCCAGCGCCGGATCTGGTCGCGGTCGATCACGGTCATCGAGCCCGGCACATCGTGCAGCGACTGGCGCAGGCGGCTGGCGGTCAGCACCACCGGAACCTCGGACAGGTAGTCGGCCTCGGTCAGGGACTGCGCCCTAGCTGGGCTGGCCCATGCCGCCAGCAGCGCCAGCGCCGCCGGCTGCAACCAGCCGCCAGCAGGCCGCAGTCGGCCGGGGAAAACGGTCGAAGCCCGTCGTATCGAAGGCAGCTCACTCTGGCAGCTGTCGGTATCAGTCCACTCGTCTGTCATGAGCAGGATTATCCAGGATCGATCGACGAGAAGGTCGCAAGCCTCGTCCGATCCACCCCGGCCATGGAATACCCTTAGACTGTCCGTCATCCCCTTCACTTCCTCCGATCGAGACCTGCGGCTTGAGCCAGATGATGAAAAAATTCACCGGAACCGAGAACTATGTCGCCACCCAGGACCTGATGCTGGCGGTCAATGCCGCGCTCCAGCTCAGGCGTCCGCTGCTGGTCAAGGGCGAGCCCGGCACCGGCAAGACCTTGCTGGCCGAGGAGGTCTCGGCCGCACTGGACATGCCGCTGCTGCAGTGGCACATCAAGTCGACCACCAAGGCGCAGCAGGGCCTGTACGAATACGACGCGGTCAGCCGGCTGCGCGACAGCCAGCTCAACGACCCGCGCGTGGGCGACATCCGCAATTACATCGTCCAGGGTGTGCTGTGGCAGGCCTTCACCGCCGAGCAGCCGGTCGCGCTGCTGATCGACGAGATCGACAAGGCCGACATCGAGTTCCCGAACGACCTGCTGCGCGAGCTCGACCGCATGGAGTTCTACTGCTACGAGACGCGCGAGCTGATCAAGGCCAAGCACCGGCCGCTGGTCTTCATCACCTCGAACAACGAGAAGGAGCTGCCCGACGCCTTCCTGCGCCGCTGCTTCTTCCACTACATCAAGTTCCCCGAGGCGGCGACGATGAAGCAAATCGTCGATGTGCATTTCCCCGGCCTGCGCGATGAGCTGCTGGGCGCTGCGCTGAAAGCCTTCTTCGACATCCGCAGCCTGCCGGGCCTGAAGAAGAAGCCGTCTACCTCCGAGCTGATCGACTGGATCCGGCTGCTGCTGGCCGAAGACATCCCGCTGCACCGCCTGCAGGGCGAGGGCCAGCAGATCGCGGTGCCGCCGCTGGTCGGCGCGCTGCTCAAGAACGAGCAGGACATCGCGCTGTTCGAGAAGCTGGTGCTGATGAACCAGCGCCACCGCTGAACCTGACGACAGCGCCCCCCCCCCCTTCCGCCACCCCGACCAGGAGCCCGACATGAGCGCGATCACGACCCCCGTCAGCCTCGAGGGCCGGCATGCCCGGCTGGTGCCGCTGTCGCATGAGCAGCACGATGACCTGGTCGATGCGGTCTGCGACGGCGAGCTCTGGCGGCTCTGGTACACCGCGATCCCGACCCCCGACGGCATGGCCGCCGAGATCGAGCGTCGCCTCGGCCTGCACGCGCGGGGCAGCATGCTGCCGTTTGCCGTGATCGCGACCGAAGGGCCGCTGGCAGGCCGCGCCGTCGGCATGACGAGCTACATGAACATCGACGCCGCCCACCGCCGGGTCGAGATCGGCTCGACCTGGTACCGGCAGGCGGTCCAGCGCAGCGGCGTCAACACCAGCTGCAAGCGGCTGCTGCTGGCACATGCCTTCGACCAGCTGGACTGCATCGCGGTCGAATTCCGCACCCACTGGTTCAACCAGGCCAGTCGGCGCGGCATCGAGCGCCTGGGCGCCAAGCTCGACGGCGTGCTGCGCAACCACCAGATCAACCCGCACCCCGACGCGGCCGGCTCGCTGCGCGACACCTGCGTCTACAGCATCATCGACAGCGAATGGCCGGCGGTGAAGGCGCATCTGGACCATCAGCTGCACCGCCCTCGCACCAGCAGGCCCGCATGAGCGTCAATCGCCGCGCCCGTCTGGTCGAGTCCCGGATTGCGCCACTCTGAACCACCCCAGTCGCCATGCTGATCGATTTCTTCTACTCGCTGCGCGCGGCCAAGCTGCCGGTCTCGGTCAAGGAACTGCTGACGCTGCTCGAATGCCTGCAGGCCGATGTGGTCGGCCCGCGCGCCGAGGCCTGCTCGCTGGACGACTTCTACTTCCTGGCGCGCACCGTGCTGGTCAAGGACGAGAAGCATTTCGACCGCTTCGACCGCGCCTTCGGTTCCTATTTCCACGGCGTCGAGCAACTGACGGACTTCAGCCGCGAGATTCCGGCCGACTGGCTCAGGCAGCAGCTCGAGCGGCTGCTGTCAGCCGAGCAGAAGGCCAACGCGCCCAAGCTGGACTGGGATGAGCTGATGAACACGCTGCAAAAAAGGCTGGAGGAGCAAAAGGAAAAACACGAAGGCGGCAACAAGTGGATCGGCACCGGCGGCACCAGCCCGTTCGGCCACGGCGGCCACAACCCGCAGGGGATACGGATCGGCGGCCAGAGCCGCAACCGCAGCGCGGTCAAGGTCTGGGAGCAGCGTGCCTACCGCGACTATGACGACAGCCAGGAGCTCGGCACGCGCCACATCAAGCTGGCGCTGCGCCGGCTGCGCCAGTTCGCGCGCAACGGCAACGAGCTCGAACTCGACCTGCCCGGCACCATTCGCGCGACCGCGGCCAATGCCGGCTGGCTCGACCTGCGCATGGTCCCCGAGCGCCACAACAGCGTCAAGGTGCTGCTGCTGATGGATGTCGGCGGCAGCATGGACGACCATGTCAAGCAGGTCGAGGAGCTGTTCTCGGCCGCCCGGACCGAGTTCAAGCACCTCGAGTTCTACTACTTCCACAACTGCGTCTACGACCACCTGTGGCGCCACAACCAGCGCCGCCACGCCGAGCGCATCGACACCTGGGACCTGATCCGCAAGTACCCGCGCGACTACAAGCTGGTCTTCGTCGGCGACGCCACCATGAGCCCGTACGAGATCCTGCAGCCGCACGGCAGCGTCGAGTACAACAACCCCGAGCCCGGCGCCGAATGGCTGCAGCGCCTGACCGACGCCTTCCCGCATTGCGCCTGGATCAACCCGGAGCCGCAGGGCGTCTGGCAGTACCGCCAGAGCGTGGACCTGATCCGCCAGCTGATGGGCAACCGCATGTACCCGCTGACGCTGCAGGGCCTGGAGCAGGCGATGCGCCAGCTCATGAAGTGAATCCGGCGCGCGGCCGGCAGCGCGCCGGCGCTTCGTCCGTTCGGTTTTCCGAATGATGTGGCAGGCCAGAACGCGGATTTCCGAACGCCAGCCTGGCGCTTGAGAAATATTATTCAGCCAAATCATTGACTTGAGACTCCGCTCGCGTCCCTGGCAACAAGGCACGAAAGCTGCAATGGAAAGGGTCGACCCGGCCCGAGCAGGCATAGCCCTGCGGGTACCGGTCCACCCTCGACCACAGCCACCGCCCTGCCCCGGGCGGCCACGGAGACCTCAATGAAAATGAACAAGCTCACGACCTGGATCCTGCTGGCGCTGCTGGCCGGCATCGGCGTCGGCTACCTGTGCCACGCGCTGGCACCCGACGCCGCCGCGGCCAAGGAAATCGCCGGCTATTTCTCGATCCTGACCGACATCTTCCTGCGCATGATCAAGATGATCATCGCGCCGCTGGTGCTCGCGACCCTGGTGTCGGGCCTGGCCGGCATGGGCGACGGCAAGGCGGTCGGACGCATTGGCGGCAAGGCGCTGGGCTGGTTCCTCGGCGCCTCGCTGTGCTCGCTGCTGATCGGCCTGGTGATGGCCAACCTGCTGCGCCCGGGTGACGCGATCTCGCTGCCGCTGCCCGACGTCAGCGCGACGACCGACCTCAAGACCTCGTCGCTGAACCTGAAGAACTTCATCACCCATGTGTTCCCGAAGAGCATCTTCGAGTCGATGGCCAACAACGAGATCCTGCAGATCCTGATCTTCGCGCTGTTCTTCGGCATCGCGCTGGGCAAGCTGCACGACAAGACCGCGCTCGGCCTGGTCAAGACCTGCGAGGAAATCGTCCATGTGATGCTGCAGGTCACCGACTACGTGATGCGCTTTGCACCGGTCGGCGTGTTCGCCGCGGTCGCCTCGGTGATCACCATCCACGGCCTGGGCGTGCTGGAGGTCTACGGCCGCTACATGGCCTACTTCTACCTGGCGCTGGCGCTGCTGTGGCTGGTGCTGATCACGGCCGGCTATTGCGTGCTGGGCAAGGAAGTGTTCCGCCTGATCAAGCTGATCCGCGGCCCGATGCTGATCGGCTTCTCGACCGCCAGCAGCGAGTCGGCCTACCCGAAGCTGATGGAGCAGCTCGAGAAGTTCGGCATCAAGGACCGCATCACCGGCTTCGTGCTGCCGCTGGGCTACTCGTTCAACCTCGACGGCTCGATGCTCAACACCGCCTTCGTCGCGATCTTCATCGCCCAGGCCTACGGCATCGAGATGTCGATCGGCCAGCAGGTCACGATGCTGCTGGTGCTGATGGTCTCGTCCAAGGGCATCGCCGGCGTGCCGCGCGCCTCGCTGGTGGTGATCGCGGCCGTGCTGCCGATGTTCAACCTGCCCGAGGCCGGCCTGCTGCTGATCCTGGGCATCGACCATTTCCTCGACATGGCGCGCACCGTGACCAACGTGCTGGGCAACTCGATCGCCACCGCCGTGGTCGCCAAGTGGGAAAATGCGATCGAGCCGGTCGATGCGGCGCTGGCCGAGTCCGATACGGTGCTGCCGCTGGCGAGCGAACAGCAGCCGGCCGCACTGGCTGCCTGAGCCTGAGCAGCGAGCGCCAGCCTGGAGACAGGCTGGCCGCAGCCGGGCCGGACTGGCCATGCTGACTGCCCCGGGCGCGCTGGTCGCGCCCTCTTTCACCCGGATCTGACGATGGAATTCAACTGGTTTTTGCTCGCTGGCGCCGCCTTCTTCGCTGGCATGGTGGATGCCGTGGTCGGCGGCGGCGGGCTGATCCAGATCCCGGTGCTGCTGTCGCAGTTTCCCCAGACCGCGATCCCGACCCTGTTCGGCACCAACAAGCTCTCCAGCCTGGCGGGCACCGCGTCGTCGCTCTGGCGCTATGCCCGGACGGTTTCGATTCCCTGGGCCGTGGTGCTGCCGGCCACGCTGGCAGCGCTGCTGGGCGCCTGGCTGGGCGCCGCCGTCACGGCCTGGCTGCCGCGCGAGGCGATGCGCCCGCTGGTGCTGGTCATGATGCTGGCGGTCGCGCTCTACACCTTCCTGCGCAAGGACTTCGGCCATGTCGAGGCCCGCGCGCTGGTGCCGGCCGACCGCTGGCGCGCCGCCGCGCTCGGTCTGGTGATCGGCTTCTATGACGGCTTCTTCGGTCCGGGCACCGGCAGCTTCCTGATCTTCGGCTTCGTGCGGCTGTTCGGCATGGACTTCATCAAGGCCTCGGCCAGCGCCAAGGTCATCAATGCCGCGACCAATATCTCGGCGATCGCCTTCTTTGCCAGCCACGGCCCCATCCTGTGGCTGGTGGCGCTGGTGATGGCGGTCTGCAACCTGGCCGGGGCCCAGCTCGGCACCGCGCTGGCGCTGCGCCGCGGCGCGGGCTTCGTGCGCCAGGCCTTCTTGCTGGTGGTGACGGTGCTGATCGGCAAGCTGGCCTGGGACATGCTGGGCGGCTGAGCGGCCGCCAGCACATTCGGAAAACCGAACACCCATGCATTCGCGCCAGAAGCTGCTGCGCCTGAGCCTCCTGCTGCTGGCCTTTGCCGCCCTGATCGCGGGCACCGGCCTGCTGGCCTACCGGCTGAGCCTGGCGATGGGACTGGCCGAACTGCAGGTGACCGGGCGCCATCGGCTCGACCTCTACGCCAGCAGCCTGGAACGCGAAATCGACAAGTACGCCTATTTCTCGACCACGCTCGGGCTCGAGCGCGATGTGCTGCAGCTGCTGGCCAGCCCGCAGCCGGCGCTGGCCGGCCAGGTCAACCGCTATCTGGAGCAGCTCAACGAGCGCGCCGGCACGCTGGCGATCTATGTGCTCGACGCGCAAGGCCGGGTCGTGGCCAGCAGCAACTGGCGCCGGCCCGACAGCTACCTGGGCGAAGACCTGTCGTTCCGGCCCTATTTCCGCCAGGCGCTCGAGACCGGTGGCGGGCGCATCTTCGGCATCGGCACCACGCGCGGCGAGCCGGGCTACTACCTGGCCTCGGCGCTGGGCGGCGCCCAGGGCACGCTGGGCGTCGCGGTGGTCAAGGTCGGCCTGCAGCAGCTCGAGCAATCCTGGGCCACGGTCGAGGCTCCGGCGCTGGTGGCAGACGAGAACGGCGTGGTGATCCTGGCCTCGGTGCCGGACTGGAAGTTCACCACCTTGCAGCCGCTGGACCCGGCGACCCGGCGCGCCTTCGACCAGACCCAGCAATACAACCGGCGCGCGCTGGCGCCGCTGGGCGTGATCGAGCTCGAGCGGCTCGAGCATGGGGCGCGGCTGGTGCGCCTGCCCCGGGTCGGGCCGGAACGGGTCTCGATGTTCCCGGTCGCCGGCAAGTTCCTGGCCCAGACCCAGGCCCTGCCCGGCACGCCCTGGAACATCACCGTGTTCTCGCAGCAGGAAGAGGTGCGCGGCATGGCGGCCAGCCGGGCCACGCTGGCCGGCGCGGGCACGGCCTTCCTGTGCATCCTGGCCTTGATGCTCAACGAGCGACGCCGTCACCTGAAGGACCGGCTGGCGGCGCGCGAGGCGCTGCAGCAGGCGCATGACGAGCTCGAACGCAAGGTGGCCGAACGCACCGCCGACCTGTCAGCCGCCAACTTGCAGCTGCAGGCCGAGGTCGCCGAGCGCACCCGGGCCGAGCGCACCTTGCGCGCGGCACAGGACGAGCTGGTGCAGGCCGGCAAGCTGGCGGTGATCGGCCAGTTGGCCACGGGCATCGCGCATGAGCTCAATCAGCCGCTGGCCGCGCTGCGCACGCTGTCGGGCAATGCGCGCAAGTTCCTGGCGCGCGGCGACCAGCCGACCGCCGACGGCAACCTGGCGCGCATCGCCGAGCTGGTCGACCGCATGGGCCGCCTCACTGGCCAGCTCAAGTCCTTCGCGCGCAAATCGTCCGGACGGCCGCAGGCGGTGCCGCTGCGGCGTGCGATCGACAACGCACTGTTTCTGCTCGAGCAGCGCTGCCAGCGCGCCGGGGTGCTGGTCAACATCGAGCTGGCGCCGCCCGAGCTGCTGGCCTGGTGCGATGCCAACCGGCTTGAGCAGGTGCTGGTGAACCTGATCGGCAACGCGCTCGATGCCATGGCAGGCCAGCCGGCACCCAGGCTCGACATCAGCGCCAGGCGCGATGGCGAGCGGATCGAGCTGCAGGTGCGCGACCGCGGGCCTGGCCTGGCCGAGGAGGCGCGCAGCCATCTGTTCGAGCCCTTCTTCACCACCAAGGACGCCGGCAGCGGCCTCGGGCTCGGACTGGCGATCTCGGCCGGCATCGTGGCCGACTTCGGCGGCAGCCTGTCGGGCGACAATCATCCCGAGGGTGGCGCTGTCTTCACCCTGGACCTGCCCATTGCCCCGGAACCCGGACATGAATGACCCGCTGCAAGTGCTACTGATCGAAGACGACCCCGATGTGCGACTGGGCTGCGAGCAGGCGCTGCAGCTCGAGGACATCGCGGTCAGCGGCGTCGCCAGCGCCGAGCAGGCGCAGCGCCGCATCGGGCGCGACTTTGCCGGCGTGGTGGTCAGCGACATCCGGCTGCCGGGCATGGACGGCATGGCGCTGCTCAAGGCCTTGCGCCTGATCGACCCCGAGCTGCCGGTGGTGCTGATCACCGGCCACGGCGATGTGTCGCTGGCGGTGCAGGCAATGAAGGACGGCGCGCACGACTTCATCGAAAAGCCGTTCTCGCCCGACCTGCTGGTCGAAGTGGTACGGCGGGCGCTCGACAAGCGCCGCCTGACGCTGGAATTGCGCCAGCTCAAAGCCCGGCTGGCCAGCCGCGACCGGCTTGAAGCCCAGTTGATCGGCCGCTCGCCCGCGATGGCGCGGGTGCGCCAGCTGGTGGCGGACCTGGGTAACAGCGCGGCCGACATCCTGATCCAGGGCGAGACCGGCAGCGGCAAGGAGCTGGTGGCACGCTGCCTGCACGAGGCCGGCCCCCGGCGCAGCGGCCATTTCGTCGCGATCAACTGCGGCGGCCTGCCCGAGGCCCTGTTTGAAAGCGAGATCTTCGGCCACGAGGCTGGCGCCTACACCGGCGCCGGCAAGCGCCGCATCGGCAAGATCGAATACGCCAGCGGCGGCACCCTGTTCCTCGACGAAATCGAGTCGATGCCGATCGCGCTGCAGATCAAGCTGCTGCGCGTGCTGCAGGAGCGCAGCCTGGAGCGGCTGGGCTCCAACACCCTGATCCCGGTCGACTGCCGGGTGGTGGCCGCGACCAAGGCCGACTTGAAGGCGCTGTCGGACCAGGGCCGCTTTCGCGCCGACCTCTACTACCGGCTCAGCGTCGTCACGCTGGCGCTGCCGCCGCTGCGCGAGCGGCGCGAGGACATCCCGCTGCTGTTCGAGCATTTCCTGCTGCAGGCCGCCGCGCGCCACCAGCGCCCGCTGCCCGCCGCCGACCCCACGCGCCAGGGCCGGCTGCTGGCCTACGACTGGCCGGGCAATGTGCGCGAGCTGCGCAACGTGGCCGACCGCTGCGTGCTCGGCATCGCGGCCGGTGCGCCGCCCTTCAGCGACGAGCCGCCCGCCGGCCCGCGGCCGCTGGCCGCGACGGTGGAAGACTTCGAACGCGCCCTGATCGCCGAGGCGCTGGGCCGACACGCCGGCAGCCTGGCGCGCACCGCCGAAGCGCTCGGCATGGCCAAGACCACGCTGCACGACAAGATCCGCAAATACCGGCTGGCCCAGCCGCCGGACTGAGCCCGGCGGACCCGGCCCGCTGATCAGCCGATCGGCCGGTCGCCAAGCCTGGGTGGGGCTGTTAAATTCACAGCCTCAGCATCCGAAGGAAACCATGCTTGTCGCGAATCCCGAGCCGGCTGGCGCCAAACGGCGGGCAGCCGCGCACGCCCTCCAGCCATGACGTCCTCCATCAGGCCCGCCTTGCCCGACCCGCCCAAGGCCAGCCGCTGGCCAGCGCGGGCTGCTGCGCTGCTGCTCGCCAGCCTGGCCGGGATGGGCAGCGCGTGGGCGCAGGCGCAAGACGCCTTGCCAGCGCCGGAGGCAGCCGCCAGGCAAGACAGCAACCAGGCCAGCGCTGCCGCCCCCACGGCAGCCCGCACACCATTCAGGATAGAGCTGATCGCACCCGCACCGCTCGACGCCTGGCTGCTGCGCCATGCCGAACTCGAACGGCTGCGGACCCTGCCCGACCTCGGCGAGACCGAGCTCGAACGCCTGCTGCTGACCGCGCCGGCCGACCTGCGCCAGCTGCTGGCCAGCCAGGGCTATTTCTCACCCCGGATCACGATCGAACGGACCGGCTCGATCGACGCCAAGGACGCCAACAACAGCACGGGTGCCACCGCTGCGCCCGCGCTGGTGCGGATCGAGGTCGAACCCGGACCGCTGGCCCAGGTCGCCGACTGGCAGATCCTGCTGAGCGGCCCGGTCCTGGACGACCCGGCAGCGGCCGAACAACGTGCGGCCCTGCAGGAAGACTGGAAGCTGACCGCGGGCCGGGTCTTCACCCAGCAGGACTGGGACGATGCCAAGCAGGCGGCGCTGCGCGCGCTGAGCCGGCTGCGCTACCCCGAGGCGCGCATCACGCACAGCCTGGCCGACATCGACCCGGACCGGCATCAGGCCCACCTGCGGCTCGAACTCGACTCCGGCCCGGCCTATCGCTTCGGCCCGCTGCAGGTGCAGGGCAGCGAGCGCTACCAGCCCGAGACCATCCAGCGCCTGGTGCGACTGGCCGGGGTCGAGCCAGGCCTGGACTACGACGAGCGCCTGCTGCAAGCCGCGCAGCAACGCCTGCTCGACAGCGGTGATTTCGAGTCGGCCTTCGTGCGGCTCGACACCAGCGCCGACCCCGAGGCGGCCCCGGTGCAGGCCAGCGTACGCGAGGCCAAGCAGCAAAAGCTGGTGATCGGCGTCGGCGCCAGCACCGACAGCGGCGCCCGCCTGAGCTTGGAGCACCTGCACCGGCGCGTACCGGGACTGGACTGGCGCGCTGCCACCAAGCTGCAGCTCGAACGCGACACCAGAACCCTGAACGGCGCGCTCGACTCGCCGATCGATGAACGGGGCTGGCGCTGGAACCTAGCCGCGCAGCTGCAGCGCCAGCAAGACGGCCCGCTCGTGACCTCAAGCCAGCAGCTGCGGGCTGGGCGTTCGCAAGGCGGGCGCCAGCTTGAACGCCAGCTCTACGCCCAATATGACCGCGCCAGCACGCAGGACCCGGCACTGGCGGTGCAGGATGACGCCGCGGCCTCGCTCAGCGCGCATTACGGCTGGACCCGGCGCGCCTTCGACGACCTCTACAACCCGACGCGCGGCCAGGGCCTGGCGCTTGAGCTCGGCGCCGGCCTGACGCTGGCGCAGCGCCAACCCTATCTGCGCGCGCGGGCGCGCTGGCAGGCCTACCGACCGGCCTTCGAAAGCAGCGACCGGCCCAGCCGCTGGGCGCTGCGGCTCGAGGGCGGAACGGTCTGGAGCCGCGACGGCGACAACGTGCCGGCGACCCAGCGCTTCCTGGCCGGGGGCGAAGGCAGCGTGCGCGGCTACGGCCTGCGCGAGATCGGCGTGCCGCGCGCACAAGGCGGCGCCGACCCGGGCCTGCTGCTGACGATTGCCAGCCTCGAATGGCAACGCCCGGTCTGGATCGACGGCCGCCGCAGCGACTGGGAAACCGCCCTGTTCGTTGATGCCGGCGCGGTCGCCAACCACAGCCGCGCACTCAGCCCCCAGATCGGCATTGGCGTGGGCCTGCGCTACCGCAGCCCGGTCGGTCCGCTGCAGGTGGACCTGGCCTACGGCGTCGAGCGCCAGGCGCTGCGCCTGCACATGAGCGTGGGATTCGCATTTTGAGCCAGTCACCCACTCCGCCCTCGAGCCCGAGCCCGAGCCCGAGCCCGGCACCGGCCCGCCGTCCGGCGCTGGCGCGCGCGCTATTGCGTCCGGCCGTCGGCGTGGCCCGGCTGTTCGGCACCACGCTGGCGCTGGTCGCCGCGCTGCTGCTGTCGGCCTGGCTCTGGAGCGGCCACGCGCGCTCGCTGCCGCTGACGCTGGACTGGCTGCAGGACTGGCTCAACGGCCCCGACAGCGAAGGCCCGCTGCTGGTACGCGACGCCAGCGGCAGCCTGCGCGAGGGCGGCCGCATCGGCTATCTGCGCTGGCGCCGCAACGGACTCGAGATCGAGCTCGAAGACCTGCAACTGCGCTGGCCGGCCAAGCTCTGGCCCGATTTGCTGCTGCGGCGCGAGCTGCGGCTCGACCCGATCGACCCGCTGCAGCTGGCCAGGCTGCGCCTGCGCGACGACAGCCCGCCCAGCACGGACCGCCAGCCACCGACCGACCTGCTGCTGCCCTGGCTGGAATCGGTGCAGCTGCCGCTGCGGGTCGAGGCGATCGTGATCGAAGGCAGTCCGCAGCTGGCGCTGGGCCCGCTGCAGGCGGACTACCGCTACCGCCGCGGGCCGGAAGGCGACCTGCGGCATGAGCTGCAACTGCAGCAGCTGCACTGGGCCCAAGGGCAGTACCAGCTGCAGGCCCGGCTGCAGGCGAGTGCGCCGATGCAGCTCGACGCGCAGCTGCAAGGCCTGGCGCAAGCCAGCTTGCCTGGCGGGCGCCGCCAGTCGCTGTCGGCCCAGGCCCGCCTGAGCGGCCAGCTGGCAGGCCAGGAGGCCAGCCTCGCGTTCGAGGCCAGCGTGAACCCGACCGCATCGGCACAGACCCAGACCCGAGCAGGTGCCGGTGCCGGTGCCGGTGCAGGTGCCGGTGCCGGTGCCACATTGAAGGCCAGCGCCACGATCACGCCCTGGGCCACCTTGCCGTTGCCAACCGCCGAGCTCGAACTGCGCGAGATCGACCTGGCCGCCTTCTGGCCGCAAGCCCCGCGCACCCGCCTGCAGGGCCGTTGGCAAGCCAGCAGCCGATCGAATGGGCCCGATGCGACGGCTCAAGACGCGCGCTGGGAACTGGCTGGCGAACTGCGCAACAGCGCCGCCGGCCCCTGGCAGCGTGGCGCGCTGCCGCTCGAGCAGCTGCGCGCCGCGCTGGCCTTCGCGGGCGGCGCCTGGCAGCTGCAAACCCTGGAGGCCCGGCTCAGCGACAACGGCCGACTGCAGGCCGCCGGCAGCTGGAGCGGCCAGCGCGTCGAACTGCGCCAGGCCGAACTCAAGCTGGCCGATGCCAGCGCCAAGGCCAGCGGCCGGCTGGAGCTGGGCAATCAGCAGCTCAGCGGCGAACTGGCCCTGGCCCTGCCCGGCGCCAATGCCAGCGCGCAGGCGCGCGCGTCTGGCGGCCAACTGCAACTGGCCCTGACTGATGCCCAGCAGCTGCAGCGCTGGCTCAATGGCCCGCTCAAGCGCTGGCTGCCCGCCGGCATCGGCCCCGAACAGCTGCCCGAGCCCTGGCGCAGCGCCCTCTGGCGCGGACAGGCCAGCCTGCAAGCCGGCTGGACCGGTCCGCTGCACACAGACCGACTGCCGCGGGACTGGAATGCCAAACTCCAGGCACCGCAGGCCCAGGTCCAGTGGCCGGCTGCCAGCGACCTGCCGGCGTTGCAACTGAAAGACTGGCAGCTGGCGCTCGCGGGACGCGACCAGGCCGTGACCCTGAGCCTGGCCGGCGCGGCCACAAGCGCCGACTGGAGTGCCAGCAGCCGACTGCGCGCCAGCGGCCAGTTCGGCCGCGACCGCCAGGGCCCGGTGGCCGATGTCCGGCTCGAGCTGGCCGAACTGCAGCTCTCGGATGCGACCCGCCAGCTCTCGGGCCAGCTCACTAGCCCAGGCGGCACCCCGCTGCGCTGGGACTCCGGGGGCCTGACCGTGGCCCCGGGCCGGGCCAGCCTCGCGCTGTCGGCGCGGGACGGCACCGCGGCGCGCCCAGCGGCCGAACTCGCCTGGGACAGCACGCGCTGGTCGAACGGCCGGCTTGAGTCGCGCGGTCGTGCCACCGGACTGGCGCTGGGCTGGATCGATACCCTGCTGGTCAGCCCGGCAGCACCGCGCGGGCCGCTGGCGCAGGCCGGACTCAGCGGCGAGCTGACGCTGCAAGGCAGCTGGGACCTGAGCCTGCCACTGCAACCCACGGGCAAGAACGCCCCGGCAACCAGGGCCCGGATCGAACTGGCCCGCAGCGGCGGCGACCTGAGCCTGCTGCTGCCCGACAGCACCGGCGGCAAGCCGCAGCCGGTCGGGGTCGAGCAGGTCGCGGCCAGCGTGATGCTGGACGGCGTGCAACTGCAGAGCCGGCTGCGCTGGACCAGCCGGCTGGCGGGCCGACTCGACGCCGAGCTCGGCACCCTGTTGGCGCCGCCCTCGCCCGCCTTGGCGCAATGGAGCTGGCCGGCCGAAGCCGCGCTGACAGGCCGGGTCCAGGCCGAGCTGCCCCAGTTCGGCCTCTGGTCCAGCCTGCTGCCGCCGGGCTGGCGCCTGCGCGGCAGTCTGCAGGCCGATGCCAGCCTGAGCGGCACGCGGCGCCAGCCCGAATGGCATGGCCAGCTGCAGGTCAATGAACTGGCACTGCGCTCGCTGGTCGACGGGCTCGACTTCAGCGGCGGCGAACTGCGCGCCACGCTGGCCGGCGACCAACTGCGCTTTGACAGCCTGAAGCTGCGCGGCGCCGGTGGCGACAACGGCGGCCTGTTGCTGGGCAGCGGCTTGCTGCGCTGGAGCCGGCCCGACACGCCAGCCGGCCAGGCCATCGCGCCGCTGCTGCCGGTCATGACGCTCGATCTGCAGGCCAAGCAGCTACGACTGCTCGCGCGCGCCGACCGGCGCCTGACGCTGTCGGGCCGGCTCGCGGTGCGGATGGACGAGAAGCTGCTCGACGCCACAGGCCGGCTGGTGGCCGACCAGGCCTTGTTCATCCTGCCCGACGAGAACCGGCCCACGCTGGGCGAAGATGTGGTCGTGCGCGGACAGGGCCAGCCAGGCCCTGCCACCACGGCAACCGAGCCGGCACGATCGACCACCTCAGCGACTGCAAAGCCGATCCGGCTGCGGCTCGAGCTCGGATTGGGCGACGACTTCCAGCTGCGCGGACAGGGGCTGGACAGCCAGCTCAAGGGCGAACTGCTGCTGAGCCTGGACCCCGGCCAGTCGCTGCCTCAGCTCACCGGCCAGGTCCGGACCGAGCGCGGCCAATACCGCGCCTGGGGCCAGCGACTCGAGATCGAAACCGGACTGCTCAACTTCAACGGCCCCTACGACAACCCCACGCTCGAACTGCTGGCGCTGCGACCGCTGCCAGACCAGCGCGTCGGCGTCCAGCTCAGCGGCACGGCGCTGGCGCCTAGGCTGCGCCTGTACGCCGATCCCGACCTGCCCGAAAGCGAGAAACTGGCCTGGCTGGTGCTGGGCCGCCCGGCCGGTGGCACCGGCGCCGAGACCGCGCTGCTGCAACAGGCGGCACTCGCCCTGTTCAGCAGCCGCAGCCGGGCCAATGACGGCGGCTTCCAGCGCTCGCTCGGGCTCGACGAACTGTCGTTCCAGGGCGAGACGCAAAGGGCCGACGGCAGCGCCCAGGCCGCCGCACTGACGCTGGGCAAGCGGATCTCGCGCCAGCTCTACCTGAGCTACTCGCGCAGCGTGGTCGGCACCACCGGCACCGTCGCCATCCTGTACGATCTGGCGCGCCACCTGACGCTGCGGGCCCAGGCCGGCGACGACAACGCGATCGAGCTGATCTACACGCGCCAATACGACGGCCGACGCGCGCGTTCCAGCCCGGCCGCGCCGAAAGCGGTCGATGGCGCCGCTACAATGCGGGGATCCTCTCCGTAGTTCAATGGATAGAACAGCCGCCTCCTAAGCGGCAAATACAGGTTCGATTCCTGTCGGGGGGACCATTGACAAAGCCGCCACCGTTGACACGGTCGCGGCTTTTCTGCTGTCCGGGGCTTTTCAGTCCAGCCGCGCGAGCGCCGGATCAGCATCGCCCCCCAGGACCCGACCTCAATGCATGTGGCCGCCGGACGGATGCGGCTGATGGCCCTGCCCCATGGTCTGGGCATTGAGCGCGCGCACCGGCAACTGGAGCTCGACCTGCTCGCGCTGGCCGTCCTGGCCCTCGAGCAGCAGCGTCAGCGGCACCTGCTGACCGGCGCTGACCGGCGCCTTCAGGTCCAGCAGCATCACATGGTAGCCACCGGGCTTGAGCTCGACCGTCTTGCCTGCCGGCAGCGCCAGCCCGGGAACGGCGCGCATGCGCATGATGCCGTCGTTGAGCGCCATCTCATGGATCTCGACCACACCCGCGATCGGCGAACGGGCGGACAACAGGCGCAGCTCGCGCTCGGCGGTCAGCCGCATGAAGGCGCCAGTGGCCTTTTGCTGCGCCACGGTGCCGCGCACCCAGGCGTCCTCGACCTTGAGCCGGGACTGGGACTGGGCCCAGGCGCCCAGGCTGGCGGCGGCCAGGGTGGCGATGAGGGTGTGACGGAGGATTTTGTTCATGATCGGATTTCTTTCTGACTGGGTTCCAATGACGGCGGACTTGGGGCCGGCCGTCGCGAGACGGGTGGAATCAGACGAAAGAAGGCGGCGCTCGCGCCTGCACACGCCAAGCCGCCAGCCGCGCGGGCGGCGCACGCAGCGCGGCGACGGGATCGGATGCGTCCGGACCGGCATGGAAACCGACAGCAAAGGATGGGGGCAGGATGGCCGGTGCGTCGAGCAGGCACCACTCGCAATGCAGGCCAGCCAGGACCGGGCGACTGTCCTGGGAGAACTCCCGGGCCGGTTCGGCCGCGCGCAGGATGCCGGTGCTGCTGCAGACCTCGAACGGCAGCGCGGGTGCCATCCGCAGCGCCGCTTGCGCGACGGCAGGCGCCAGGGCGTGCAGCAGGACCGCCCACAGGACCCAGCCCGTAGTCCATCGTCGCACAAGGCTCTTGCAGCTCATGGCTTCAATTGTAGCCACGCGACGCCGTTACACTGTGTGTCAGCTTCAGGCAAGGTAGGCTTGCTTGAGGCTCCCAAGGAGCACTAGAAAATATGACCCCCGCAGAACAAGCGTTGCGCGACGCCGCACTGGACTATCACCGTTCGCCCAGCAAGGGCAAGATCAGCGTCAACGCGACCAAGCCGCTGTCCAACCAGCGCGACCTGTCGCTGGCCTACTCCCCCGGAGTGGCCTACCCCTGCCTGGCGATCGAGCAGGACCCGACCCTGGCGGCCGACTACACCAGCCGCGGCAACCTGGTCGCCGTGATCACCAACGGCACCGCCGTGCTGGGCCTGGGCAATATCGGCCCGCTGGCCTCCAAGCCGGTGATGGAAGGCAAGGGCTGCCTGTTCAAGAAGTTCGCCGGCATCGACGTGTTCGACATCGAACTCGACGAGAACGATCCCGACAAGCTGGTCGACATCATCGCCTCGATGGAGCCCACGCTGGGCGGCATCAACCTGGAAGACATCAAGGCGCCCGAGTGCTTCTACATCGAGAAGAAGCTCAAGGAGCGCATGAACATTCCGGTGTTCCACGATGACCAGCATGGCACCGCGATCATCTCGAGCGCCGCCCTGCTCAACGGCCTGGAACTGGTCGGCAAGGACATCGGCGCGATCAAGATGGCAGTCTCGGGTGCCGGCGCTGCCGCCATCGCCTGCCTCGACGTCATGATCGGTCTGGGCGTCAAGGTCGAGAACATCCTGGTCTGCGACTCCAAGGGCGTGATCCACAGCCAGCGCGCCGATGCCCTGGCCGGCAAGCTCGACGCCTCCAAGCAGCGCTTCTGCCGCGACACCGACAAGCGCACCCTGGCTGACGCCATGGTCGGCTGCGATGTCTTCATGGGCTGCTCGGCCCCCGGCGTGGTCGACGCCGAGATGGTCAAGTCGATGGCCGACAAGCCGATCATCCTGGCACTGGCCAACCCGGAACCCGAGATCCGCCCCGAGATCGCCAAGGCCGCGCGCCCGGACTGCATCATCGCGACCGGCCGCTCGGACTACCCGAACCAGGTCAACAACGTCCTGTGCTTCCCCTACATCTTCCGTGGCGCGCTCGACTGCGGCGCGACCAAGATCACCGAAGAGATGAAGCTGGCCTGCGTGCGCCAGATCGCCGACCTGGCCAAGAGCGAGATCAGCGACGAAGTCGCCTCCGCCTACGCCGGCCAGGAACTGGTGTTCGGCCCCGACTACCTGATCCCCAAGCCGTTCGACTCGCGCCTGATCCTCAAGATCGCGCCGGCCGTCGCCCAGGCGGCCGCTGACAGCGGCGTCGCGACCCGTCCGATCCAGGACATGGAAGCCTACAAGGAGAGCCTGGGCCGCTTCATTTACCAGACCGGCATCCTGATGCGTCCGGTCTTCAACGCCGCCAAGGCCATCGCCGGCGACAAGAAGCGCATCGCCTTTGCCGACGGCGAGGACGAGCGCGCGCTGCGTGCCGCCCAGGCCGCGATCGACGACCATCTGGCGACCCCGATCCTGATCGGTCGCCCGGCCGTGATCAGCACGCGCATCGCCAAGGCCGGCCTGCGCATCCGCCCCGGCATCGACCTCGACATCGTCAACCCCGAGGACGATCCGCGCTTCCGCCAGTACTGGGAAACCTACCACCAGCTGATGGGCCGCAACGGCGTCACCCCCGATGTCGCCAAGGCCGCCGTGCGCCGCTCCAACACCATCATCGCCGCGCTGATGGTCAAGCTCGGCGATGCCGACGCCATGATCTGCGGCCTGGTCGGCAACTACGAGACCCACCTCGAGCGCATCGAGAGCATCATCGGCCTGAAGGCGGGCGCGAACCAGTTCGCCGCGCTCAATGCACTCAACACCGACCGCGGTCCGCTGTTCATCGCCGACACCTATGTCAACGACTGCCCCGACGCCGAGCAACTGGCCGAGATCGCCTGGCTGTCGGTCAAGGAAGTGCAGCGCTTCGGCATTCCGCCCAAGGTCGCCTTCCTGTCGCATTCGAGCTACGGCTCGTCGAGCCGCCCGTCGGCGCGCAAGATGCGCCTGGCACGCGAGCTGTTCGCCGCCGCCCACCCCGAGATCGAATGTGACGGCGAACTGCACGGCGATGCCGCGCTGGAAGAGGACATCCGCCGCAGCTACCTGGCCGACTCGGCCCTGAGCGGTTCGGCCAACATCCTGATCTGCCCGAACCTCGATTCGGCCAACATCCTGTTCAACGTCCTCAAGACCACGACCAGCGGTGGCGTGACCGTCGGCCCGATCCTGATGGGTTCGGCCGCCAGCGCGCATATCCTGACCCCGGCCGCGACCATGCGCCGCGTGCTCAACATGACGGCCGTTGCCGCCGTCAGCGGCGCCGACAAGGCCTGAAGCCTGCTTGCCCGGGGCCACGAACGGCCCCGACAGCCAATACAAGGAGCGCCCTCGGGCGCTCTTTTCCATTGGGGCTGGCGTCGGGGCTGGGGCTGAAAGCGCAGAGGCCAGATGGCCGGGTGGCAACCGCCTTTGGTAAGCTCGCCACATGAGCCATTCCCCCGCCACGGCCACCGTCCAGGTGGTCTGCCTCTGCGCCGCCTGGTGCGGCACCTGCCGTGAATATGCCGAGCCCTTCGAGGCGCTGGCCCGGGCCCAGCCGCAACTGCGCTGCCACTGGGTCGATGTCGAGGACGAGGCCGACCTGCTCGATGAGCTGGACGTCGAGAACTTTCCCACCCTGCTGATCGGCGTCAACGGCCAGCCGGTCTTCTTCGGCGTGCTGCTGCCGCATATCCAGACGCTCGAACGGCTGCTGCAGGAAGCGGCCGGACTGCGCCCGCTGCCCGAGGGAGAGCACAGCGAGACGCTGCGCCAGCTGCTCAAGACCCTGGCCGAGCGCCCGCTCTGAACGCCGGGTCCGGCAACTACAAGAAATTGCGCCCGGCTACCGGGGTCAGCGGACAGGCTTGCCCGGCAGCCGCTGTGGGCCCAGGCATGTCGCTGATCTCAAGGGACCAACCACTGCCCGGCCCAATGGCTGGCACGGGTGAATTGCGCGCGTCGATGGTCAGCGCCCAGATGCAGCAGCTCCATCGATCGGATGGTCAGGGACAACACGGCAAACACCGCTGGGTCAGCTTGCTGGTCATAGTCCAACGCGCCTGGTATCGGATGGCCGGGTCGCTGACTGCTGCTGTAGGCGCTGCGCGAGTGCTCTGGCACCCTGGCCCAGGCTGCGGCCACCTCAGGCCCGGTAGCGATTGCCACGTCGGCCTCCAGCCTGATCTGCAGCCGAGAGCCGTGGTCCCAGACATGGAGCGCCGCCACCGGAGTCACCCTGAGATCAGCGATCTTGGCTGAATGCAGATTGGTGTGCAGTTCCAGCCTGCCGGTTGATGGATCCGCGGCACGCAAGACCACGGTGCGAGCTTTTGGCAAGCCATCCGGGCTGACCGTGGCCAATGTCGGATGGCGTGCCGGCGCATGACGGTCATGCACGCCCCGCACCAGTCTTTGCCAGGCATGGTCATGCAGCGTGACGAGCTCCCTGGCCCAAGGGTGTGGATCAAGCGTCATTTGTAGAACTCGCGTCGATCGGTAAACTGCCGCACCCGCTTGCGCCACGCCACATAGCTGCCTGGCTTGAGCTCGCGCCGCATCAAGGCCTTGACCTCATCGGGCGCCAGACCGTGCAAGGCCTGGATCTGAGCAAAGCTGATGTGGTCACTGAGCGCCATGGCGATCACTTCGCCGACCGTTGCCGCATCAGGCTGGAGCCGTGCCATCGTCAGTGGGCAACTTCGATTCCGAACCCTCATCGCTGCGCTGACTGTCAGCGGGGGCCGGATGACACATGCGCGTGCCGTCCCAGCGTTGGCCGCACCAGCAGTAACCCTTGGCATTGATGATGCAGGTGCCGCTGCCGCAGCAACGTGTGTCTTCCATGATCTGGCCCCAGTGATTTGAATCCAGTCGAGCTTAGGGCCACAGCAGAGGCCCGGGTGCGGCAGGGGGCATGTCGATATGGCGTTCAATTGTGCCCAAGCAAGGGCGAGCGTCCGATCCTGGCTTTTTCTACCTTGAGCTTCTCTGGCGCGGAAAACCCATCAAATGCGTCACCAGGACTCCAATCTCCTGTGGCATAAACCCGCTGGTCACGCAAACCCTGCACGCCTTCAGCCCAGGCCATCAGCATGCGTTTACCGATGTCGCCAAAGCCGGGGTGCTGCTGCATTGCCTGGCGTACCTGCGGCCCCACATCGGCCACGGCGTCGCTGATGGCCTGCACCATCTGTTGCTGCTCCTTGGGCTGAATACCCAAGGTCGCAGCAATGAACTTTTGCAGGTTCTTGCCCGGCGTCCAGGTCTTCTTGGCCATGAACTCGATGCCGGGTGGGTTGTGCTGAAAGCCCGCGTACACGCTGGTCGTGAGCATGTCGTAAGCGGGGGTGAGCTGCACGTCGGCCCGGCTGGTGTAGCGCAAGGCCAGGTTCTTGGCGTGGCAATCGGCATTGCGCAGCGCGTAGGTAAGGAGCAAGGTGGTGGCGAGCTGCCGATACATGTCCAGTCGCTGCGGGCCGGGCACATGGTCGCGCACAGCTTTGGCGATGCGCTCCCAGGTGGTGTCGTACTTGGCAGCGGGGCGCAGGCCCAGCAGGCTGCAAAAGTCTTCCATGCCCCAATGCGGCTGGCCTTGTTCATCCACGTCGAAACGGTGCACCACCAGGGCCTGGCCGTCGTCGGATACTTCCGTCTTGGCCGTCGGCATGACGCGGCTGGCCACCTGCATGCACAGGTGCTCGTTCAAGGCCACAAAGGGCAGTTGAGCACTGGAGCCCTTGATGATGTGACGGCGGGTGACAAGGCTGGCTTTCCTGTGCTGTGCCAGGGGAGCGCCATCTTCGGCCTGCGAATCGAGAAACTTGGGCACCACGCCCGACACACCGCTGGTCGCATGCTGGCGTACCAGGGCGGCAAAGGCGGCTTCCGAGTTATCGCCCTTCAGCAATGCGGCCACCTCAACCGACTTCGCCGGCTCACTGAGTTCGGCGCCAGGCGCGGCCACCTGCAGGCGGCCCACCATGTTGCGGCCGATCACAGACAGCAAGGCAATCGGACTGGCGCCGATGTGCGGGCCGAACTGCTCTTGCAACATCTGGAGCAAATAGCCCTCGGGCAAGTTCATCTGCAACACGGGCGCAAGCTGGTCGTCCCAGACATAGGATTCGGTGCGAACAGGCATGGTGAGCGACACGAAGTCGTCTGCCGCCACCTGGGGGTGGTAGGTCAGCACGCTCCTGAAGTCGCCCGATTGCTCCAGCGTGGCCACTTCGCGGCCCAGCACGTACACGGATAACGGCATCACCGGGTGCCTTGGCCAGAATTGCCGATGGAACCCCGCGCCGGCCCAGTGACAGCCTGTGCACGCTCACGGCGCAGTTCGTCCAGATTGCCCGACTGGCCCTGAGCCATCACGTCCAGCTCGGCGCCCAGCACCGCCAACACCGCCAGCAACTTGCGCGAGCCGAATTCGGCTGTCCTGCCGCGCTCGAAGCGCGACAGGGATTCGGGCGTGATGCCCGCCTTGCTCGCCACGTCGCCCTGCTTGAGACCCAGCAGCTTGCGGCGTGCGGCAACGGCTTCACCCAGTTCTTGAAGGGTTTGCAATTGATATTTACGTCAATTTAAATTTGTTTACGACAACTTTTTGATGTAAAAATCAAAAAATAAGTAGCTCCAGTGTACCAGTCACTGACCACCGGAGGTGGCTGCAGACTGCCTGCCAGCTACGCCGGAACGAACAAAGGCCCGCTTGCGCGGGCCTCGGGTGGATGGCCTAGATGGCCCCGGCGAGACTGCCAGACCCGGCAGGCGCCGGGCGCGTCAGGCCGTGTTGGGCAGCATCAGGCCGCGTTGGCCTTGGCCAGGCGCTTGCTGCGTGCCCGCAGGTTGAGGGCCTCGACCGCGAGCGAGAAAGCCATCGCCGCGTAGACATAGCCCTTGGGAATATGCACTTCGAAGGCTTCGGCGGTCAGCGCCATGCCGACCATGACCAGGAAGGCCAGTGCCAGCACCTTGACCGAGGGGTGCGAGTCGACGAAGTCGCCGATCGGCTTGGCCGCGAACATCATCACGCCGACGGCGGCGATCACGGCAGCAACCATGACGGCCAGGTTGTCGACCATGCCGACCGCCGTGATGACCGAGTCCAGGCTGAACACGATGTCGATGATGGCGATCTGACCGATGATGCCCCAGAACAGGCGCTGGCCGGCGGCCTTGAGCGTGGCGGCGTCGGTGTCAGGCGCATGGTCTTGCTCGCGTGCCTCGACCTCGACGAAGATCTCGTGCGAGGCCTTCCAGAGCAGGAACAGGCCACCCGCCAGCAGCACGATGTCGCGTCCGCTGATGCCCTGGCCGAAAACGGAGAACAGGTCGGCCTTCAGGCCCATGATCCAGCTCAGCGAAGCCAGCAGCAGCAGGCGCGAGATCATCGCGAAGCCCAGGCCCAGGCGGCGCGCCTTGTCGCGCTGCTCGGGCGGCAGACGTCCGACCAGGATCGAGATGAAGATGATGTTGTCCACGCCGAGCACGATCTCGAGCGTGGTCAGCATGGCAAAGGCGATCCAGATGTTGGGGTCGAACAGGAAGTCCATCTTTTTTTTCCGTAAATGAATGAGCCTGGGCAGGCAAGATGTCCAAGGATAACGAGTCTTGATGACACTGACCAGCAGTCCAGGCGGGGCCAACCCTTCGGAAAAACCGAAGGGTTGCTAACCCAGTATCAGCCCTTGCCGGCCAGCGCGGGCAGCTACCGACCAGGGACGGCCCTGGCGCCGGGCACGGAACTGCCGAACTGCAGCAACTGTGCCGCGACGCTGGCGGCGATCACCGCCGGCTGCTTGCCCGCGATGCCGGGCAGTCCGATCGGACAGATGACCGAGGCAAGCTCCTGCGGCGCGAAGCCGCGCGCTTGCAGGCGCTGGCGAAAGCTGGCCCATTTGGTCTGGCTGCCGATCAGGCCGATGAAAGGCAGGTCGGCGCGCTCGCGCTGGCGCTGCAGGCAGGCCGCGACCAGCTCGAAATCCTCGACATGGCTGAAGCTCATGATCAGCACCAGACTGCCCGGCGCGAGCTCGGGCACGGCAAGCTGGACCGGATCGGACGACTCGGCCTGCACCGTCTCGGGCAGGCCGGCAGGAAACAGGCCGTCCCGGCTGTCGATCCAGCGCAGGGAAAAAGGCAGCGGGAGCAGCGCCTGCACTAGCGCCTGGCCGACATGGCCGGCGCCGAAGATCGCCACCGGCACGCGCGCCGGCTCGAGTCCGGGCAGCCGGCTGGCTGCGGCCGCATCGGCCAGGTAATGGAATTGCAGCTCGGCACTGCCGCCACAGCATTGGCCCAGGCTGGGCCCGAGCGCATAGCGCCGGATCTGTCCGTTCAGGGGGGAGGCGCTGCCTTGCTGCAGCAATTCGCGCGCCGCGGCGATCGCCTGCAGCTCAAGGTGTCCGCCGCCGACGCTGCCGAGCAGCCAGTCGGCGCCGAGCGCCAGCCAGGCGCCGGGCTCGCGCGGGACCGAGCCCCGGGTGGCGCTGACCGTCACGAGCACGGCCGGCCCCTGCTCAAGCGCGCGCAGCAAGGCGGCGCGGTCGGTCATGGCAGCAGCGAAGATTGACATGCTGCCCAGTATGCCAGCGGCTGGGGCCGGGACCGCTGCGCCACCGCTCAGGTCACTTGACCAGCGTGACCCGGGTCTTGGCCTGTTCCGAGACTTCGGCCGCGACCGAGCCCATCAGCAGCTGCAGCAGGCCGGTGCGGCCGTGGCTGCCCATGACGATCTCGTCAAAGCCCTGCTCGGCCGCAAAGCGGCTGATCTGGTCGGCCGGGTGACCGACCAGCACATGCTGCTGATAGGCCACGCCGGCAGCGTCGAGCAAGGCCCGCGCGATGGCGAGTTCGGCCAGGCCTTCGTCGCGGTGGTAGGCATTGAGCTCGTCGCTGCTGACGAAGCTGCGCACATTGCCATCGACCGGCAGCTGCACATTGAGCAGATGCAGCTCGAGCCCGGCGGTGCCGCGCTGCAGCACCTGCTCGATGGCGCGCGCGCCAGCAGCCGAACCGTCGAGGGGGATCAGGATCTTGGTCATGTACGAGTCCTCTCAGTCTTTCTTGGCCAGGTCGACCAGCGGGGCCTGCTCGGCCGGTGCCTGGCGCGCAGCGATCAGCTTGCCAACCACGACCACGAACAGCGCACCGACGACGGCGGTGACGTAGTGCAGCCAGGAGGGCGCATCCTTCAGGTAATCCTTGAGGAATTCGTCGGTGACGAACATGCCGCCAGCGATCCAGCCCAGCAGGGCCGCGCCCAGCGTGATCACGACCGGGAAGCGGTCCATCAGCGTCAGCACGAACTTGCTGCCCCAGACGATGATCGGGATGCTGAACAGGATGCCGAACACGACCAGGCCCATGTTGCCATGGGCGGCACCGGCGACGGCGATCACGTTGTCCAGGCTCATGACCGCATCGGCGATCACGATGGTCTTGATCGCGCCGAACAAGGTGGTGGCGCCCTCGACGTTGTCGTGGTCATCGTCCTCGGACTGCAGCAGCTTGACGCCGATCCACAGCAGCAGCAAGGCGCCGATGATCTTCAGGAACGGCAGCGCGAGCAGCTGCAGCGCGAAGAAGATCATCACGATGCGCAGGCCGATCGCGCCGACCACGCCCCAGGCGATGCCCTTGTTGCGCTGCGACTCGGGCAGCTTGCGGCAGGCCAGCGCGATCACGACCGCGTTGTCACCGCCAAGCAGGATGTCGATGGCGATGATCTGCAGCACCTGCAGCAGAAACGCCAAGCTTAAATACTCTTCCATTGTCACCTCTTGCTAAGTCTTGCTCAGGATGGTTGCGTGGCATACAAGACGCCGGTGGCGGCATCGTACACCAGGGTTTTGCCGCTGCCGATGTGGAAACTACGGCGTTGCGGCAGGCCGGTACAGCAGCGGAAACTCGCGCGCCACCACGGAGCCCGCGATGTCCCAGGCGGTGCAGGTGCCGAGGTAGGCCGGCGTTTCGTCGGGCGCTGCGTCGGCACGGCCGCGCTCCATGCCCTGGAAGGCAGCCGTCGCCATGTTGAACAGCAACTCGCGGATATGGGTGCAACCCTGCGCCTTGCCCAGATGCTGGTCGATCGCCTTGCGCCAACCACCGGCCATGGTGCAGCCGACCATGCGCTGCATGTGCGCCATGGCCTGCGGGCAGATGCCGTGCGGGTAGGCCTCCATCGAGACCGCGATCTCGTGCACGACCTTGGCGTCGTCGATCGTCGCGCGGATCAGCATGTGGTGGATCGGCTCGCCGGGCTGCCAGCTGCGCTCGTTGCGGATCGTGAACAGCTCGGACTTGGTGTCGATCAACTCGCCCTCGACGTCCCACAGGCCATCGTCGCGCAGGAAACAGCGGAATCGGGTTTCGCGGGTATTGACCTGTCGTCGGGGCTGGGGAGCGGGAAGCGGCATGTTATCGACTCGGAAACGGTAAGGGTTGAAAAAATGGCGTGCGCTGGCCTCAGTCGGGCAACGGCAGGTCGAGCCGCTGGGCCAGTTCGCGCCGCAGCGCCTCGGCCCAGGTCCGGCGGTCGCGGCCCTGCGCGGTATCGGCCAGGCCGACATGCAGCTCGGCCTGCAAGCCGGTGGCGCACGCTGTGCGCCAGAGCGACTCGAGCAGGCTGGTGTCACCAATATAGGTCGGCGCGTCGTGGCGCAAGCCGCTGCGCGCATCGGTGTACTGCAGCCCGAGCAGCTGCACCGGCATCTCGGTGGCGACGGCGGCCTGCAGCAGGTTGGCGTGAAACGGCAGCAGGCTGCTGCCGTCGCCAGTCGTGCCCTCGGGGAAGACCGCCAGCCGGTCGCCGGCACGCAGCCGCTCGGCCATCAGGTGCACCACCCGCATCGCGTCGCGCCGGCGGTCGCGTTCGATGAACAGCGCGCCCGAGCCCTCGACCAGGCCGCCGATCAGCGGCCACTGCCGCACATCGGACTTGGAGACGAAGCGGCAAGGCAGCGCCGCGTTGATCACGATGATGTCGAGCCAGGAGATATGGTTGGCCAGCACCAGCAGCGGCCCGCGCCCAGGCAGCTCGCCATGCACCTGCA
Organism: Malikia spinosa; assembly: GCF_002980625.1. Taxonomy (GTDB): domain Bacteria; phylum Pseudomonadota; class Gammaproteobacteria; order Burkholderiales; family Burkholderiaceae_C; genus Malikia; species Malikia spinosa. Next base: position 28,523 of record NZ_PVLR01000022.1, on the reverse strand, counting down.
GTTGCAGGCCCAGCAGCCCGAGCAGGCGGCGCGACCAGTGCTGCACCAGGGCCTGGCGCTGCTCGAAGTCGAGCTGACTGAAGCGGCGTCTGATGATCCAGGCACCGTTCAGCAGATGGGCCAGCACGCGCAACAGGCGCCAGCCGGCGCGCAGGATTTTCATGCGGCGACCATTCTCAGGCGCGCGACGCGGCCAGCGCGTCGTAGGCAAGCTGGCCGGCCACCAGCGTGGCGCGCACCGACACCGGCAGCTCGTGGCCGCCAAAGGGGGTGTGCTTGCCGCGGCTGCGCAGCGTATCCTCGCCCACGGTCCAGTAGGCCTTGGGATCGATCACGCAGAGGTCGGCCACGCCGCCTTCGACCACGCGCCCGATGCTCGAAGCCAGCGTGCCCAGGCTATTGCCCAGCACCGCCGCCGGGCCCTGGGTCAGCACGGCCAGCGCGCGCGCCAGCGGCACGCCGTCCTGCTCGGCCCATTTCCAGGCCAGGCCCAGCAGCAGCTCGACGGCGGTGGCACCGGCCTCGGCCTCGGCGAAGGGCAGGATCTTGGCGTCGGCATCGACCGGGTTGTGGTCGGACACCAGTGCGTCGATGGTGCCGTCGGCTAGGCCGCGGCGCAGCGCCTCGCGGTCGCGCTGCTGGCGCACCGGCGGCTGCAGGCGCAGGCGGCTGTCGAAATAGCCGATGTCGATATCGGTCAGGTGCAGGTTGTGCACGCTGATGTCGCAGGTCACCGGCAGGCCTTCGGCCTTGGCCTGGCGCACCAGCTCCAAGCCGGCGGCGCTGCTGATGCGGCACAGGTGCAGCTGGACCTGGGTGCCGGGCGCCTTGCAGACGCCGCGCAGCAGCTCGAACAGGGTCTGCAGCGCGATCACCTCGGCCGAAACCGGGATACCGGCCAGGCCCAGGCGGGTCGCGAGCGGGCCGCTGGCGGCCACGCCCTTGCCGAGCCAGAAGTCCTGCGGCCGCAGCCAGACGCTGTAGCCGAAGGTGGCGGCGTACTGCAGCGCGCGCTGCAGCACCTGGGTGTTGACGATCGGCACCTCGGCCTGGCTGAAGGCGACGCAGCCCGAATCGGTCAGCTCGACCATCTCGGTCAGCACTTCACCCTTCAGGCCGCGCGTCAGCGCGCCGAGCGGGAACACGCGCGACTGGTGCAGGCGTTCAGCGCGGTACTTGAGCATCTGCACCAGGCCGGGCTCGTCGAGCACCGGCTCGGTGTCGGGCGGGCAGACCAGGCTGGTGACGCCACCGGCGACGGCCGCGGCGGTTTCGCTGGCCAGCATGCCGGCGTATTCCTGGCCGGGCTCGCGCAGCCGCATCGACAGGTCGACCAGGCCCGGCGCGACGATGCAGCCGCTGGCGTCGATGACGCGGTTCGGAGTGAAATCAGCCGGCAGCTGGCCGATGCCGACGATGCGGCCGGCCGCGATGGCGATGTCGGCCAGGCGGTCGGTGCCGCTGGCGGGGTCGATCAGGCGACCGCCCTGGATCAGGGTTTTCATGTGAAGTCCTTGTCTGTAGCGGTTCAGGCCATATTGCCAGCGACGATGCCCATGACGGCCATGCGCACCGCGATGCCGAAGGTCACCTGCGGCAGCACCACGCTCTGGCCGCCATCGACCACGCTCGAGTCGATCTCGACGCCGCGGTTGATCGGGCCCGGGTGCATCACGATCGCATCGGGCTTGGCCCATTGCATGCGCTCAGGCGTGACGCCAAAGCTCTTGAAATACTCGTGGCTCGAGGGCAGCAGCGCGCCGCTCATGCGCTCGTTCTGCAGCCGCAGCGTGATCACGACATCGGCGTCCTTGATGCCCTCTTCCAGCGTATGGCAGACCCGCACGCCCATGTCGGCGAACTCGGCCGGCACCAGGGTACGGGGCCCCACCACGCGCAGGTCGGGGCAGCCCAGCGTGGTCAGCGCGTGGATGTCGGAGCGCGCCACGCGCGAGTGCAGCACGTCGCCGACGATCGCCACCGACAGATTCGTGAAGTCCTTCTTGTAGTGGCGGATCGTGTACATGTCGAGCAGGCCCTGGGTCGGGTGCGCGTGGCGGCCGTCACCGGCGTTGACGACATGGACATGGGGCGCGACATGCTGGGCGATCAGGTAGGGCGCGCCCGATTCGCCGTGGCGCACGACGAAGATGTCGGCCGCCATCGCCGACAGGTTGGCAATCGTGTCGAGCAGCGACTCGCCCTTGGCGGTCGAGCTGCGCGCGATGTCGAGGTTGAACACATCGGCCGACAGGCGCTTGGCCGCGATCTCGAAGGTGGTGCGGGTGCGGGTGCTGTTCTCGAAGAACAGGTTGAACACGCTTTTGCCGCGCAGCAGCGGCACCTTCTTGACCTCGCGGTCGCCGAGGCTGACGAAGTTGCCGGCGGTGTCGAGGATCTGGGTCAGGATCTCGCGCGGCAGGCCTTCGGTCGAGAGCAGGTGGATCAGCTCGCCGTTCTTGTTGAGCTGGGGATTGCGTTTTTTCATGTCAGGCCTCCGCGTTCTTGTCTTGCACCACAAAGCTGAAATGACCTTGCGCGTCGCGCGCGAGCTCGAACGACTGGCTGACCGGCAGCGTCAGGCGCACGGCGGCGAAGTCGGCCTGCATCGGCAGCTCGCGCCCGCCGCGGTCGACCAGCACCGCCAGCTGCACGCTGGCCGGGCGACCGTAGTCGAACAGCTCGTTGATCACGGCGCGGATGGTGCGCCCGGTATAGAGCACATCGTCGATCAGCAGCACCTGGGTGCCATCGACATCGAACGGCAGCCGGGTCTGCTCGCTGCTGGCGCTCAAGCCGCGCTGCTTGTAGTCATCGCGGTGCATGGCCGACGAGATCACGCCGATCTCGCCCTCCAGCCCCAGCTCGCGCTGCAGGCGCGCGGCCAGCCAGGCGCCGCCCGAGGTCACGCCGACCAGCTTGAGCGGGCCCGCGCTCATCGCGATCAGGCCCTTGACGCCGCGCAGCAGCTCGGCATAGAGCGCTTCGGCATCTAAATGAATGAAACTCAAGGCAAACTCCTCAAAAATTGTTCCAGGATGATGCAGGCCGAAGCCGCATCGGCGTCCTTGGCACCCAGGCTGTGCGCCTCGGTCGTGCTGTAGCGCTCGTCGACCTCGTAGACGGCCAGGTTGAAGCGCCCGCGCAGCTGGCGCGCGAACTTGAGCGCGCGCGCGGTGTTCTCGTGCGCGGCGCCGTCCGGGTGGAACGGCACGCCGACTACCAGTGCGTCGGGCTGCCATTCCTTGATGCGGGCCGCCACCTGCAGGAAGCGCGCGTCGCTGCCTTCGGCCTTGATCGTGGCCTGCGGCGTGGCGGTGCGCGTGATGCGGTTGCCGCTGGCGACACCGGTGCGCTTGGCACCGAAGTCGAACGCCAGGAAGCTCATCTGGGCCGGCGGCACGACCGGTGTCGGCAGGCCGCTCATGCTCGCCCCGCTCCGGGCGCCAGCATCCAGGACTCGAGTCCCAGCAAGGCCATGGCCTTGTCGTAGCGCTGCTCGATCGGGGTGTCGAAGATCACGGCCGGGTCGGCCGCCACGGTCAGCCAGCTGTTCTCGGCCAGTTCGGACTCGAGCTGGCCTTCGCCCCAGGATGAATAACCCAGCGAAACCATGACCTTGCGCGGACCGGCACCCGAGGACAGCGCTTCGAGCACGTCGCGCGAGGTCGTCATCTCGAGCCCGCCGTCGATGCGCAGGCTGGAGGCATAGGCCGATGGCGTCTCGGGCTTGACGTCCTCAGACGCGCCATCGGACTCGGCCGGCTCGGTCAACAGCGAGGGCGAAGCCACGCGCTCGAGGCTGCCGAGCGCTTCGCGGATCGCCTCGCGCAGGGCGGGCGGGGTCTCGTCGCTGCCGAAGGCCTTGGCCTCGCCCATGGCCTCGTGCAGCACGAAGCCGCGCTCGGTCTGGATCGGGCCGCCACGCATCAGCGGCGCGCCCTGGAGGTCGGCGCGGCGCAGCTGCAGGTCGAGCCGATCGAACAATTCCCCGAGTCCGATATCGGCCGGCTTGTTGATGATCAGGCCCAGGGCGCCGCGCGCGCTATGCTCGCACAGATAAACCACGCTCTTGCCAAAGAGTTCGTCGTTCAGCCCGGGCATGGCGATCAGGAAATGATGGGTCAAGTTAATAGGGGCGGTATCCGAACTCATGGCTGCGAATTCTAAGCGGCGCGACATGACACTGACTTCCAAGAAATATGACAGCGGACTGATTTGGTTCCGGCGCGACCTGCGCGCGAGCGACCAGGCTGCGCTCTACCATGCGCTGAAGGACTGCAAAAAGGTCTGGTGCGCCTTCGTCTTCGACACCGACATCCTGCAACCGCTGCTGGAGCGCGGCCTGAAGGCCGACCGCCGGGTCGAGTTCATCCACGAGTCGCTGCTCGACCTCGACGAACAGCTGCGCGGTCTGGGACGTGCCAACGGCATCGAGGGCGTCGGGCTGATCGTGCGCCACGGCCCGGCCGGCAGCGAGATCGCGCAACTGGCGAGCGAACTCGGCGTGCAGGCGGTCTACGCCAACCACGACGACGAGCCCGGCGCACGCCAGCGCGACCAGCGCGTGCTCGGTGCGCTGGCCCATGCCGGCATCATGCTGCACCTGCACAAGGACCATGCGATCTTCGAGCGCCACGAGCTCGTGACGCTCAACGGCCGGCCCTACGGCGTCTTCACGCCCTACAAGAACGCCTGGCTCAGGAAGGTCACGCCCTTTCACCTCAAGCCCTACTCGGTCGAGCGCCATGCCGGCGCGCTCGCGCCCTGCCCGGCTTCGCATCCAGCCGGCGTGCCGGCGCTGGCCGAGATCGGCTTCGAGCCGACCAATCTGCGCACGCTCAAGATCCGTACCGGCAGCCGCGGCGCCCAGGGCCTGTTCGAGGATTTCCTGACCCGGATCGAGCGCTACCAGCAGGCGCGCGACTTTCCCGCCGTCAAGGGCCCGAGCTACCTGAGCGTGCACCTGCGCTTTGGCACCATCAGCATCCGCCAGCTCGCCGGCGTCGCGCACCAGATGCACCTGCAAGGCCTGGTCGGCGCCAGCACCTGGCTGTCCGAGCTGATCTGGCGCGACTTCTACCTGCAGATCCTGGCCAATTTCCCGCAGGTGGCCACCGGCTCCTTCAAGCCCGAGTACGACGCGATCAAGTGGGAGCATGGCAAGCAGGCCGACGAACAGTTCCAGGCCTGGTGCGAGGGCCGCACCGGCTATCCGCTGGTCGACGCGGCGATGCGCCAGCTGAACCAGACCGGCTACATGCACAACCGTCTCCGCATGGTCACGGCCAGCTTCCTGTGCAAGGACCTCGGAATCGACTGGCGGCGCGGCGAAGCCTATTTCGCCGAGCGGCTGATCGACTTCGACCTGTCGGCCAACAACGGCGGCTGGCAATGGGCCAGCTCGAGCGGCTGCGACGCCCAGCCCTATTTCCGCATCTTCAACCCGGTCAGCCAGAGCGAGAAGTTCGACCCGCAGGGCAAGTTCATCCGGCGCTATGTGCCCGAGCTCGGCCAACTGCCAGACGGCGCGCTGCACGCGCCCTGGCTGGCGGGCGCGCTCGAACTCGAAGCCGCCGGCCTGGTGCTGGGCCGGGACTATCCGCGCCCGATCGTCGACCACGCCCAGGCGCGCGAGCAGACGCTGGCGCGCTACGCGGTGGTCAAGAAATCCTGACGGCCGCCACTCGCGGCCGGGCCCGCTCTGCTCTTGCACCCGCCTAGGGGGTCAATCAGCGTCTTATAGAATGAATCGATTCGATCGGGGACTCCCCCGACCCAGCTTGTTGATGACCCACTCCTCCGAACTGCCGTCCGACCCCGAGTCCAGCGACGACGTCCAGGGCCTGCCCTGCGTCATGACTTTCAATGCCAACGACCCCAGCGGCGCCAGCGGCCTGGCAGCCGATGTGGCCGCGATGGTCAGCGCCTCCTGCCATGTGCTGCCGGTGCTGACCGCGGTGCTGATCGGTGATACCCGCCGCGTGCAACACCATGTGGTGATCGACGAGGAAACGGTCGAGGAACAGGCGCGTTGTGCGCTCGAGGACATGGCGGTGCAGGCCTTCAAGGTCGGCTATGCCGGCAACCCCGAAAACCTCGGCGCGATCGCGCGCGTGCTGTCCGACTACGACGGCGTGCCGGTGATCGCCTACATGCCCGACCTGTCCTGGTGCGAGGAATCCGCGCTCGAGGACTACCTCGATGCCTGCGCCGGCCTGCTGCTGCCGCACACCACCGTGCTGGTCGGCAACCACAGCACGCTGTGCCGCTGGCTGCTGCCGGACTGGGACGAGGAACGCGCACCGAACGCGCGCGAAGTCGCGCGTGCCGCCTCCCAGCTCGGCCCGCCCTACACCCTGGTAACCGGCCTGATCGCGCCCGACCAGTTCATCGAAAACCACCTGGCCACGCCCGAGACGGTGCTGGCGAGCGCGCGCTACGAGCGCTTCGAGGCCAGCTTCAGCGGCGCCGGCGAGACGCTGTCGGCCGCGCTGTGCGCCCTGCTCGGCGCCGAGAGCGAACTGGTCGATGCCTGCGCCGAAGCCATGACCTACCTCGACCGCAGCCTCGGCGCGGGTTTCCGGCCCGGCATGGGGCGTGCCGTGCCCGACCGGCTGTTCTGGGCCCACGAGTCCGAAGACCAGGCCGGTGCGGGCCCCGATCCCAGGATTTCCGACGCCGATGCCGGTCACGACCTGCTGACCACCCTTTCCAGCGATGCCACGCCGCACTGAGCGCGGCTTCTTACTCCTCACGCCATGACCGACCGCAACCAGACCCTGTTCGAACGCGCCAAGACCCTGATCCCGGGCGGCGTCAACTCCCCCGTGCGCGCCTTCAAGGCCGTCGGCGGCACGCCGCGCTTCGTGCAGCGCGCCCAAGGCGCCTATTTCTGGGACGCCAACGACCAGCGCTACATCGACTACATCGGCTCCTGGGGCCCGATGATCCTGGGCCATGGCCACCCGGCCGTGCTGGAAGCGGTGCAGAAGGCCGCGCTGGAAGGCTTTTCCTTCGGCGCACCGACCGAGCGCGAGATCGAACTGGCCGAGGAACTGGTCAAGCTGGTACCGAGCATCGAGATGGTGCGCCTGGTCAGCTCGGGCACCGAAGCCGGCATGAGCGCGATCCGGCTCGCGCGCGGCGCCACCGGACGCAAGAAGATCATCAAGTTCGAGGGCTGCTACCACGGCCACGCCGATGCGCTGCTGGTCAAGGCCGGCTCGGGCCTGGCCACCTTCGGCAACCCGACCAGCGCTGGCGTGCCACCCGAGGTGGTGCAGGACACGCTGGTGCTCGAATACAACAACGTCGAGCAGCTCGAGGCCGCCTTTGCCGAGCATGGCGCAGCCGTTGCCTGCCTGATGATCGAACCGATCGCCGGCAACATGAACTTCGTGCGCGCCTCGGTGCCGTTCATGACGCGCTGCCGCGAGCTCTGCACCCAGCATGGCGCGCTGCTGGTGTTCGACGAGGTCATGACCGGCTTGCGCGTCGGCCTGGGCAGCGCCCAGGGCCATTACGCCAGCCTGATCCCGGGCTTCGAGCCCGACATGACCGTGCTCGGCAAGGTGATCGGCGGCGGCATGCCGCTGGCGGCCTTTGGCGGCAAGCGCGCGGTGATGGAGCTGCTGGCGCCGCTGGGCGCGGTCTACCAGGCCGGCACCCTGTCGGGCAACCCGGTCGCGACCGCCTGCGGCCTGGCCACGCTGCGCGAGCTGCAAAAGCCCGGCTTCTACGAGGCCTTGTCGGCCCGCACCCAGCGCCTGGTCGCCGGCCTGACCGAGGCGGCCCATGCCGCCGGCCTGCCGTTCTGCGGCGACAGCCAGGGCGGCATGTTCGGCTTCTTCTTCTTCGACCAGCTGCCGCAGAACTACGCCCGCGTCATGAGCACCGACGGCGCGCGCTTCAACAAGTTCTACCACGGCATGCTGGAGCGCGGCGTCTACTTCGCTCCCGCGCTGTACGAGGCCGGCTTCGTGAGTGCCGCCCACACCGACGCCGACATCGAGGCCACGGTCGCGGCCGCGCGCGAGGTGTTCGCCCAGCTCTGAGCGGCGAATCAGCCCGATCTAGCCGCCGAAGCTGATTCGCGGCTAGAATCCTGGGCTTGTCAGGAGAGAGTCGCGCCGGGTCGTCCGACCCGCGAGGCCGCCGAAGGCGCAGGAGACCCGCTACCCCGCAGGTCCTGAACGCTCAGGCAAAAGGACTGACAAGCGTCGGCTGCGAGGCCGGCGTTACCCCCTGGAGAGAGCCGCGCCCCGAGCGCGGCCACCGAAGGAGCAAACGCTCAAGGCCGTTGCGGCCGGCGTGAATCTCTCAGGTAAAGCGGACAGGTGGGCAGTACATGCACCGTAGCGGTCCCGGACCGCACGGCGTATGCTTCACGCTGCTGAAAACTGCCTCAAACCGCCATGTCCGACCACAACACACTGCTGACCACCCCGCTCAACGCCCTGCACCTCGAACTGGGCGCGCGCATGGTGCCCTTTGCCGGCTACTCGATGCCGGTGCAATACCCGGCCGGCCTGATGGCCGAACATGCCCATACCCGCAATGCGGCCGGCCTGTTCGACGTCTCGCACATGGGTCAGCTGCGCCTAGTCGGCCCCGATGCAGCCGCCGCCTTCGAGAGCCTGATGCCGGTCGACGTGATCGGTCTGGGTGTCAACAAGCAGCGCTACGGCCTGCTGCTGACCGATGAAGGCACCATCATCGACGACCTGATGTTCGTCAACCGCGACTACGCCAACGGCGGCGACCTGTTCGTGATCGTCAACGGCGCCTGCAAGGCCGGTGACATCGCGCATATCCAGGCCAAGATCGGCCAGCGCTGCGAAGTGATCCCGATGCCCGAACGCGCCCTGCTGGCACTGCAAGGCCCGCAGGCCGTGACCGCGCTGCAGCGCCTGGTTCCCGGCGTCGAGCAGCTGGTGTTCATGACCGGTGGCAACTTCGAGTGGAACGATGCCGAGCTCTACATCACGCGCAGCGGCTACACCGGCGAAGACGGCTTCGAGATCTCGGTGCACCAGGCCCAAGCCGACGCGCTGGCCCGCGCCCTGCTGGCCGAGCCCGAAGTCAAGCCGATCGGCCTGGGCGCGCGCAACTCGCTGCGCCTCGAAGCCGGCCTGTGCCTGTACGGCAACGACATCAACACCACCACCACGCCGGTCGAGGCCGCGCTGAACTGGGCGCTGCAGAAGGTGCGCCGCACCGGTGGCGAGCGCGCCGGCGGCTTCCCGGGTGCCGACAAGGTGCTGGCCCAGCTTGACGCCAGCCTGCCGCTGACGCGCAAGCGCGTCGGCCTGATCGCCAAGGACCGGGTGCCGGTGCGCGAGCATGTCGAGCTGCAGAACGCCGCGGGCGAGCGCATCGGCGAAGTCACCAGCGGCCTGATCGGCCCGACCATCAACCAGCCGATCGCGATCGGCTATGTCGAGCCGGCCTATGCCGCGCTCGGCACCGCGGTCAATGCCATCGTGCGCGGCAAGGCCGTGGCGATGGAAGTCGCGGCCATGCCCTTCGTGCCGACCCGCTACTACCGCGGCTGATCTTCTTCGACAATTGGGCACCGCGCGCCGCGGTGTCCGACCCACCTTTTTTCATCTGGAGCCCCCATGAGCCTGAAATACACCCCCGACCACGAATGGCTGAACGTCGAAGGCGACGTCGCAGTCGTCGGCATCACCCACCATGCCCAGGATGCCCTGGGTGATGTGGTGTTCGTCGAGCTGCCCGAAGTCGGCACGACCTTCGCCGCCAAGGACGTGGCCGGCGTGGTCGAGTCGGTCAAGGCCGCTGCCGATGTCTACATGCCGGTCAACGGCGAGATCATCGAAGTCAACGAAGCGCTGCGCGACGACCCGTCGCTGGCCAACAGCGACCCGCTGGGCGCCGGCTGGTTCTTCAAGGTCAAGCTGTCCAACCTGGCTGAGCTCGACGGCCTGCTGGACGAGACGGCCTACGGCAGCCTGACCCAGTAAATCGCGCCTCATCGGCCACCGTCGGACTCGGCGGTGGCTTTCCTTTTTCTTGCCCGGAATCCACCCGCCATGTCGACGCCCACCGCCCGCCCCCTGGCCGACCTCGAAAACGCCAGCGAATTCATCGCACGCCACATCGGCGTCTCCGCTGCCGACGAAACCCACATGCTGTCCGTGATCGGCGAGGCCTCGCGCCGCGACCTGATCGACAGCATCGTGCCGCGCTCGATCGCGCGTGGCAGCCGCATGGCGCTGCCCGACGCGATCACCGAGGCGCAGGCGCTGGCTGACCTGAAGGCGATTGCCGGCAAGAACAAGATCTTCAAGAGCTACATCGGCCAGGGCTACTACAGCACCCACACGCCGGGCGTGATCCTGCGCAACATCCTGGAAAACCCGGCCTGGTACACCGCCTACACACCGTATCAGGCCGAGATCAGCCAGGGCCGCATGGAGGCACTGGTCAACTTCCAGACCATGGTGACCGACCTGACCGGCATGGCGATCGCCAACGCCTCGATGCTCGACGAATCGACCGCCGCGGCCGAAGCCATGACGCTGGCCAAGCGCTCGGTCAAGGCCAAGGGCAATGTCTTCATCGTCGGCGGCGACTGCCACCCGCAGACGATCGAGGTGATCCAGACCCGCGCCGCGACGATGGACATCCAGGTCAAGATCGCTGCCACCGAAGCCGAGTGGAATGCCGCGATCGCTGGCGACGACTACTTCGCCGCCCTCAACCAGTACCCGGGCAGCAGCGGCTGGCTGTGCGACTGGAGCGAGTCGGGCCAGACCATCCACGACAAGAAGGCCGCGCTGATACTGGCCGCCGACCTGCTGGCACTGACCCTGCTCAAGGCCCCGGGCGAGATGGGCGCCGACATCGTGATCGGCACCACCCAGCGCTTCGGCATGCCGATGGGCGCCGGCGGCCCGCATGCCGCCTACATGGCCTGCCGCGACGAGTACAAGCGCTCGATGCCGGGCCGCCTGGTCGGCATCAGCGTCGACGCGCATGGCAACCCGGCCTATCGCCTGGCGCTGCAGACGCGCGAGCAGCATATCCGCCGCGAAAAGGCTACTTCCAACATCTGCACCGCCCAGGTGCTGCCGGCTGTCGTCGCCAGCATGTACGCGGTCTACCACGGCCCGCAAGGCCTCAAGCGCATCGCCGAGCGCGTCGCCAGCTACACCGCAATCCTGGCCCAGGGCCTGCAGTCGCTGGGCTACTCGCTGGTGCACCATACCGCCTTCGACACGCTGACGGTCAAGACCGCCAGCACCGGTGCCGCCCACGCGCTGATCCAGCATGCCGCCGCCAACGGCATCAACCTGCGCCAACTGCGCAATGACTGCGTCGGCCTGTCGCTCGACGAGACCACCACGCGCGCGGACATCGCCCAGCTCTGGTCGCTGTTCGCCCAAGCCGGCCAGGCCTGCCCGCAGGTCGATGGCTTCGCCGCTGGCGTCGAAGCCATGATCCCGGCCGCACTGCGCCGCAGCAGCACCTACCTGAGCCACCCGGTCTTCAACAGCTACCACTCCGAGACCGGCATGCTGCGCTACATCCGCGCGCTGTCGGACAAGGACCTGGCGCTGGACCGCAGCATGATCCCGCTGGGCAGCTGCACCATGAAGCTCAACGCGACCAGCGAGATGATCCCGATCACCTGGCCCGAGTTCGCGCTGGTGCACCCGTTCGCGCCGGCCGACCAGCTCGAGGGCTACCGCCTGCTCGACGAGCAGCTGCGCGCCTGGTTGTGCCAGGCCACCGGCTACGCCGCCATCAGCCTGCAGCCCAACGCCGGCTCGCAGGGTGAATACGCCGGCCTGCTGGCGATCAAGGGCTACCACGACGCCCAGGGCAACGGCCACCGCAACATCTGCCTGATCCCGTCCAGCGCGCACGGCACCAACCCGGCGTCCGCCCAGATGGCCGGCATGCAGGTGGTGGTGACCAAGTGCGACGAGAGCGGCAACGTCGACATGGCCGACCTCAAGGCCAAGTGCGAGCAGCACAGCGCGAATCTGGCCGCGGTCATGATCACCTACCCGAGCACGCATGGCGTGTTCGAGACCGAGGTCAAGGCGCTGTGCGAGCTGGTGCACAGCCATGGCGGCCGCGTCTATGTCGACGGCGCCAACATGAACGCGCTGGTCGGTGTCGCGGCACCGGGCGAGTTCGGCGGCGACGTCAGCCACCTGAACCTGCACAAGACCTTCTGCATCCCGCACGGCGGTGGCGGCCCGGGCGTCGGTCCGGTCTGCGTGGTGGCCGACCTGGCCCCCTACCTGCCCGGCCATGCGACCGCCAGCGCCCAGGGCGCCTATGTCGGTCCGGTCAATGACAGCGTGCCGAGCGCCAAGCCGGCAGTCGGCGCCGTCTCGGCCGCTCCGCTGGGCAACGCCGCCGTGCTGCCGATCTCGTGGATGTACATCCGCATGATGGGCGCCGACGGCCTCAAGCACGCGACCGAAACCGCGATCCTGAGCGCCAACTACATCAGCCGCCGCCTGGCCGACCATTACCCGACGCTGTACGCCAGCGAAGGCAAGGACGGCAAGCCGGGCCATGTCGCGCACGAGTGCATCCTCGACCTGCGCGGCCTGAAGGACAGCAGCGGCGTGATGGCCGAGGATGTCGCCAAGCGCCTGATGGACTACGGCTTCCACGCCCCGACGCTGAGCTTCCCTGTCGCCAACACGCTGATGGTCGAGCCGACCGAGAGCGAGACGCTGGAAGAACTCGACCGCTTCATCGACGCGATGATCGCGATCCGCGACGAGGTGCGCAAGGTCGAAGCCGGCGAATGGCCGCGCGAGGACAACCCGCTGAAAAACGCGCCGCACACCGCGGCCAGCCTGCTCGGCGGCGAGTGGAACCGCGCCTACCCGCGCGAAGTCGGTGCCATGCTCAAGACCGGCCAGGCCGTCAAGTACTGGCCGTCGGTCGGCCGGGTCGACAACGTCTACGGCGACCGCAACCTGTTCTGCAGCTGCCTGCCGGTCGGTGACGCCGAATAAGGCTCAGCCTGCATGAACCAGAAAGCCCGCTTCGAGCGGGCTTTTTGTTGTAGTAAGTTAGCCCGCGAAAGCCAATCGAGTCAAGACTCCAATTTAATTTATTACCACATTACTCGAACACCTGCTCAACGGCTCGCTCCAGTTTCTCTTTGACCAAGAGGTTGACCTCCATCCAGCAGTGCGTCATCAGCCGCCACATAGTCTCGATGCGGTTGAGCTGCGGTCTTCGTGTCGCTGGTCGTGCCGCAATTCTACGAAAGTGGCTTGACTTGCGGAAAATTTAGTAGCACCAACTAGGTATTAGCTCGCGCGCACGCCAGTCTGGTGACTTCCCGATCACCTGCGCTAGTTACAGCCGATCTTACTCGCTCACCCGGGTGTCGATTCGCTTATCCATCCCAATCCCGCGTCCTAGTGACGCTGCACTGACTAGGATTAAAACTGATGGCAGGCCAAAGCAGGAATATCGATCGAAAAATTTCTGAGGATCAATTTAGAGACCAGTCTAATCGTCACTCAACCTCTTCGCAGAAATAGATTTCTGACTGGAATCACTCGGGATTTTTTCACGTTCAGCCACAAGCCTTTTTCGTTCAAAATCCTTATTAAAACGCTCCATCTACTTATTTAGACCATCAAGTCCTGATGATAGTATTTCGAGCAAGTTTGAAAGTGCAACAAAGAAGCCGCAGATCAACGAAAATATGCTTCTTATTATGCGGAACATAAATCAATCTCCAAGTTCTTTCAATCTCGCATCAATTTCCAAAATCCTCTTATTCGGCGTCTTTTGGACCATTGAATCAACTTCCTTAGGGGCCAAAAAATAGGTTAACACCCCAAATATGATGATCACCGGAACCGCAACATAAGTCAGATAAACACCCACATACGAGACGGTTATCAACGTCAAAACATAAGTTACCAACGTGAGAGCAAAAACAACCGACGAAAATTTATAGAGCCATTTTTTCAACATGATTCTCCGCGCTACCGCTTGACGCAAATTCCACTACTAAATTTCAACAAAATCCGGCCAAGTCTCACCGTACATTTTTAACTGTGTATCTTTTGATATTACCGTCAAAAAGCTACCATCGATGTGACGCTTAATACGGGTGAGGCCAGTATAGAGCAAAGAAAGAGCTTGAGGCGTTGTGCCACGCTCGATATAAATGACCAGTATTCTAGCCTCCCACCCTTTAAAACTGTGAAGTGTTGTTGCCTTAACCCTGGCATCACCCATATAAAAACCCACCTTCTGCCTTCGACTTTCCTTTTCATCTGGATCATATGTGTGAACGCAACGAATCCCCTTCACACCTAATCTCTTGACCACTTCATAACCGATACTCTTAACATCACAAAGAAAAGTCACATCAGCCATCGACAACCCAACGGAACCTGCCCTAGTGAATAAACCCAATATCTCATCACAACACAACTGAGCGTCATCCACCCCGGTATGCTGGACCCACCTTAGGTAACAGGGCTCCAACGTCATATCAATTTGCGAAAGTCGCGGAACGATTCGAAGGCTTTCAGGAAGATATTTAGAGGCAAAGTTGGCCGCCATTTCCAACGCTGTTGCCGGCATCCTATAGTTAACCTCCAACTCTGCCCATTTTCCTGAAAACCCTGCGCCGATCATTGCTTCATCAGTCCAAGATGAAGCAGTTCCATAGATATCCTGAGTAGCATCGGCAACCAATAGCATTTCACCACCAGGCTTACAAATTTTTCTTAGAACGCTCCACCACCCCGGAAGAAAGTCCTGACCCTCATCGACCAGCACTGCGTCATACAGTTCGATATTTTCGGAATTATCCAAAATATATGATATCAAGGCGGGCAGATCATAATTTAAAACTGTCTGCGTATCGCCTCGACTCCAAAGCTGCCTGTACTCTTCATCGGCATCATTTTCCATGCATATGCGACGACACCAGGCATGAAAATTTAACCAAGTAATGTCTTTTCTCGACCTACCTGTAGACCCTGGATAACGAACGGCAATATCCATTAGATAGTGAAGCAACGTAATATTGAACGTCACCACCAATACTTTGCTACCCATCTTGAGTAACTCCGATGCTCTTGCCGCCAAAACCAAAGACTTTCCTGATCCAGCAGCCCCCCTTATTCTTCGATATCCAGATTGCGTACGCGTATTCACATAGGCAAGCTGCTCTTTATCAAGCCCAATAGAATCTCTTTGACTTGCAGATACATCAGGCTCAATAAGCCAATTTCTCAAATCCATAGCCTGAATTGGCGACATAACAAATGAACTCCCTCTTGCCGCCTGCGGGAATATTTTTAAAATATCACCATTAAAAAAAGACTCCAAACCAGAAACTGGATTGCATTGGGGATATTTATCCATCCCTCGATACTCAAGACACGGACCTAAAAGTTCAAACAACTGCCTTTCAGGGCAAAAAGGAAATATAACACCAGCAGTCACCGCAGCAAATCCGCCATTTTTTTTCAAACGAGGGCAGTAGATGCTGAATATTTCATTTCGGTAAACCTGAACTTTTTCAACTGGATTCTGTGACTGCAGGGAGAAGCGCTTTCCGCCAGACTCACCCCAAAGCAGCGGAGGCTTGCCCTCTCTCTTGTCTACGCCATAGCGCATAGCCGACAAATCCCAATCCTTAACTTCAAATACAGCAATCCCCACATTTGGATTCAAAAGAACAAAATCAGGCCTCAAACCATTGAGGTGAGGCTGAATATAAATCTCCCATTGGGGACTTAAGTAAGTATTAAAAAACTCAAATACTTTCATCTCCCCCAGCGTCAATGGCTGCCGCAATGAAAATATATCTTTCACGGGCGGCGAGACGAATCTCTGACTTTGAAAATTAAGAGATTTATCTTTAATCACAAACTACCCCATAATTTTTTATGACAATAAAATGCTCGTGTACGAATAAGCATCGATCACGCCCAACGGCATCCGGCCCAGCGTGACGGTATACGTCGGGTGCAGGTACAGTCCGAGCGTGACCTTGCCCTCGAATCCAGCTCGGTCGTGTCCTGCGGGCAGAGCACCACCGTGGTTGGCGCATGCGCTGCGCCGTAGCATCCCAGTGCGGCTGCATGATGTCCTGCCAGTCGAGCTTGTCCTGAGTTAGGAAACAGTAGGCTGCACGCATCTCCGCCCAGCCTCGGCTCGTCTGCGTAATACTCTCAGAAGGGCTCCCGGCCAGGCGCGTCACCAGCTTGGCTAGACTGCGACTCAGCCTCGCATCGCCCAGCGGCGCATCCCCCTGTTCCTGCTCTACCCAAGTCATGCTAGTTATCATTCAAAAGTTCGTCAAAAACGTAACTTTACCGCAGTACGAGGGGGAAAATGTGTGCCATGAAACGGGAAAAGCCCAGGCAGTCAATCACGCAAGGTAGTGCTGACGAAGCGGCGGAACCAGCCCATGGCCGGCGCCTCGGTGCGGCCCTGCAGCGTGATGTAGGCAAAGCGCGCCTGCGAGCGCAAGGCGGGCTGCAGCTTGAGCTCGACCAGCCGGCCGGCCGCCAGCCCGTCGCGCGCGGCCGCCAGGATGCCAAGGTAGACCGCCTGCGAGCGCTCGACCGTCGCGATCAGGCTGTCGACCTCCTCGCCCTGCAGCGAGACCATCAGCTGCGGATCAGCGGCGGGGCCGTACTGCTCGACCAGCAGCCGGGCCACCTCGTCGGACAGCGGCGTCGAGGCGACCGGATAACGCAGCAGCTGCTCGAGCCCGACCCGGCGCAGCTGCAGCAGCGGGTGGTCGGCGCGACAGACGAAACCGGCCGGCTGGTCGCCCAGCGGGTCGATCTGCAGGTCGGGCGCCGGTGCCACCCGGCGCGCATCGACCACCAGCGCGTCGAGCTGGCGTGCGCGCAGCTGCAGCAATTGCAGCTCGGTCGGGCCGCGCGTGATCGACACCCGCAAGTCGGGATGCTGCTCGGCCGCATGACACAGCAGCGGCGTGGTCAGCAAGGCGCCGGGGCCCGAGCCCAGGCCGACCCGGATCGAACCGCCCCCGCCCTGCATCCGCTCCGCGCTGCGCCGCAGCTCGGAGGCTTCCAGCACGATCCGGCGCGCGCGCGCGACTACCTCGCGCCCGAGCGGGGTCAGCTCGTTGCGCTTGCCGATGCGGTCCAGCAACTGGCCGCCGAGCTCCTGCTCCAGGTTCTGGATGCTGCGGCTCAGCGCCGACTGGGTCAGGAAGCATTGCTCGGCCGCGCGGCTGAACGAGCCGGTATCGGCCAGCGCCAGCAGATGTTCAAGCGGTTTGATGTTCATGCCAGATCATTCTACTAACGAATAGCTACCATCGAAATAATGCATTGGACACATCAAATAGCCCCCCATAAGATGAGCTGACTTACAACATCGACAGGAGACAAGCATGGACCATCGCAAACGTTTCACCCTCAAGCGCACCACCGCCTTGCTCGCCGGCATGACGCTGGCAGCCAGTGCCATGGCGCAATCGGGCAAGCCCCTCACGCTGATGGTGCCCTACCCGGCCGGCGGCGTGTCGGACGTCATCGCGCGCATAGTCAGCCCGGTGCTGGCCAAGCACCTCGAGCGCAACGTGATCGTCGAGAACCTCGGCGGCGCCGGTGGTGCGATCGCCGCGCAAAGGGTCCTGAACTTGCCTGCCGACGGCAACATCATCTACCAGGGTTCGCCCAACGAGCTGATCCTGACGCCGATGGCCGTGGCCGCCGTCAAGCACAAGAGCGAGGACTTCCGTCCGGTGCAGTCGATCACGCTCAACGAGATGATCGTGTTCGCGCGCAAGGACCTGCCGGTGGGCAACGGTGACGAACTCGCCGCCTACGCCGCCAAGATGGCCAAGGAAGGGCGGCCCCTGACCTATGCCAGCGTCGGCCCCGGCTCGCTCTACCATGTGCTCGGCGAGCAGATGTCCAAGGTGCTCAACGTGCCGATGACCCATGTGCCCTACAAGGGCGGCGCGCCCGCCACGCAGGACCTGATGGGCGGCCTGGTCGACATCTTCATCACCCCCTACGGCAAGTCCTATGTCGAGCTGGTCAACAGCGGCAAGATCAAGGCGGTGGCGGCCCTGTCGGCCGAGCGCCAGGCGGCGTTCAAGTCGGTGCCGACCCTCAACGAGAGCAAGGCTCTGAAGGGCTTCACCTTCGATACCTGGCAGACCTATTTCGTGCGCAAGGACACGCCCGAGCCGGTGGTGCAAGCCCTGCACAAGGCCCTGAGCGAAGTCGCCAACGACGCGGGCGTGCGCACGACGCTCGAAGCCCAGGGCATGATCGTCCCGAAACCGCAGGCACTGGACAAGGTGACCAGGACCTACCACGACGAGATCGCGCAGTACCGCGCCATCGCCAAGTCGATCAACCTGCAGGCCCAGTGACACCATGTCCGACACACTGATCCAGCTGCAAGCCCTGTCGGACGAGTTCACGGCGCTGCGCCGCGACATCCACCAGCACCCGGAACTCGGCTACCAGGAGTTCCGCACCAGCGAGCTGGTGGCCGAGCGCCTGGCTGCCTGGGGCTACCAGGTCACGCGCGGCCTGGGCGGCACCGGCGTGGTCGGCCAGCTGGTGCGCGGCAAGCGCGGAACAAGCGGCCAGGGCGGCAAGCGCCTGGGCCTGCGCGCCGACATGGACGCGCTGCCGATCCAGGAAGCCACCGGCCTGCCCCACGCCAGCTGCCACGCCGGCCTGATGCATGCCTGCGGCCATGACGGCCACACCGCAACGCTGCTGGCCGCAGCCAAGCACCTGGCCGAACAAGGCGACTTCGACGGCACGCTGAACCTGATCTTCCAGCCGGCCGAGGAAGGCCTGGGCGGCGCCAGGAAGATGATGGAAGACGGGCTGTTCGAGCAGTTTCCCTGCGACGCGATCTTTGCGATGCACAACATGCCGGGCTTCCCGCGCGGCAAGCTGCTGCTGCGCGAGGGCGCGACCATGGCATCGAGCGAGAACATCACGATCACGCTCGAGGGCCAGGGCGGCCACGGCGCGATGCCGCATGTCGCGATCGACCCGGTGGTCGCGGGCTCGGCCATCGTGCTGGGCCTGCAGACCATCGTGGCGCGCAATGTGCCGCCGCTGCAGATGGCGGTGATCACGGTCGGCGCCTTCCAGGCCGGCCAGGCCAACAACGTGATCCCGCAACGCGCGACGCTCGAGCTCAGCGTGCGCTCGCTCGACCGCGAGGTGCACCAGCTGCTGAACCGCCGCATCCGTGAACTGGTCGAGGCGCAGGCGCAAAGCTACGGCTGCCAGGCCAGCGTCGAGTTCCGCGGCGGCTATCCGGTGCTGGTCAACACCCAGCCCGAGACCGACTTCGCGCGCCAGGTCGCGCTCGAGCTGGTCGGCCCGGAAAACGTCGAGCTGCAGACCGCCCCGCTGACCGGCAGCGAGGACTTCGCCTTCATGCTCGAGCAGCTGCCGGGCAGCTACCTGTTCATCGGCAACGGCGACCAGGCCAGCGGCGGCCACGGCGCCTGCATGGTGCACAACCCGAACTACGACTTCGACGACGGCAACATCGCGATCGGTGCCGCCTTCTGGGTCAAGCTGGCCGAGCGCTTCCTGTCGGCCTGAAGCCGCCGCTGGAGCCACAGCCGCCAGAGCGGCTTGAGAGGCCGGCCGCTGCACAAGCGCCGGCCTCTTCCCTTTCAAAGCCTCAAAGACCCAGCGCCGCGATGCCGGCGCGCGCGATCTGCGCATCCTCGTTCGACTTGACGCCGCTGACGCCGACCGCGCCGATGCACTGGCCGTCCTTCATGATCGGCACGCCGCCTTCGAGCATGCCTTGCACGCCCGGCACGCTCAGGAAGGAAGTGCGGCCACCGTTGATGACCTCCTCGTAGACCTTGGATTCGCGCCGGCCCAGCGCGGAGGTATGCGCCTTGGCCGGAGCGATCTGGGCCGAGATGGCCGGTGCGCCGTCCAGGCGTTGCAGCCACAGCAGATGGCCGCCGTCATCGACGATGGCGATGGTCACGGCCCACTGGTTCTGCAGCGCCTCGGCTTCGGCAGCGGCCGCGATGGCCTTGACATCGGCGAGTTCGAGTACGAATCTGGTTTTCATGATCGAGGTGTTCTGGATTGAGAATACGGGTTGAAGAAATCAGTTGCGGCTGGCGCTGACGGTCACGCCACCGGCGGGAATGGACTCGGCAGCTTGCTCGTTGGCGAAATACTCGCGCGTCAGCTTGACGATCACCGGGCTCAGCACCAGCAGCGAGATCAGGTTCGGAATCGCCATCAGCGCATTGAGCGTGTCGGCTACCAGCCAGGCAAAGTCCAGGCTCAGCACGGCGCCGAAATAGACCGAAATCGTCCACAGCAGGCGGAACGGCTTGGCGGAGACGGTGCCCAGCAGGTACTCCCAGCATTTCTCGCCGTAGTAGCACCAGCCCAGGATGGTGGTGAAGGCAAAGATCGCCAGCGAGATCGCCAGCAGATACTTGCCCACACCCGGCATTGCGGCCTCGAACGCCATCGAACTCAGCACGGCACCGTTGGCACCCGAGGTCCAGACGCCGCTGACCATGATGGCCAGGCCGGTCATGGTGCAGACGATGATGGTGTCGATGAAGGTGCCCATCATGCCGATCAGGCCCGAGAACACCGGATTCGAGGTCGCGCCGGCGGCCTGCGCGATGCCCGCGGTGCCGAGGCCGGCTTCGTTCGAGAAGATGCCGCGCGAGACGCCCTTCTGGATCGCCATGATCACGGTCGCGCCGAGGAAGCCGCCGCTGGCAGCGGTCGGATTGAAGGCCTGGTTCAGGATGGTCGCGAAGGCTGCGGGGATGCGGTCGGCAAACACGAACAACACCACGCCGACGGCCACGATGTAGCCGATGCACATGAAGGGCACCAGCACCTCGGCCACGGCACCGATGCGCTTGATGCCGCCCAGCACCACCGCGCCAGTCAGCAGCGTCAGCACGACACCGGTGATCCAGGTCTCGACACCGAAGGCGTTGTGCACCGCGCTGGCAATGCCGTTGGCCTGCACCATGCTGCCGATGCCAAAGCCGGCCAGGCCACCAAAGATCGCGAAGGCGGTGCCAAGCCAGCGCCAGTTCCGGCCCAGGCCGTTCTTGATCGCGAACATCGGGCCGCCGGCATGCTCGCCATGCTCGTCGACCTCGCGGTACTTGACCGCCAGCACGACCTCGCCGTACTTGGTCGCCATGCCGACGAAGGCCGTCATCCACATCCAGAACAGCGCGCCCGGGCCACCGACCGCAATCGCGGTCGCGACGCCAGCGATGTTGCCGGTGCCGACGGTGGCCGACAGCGCAGTCATCAGCGCGGCATAGGGCGAGATCTCGCCTTCGGAATCCTTGCCCGGCTTGCGGCTCTTCCAGATCATCGCGAAGCCATGGCCGATCTTGCGCAGCGGCATGAAGCCCAGGCGCAATTGCAGATACAGGCCGGTGCCCAGGATCAGCACGATCATGGGTACGCCCCAGACGATGCCGTTGAGCCATTCAAAAAACACATGTAGGGATTGCACGGTAGTGCTCCTTTCCGGCCTGCGACAGCCTAGGGTGGTGAAAATGCCGCCGCTTCGTGAGCCACGGCAAGGGAAAAAATGGTCAGGCGCGCAGCGGGAACAGCGGCTTGCCTGGGGCAGCGCCGACCTGGATCGGCTGGTCGTAGGCCTGCGCCACGACGCCGGCGATCATATCGGCGGTGACCGCCGACAGCGTCCAGCCCAGATGGCCGTGGCCGGTGTTGTAGAACACATTGGCCTGGCGACCGCGCCCGACGCGCGGCAACATGCTCGGCAGCATCGGACGCAGGCCGGCCCAGGGCAGGACCTGGCGCGTGCTGACGCCCGGGAAGCACTGGTTGACCCAGTCGACCAGCGGCTTGATGCGGTCGGCGCGGATGTCCTTGTTGTAGCCGTTGAACTCGGCCGTGCCGGCGACACGGAAGCGATCGACGCCGAGCCGGCTGGTCACGAGCTTGGTCTCGTCGTCGAGCAGGCTGACCGTGGGCGCGGCGCGCTGGCTCTGCACGTCGAGCAGGTTGACCGTGATCGAATAGCCCTTGACCGGATAGATGTTGACACGGTCGCCGAGCTGGGCTGCCAGCTCGCGGCTGGCGACGCCGGCGCAGACCACCAGGGCGTCGAAGCGGTGTTCCTGCAGGCCGGCCTCGTCGGCCACCTTAACCAGCGCCGTCTGGCCATCGCTGTGCAGCGAGCGCACCTGCTGGCCGAACAGCAGCTTGACGCCGAGCCGCTCGGCCGCGGCAGCCAGGCCGTTGGTGAACAGGTGGATGTCGCCGGTCGAATCGCTCTCGGTGAAATAGCCGCCGTAGTAGTTGCCGGCCAGCGTCGGCTCGATCGCGCGCATCTCGGCCGGCGTGACGGCACGGCGCGACAGGCCGCCGGCGGCCAACAGCTTGGAGACCTCGCCCGCATGATCAAAACCGGCCTTGTCGCGGTAGATATGCAGGATGCCTTCCTGCTTGAGGTCGAAGTTCACGCCCTCGGCCTCGGCCCAGGCAAACAGGTGCTCGCGCGCGGCCACGGCCAGGCGGGTGGTCTCGATCGTATTGCGCTGGTAATGCGGGATGTTGGCGATGAACTCGGCAAACCAGCTCAGCTTGTGCCAGCTCGGCTTGGGGTTGACCAGCAGCGGCGCATCGCTCTTGAGCATCCACTTCAGCCCCTTGATGAGGGTGGAGCGGTGGGTCCAGACCTCGGCATTCGAGGCCGACAGCTGGCCGCCATTGGCGAACGAGGTTTCCATCGCCGCATAGTGGTGTTTTTCGAGCAAGGTGACGGAATAGCCACGCTTGGCCAGCGCGTAGGCGGTGGTGACGCCGGTGATGCCACCGCCGATGACTGCGATCGATTTCATGAGGACAGGTTCCAAACAGGTCGATGGAAGGAGCACGCCGCGCACACTGCGCCACGCACGCCCCCTCTGTTTGGTACCTGAGAGATTCACGACAACGCCGATGGCGCTGCGCTTGCTCCTGCGGTGTGCCGGGTGACTAAATCCGGCAGCTCTTCAGAGTTCAAGAATTCGACCGGTCCTTTTGCCTGAGAGTTTCCGGGGCGGTTGCTCCTTCGGCGTCGCCGGTCTGGGCCGGCGATCTCTCCCGATCGAACATCGGCACTGGGCCGAAGATACGAGTGATTCAGCAATCATCGTGCCAGACCGAACCAGGAAAAACATCCGGGTTTACGCTTAAATCCGCACCAGTTTGGCGCAAATTATGCTGATCTGGTGCGGTCCCGCCGCTGGCGGCGTGCCGCTGAATCGGCGCCGACGCCGGAGCTGATTGGCGTTATGAAGATAAGATCGCCTGCCGGCATGGGCGGGGCCTTGCGCTGTCCGCCCGCCGGTCCATCCCCGCGCCCAGGAGTCCGCCCCATGTTCAATCCGTCCTGCTGAGAGGCACCGCACACCATGGCCGTCAGCGTTTTCGACCTGTTCAAGATCGGCATCGGGCCGAGCAGCTCCCACACCGTGGGCCCGATGCGCGCGGCGCGCCTGTTCGCGCTGCGACTGCAGCATGCCGGCGTGCTGGCACAGACCGCGCGCGTGCGCTGCTGGCTCTACGGCTCGCTCGGCGCCACCGGCAAGGGCCACGGCAGCGACACCGCGGTGCTGCTCGGCCTGGCCGGCCGTGAGCCCGACACGGTAGATGTCGACCGGGTGCCGGAGCTGCTGCAGGCGATCCGCGACCGCCGCAGCCTGGCGCTGCTCGGCGAACACGAGGTGGCATTCAACGAGCGCGAGGACCTGCTGTTCATGCGCCGCGAGAGCCTGCCCTTCCACGCCAACGGCATGCGGCTGGTGGCCTATGACGCGCAGGGCCGGGAGCTGGAAAACCGCTGCTACTACTCGGTCGGCGGCGGCTTCATCGTCAGCGACGAGGTCGCGGCCGACGGCAGCCGACAGAAGGTGATCGCACCCGACGCCACCGTGCTGCCGCTGCCCTTCACCAGCGGCGCCCAGCTGCTCGAGATCGCCCGGCGCGAAGGCTTGAGCATCGCCCAGGTCATGCGACGCAACGAACAGCACTGGCGCAGCGACGCCGAGATCGATGCCGGCCTGCTGCGCATCTGGCAGGTGATGCAGGACTGCGTGCAGCGCGGCTGCCGCACCGAAGGCATCCTGCCGGGCGGCTTCAAGGTCAAGCGCCGCGCCGGTGCGCTGTACCGCGCGCTGACCGAACACCCGGAGGCGACGCTGCGCGATTCGCTGGCCGTGCTCGACTGGGTCAACCTCTATGCGCTGGCGGTCAACGAGGAGAACGCCGCTGGCGGCCGGGTCGTGACGGCGCCGACCAATGGCGCCGCCGGCATCGTGCCGGCCGTGCTGCATTACTACGCGCGCTTCATCCAGGGCGCCAACGACGCCGGCGTGATCGATTTCCTGCTGACCGCAGCCGCGATCGGCATCCTCTACAAGGAAAACGCCAGCATCTCGGGCGCCGAGGTCGGCTGCCAGGGCGAGGTCGGCGTCGCCTGCTCGATGGCAGCCGGCGCGCTCTGCGCCGTGCTCGGCGGCACGCCTGAGCAGGTCGAGAACGCGGCCGAGATCGGCATGGAACACCACCTGGGCCTGACCTGCGATCCGGTCGGCGGCCTGGTGCAGATTCCCTGCATCGAGCGCAACGCGATCGCCGCCGTCAAGGCGCTCAACGCCGCGCGCATGGCGCTGCGCGGCGATGGCAGCCATTTTGTCAGCCTGGACAAGGTCATCAAGACCATGCGCGAGACCGGCGCCGACATGAAGAGCAAGTACAAGGAGACCGCGCGCGGCGGCCTCGCGGTCAACATCGTCGAGTGCTGAAGACCGGCTGCCGATGAACCTGTCCGTCCGCCAACTCCGGGCCTTCGTGCTGGCCGCCGAGCACGGCTCGTTTTCTGCGGCGGCGGCGGAAATGGGCGTGACCCAGCCCGGCATCTCGCTGCTGATCCGCCAGCTCGAGGACGAACTCGGCCTGCAGCTGTTCCACCGCACGACGCGCCGAATCGAGCTCACGGTCGTCGGCCGCGAGATGCTCGACAGCGCCAGCCGCACGCTGAACCAGCTCGGTGCGCTGGAGCGCCATGCCCAGGACCTGCACAGCGGCCAGCAAGGCCGGCTCAGCGTCGGCGTGATCGCCTCGGTGGCCTGCAGCCTGTTTCCGCCGGCCCTGGCCAGGTTCCAGAAACAATGCCCCGGCGTCAAGCTGGAATTCCACGAGGAGCAGGCCGCGCCGCTGCTGGAACGCCTGCGCAACGGCGAGCTGGAAATCGGCTGGGGCCTGTACCCGAATCCGCAGCCGGACCTGCTGTTCGAGCCGCTCTACCGCGACCCGATGGTGGTCGTGATGCACGAGAACCATGCCCTGGCCAGCCGCGAGCATGTCAGCTGGAGCGCGCTGAAGAACCACAAGTTCATCTCGGCGTCGCTGCAATCCGGGGTGCGCATCTACACCGACCGGGCCGCGGCTGCCGCGGGGATAGAAATCCGTCCGGCGCATATCACGCCGTCGCTGACCACCGCGATCGGGCTGGTGCGCCAGCAGATCGGCTGCGCCGTGCTGCCGATGCTGCCACTCGAGAACCTGAACCTGGAACGGCTCGTGATGCGCCGGCTGGAGCGACCGGGCATCTGGCGAGAAAACGGCCTGATCACGCCCAAGGACCGGCCGCTGTCGCCAGCTGCCCAGGCCTTTGTCGAGGCCGCGCGCGTCACCGCCAGCCGCTACACCCTGCCCGAGGCGATGGCACGGCAGGCCAGGCAGCTCTAGTCGATCCGGGACCCGAGCGATTGCGCCAGCGCACGCCAGCGGCGTGACTCGCGCCGCAGCAGTGCCGACAGCTCGGCCGGGCTGCCGCTCTGGATGCCCGCGCTCTGGGCCGCGAATTCGGCCTGCAGCGCCGGCGACTCGAGCGCCCGGGCCACGGCGGCATTGAGCTTGTCGACTGGCGCGCTCGGCAATCCCGGCGGGGCCAGCAGGAAGACCTGGGTCACGGCCTGGAAACGCGGCAGCAGCTCGGCGACGGCCGGCACCTCGGGCAGGGTCGGCGCGCGCTTGGCGCTCGTGACGGCCAGCAGCCGCACGCGCTGGGTCCTGGACGCGGCAATCGCTGCCGGCAGGCTCAGGACCCCGAGCTGGAGCTGGCCCGAAGTCAGATCAGCCAGGATCGGGCCGCCTCCCTTGTAGGGAATGTGCAGCAGCTCGAGTCCCAGGCTCTGGCTGAACAGCTCGGCACCGAGATGGGCGATCGTGCCGACGCCGGGCGAGGCATAGCTGTACTGGCCGGGCCGGGCCTTGAGCTCGAGGACCAGCTCGCGCAGGTTGCTGGCCGGAAACGAGGCATGTGCCAGCCAGGCGAACGCCAGCGAAGCCACCGGGCTGACCGGCGTCAGCTGCAGCGGGTCGGTCCAGTTGCCCTCGTGCAGCAGCGACACCAGCAGGATGCCGGTGTCGGCCAGATAGAGCGTGTAACCGTCGGCCGGCGTGCGCGCCAGTTCGGCTGCCGCCAGCGCCCCGCTGACCCCGGGCTTGTTGACCACCACCACCGGCTGTCCCAGCTCCTTGCCCAGCCTGGCGGCAAACAGGCGCCCGAGCAGGTCGCCGCCACCGCCAGCCGGATAGCCCAGCAGCAGCTTGATCGGGCGTTGCGGGTAGTCAGCCCAGTCGTCGGCGCGGGCCTGCGGCGTACCGGCCAGCAGCGCCGCCAGCCAGCCGAGCCAGAGCCTGCTGCGCCAGCTGCGGGCGTTCGCGCCAGCGACCAGGTCCAAGCGTGAACCGTTCAGCCAGCGACGGCAGGCACCGATAACGACGGCGAAGCAGCGACTGGCTGAATTCATACTTTTAGCTTATGGATTAATCATATTCAAGCATCAATTGTCCCATCTAATGAAGTTCTGATCTTTCTTCATAGGGGTTTTTCCATGCACAGTTCACTTCCTACCCAGCGCAGCGGCCTGGAGCGCCTGCGCCATGTGGCACGCCCGGTGATGGCGGTCGCCACCGGCCTGATGGTGGCAGCCCTCGCCACCGGCTGCGGCGGCAATGACCTGCTGGCGGGCTCGCTCGACACCCATTTCGGCAAGGCCAGCGACGGCACGCCCGACGGCATCGTCAGCCTGTCGCTCGGCAGCGGCAACGATTCCGCCAAGGCCATGGCCGTGCAGGCCGACGGCAAGGTCATCGTCGCCGGCACCAGCACCAGCACCGGTGGCAGCAGCAACATCGTGATCGAGCGCTTCAACAGCGACGGCACGCTCGACAGCAGCTTCGGCGCTGACGGCAACAGCGACGGCACGCCCGACGGCGTGGTCAACCTCGACCTGGGCACCAGCAGCGACGACGCCAAGGCAGTGGCGATCCAGGCCGACGGCAAGATCGTGGTGGCGGGCAACAGCACCCCGACCGGCAGCTCCAGCAACGTGGTGCTGGCGCGCCTGGACAAGAACGGCAAGCTCGACGCAACCTTTGGCGCCGACGGCAATGCCGACGGCACTCCGGACGGCGTGGTCCAGGTCTCGTTTGGCAACGGTGACGACGCGGTCGACGCGATCGCGATCCAGCAGGACGGAAAGATCGTCGTCGCTGGCGACACCACCAGCAACACCGGCAACGGCAGCCAGAACATGGTGGTCGCGCGCGTCAACGCCAACGGCAGCCTGGACGCCAGTTTCGGCGCCGGCACTGCCGACGGCACCCCGGACGGCGTGGTCAGCCTGTCGCTCGGCGCTGGCAACGATGAAGCCAAGGCCGTGGCCATCCAGGCCAACGGCAAGATCGTGATCGCCGGCAACACCATCGGCAGCGACAACAGCAGCAACATCGCGGTGGCACGACTCAACGGCGACGGCAGCCTGGACGCGACCTTCGGCGTCGGCAATGCCGACGGCACCCCGGACGGCGTGGTGGCGGTCTCGCTGAGCAATGGCGACGACAAGGCCAAGGCAGTCGCACTGCAGGCCGATGGCAAGATCCTGGTCGGCGGCGTGACCTTGGCGGCTGACAACAGCAGCAACGTCGCCGTGGCCCGCCTCAACAGCGACGGCACGGCTGACGCCAGCTTTGGCGCCGGTCCTGCTGACGGCACGCCTGACGGCTCGGTCGCGGTGTCGTTCGGCGCTGGCGACGACAAGCTCAAGGGCCTGGTCGTGCAAGCCGACGGCAAGATCCTGATCGCGGGTTCCAACACCGCCGCTGACGGCTCGACCAATGCCGTCGTGGCTCGCTTCAACAGCAACGGCGCACTCGACAGCAGCTTCGGCGAAGACAGCAGCGACGGCACGCCCAACGGCGTGGTCAGCATCTCGCTCGGCAGCGGTGACGACTCGGCCGAAGCCCTGGCGCTGCGGGCTGACGGCAAGATCCTGATCGCGGGTGACCATGTCGCCAGCGACGGCTCGAGCAACATCTTCGTCGCCCGCCTGATCAACTGATCACGCCACCGACGGTCCCATGAGACCGCAGCTGCCTCGGGGCGGCTGCGGTCTTTTTCGTGTGCGCCCAGCATGGGCG
>NZ_PVLR01000021.1 GCF_002980625.1 Malikia spinosa | reverse complement strand
GGCACCGCCCTGGGCGTGGGCTGGGCGCTGCTGGGTGGCCTGCTCGTCTACGGCACGCTCAAGGCCGTCATCGGACTGCGCCTGAGCCAGGAAGAGGAATACGAAGGCGCCGACCTCAGCATCCACCGCATCCGCGCCACGCCCGAACGCGAAAGCAGCTGGTAACAGCAGGGGCAAACGCCCGAGTCACGACGATAAGATCATGGCTGCCTACAATGGCGCCATGATCGCCACCCGACTGCTCAACCTGCTGCGGCCACTTGCGCTACTGGCCTGCGCCCTGCCCCTGATCGGACTGTTCTGGGCTGGCCAGCATGACCAGCTCGGCAGCAACCCGGTCGAGCGGCTGATCAGCGAGACCGGCGAATGGTCGCTGCGCCTGCTGCTGGCCACGCTGGCGGTCACTCCCTTGCGCAAGATACTGGGCCTGCCGGCGCTGGCACGCTGGCGCCGCATGCTGGGGGTCTGGTCGCTGGTATACGCCCTGCTGCACTTCGCGGCCTATGCCTGGCTCGAGATGGCGCTCGACCTCGGCGAGATCCTGCGCGATGTCATGACCCGCCCCGTCATCACGGTCGGACTGCTGGCGCTGGTCTTCATGCTGCCGCTGGGCGCGACCTCGTTCAACCAGGCGATACGCCATCTGGGCGCGGCGAAATGGCAGCGCCTGCACCGGCTGGTCTATCTGGTGGCCATCCTGTCGGTGCTGCATTTCTTCCTGAAGAAGGCGGGCAAGAACGACTTCGCCGAGGTCGCGCTCTACGCCGCCTTGCTGCTGGCCCTGCTGGGCTGGCGCCTGTACGACAAATGGCGCAAGGGCGACTTCAAGGGCTTTTTCTCGGCCAGCACGCACAGCTGCGGCCATCAGCCGCAGCACCCGATGGGTGCCGACATCAAGCCGATCGTGTTCCACCGCAAGAAGCCCTGAAGCCACAGGCCGGTGTCGGCCGACCAAGGCTCAAGCCCAGGCTCAGCTGGGACCCGCGCTGCAACTCGGATAAGGCGCGGCCTCGCCGGGCACGATCGGGCACAGGGCCAGCGGTGCCAGCTGCTTCAGCCGCCCCGACCACTTGGCGTCGTCGAGCGACAAGGGCTGCTGGGATGGCCGGCCGCGCTCGGCCCACTGCAGGGTGTAGTAGTCCTGCCGGCCCTTGATGACGATCACGAGCGCGGATTCGCTGCGGGCGCCTGCCGGGCCGTTCACGTAGCCGCAGCTGATGACGGCGGAAAAGGCATCGTGGCGGCCCAGCTTGAACTCGCCGAGGTCCTTGACCGCAAAGGAGTCGGGACAAGCGTCGCGAAAACCAGCCGCCAGCTCGCTGGCGAAGCGCAACGGGCTCTGCTCCGGATTCGAGGCCAGGCCCCTGGCACCGGTGACCGTGATCATCTGCGACCAGCGCTGGACGCTCTCGCCCTTGAGCACGGACTCCTGGATGTAGCTGCCGTTCTTTGCCTGCTCGAAAACCGGCACGAAGCCCTTGGGATAGGAGAACGCCAGCAGCTGGCTGAACACCGGCATGATTGCCCGTAGCTCGCTGCCTGTCGACACCGGCATCACCGCCTGGGCCGAGGCCAGCGAGCACAGGCTGCTCAGGCTGCCCAAGGCCGTCAAGATAAACCGCTTCTGCATCATCGCCCCCTTTTTGAATGAAATGACACTCAACCGGGACATGATAGGTGGCTCAAAACGGGCTGTCAAAACCCGGTTTGCGCTCTATCAGGCTCAGACCCAGCGCAGCAGCCGGTTCGGCTTGAAGCCGAAAGTCGCGTCCTTGCCCTTGCGACCGCGCGGTGCGCGTGCGTTGTTCAGGCTGCGGATCTCGAGCGTCTCGTCGCGCAATTTGCCGCCACGGCCCACGCCCTCGATACGCACGCTGCGAACATAGGCCGCCGCGCCCGCCAGGCTGTCATTGTCTTCCAGCGCCAGCAACTGCAGCCCGCGCCCGCCCTTGGGCTGGTGCTTGAGCTCGGCCAGCTCGAAGGTCAGGATGCGACCGGCCTGCGAGACACAGCAGACGTGGCTGGCCGCCAGCGCGCCGCTGGCAGCGGCTGATGCCCCCTCGCCCGG
The DNA here is from genome assembly GCF_002980625.1 of Malikia spinosa. Taxonomy (GTDB): domain Bacteria; phylum Pseudomonadota; class Gammaproteobacteria; order Burkholderiales; family Burkholderiaceae_C; genus Malikia; species Malikia spinosa. Next base: position 85,906 of record NZ_PVLR01000021.1, on the reverse strand, counting down.
CAGGGGTGCCAGCACGCTGCCGTCCTGGCCCGCCAGCCGCATCGCGCCACCGCCCTGCACCAGCGAGGGCGTGCACAGACTCTCGCCCTCGGCCAGCGTGATGAAGGCCTTGCCGCCCTTGTTGCGTGCGACCAGGTCCTCGACCCGGGCCAGCAGGCCGTAGCCGCCCGAGCCGCTGAGCAGCAGGGTCGCGCCGGAAGCGCCAGCAAAGTAATGCAGCGGCTGGGTGCCGGCCTCGAGCTCGATCAGGGTCGTGATCGGCTGGCCGTCACCGCGCGCGCCCGGCAGTCCGGCCACCGGCACCGAATAGACGCGCCCGTTGCTGCCGAACACGATCAACTGGTCGACCGTGCGGCACTCGAAAGTGCCATGCAGGCCGTCACCGGCCTTGAAGGCGAAGCCACCGGCCTCGTGGCCGTGTCCGGTGCGCGCGCGCACCCAGCCCTTGCTCGAGACCACCACCGTGACCGGCTCATCGACCACCTTGATCTCGGCCACCGCCTTCTTCTCGGCCTGGATCAGCGTGCGGCGCTCGTCGCCAAAGGTCTTGGCATCGGCCTCGACCTCCTTGATCATCAGCCGCTTCAAACTGTTTGGATTGGCCAGGATGTCTTCCAGCTTGCCCTGCTCGGCGCGCAGCTCGGCCAGTTCCTGCTCGATCTTGATCGCTTCCAGCCGCGCGAGCTGACGCAGGCGGATCTCGAGAATGTCGTCAGCCTGGCGCTCGCTCAAATGGAAGCGCTCGATCAGCGCGGCCTTGGGCTCGTCACTGTGGCGGATGATCGCGATCACCTCGTCGATGTTGAGCAGCACCAGCTGCCGGCCCTCAAGGATGTGGATGCGTTCGAGCACCTTCTGCAGCTTGTGCCGGGTGCGGCGCGTGATGGTGGCCTGGCGGAACTCGACCCATTCGGCCAGCATCTGGCGCAGCGACTTCTGTACCGGCTTGCCGTCGAGCCCGACCAGGGTCAGGTTGATCGACGCCGAGGTCTCGAGGCTGGTGTGCGCCAGCAACGCGGTGCTGAGCTCCTGCTGCTCGACCGTGCGGCTCTTGGGCTCGAACACCAGGCGTACCGCCGCGTCCTTGCTCGATTCGTCGCGCACACCGTCAAGCACCGCCAGCAGCGAGGCCTTGAGCTGGGTCTGCTCCTGCGTCAGCGCCTTCTTGCCGGCCTTGACCTTGGGATTGGTCAGCTCCTCGATCTCCTCGAGCACCTTCTGGCTGCTGACGCCGGGCGGCAGCTCGGTCACGACCAGCTGCCACTGGCCGCGCGCCAGGTCCTCGATCTTCCAGCGCGCGCGCACCTTGAGGCTGCCGCGTCCGCCACGGTAGGCATCGGCGATGTCGGCGGCGCTGCTGATGATCTGGCCGCCACCGGGGTAGTCGGGGCCCGGGATCAGCGCGAACAGTTCGGCCTCGTCGAGCTGCGGATTCTTGATCAGCGCGACACAGGCAGTCGCGATCTCGCGCAGGTTGTGGCTCGGGATCTCGGTCGCCATGCCGACCGCGATACCGCTGGCGCCGTTGAGCAGCGAGAACGGCAGTCGCGCCGGCAGCTGTTTCGGCTCCTGGGTGCTGCCGTCGTAGTTGGGAATGAAGTCGACCGTGCCGAGGTCGATCTCGTCGAGCAGCAGGCCGGTGATCCTGGACAGGCGCGCTTCGGTGTAGCGCATCGCGGCAGCGCCATCACCGTCGCGGGAGCCGAAGTTACCCTGGCCGTCGATCAGCGGGTAGCGCAGCGCAAAGTCCTGCGCCATGCGCACCAAGGCGTCGTAGGCGGCCGTGTCGCCATGCGGGTGGTAGCGGCCCAGCACGTCACCGACCACGCGGGCGCTCTTGACCGGCTTGGCCGGGGTGTTGTTGTTGGCGCCGCCATAGCCCAGGCCCATGCGCTGCATCGCGTACAGGATGCGGCGCTGGACCGGCTTCTGGCCGTCGCAGACATCGGGCAGTGCACGCCCCTTGACCACGCTGAGCGCGTACTCGAGGTAGGCGCGCTGGGCGTAGGCCGCCAGGCTGTCGGGGTCGCCCGTGGCGGGCTTGAGGTCGAGGATTTCTTCGGTCATGGGGTCGCTATCGTAGCGTCTCGGACCCAGGCCCCGCACCGCGGCGACGACCACGCGGCTGCCACAAGCGTTCCCGCGAAATCGGAAAGCCCTAAATTGACCCATCAATGCCCGTTTTCGTGCATTGATGCACCGCCATTGTGCGCAATTGAAATAGGCCTCGAAAATGCCCGCGCGAAAATCAGGAAAAACCCTGCTTCACGCGACTGGATTACATTTATCCCATCCAGTCAGTGGAATTCTCCGCTGCCAAAGACAATCAAAACCCATTGCCTTTCAGGGCCACAGGATTCAGACGATGCGACCCCTCACCCCCTCCGGCCAGCAGGCCGTCAGCCAGATTGCACAGCGCCACGGCTTCAGCGTCGAGGCCGTGACAACCATGCTCGACGCAGTCATCAACGGCAACGGCAGCATGGCGCAATTCAGCCACCCCGAATTCGGCGGCTCGGGCCAGTGGATGTCAGGCGGCATGACCATGCTGTCCGACATGTTCAACAACTACCTCAAGGGCAGGGTCGACAACCTGTGCGCCGACCTGGCCGCGCTGGTCGCGAGTCAATCCGACCTGATCCAGCGCGCCAGCTCGCAGCCGCAAGGCCAGGAAGGCGCCAGCCTGTTCGTGCCGGCGGGACCGGACTGGTGGGGGCCGGAGCTGCGCTGGCCCGACAGCAGCGGTGCGCAGAACGGCGTGCGCTATGCCTATTTCTCGCAGGCGCACCGGCTCGCGATCGAGGTCAACGGCCAGGTCACGATCTACGACACGCTGGATCACCAGATCGGTGGCGTCTCGCAGCAGCAGGGCTACGGCGGCTCGCTGAGCTTCAACAGCCAGTACGGCCTGATCGACATCAGTCGCCTGCCAGTGCTCAGCATCGACGGCCAGGCACAGGCGGTGCCAGTGCCAGTGCCAGCACAGCAACCGCAACCGCAACCGCAACCGCAGATTACCAGCGGCTTCGGCGTCCCGCTGCCGACCTCCGCGCCGCCGATCGCGACCGCAAGCGATATCTTTACCTTGATCGAGCGGCTGTCCGAATTGCACCAGCGCGGCCTGCTGAGCGATCAGGAATACGGCAGCAAGAAGGCCGAATTGCTGTCCCGGCTCTGACACGATCCATTCATCAGGATCTGACAGGATTGGAATCTGGCGCGGATATTGCTGCGCCCATGACTATCCCTCCATTGCCAACCCCCCGCTATGTCAGACCTCATTTCCATGCCACGCACGACTTTCTGCGGCAATCTGGGCTATCGGTTCGATGCCGATCAGGTCGAACTGCAGGCCGATATCGCCGGCCCCTGCGGCTGGCCAACCCAGGGCCAATGGGCGCTGCAGCTCTGGGCCGATGAGACCGTCAAGGTCGCCGAATTGCCGCTCGGACAGCTAGAGGCCGATGCGCAGGGCCTGCTCAGGGTCAGCGGCATCGCCGCCGCGCAGCCGCCGGCCGGCGACGACTTCCATCGCATGAGCCTCAAGCTGGTCTCGGGCCAGCCGGGCGACTACGCCGAGCTGCACGACCAGCAGACCTTCGGGCTGCTGCAAAGCTTCGCCCAGCCGCGCCTGCTCGGGGCGGTGAGCTGCCAATCGAGCGGCGAGGAAATGACGATCGAAGTCGAGTCGATCAGGAACCCGCGTGCCGCCGGCAACCTCAGCGGCACGCTGGCGCTCGAACTCTGGGCGCTCGACGCTCCCTACGCGGGCACCAGCTGGTCCGGCACACCGGTGGCCAGCCTGGTGATCGGCTGCCTCGACGGCCAGGCCAGCCTGGAGCGCAACCGCTTTGTCGTGCACGCAGCGCCCTGGCCCGCAGACCGCGAGCTCACGCTGATGCTGCGCGAATGGACCAGCGCCGGCTATGTCACGCGCGACTACCGCCTGCTGGAGCAGCCGGCCCTGGCAGCACCAGTAGCACCAGTACAAGAGCTCGAGCCAGTACCGGCAGCAGAGCCAGCACAAGAGTCGGTGCCAGTAGCAGTAGCAGTAGCAGTAGCAGTAGCAGTGGAAGTGGAAGTGGCAACAGCAGCGCCGGCCCAGGCAGTTGCTGTCGCCGCCACTGCAGTCGACAGCGAACCGGCGCAGAGCGTACCGAGCCCATCGGCCAAAGCCGAGGCCAGCGCCCAGCGGGTCTCGATCAACCGCGCCAGCGCCGCCAGGATCAGCTCACTCAAGGGCATCAGCGACAAGGTCGCCGCGTCGATCGTCGCGCACCGGCCGTACAGCTCGCTCGACGACCTGCTGCGTGCCAAGGGCATAGGAATCAAGCGGCTCGAGCAGCTGCGCGCGCAACTCGAGCTCTGAGGCTGCAGAACCGAACCTGCTCTACCCATGTCGCATGGGTTTGGGTAGGAGCCGGTGGCAGGGCGGGCGGCCACCTCATGCTGGAGTACCAGAAATCGGCGTCCGCCCGCCCTGCCACCGGCTCCATGGGCTGTCGACTGGCCAACAACTGCTACGTTTACGCGGCGTGATCAAGAACCGAGCCAAGGACGGGCTCCATGAGCTGTCGACCGGCCAGCTGCTACGCCTTCAGCGAGGGAAGCAGGCTGCCGCCATCATCATGAGACACGAGTCAGACTGGCTGATACCGATATTTCCAACGATTCGATTGGATTGTCTGCCCTGCCGTCAACGCCGACCCGTAACCCTGCGGCGTGAGTCGGACCGGCGGACGCCGATTTCTGGTACCCCAGCATGAGGTGGCCGCCGGTCCGACTCACGCCGCAACGCCAGCACAGCAACAGCAGAAGCGCTAGAAAATATCAGACGTCGATCTCGACCTCGTCGCCGTGCAGCTCCATCAGCTCGCGCCGCGCCGCCGCCTCGCCCTTGCCCATCAGCTGGGTGATGATGCCCTCGGTCGCGGCAAAGCTCAGGCCCCCGAGCTGTACCGGCAACAGACGGCGCGTGTCGGGGTTCAGCGTCGTATCCCAGAGCTGCTCGGCATTCATCTCGCCCAGGCCCTTGAAGCGGCTGATCTGGCATTTGTCGCGCGCCACGCCATCCTTGGCGCATTTGTCCAGGATCGCGCTCAGCTCGCCCTCGTCGAGCGCATAGGCCTTGGTCGCCGGCTTCTTGCCGCGCGCGGGCACATCGACCCGGAACAGCGGCGGGCGCGCCACGTAGACATGACCAGCCTCGACCAGCTTGGGGAAATGGCGGAAGAACAGCGTCAACAGCAGCACCTGAATATGCGAGCCGTCGACGTCGGCGTCCGACAGGATGCAGACCTTGCCATAGCGCAACCCGCTCAGGTCGGGCGCGTCGAGCGGACCATGCGGATCGACGCCGATCGCGACCGCGATGTCGTGGATCTCGGTGTTGGCGAACAGCCGGTCGCGCTCGACCTCCCAGGTGTTGAGCACCTTGCCGCGCAGCGGCAACACGGCCTGGGTCTCCTTGTTGCGGCCCATCTTGGCGCTGCCGCCGGCCGAATCGCCCTCGACCAGGAACAGCTCGTTGTGCGCCAGATCCCGGCTCTCGCAGTCGGTCAGCTTGCCCGGCAGCACGGCCACGCCGCTGCCCTTCCTCTTCTCGACCTTCTGGCCGGCGCGCTGGCGCGTTTGCGCGGCCTTGATCGCAAGCTCGGCCAGCTTCTTGCCGTAATCGACATGCTGGTTCAGCCACAGTTCGAGCGCCGGGCGCACATAGCCCGAGACCAGCCGCAGCGCATCGCGCGAATTGAGCTTTTCCTTGATCTGGCCCTGGAACTGCGGATCGAGCACCTTGGCGCTCAGCACATAACTGGCGCGCGCGAATACATCCTCAGGCATCAGCTTGACGCCCTTGGGCAGCAAGGCATGCAGCTCGATGAAGCTTTTCACCGCCTGGAACAGGCCGTCACGCAGGCCGCTGTCGTGGGTGCCGCCGGACGGGGTCGGGATCAGGTTGACATAGCTCTCGCGCACCGGTGCGCCGTCCTCGGTGAAGGCAACGGCCCAGGCCGCGCCCTCGCCCTCGGCAAAGCTCTCGTGGCCGGCATCGGCATGGCCCTCGCCCTCGAACAGCGGAATCACCGGCTCGCCATGCAGGGTCTGCAGCAGGTAGTCGCGCAGGCCGCCCTTGTACTGCCAGGTCTGACTGTCACGGGTCTTCTCGTTGACCAGCGTGACCGAGACCCCCGGCATCAGCACCGCCTTCGAGCGCAACAGCTGCACCAGATCGGCCAGCGGCAAGGCGGCGGACTCGAAATACTTGGGGTCGGGCCAGGCGCGCACGGTCGTGCCCTGCTTGCGCTCGCCGGGCTCAAGCGGGCGCCGGCTCAGCGGCTCGACCACGTCGCCACCGGCAAACACCAGCCGCGCCAGATGGCCGTCGCGGTGGCTGCTGACCTCGAGCCGGTTCGACAGCGCATTGGTCACGCTGACGCCCACGCCGTGCAGGCCGCCCGAGAAGCTGTAGGCCCCACCCGAGCCCTTGTCGAACTTGCCGCCCGCGTGCAGCCGCGTGAAGACGAGCTCGAGCACCGATGCCCCCTCTTCCGGGTGGATGCCGTGCGGGATGCCGCGCCCGTCGTCCTCGATCGCGACCGAACCGTCATCGTGCAAGGTGACCTTGATCTTCTTGCCGTAGCCGGCCAGCGCCTCGTCGGCCGCGTTGTCGAGCACCTCCTGCACGATGTGCAGCGGGTTGTCGGTGCGGGTATACATGCCGGGGCGCTGCTTGACGGGCTCCAGGCCCTTGAGCACGCGGATCGAGCCCTCGGCATAGGCGTTACCAGCGGAATTCGTCGAGTTCGGTTTGTCTGCCATGATGGGGCGCGATTGTAGAGAGCGAACATCCCGCTTGATCCGAACGGACCGGATTTCCCTCGCGTCCAGCGGCTGCCGGCCCCAGGCAGCGCGCCTCGGCACCACTCGTCCCCACGCTCGATCTCCAGGCCAGCGCTACCCGCTGCGTGGCAGGCAAGAAGCCGGCGCACGCACGACCGGTGCGCCTGCACGCCTAGCCGCGATGCGCCAGCTTGAACACCGCGACGGCTTGCACCAGTTCGTGCGCCTGCTGCTTGAGACTCTCGGCCGCCGCCGCGCTTTCCTCGACCAGCGCGGCGTTTTGCTGGGTCATGTGGTCCATCTGGATCACCGCACCGCTGACCTGCGCCACATTGGCGCTCTGCTCATTGCTGGAGACATTGACCTCCTTCATCAGGTCGGTCACGCGCTTGATCGCGATGACGACCTCGCTCATCGTGTTGCCGGCCTGATCGACCAGCACCGTACCGCGCTCGACGCGCTCGACGCTGGTCGTGATCAGGCCCTTGATTTCCTTGGCCGCCTCGGCGCTGCGCTGCGCGAGACTGCGCACTTCGGTCGCCACCACGGCAAAGCCACGGCCCTGCTCACCCGCGCGTGCGGCCTCGACCGCCGCGTTAAGCGCCAGGATGTTGGTCTGGAACGCGATGCCGTCGATCACGTTGATGATGTTGGCGATCCTGGTCGACGCCTCGTTGATGCCCTTCATGGTTTCAACCACCTGGTTGACCACCGAGCCCCCCTGGGCCGCCACGTTCGACGCTCCCAGCGCGAGCTGATTGGCCTGCTGGACATTGTCGGCATTCTGGCTCGCGGTGCTGCCAAGCTCCTCCATCGAGGCCGAGGTTTGCTCCAGCGCACTGGCCTGTTCCTCGGTGCGCTGGCTCATGTCGGCATTGCCATGCGCGATCTGCTCGCTGACGCTCGCGACGCTTTCGGCATTCTGGCGCACATTGGCGACGGTGCGAGCCAGATTCTCCTTCATCTGCGACAGTGCCTGGACCAGTTGCGCGATCTCGTCCTTGCCATCGGCGTGCAACGTGACGGTCAGATCGCCCTCGGCCAGACGGCTCACGGCGCTCTGCGCCTGGGCCAGCGGTCGCGTCACCGAACGGGCGATCAGCAGCGCCGCCGCGCCGCCCAGCGCCACCGCCACGATCGCCAAGCCGCTCAAGGCGATGTTGGCGGTATCGTAGGTGCCATCAGCTTCCTCGATCTTTTCCTGGCCCAGGGTCTCGTTGTAGGTCCACATCGCTTCCAGACTGAGCAATGCGGCTTCAAAGGCCGTTCTGCCATCGTTTGCAAACAAGCTGCGGGCCTTTTCGAGCGCGCTCGGATCGGTGACTGTCTGGTGTGACAGCACCAGGATCTGCTCCCAGAGCGCCAGATACGTCGCCACGTCGGCCTGGACCTTGAGCCAGCGTCGCTTGTCCTCGTCGTCCGAGACCAGCTTCTCATAGGCTGCCAGGGTACTGTGGATGTGCTCGCGATCGCGGGCAATGCGCTGCTCGAGGTCAGCCATGTCCTGCTCGGAATTGCTCAGGATATGGTTGGCCTCGGCGCGGCGGATGTTTTCCATAGCGCCACGCACCTGTGCCACATTGTCCAGCGAAGGCACGACGTTATCGAAATAGTAGCGCCCATTTTCATGCACATGCTTGATCAGGAAACTAGCCGACAATGCCATTATCAGCAAGAACGCAAGAACCAACGCAAAACCCGCCCCGAGACGGGTCGCCACCTTAAAATTTGCTACTTTGATCATAAATCTGTTAAAAAATAAGTCAAACCAGCTTAACTTACATTGCAAAAATAGCAATTAGTATTTCCACTAACGAAAATAGTTTCGCCCAACCCATGAACCCAGCCGCCCACCGCCTTCCCCTGTTGCAACTGCTGATCTGCAGCAGCCTGATCCTCACGCTCGCCATGGGCATCCGGCATGGCTTCGGACTCTGGATGCAGCCGATCACGCAGGACCAGGACTGGACGCGAGAGGCCTTCTCGCGCGCGATCGCGGTGCAAAACCTCAGCTGGGGGCTGTTCGGCATCGGCGCCGGCATGCTGGCAGACCGCTGGGGGGGCTGGCGCGTGCTGCTCGGCGGCGCGCTGCTGTGGACGCTGGGCCTGTGCGGCATGGCGCTGTCGGAGTCGCCGCTGGCCTTCACGCTCAGCACCGGAGTCGTGATCGGCGCGGCGCAGGCCGCCAGCACCTATGGCGTGCTCTACGGCATCATCGGACGCCAGATTGCGCCGGAAAAGCGCTCCTGGGCCATGGGCGTGACCGGAGCGGCCGGCAGCTTCGGCCAGTTCCTGCTGGTGCCGACCGAGGGCTGGCTGATCAGCAGCTTTGGCTGGCAGCAGGCGCTGCTGGTGTTGGGCGCATCGACGCTGCTGATCGCGCCGCTGGCGCTGCTGCTGCGCGAGCCGGCCACGCCTGCCGCAGCAACGGGTGCGACAACCGCACAGCAAGGCATCTGGCAGGCCATGCGCGAGGCGATGGCCTACCCGAGCTTTCGCCTGCTGATGGCCGGCTATTTCGTCTGCGGCTTCCAGGTCGTCTTCATCGGCGTGCACCTGCCGAGCTACCTCAAGGACCAGGGCCTGGCGCCCCAGGTCGCCAGCACCGCGCTGGCACTGATCGGCCTGTTCAACGTATTTGGCAGCTACGGCGTCGGCCTGCTGGGCCAGCGCTGGCCCAAGCGCTACCTGCTCGCGATCATCTACGGCACGCGTTCGGTCGCGATCACGCTGTTCCTGCTGGCGCCGCTGACACCCTGGAGCGTCTACCTCTTCGCGGCGGTCATGGGCCTGCTCTGGCTGTCGACCGTGCCGCCGACCAATGCCATCGTGGCGCAGATCTTCGGCGTGCGCCATTTCTCGATGCTCAGCGGCTTCGTCTTCTGCAGCCACCAGGTCGGCAGCTTCTGCGGCGTCTGGCTCGGCGGACTGCTGTACGACCGCAACGGCAACTACGACCTGGTCTGGCTGATCTCGATCGGCCTGGGCCTGTTCGCCACCGCCGTCAGCCTGCCGGTGCGCGAGACCGCGATCCAGCGTGCGCCGCAACGCGTCGCCGCCAGCGCGCCATGAAATCCTGGCAACGCCTGCTGCTCTGGTGCGCCAGCCTGCTGGGGCTGCTGGGCGTGTTCTCGCTCTATCTGCGACCCGACTTCATGCGCGACCTGGCCGATCTGGCCTGGTCCTGTCTCTAGAATCTGCCACATGACCATCGAGCACCACACACAAGCGCCCTCCGACTGGGTCCGGCGCTGGGGCCACCTGATCCCGGACCGGCCCGGCGGCGCGCGCGTGCTCGACCTGGCCTGCGGTCACGGGCGCCACAGCCGTTGGCTGATGCGCCAGGGCCACCAGGTGACCGCGGTCGACCGCGATGCCGAGGCGCTGGCCGGCCTGGCCGACCTCGCACCCTGGGTCCGCACGCTGAGCGCCGATCTTGAGAATGCCCCCTGGCCGTTGGCCGGACGCGAGTTCGAGGCCGTGGTCGTGACCAACTACCTCTGGCGCCCGCTCTGGCCCCAGATCCTGGCCAGCCTGGCGCCGGGCGGCCTGCTGCTCTACGAAACCTTTGCCGACGGCAACGCCAGCGTCGGGCGGCCGGCCCGGCCCGAGTTCCTGCTGCAACCCGGCGAACTGCTGCGACTCTGCACCGGACTGCGCGTCGTGGCCTACGAGGACGGCTTCCTGAACCATCCAGAGCGCTATGTCCAGCGCATCGCGGCCGTCAATGCCGCGCTGCCGGTCACGCCTGGTGACAAAGCCAACGCTCCCGCGCGTTATGCCCTGCACGGCGCTGGGTAGAATGTGGATCGACTTCAATATCTCTAGAGACTCCGCCATGAAACCCATCACCGGCAGCATCGTCGCCCTGGTCACTCCCATGCACGAAGACGGCAGCGTCGATTACGCTGCGCTGCGCAAGCTGATCGACTGGCATGTCGCCGAAGGCACGGACTGCATCGGTGTGGTCGGCACCACCGGCGAATCGCCCACCGTCAATGTCGAGGAACATTGCGAGATCATCCGAGTTGCCGTCGAGCAGGCCGCCAAGCGCGTGCCGATCCTGGCCGGTTGCGGTGCCAATTCGACCGCCGAGGCGATCGAGCTCGCCAAGTTCGCGCAGAAGGTCGGCGCCGACTGCCAGCTGCAGGTCGTGCCCTACTACAACAAGCCGACCCAGGAAGGCCAGTACCTGCACTTCAAGGCCATCGCCGAGGCCACCGGCGGTGACCTGCCGGTCATGCTCTACAACGTGCCGGGCCGCTCCGGTGCCGACATGCTGCACGACACCGTGCTGCGCCTGGCCCAGGTGCCCGGCATCTTCGGCATCAAGGAAGCCACCGGCAACCTCGAGCGCGCGCAGTGGCTGATCAAGGAAACCCCGGCCGAGTTCTCGGTCTACTCGGGCGACGACCCGACCGCCGTCGGCCTGATGCTGATGGGCGGCCAGGGCAACGTCAGCGTCAGCGCCAACATCGCGCCGCGTCTGATGCACGAGCTGTGCGTCGCGGCGATTGCCGGTGACGTCAAGCGCGCGATGACTATCCAGATGCAACTGCTGCCGATCCACAAGCAGCTGTTCGTCGAAGCCAACCCGATCCCGGTCAAATGGGCCATGAAGCGCCTGGGCCTGTGCAACGATGCCATGCGCCTGCCGATGACCCGCCTGACCCTTGGCAACGAACCCGTGGTCGAGGCTGCCATGCGCGCCTCCGGCCTGCTCTGAATTCCAGGTCCGGCCCCTGCCGCGCCCAACGACCCCGCACCATGATCAAGAAGCCGACAACGCTTACCATCGCCCCCCGCTCCGCCCTCGCCTGCGCCCGCTGGACCCTGATCGGTCTGACCGCCATCGGCGCCATCGGCTGCTCGGTGCTCGAAGAAGGCAAGGTCGATTACCGCAGCGCCAAGAAGGTCAGCAACCTCGAGGTGCCGCCCGACCTGACCCAGCTCAGCCGCGACTCGCGCTATCTGGTGCCCGGCGCCTCGGTCACGGCTTCGAGCATGCAGCAGCAGGCGCAAGCCCAGCCGGTCGCTTCTGTCGCCGTCGTCCCGTCCGATTCCAAGCTGCGCATCGAGCGCGCCGGCAGCCAGCGTTGGCTGGTGATCGACCGGGCGCCGGAAAAGCTCTGGGAGCCGCTGCGCGAGTTCTGGCAGGAAAGCGGCTTCAACCTGGCCCTCGAGCAGGAAAAGCTCGGCATCATGGAAACCGAGTGGAACGAAAACCGCGCCAAGATCCCGCAGGACTTCATTCGCCAGACCATAGGCAAGGTCTTCGACAACCTGTATTCGAGCGGCGAGCGCGACAAGTTCCGCACCCGCATCGAGCGCAACGCCCAGGGTGGCAGCGAGATCTACATCAGCCATCGCGGCATGCAGGAGGTCTACACCAGCGACAAGAAGGAATCGACTGCCTGGCAGCCGCGTCCGTCCGACCCTGAACTCGAAGCCGAATTCCTGCGCCGTCTGATGCTCAAGCTCGGCACCTCACCCGAACAGGCCAAGGCCGTGCTGACAACCAGCACCCAGCCCCAGGCCGCCAGGACTGTCAACGTCAACGGCGTGCCGACCCTGCAGTTGGCCGAAGGCTTCGACCGCGCCTGGCGCCGCGTCGGCCTGGCGCTGGACCGCACCGGCTTCACGGTCGAGGACCGCGACCGCACCCAGGGCATCTACTTCGTGCGCTATCTGCCGAGCGACAGCGCAACGAAGGACGGCAAGCCCGGCTTCCTGTCCGGCCTGTTCGGCGCCAAGACGCAGGAAATCACGCCGCAGCGCTACCGGATCAAGGTCGGCAACGATGCGACCCAGAGCCAGGTCTCGGTGCTCGACGCCCAAGGCAAGGCCGATACATCCGCTACCGCCGGCAAGATCCTGCAACTGCTGGCCAACGACCTCAAGTAAGGCCTGACGCCTGAATGACAACGGCCCCTGCGTGGGGCCGTTTTTTTTGCTGCACAAGCCAGCAGCGGCTGGGAGCGCCGGTCGGGAGGCGAAAGAACTTGCAGGGACGCAGCAGGACAGGCGTAAAAAAACCGCCTTGCGGCGGTTTTCTTGCCTGAGGCGAAGAAATTACTTCTTCTCTTCGACGGCAGGAGCAGCAGCCGGAGCAGCAGCAGCAGCGTCAGCGGCCGGAGCGGCAGCCGGAGCAGCGGCTTCAGCCGGAGCGGCCGGAGCAGCAGCCGGAGCTTCAACAGCGGGTGCCGGTGCCGGAGCAGCAGCTTCTTCCTTCTTGCCGCAAGCGGACAGAGCAGCAGCAGCCATCAGAGCAGCGATAACGAGAGTCTTGTTCATCTTTCGGTCCAAAAAAATTTGTCAGGACGATCATTGGAAGCATCCGGCGTCACCATCCTGAAACGACAACCGGTGTAACTTGCGCCACGCTGACGATTTCTCGCCAGCGCTTAAGTTCATTATCAATGATAAAGCCAAAACCCAGGAGGGATAACCCTGATAGGCTTTTTTTTGTAGCGAATTGTCAACAACAGACCGGATCAGTCAGGCAAGCCGCTCAAGTTTGCTGTATGTGCAGCCAGCCAGCCACGAACCACTCATCCAGCAGCGCCTTGGCACCCTTGCTCGCGCCACGCACCGCACGCGCATCCAGGCGCCGCTCGTCGGCCAGGCGGCGCATCAGCTCGGCATCCTTGCCACCGGCGCGGTAGGCCTCGCCGTTGATGAAGATGTGATGCTCGTCATACATCATGCGGCTGCGCCGATCGAGCCAGATCGCGCCAGGCAGCCAGTCGCCCTCGGGCTCCTCGAACCAGACCTTGGGCTTGGGTTCGGTCATGACCTCGCCGAGCGCGCGCGCCATGTCTTCGGGCTGCTCGAGCAGGCGCTTGAGCGCATCGGCCGTGAACGCCTGCAGGCCGGCAGGAATGCGACCTGGCTGCTGGGTGGCGGGCTGGTCCGGATCGCGGTAGAGCGTCTCGTCCTCGTGGTCGTCAGCCAGGCGCTGCGCGATCTCGCCCGCCAGTCCGCCGCGCTGCGGCACCCGGAAGCCCACCGAGTAGGTCATGCACTCGCCTTCGACCGCCACGCCGTCATGGGCCCATTTGGGCGGCAGGTAGAGCATGTCGCCGGGCTCGCAGACATACTCCTCCTCGGCCTCGAAATGGCTCAGGATCTTGAGCGGCATGCCCTCCTCAAGGCTCAGGTCCTTCTGGCGGCCGATGCGCCAGCGGCGCTTGCCCTGGGCCTGGATCAGGAACACGTCGTAGCTGTCGAAATGCGGGCCGACGCCGCCGCCCTCGCTGGCCCAGGAAATCATCAGGTCGTCCAGCCGTGCATCGGGCAGGAAACGGAACTGCTGCATCAGCGCGTGCGCGCCGTCATGGTGCAGGTCCACACCCTGCACCAGCAGCGTCCAGTGCGACTGCTTGAAGGCCGGGAAGGCCGACTTGGCGAACGGCCCATGCTGGAGCGTCCAGCCCGCGCCGGGCTTTTGCACCACCAGGCGCGACTCGACCTCCTCCTGGCCGGACAGCGCGAACAGCTCGGGGCGCGACAGCAGGGGCTGGAAACCAGGCAAGGCGCCCTTGACCAGCAGGGGCTTCTTTTGCCAGTGACGGCGCATGAACTGGGCCGGAGTCAGGCCGCCGAGCAAGGCGAGCGGCTGATCCGGGGCGGGGGGCAGGGGAAATTGGACTTCGGTCATGGGACAATTGTCCGATGAAAATCACTCCACAATGCGTCGTGTCGCTGACCTGGACGCTCAAAGACACCCTGGGCGAAATCCTCGACGAACTCGACGAGCCGGTCGAGTTCCTGCTCGGCGGCGATGATCTGCTGGCCAAGATCGAAGCGCAACTGCAAGGCCTCGAGGCCGGCGCCGAGCTCGAACTGCAGCTCGAGCCCGAAGATGCCTTCGGTGATTTCGATGACCGCAAGCTGTTCCTGGAGCCGCGCGCAGCCTTCCCGGCCGAGCTCGAGGAGGGCATGGTGTTCGAAGGCTTGCCGCCCGGCTGCAACCCGGACGCGCCGCGCGACCAGGTCTATTTCGTCAGCGAGATCTATCCCGAGCATGTCGTGCTCGATGCCAACCACCCACTGGCTGGCATCGCGCTGCGGCTGCAACTGACGGTGCATGCCGTGCGCGAGGCTTACGTCGAGGAGATCGGCCAGGGCACGCTGGGCACGGGTTTCTTCCGCCTCGGCGGCGGGCACTCGGGTGATGCGGTGCCGGTCAACGGCGACGGCCAGACCCTGCACTGAAGCCGGCCTGCGGTTCCCGGGCTTGAGGGCCCGGGACCAAAGAGCAGGAAACCAGGACGCTCAGCCGCGGCCAGTCGAGCCGTAACCGCCGGCGCCACGCTCGGTCGCAGCAGCGAAATCGTCGACGATATTGAACTTTGCCTGCAGTACCGGCACGATCACGAGCTGGGCAATCCGATCCATCGGCTCGATCGTGAACGCCACTTCGCTGCGGTTCCAGGCGCTGACCATCAGCTGGCCCTGGTAGTCGCTGTCGATCAGGCCCACCAGGTTGCCCAGCACGATGCCATGCTTGTGGCCCAGGCCCGAGCGCGGCAGGATCAGTGCCGCGTAGCCGGGATCGGCCAGGTGAATTGCCATGCCGGTCGGCACCAGCTGCCAGGCATTGGGTTCGAGCCGCAGCGGCTGCTCGAGGCAGGCTCGCAGGTCGAGGCCGGCGCTGCCGGGCGTAGCGTAGGCGGGCGGCTGCTGCGCGAGCCGCGGGTCGAGGATCTTGACGTCGATTTGCATGGAAATAGGATGAAATAGCCTGACTTAAAGCCGGACCGACTGCAGATAGCGGTCGAAATGGGCTTCGGGTAGCCGGTGCCAGAGATTCTGCTCGCGCCGGAAGGCCGAATAGTCGGCATAGATGCGGCGCCAGGCCGGGTTGCGGCGCGACAGGTCGGCACAGAGGGCATTCGAGGCCTTGAAGGCGGCATCGAGCACCGGCTTGGGAAAGGCCTTGACCCGCACACCGGCGGCCACCACCTGCTTGAGCGCGATCGGATTGAGCACATCGTAGCGCGCCTGTATGCCGGCATGGACCGACTGGGCTGCCAGCTCGAACATGCCCTTTAGATCCGGCGGCAAGGCACGCCAGGCCTTGGCGTTGCAATACAGGCTGAGCTGGGCACTGCCCTCCCACCAGCCCGGGTAATAGTAGTAGCGCGCAACCCGGCTCAGGCCGAGCTTGCGGTCGTCATGCGGTCCGACCCACTCGACCGCGTCGAGCTGGCCACGCTCGAGCGCGCCGACCAATTCGCTCATCGGCAGCTGCTGCGGCAAGGCGCCCAGCGACTGCAGCACGCGCGCGCCCAGTCCCCCCATCTGCATGCGCAGCTCGCTCAGATCGGCCGGTGACTCGAGTTCGCGCCGGAACCAGCCCCCCATCTGGGCGCCGGAATTGCCCATCGGGAAATTGACGATCTGGTACTGGGCATAGAAATCGCGCAGCAGCTTGAGGCCGTTGCCTTCGAGCTGCCAAGTGTTCATCTGCCGGCTATTGAGGCCAAACGGAACGGCGCTGTCGAGTGCAAAGCATTCGTCGATGCCGACGAAATGACTCGGCACCGCGTGCAGCGCATCAATCTCGCCGGCCTGCAGCGCTTCGAGCAGGCTCAGCGGCGCAACCGGATCATCGACCGGCAGCAGCGTGACTTGCAACCGCCCGCCCGACAGCTGGCCGAGCTGGCGTGCGAACTGCTCGGTGCCGCTGTAGACGGCATCGAGCGAATGGTGGCAGGCCGTCGCGAGGCGCCAGCGTATGACCGGCTGGGCCAGTACCGCCGGCGCGCAGCCGCTGGCCAGGATACCGGCCAGGCCGGCGTGCCCCAGGACTCCGCGGCGCCTCAAGATGCCTCGCCCTGCACCACTGCAGCCGGTGCCAGCCAGGCTTGCACGCTGCGCTCGATGCCAGCGGCGTCCAGACCCAGCCCGCTCAACAGCTTGCCATGGTCGCCATGCTCGATGAAGCGATCCGGCAGTCCCAGCTGCAGCACCGGCAACGGCAGGCGTGCGGCCTGCAGGGCCTCGAGCACGGCGGAGCCCGCGCCACCGGCAATCGCGCCCTCCTCGACCGTCACGATCAACTCGTGGCTGCGCGCGACCTCGAGCAGCAGCTCGAGGTCGAGCGGCTTGGCCCAGCGCATGTTGACGACCGTGGCGTCGAGCGCCTCGGCGGCGACCAGCGCGGGCTGCAGCAGGGTACCGAAAGCCAGGATCGCGACGCGCTGACCCTGACGGCGCAGCTCACCCTTGCCAAACGGCAGTCCCTGCAGAGCCTCGGGGCCGGTGGGCAACTCGGCACCGACTCCGCTGCCGCGCGGATAGCGCACCGCGACCGCATGATCCTGGGCATAAGCGGTCGACAGCAGGCGATAGCACTCGGCCTCGTCTGCCGGACAGGCGATGCTGACGTTCGGAATGCAGCGCAAAAACGGGATGTCGTAGGCGCCGGCATGGGTCGGGCCGTCGGCACCGACCAGGCCGGCACGGTCCAGCGCCAGCACCATCGGCAGCTTCTGCAGCGCGACGTCATGCACCAGCTGGTCGTAGGCACGCTGCAGGAAGGTCGAATAGATCGCGACCACCGGCTTGATGCCCTCGCAGGCCAGGCCGGCGGCAAAGGTGACCGCATGCTGCTCGGCGATGCCGACATCGTAGTAGCGGTCGGGGAAGCGCTGGTGGAACTCGACCATGCCCGAGCCCTCGCGCATCGCCGGCGTGATGCCGACCAGGCGCTGGTCATGCGCCGCCATGTCGCACAGCCAGCGGCCAAACACCTGGCTGAAGGTCGGCTTCGGGGCGGTGGCCGGCTGCTGCAGACCGACCTTGGGATCGAACTTGCCCGGGCCGTGGTAGGCCACCGGATCGGCCTCGGCCAGGTCGTAGCCACGGCCCTTCTTGGTCACCACATGCAGGAACTGCGGGCCTTCGAGCAGCTTGATGTTCTCCAGCGTCGGGATCAGCGACTCGAGGTCGTGGCCGTCGATCGGGCCGATGTAGTTGAAGCCGAACTTCTCGAACAAGGTAGCCGGCACCACCAGGCCCTTGGCCTGCTCCTCGAGGCGCTTGGCGAGCTCGAACAGATGCGGCGCCTTGGCCAGCACCTGCTTGCCGACCTGCTTGGCCGCCGAATAGAAGCGCCCGCTCATGAGCTGGGCCAGGTAGCGGTTCAGCGCCCCTACCGGCGGGCTGATCGACATGTCGTTGTCGTTCAGTATCACCAAGAGTTTGCCGTCGAGCACGCCGGCGTTGTTGAGCGCCTCGAAGGCCATGCCGGCGGTCATCGCGCCGTCACCGATGACGGCGATCGCCTGCCGGTCCTCGCCCTTCTGGTGCGCTGCCATCGCCATGCCGAGCGCGGCCGAGATGCTGGTCGACGAATGCGCAGTGCCAAAGGCATCAAACTCGCTCTCGCTGCGCAGCGGAAAGCCACTGATGCCACCCTGCTGGCGCAAGCTGCCCATGCGCTCGCGCCGGCCGGTCAGGATCTTGTGCGGATAGGTCTGATGTCCGACGTCCCAGACGATGCGGTCCTCGGGCGTGTTGAAGACATAGTGCAGCGCGAGGGTCAGCTCGACCGTGCCGAGGTTGGAGCTCAGATGACCGCCGGTGCGCGCCACGCTGTGCAGCAGGAAATCGCGCAGCTCGGTCGCCAGCGCGGGCAGTTGCGCGCGCGTCAGTCGGCGCAGATCGGCCGGGGAATCGATGGTGGACAGCAAACCGGTCATTGTTCGGGGTTCTCGAGTAGCGAGGGTCGGCAGAAAGCGCGAAGGCTGGGGGTCAGTGACTGCGGCGCACGACCCAGTCGGCAATCGCATGCAGATAGGCCGCCTGGCGCAGGCCGACCTGGTCGAGCGCCTGATGCGCCTGCGCCAGCAGATCGTCGGCGTAGGCCTGGGCCGCGGCCAGGCCGAGCAGCGAGACGAAGGTAGGCTTGTCGGCCGCGGCATCCTTGCCGGCGGTCTTGCCCAGGGTGGCCGAATCGGCAGTGACATCGAGGATATCGTCCACTACCTGGAAGGCCAGACCGAGCGCGCGCCCATAGCGGGCCATGGCCGCCAGCTGGGCCGCGCTGGCACCGGCAGCAGCGCCGCCCATTTCGACGCTGGCCAGCAGCAACGCGCCGGTCTTGCGGCGGTGCATGTCCTCCAGGCTGGCCTGGTCGAGCTGCTGGCCGACGCCGGCGAGATCGATCGCCTGGCCACCGGCCATGCCGTCCCAACCCGCGGCGCGCGCGAGCTGACGGCAAAGCCGGGCCGCCAGCGCCGGCTCGACCGACTGATCTTCGGGCAGCAGGACCTCGAACGCCAGCGCCTGCAAGGCGTCGCCCGCGAGCAGCGCAGGCGCCTCGCCGAACTGCACATGCAGCGTCGGCTTGCCGCGGCGCAGCACATCATTATCCATGCAGGGCAGGTCGTCATGCACCAGTGAATAGGCGTGGATCAGCTCGAGCGCGCAGGCGGCGCGCCAGGCCGCGCTGCCCAGCGGTGGCAGCACGCCGCCGACCGCCTCGGCGGTCGCCAGCACCAGCAGCGGCCGCAGGCGCTTGCCGCCATCGAGCACGGCATAGCGCATCGCAGCCCCCAGACCCGCCGGCGCCGCAGCCGGCACCCACTGCTCGAGCAGCTGCTCGACCTCGGCCAGACGCGCCTGGCTCCAACTGCTGAAATCGGCGGACGGCGCGCTCATGCCGACCTCGCTGGCGTAAGGGTCGAGCCGGAGCGGCGGGTGGTCAGTGAACAAGAGATCTCCCGGTGCGCAAGGATAGAGGCCATGGCTGGAGCCGCTGCGGCGTTTGCCGCAGGCGACGAAAAATCAAAACTATGATTTTAGGGCCTGCAGCCCAAAGGCCGGGACGCGGACCGGTCTTGCCGGCACAGATCGGCCCCAGGGGGTACAATAAGCGCCCCTTTCCAGCTCATCAGGAGTTGTAAAACCTTCCCGCGCTCATTCGTTCAACGATCAAAGCGCTTCCCTGCCCCTTAATAGGGGGAGTCTCTAGGTCAGGACCTTCATGTCTGATTTAAGTCTTCAGTTCCAGCAGGCCGCAAGCCAATTTCCGGTTTCCAGCTATTTTGACCCAGCGCTGTTCCAGCGCGAGATGGAGACCATCTTCCAGCGCGGGCCCCGCTATGTGGGGCATATCAATGCCGTGCCCAACCTGGGCGACTACTACGCCCTGCCTCATGAGGGCGAAGGTCGCGCCCTGGTACGGACCGAAAAAGGCGTCGAGCTCGTCAGCAACGTCTGCCGGCACCGCCAGGCCGTCATGCTCAAGGGGCGCGGCAATCTGGGCCAGCACCGCAACGGCAGTGCCGCTGGCAACATCGTCTGCCCACTGCACCGCTGGACCTACAGCGGCGGCTCTGCCATGGGCCAGCTCGGCGAGCTGATCGGCGCGCCGCACTTTGCGCAGGACCCCTGCCTGAACCTGCAGCGCTACCCGTTGCGCGAATGGAACGGCATGCTGTTCGAGGACAACGGCCGCGACATCGCCGCCGACCTCGCCGGCATGGGCCCGGCCAGCACGCTGAGCTTCGAGGGCATGGTGCTCGACCATGTCGAGCTGCACGAGTGCAACTACAACTGGAAGACCTTCATCGAGGTCTACCTCGAGGACTACCATGTCGTGCCGTTCCATCCCGGACTCGGCAACTTCGTGACCTGCGACGACCTCAAGTGGGAGTTCAAGCCCGAATACTCGGTCCAGACCGTGGGCGTGCAGAACCTGCTCAAGGGCGCCGGCAGTCCGGTCTACCAGAAATGGCATCAGCAACTGATGGCCTACCGCGACGGCGAACTGCCCGAGCAGGGCGCGGTCTGGCTGACCTACTACCCGCACATCATGGTCGAGTGGTACCCGCATGTGCTGACGGTTTCGACCCTGCATCCGATCAGCGTCGACAAGACGTTGAACCGGGTCGAGTTCTACTACCCGGAAGAGATCGCCGCCTTCGAGCGCGACTTCGTCGACGCCCAGCGCGCCGCCTACATGGAAACCTGCATCGAGGACGACGAGATTGGCGAGCGCATGGACGCCGGGCGCAAGGCCCTGCTGCTGCGCGGCGACAACGAGGTCGGACCCTACCAGAGCCCGATGGAAGACGGCATGCAGCATTTCCACGAGTGGTACCGCGCCAAGCTGGGTTCGGCCCTGCAGGGCTGAACGCCGGACCCAGGCGTCAAGACAGGCATCGCATCAGGCGCGCGCGATCCGCTCGCCAGTCTGGTCGCGCCTGCTGATCAGTCAGGCCCTCAGCCCAGGCGCTCAAGCCCGTGCCGGTTCACGTAGGCATGCAACTCGGCCCGGTTCGAGACCGAGAGCTTGCGATAGATCGAGGTCAGGTGGTTGCGCAGCGTGTGCTCGCTGATGTTGAGGCGCTGCGCGATCACCTTGCCCGGTGCCGCGGCATCCGAGGCCAGGGCCTCGACCGTCAGCTTTTCCTTCGGCGTCAGCACGCTGACCGAGGCCCGGCGCGAGCTGCGCCAGCGTCCGTCCTGGTGCCGCGAGAGCTCGAGGAAGATCCGGCTGGTCGCGCTGCGCTCGATCCACATCTCGCCGTTGTGGATCTTTTCGAGCGCGCGCAGCAGCACAACCGGGGCCTCGTACTTGCCGACCACGCCGCGCGCGCCGACCAGCACGGCGCTGTCTTGCAGCGCCGGATCGCGCGAACTCGTCAAGGCCAGGATCTTGGCCGTGGTCTGGGCCTGCAGATGGGCCAGCGACTCGGTACCCTCCTCGCCATCGAGGTCGAACACGATCACGTCGGGCTCGATCTGCTCCATGCGCAGCACGCCCTCGGCCGCGCTCTCGACCACGCCCACCACCGACCAGCGGCCATGATCACCCTCAAGCAGACGCTCAAGCCCCCAGGACATCAGGGGGAGCGCAACCAGCATCACGCGCGTGGGTCCGGCAACGGTGTCTTCGACTGTCATTCTTGTACCTCTTGATCGGATGTCATTTCTGTCAGCCATGATAGTCGCATCCCGGGAGTCCTGCATCTGCTACGGGAAAAAACGCGATAACCGGGGCCGATAGCGGGCGCAGAACCGGGACAGCTCGCCGTGCGGCGACCCGGCTCAGTGCGCCTGCTCCCAGTTGGCACCGACGCCAACCTCGGCCAGCAGCGGCACCTTGAGCTCGGCTACGCCTGCCATCAGGCGCGGCACCTCGGTCCGGACCCAGTCGAGCTCGGACTCGGGCAGCTCGAACACCAGTTCGTCATGCACCTGCATGATGATCCGCGTGCCCAACCCCTGGGCATCGATCGCGGCCTGGACCGCCACCATACTCAGCTTGATCAGGTCGGCCGCCGTGCCCTGCATCGGCGCGTTGATCGCGGCGCGCTCGGCGGCGGCGCGGCGCGGGCCGTTCGGGCTGTTGATCTCGGGCAGGTAGAGCCGGCGGCCGAACACGGTCTCGACATAGCCCTGCGCCTTGGCCTGCGCCTTGGTCTGGTCCATGTAGTCGCGCACGCCGGAAAAGCGCAGGAAATAGCGCTCGATGTAGTTCTTGGCCGCCGCATTGTCGATGCCCAGCGCCTTGGCCAGGCCGAAGCCGCTCATGCCGTAGATCAGGCCGAAGTTGATGACCTTGGCATAGCGCCGCTGCTCGCTGCTGACCTCGGCCGGCGCCAGGCCGAAGATCTCGGCTGCGGTCGCACGGTGCACGTCGAGTCCCTCGGCAAAGGCCTTCAGCAGTGCCGCGTCGCCGCTCAGGTGCGCCATGATGCGCAGCTCGATCTGCGAGTAGTCGGCGCTCGCAATCAGCCGGCCCGGCGGCGCGACGAAGGCCTCGCGCACGCGCCGGCCCTCGGGCGTGCGGATCGGGATGTTCTGCAGATTGGGCTCGTTGCTGCTCAGGCGCCCGGTCACGGCCACCGCCTGCGCGTAATGGGTATGGACCCGACCCGTGCGCGGATGCGCCAGGCTGGCGAGCTTGTCGGTGTAGGTGCCCTTGAGCTTGGACAGCGAGCGGTGTTCCAGCAGCTTGGCCGGCAGCGGGTAGTCCTCGGCCAGTTTCTCCAGCACCTCCTCGTCGGTGCTGCGCGCGCCGGTCGCGGTCTTCTTGATCACCGGCAGGCCCAGCTTGTCGAAGAAGATCTCGCCGAGCTGCTTCGGACTCGCGAGGTTGAAGGGCTGACCCGCGATCTCGTAGGCCTCGGCCTCAAGCTGCAGGATGCGCTGGCCCAGTTCATGGCTCTGGCGCGCCAGCGTCGGCGCGTCGATCAGCACGCCATTGCGCTCGACCCGGAACAGCGCCTCGCTGGTATCGATCTCGAGCTGGTAGATCCGGCTCAGCTTCTGATCGGCCTCGATCAGCGGCCAGAGCAGCTGGTGCACCTCGAGCGTCATGTCGCTGTCCTCGCAGGAGTACTCGGCGGCCCGGGCCACCTCGACCTGCGCGAACGGGATCTGCTTGGCACCCTTGCCGCACAGGTCCTCGTAATGGATGCCGCTGCGCCCGAGATGGCGCTCGGCCAGGCTGGCCAGGTTGTGCGGCTTGTGGACCTCGAGCACATAGCTCTGCAGCATGGTGTCGTGGGCATAGCCGCGCACCTCGATGCCATGGTTGGCAAACACATGGCGGTCGTACTTGACATGCTGGCCGAGCTTCCTGGCGGCAGGGTCCTCGAGCCAGTGCTTGAGGCGGGCCAGCACCTCGTCGCGCGGCAGCTGGACCGGCGCATCGGGGCCGGCGTGCAGCAGCGGCACATAGGCCGCCTCGCCCGGCTGGACGCTGAAGCTGATGCCGACGATCTCGGCCCGCATCGCGTCGAGCGAGGTCGTTTCGGTGTCGATGGCGACCAGCTCGGCCGCCTGCAGCCTGTCCAGCCAGGCGTCGAAGGCCGGCCAGTCGAGCAGGGTCTCGTAGCGCAGCGCGCTTGCCGCGGCCAGCTCGGTTGCCTCTGCCGCCTGCGCCGCAGCCGTGGCGTCATCGGCCGGCGCAGATTCGGTGCCCGGCGGCGCCGGCTCGGCGAACAGGTCGCCGCTGGCACCAAAGGCCGGCGCCGCCGACACGGAACGGGGCTGGCGGCGAACGGCCGCAGAGCGGTCCGGCAAGTCGCCCGCTGCGCCAGCGGGCTCGGCACCCTTGCCCGGAACCTCGAGCGAGCGCGCCAGACCCTTGAAGCCGTAGCGCTCATAGAAATCGCGCAGGCTGGCGTTGTCGCGCTCGCGCTGCGCCAGCCCCTCGAGCGAGGGCAAGCCGGGCAACGACTCGCTCAGGTCGCAGTCGGTCTTGATCGTCACGAGCTGGCGCCCGGTCGGCAGCCAGTCGCGCTGGTCGCGCAGGTTCTGGCCAGCCACGCCCTTGATCTGGTCGGCATGGGCCAGCAGCGCATCGAGACTGCCGTACTCGAGCAGCCATTTGGCAGCGGTCTTGGGTCCGACCTTGGGCACGCCCGGCACGTTGTCGACCTGATCGCCGACCAGGGTCTGGAAGTCGATCATCAAGGCTGGCGGCACGCCGAACTCGGCCGTCACGCCGGCCACGTCGCGGACCTTGCCGTTCATGGTGTCGATGATGGTCACATGCGGATCGACCAGCTGACTCAGGTCCTTGTCGCCGCTCGAAACGATCACGCGCACGCCCTGCGCCGCCGCCGTCCGCGCCAGCGTGCCGATCACGTCATCGGCCTCGACGCCGGGGATGTCGAGCACGGTCCAGCCCAGCAGCCGCACCACCTCGTGGATCGGCGCGATCTGCGCGCGCAGGTCGTCTGGCATCGGGCTGCGATGCGCCTTGTATTCGGGATAGAGCGCATCGCGGAAGGTCGGGCCCGAGGCGTCGAACACGCAGACGGTGTAGTCGCCCGGCTGCTCCTTTTGCAAGGCCTGCATCATGTTGATCATGCCGCGGATGGCGCCAGTCGGCGGGCTGCTCGGGTCGCCGGGGACGGCGCGCAGGTCGGGCATGGCATGGAAGGCGCGGTAGAGGTAGCTGGAGCCGTCCACCAGCACCAGGGTCTTCTGGGTCTCGGTCATGCCCGGATTGTCGGCGAAAGCCGCCCGACTCCCGCGCACTGACTCGCTCAAGACCTACAATCGTGGGTTATGCACCGCTCGACCGCTCGAAACCCCTTTCTCGCCCTGCTCCTGTTCTGCCTGGCTGGCGTGGCAGCCGCCCAGCCCGCTGCAGCGCCGTCCCAACTGGCTCAGGACAACGGCAAGGCCGTGATCGAGCAAAAGGCCGAATCGATCACCCACGAGGACGCGGGCAGCCGCATCGACGAACTGCGCGTGGGTGGCCAGACCCGACGCATCGAGGTCCAGACCAAGTCCACCCTGCCGTCCTACCAGGTCCAGCCGCTGGACGCGAGCCCGCTCGACCAGTCCCAGCCCAGCGCCGGCAAGAGCAGCTGGCGCCTGATGAAGTTCTGAGCCCCGGCCCCTCACCCGTTCGCGCCCCCCATCCGCCAGCGGCATTCCCTGTCGCACACCTAAGCACGCTTACCCCGCCCATGGCCGTTTTCACCCAAGTCAGCAAGACCGAAGCCGCCACCCTGCTGAGCCGGCTCAACCTGGGCCAGCTCACCGACATCGAAGGCTGCTCCGGCGGCATCGAGAACACCAACTATTTCGTCAGCACCCTGCGCGACGGCGAGCCGCATCACTATGTGCTGACGCTGTTCGAGCGCCTGACCTTCGAGCAGCTGCCGTTCTACCTGCACCTGATGAAGCATCTGGCCGGCAAGGGCATTCCGGTGCCGGATCCGGCCGCCGATGCCAAGGGCGAGATCCTGCACAAGCTCAAGAACAAGCCGGCCGCGGTCGTCAACCGCCTCAAGGGCCGCAGCGAACTGGCGCCCGGCCCGAGCCATTGCGCCCAGGTCGGCGCCATGCTGGCACGCATGCACCTGGCCGGCCAGGACTACCCGCAAAGCCAGCCCAATCTGCGCGGCCTGGCCTGGTGGAACGAGACCGTTCCGGTGGTGCTGCCGCATCTGACACCCGAGCAGGCGACGCTGCTGCAGTCCGAGCTGGCCTACCAGAACCATGTGGCGGCCAGCGCCAGCTACGAGGCGCTGCCGCGCGGGCCGGTCCATGCCGACCTGTTCCGCGACAACGTGATGTTCGACCAGGGCCAGCTCAGCGGCCTGTTCGATTTCTATTTCGCCGGCATCGACAGCTTCGCCTTCGACCTCGCGGTTTGCCTGAACGACTGGTGCATCGACCACGCAACCGGCCGCCCGGAGCCCGAGCGCGCGCGCGCCATGCGCGAAGCCTACGAGAGCGTGCGCCCGCTGACCGCGGCCGAACGCGAGCTGATGCCGGCCATGCTGCGCGCCGGCGCGCTGCGCTTCTGGATCTCGCGCCTGTGGGACTGGCATCTGCCGCGCGAGGCCAGCATGCTCAAACCCCACGACCCGACCCATTTCGAGCGCGTGCTGCGCGAGCGGTTGGAGCAACTGTGAAACTCAAGCCGGTGCCGGCCAAGACCGGCCTGCTCTGGGTCAGGCAGGGCATCACGACCTTTGCACGCCAGCCGCTGGCGCTGTCGGGCCTGTTCCTGCTCTACATGCTGGCGCTGTCGCTGCTGAGCTCGCTGCCCGTGATCGGCAACCTGCTGGCACTGGCCCTGCTGCCAGCGACCACGCTGGGCCTGATGGTCGCCACGCGCGAAGCCGACAGCGGCAAGTTCCCGATGCCGGCGCTGCTGGCCAGCGCGTTTCGCGCCGGACGCGAACAGCTGCGCGCAATGCTGATGCTCGGCGTGATCTACGCCCTGGGCTTCATGGCCGTGCTGGGCGTGTCGGCCCTGTTCGACGGCGGCCAGTTCGCGCAGATCTACCTCGGGACGACCGAGATGACGGAGGAAGTCGTGCTGGGCGAAGCCTTCCAGAGCGCGATGTGGGTCGGCATGCTGCTGTATCTGCCGCTGGCGCTGCTGTTCTGGCATGCACCGGCACTGGTGCACTGGCAAGGCATCAGCCCGGCCAAGAGCCTGTTCTTCAGCCTGCTGGCCTGCTGGCAGAACAAGGGCGCGCTCACGCTGTTCATGCTGGCCTGGATGGGCGTCTTCATGGTGACCGGCCTGGTGCTGTCGCTGCTCGGCAGCCTGCTGGGCAGCCCGGATCTGCTGGCCTCGCTGCTGTTTGCTGCCGCGCTGACGCTGGCCGCGATGTTCTTCAGCAGCTTCTACTTCACTTTTCGCGACAGCTTCACGACCGACGACGACCAGCCGGTGGCCTGAAGCCAGGGATCGCGCCCGGGTCGCAAACGCTGGCAAGCTCCCACCAGCTCCCGGGAGCTCGCCCGCGTTGACAGCGCTGACAGCCCGCCCTAAGCTGGTTTCGATGGTCGCTATCCATCGAGGAGTTGTCGCATGAAGATCCTTACCTTGGCCGCCGTTGCGGCTTTATCGGCCTTCGGCCTGCAGGCCCATGCCGGCGCTGCCGGCGACAAGCTGGTGCAGAAATACCTGTGCATGGGCTGTCATGCGGTGGACAAGGCCTCCATCGGGCCGTCGTTCCAGCAGATCGCCGCCCAATGGCGCGACAAGCCTGACGCGGAGAAAACCCTGATCACCACGGTGCGCCAGGGCAGCATGGCCGCCGGCGGGCCGCACTGGGGCCAGGTCAAGATGCCGGACGACTCCGAGCGGGCCCAGATCAGCGAGCGCGAAGCAAGGCGCATGGTGCGCTGGATCATGAAGCAGTAACACAGGCTCCGCCCTGCCATCGGATCGGGGCGGACCGGGTCGCCTCAGCGCGGCGGCCGATCGTCGAGCAGGCGCTGCATGAAGGCCAGATCGAGCCAGCGGCCGAACTTGGTGCCGACCTGCCTGAGCGTGCCGGCTGGCTCGAAGCCGCAGCGCGCGTGCAGGCGCAGCGAAGCCTGGTTGCCAGCCTCGATTGCCGCCACCATCGCATGCTTGCCGGCGGCTTTGGCACGCTCGACCAGCGCCAGCAGCAAGATGGCGCCCAGGCCGGCGCCACGACAGTCGGCGCGCACATAGACCGAATGCTCGACCGTATGCCGGTAACCGTCGAAGGCGCGGAAATCGGCAAAGCTGCCGTAGCCCAGCACCCGGCCTTGCGGGTCGACCGCCACCAGCACCGGCCAGCCAGCCGCCTGACGCGCGCTAATCCAGACCTGGCGCTCGGTCGCATCGACCAGGCGCTCGTTCCAGATCGCCGTGCCGTGGGCGACCGCATCGTTGTAGATCAGCGCGATGCCGGCGGCATCGGTAGTATCGGAGGCAATGGCATCCCGTAGTTCAAAGTCCATGACTCGATGATAGCCCGCGTCGGCGTGCGGCCAAATCCGGGACAATCGGCGTCTTTGCGCTTTCAACCACGGAAAACCCCTCATGAGCGATACCCGCCCCACCCTGCCCGACCACCTCTCGATCGACCCGCGCAGCCCGCACCATGTAGCCGCCGTGTTCGAGCATGACATCGGCATCCTGTTCAACGGCAAGGACCGCTCCGACGTGGCCGAATACTGCATCAGCGAAGGCTGGGTCAAGGTGCCGGCCGGCAAGACCGTCGACCGCAAGGGCTTCCCACTGCTGATCAAGCTCAAGGGCCAGGTCGAGGTGTTCTACCGCTGAGTCAGGCCGGGGCCAAGGCATCCAGCCAGCCGCCCCTGCTGCCCGCCACTCAGACCGGGGTCAGCTTGGCGATCGCCAGCGCCAGCCACTTGGCTCCATGGCGCGGGAAATTGACCTGGGCCCGCGCGTCGTCGCCCTGGCCCTCGACCGTCAACACCTTGCCTTCGCCGAACTTGTTGTGAAACACCTGCATGCCGACCCGGATGCCGTGCGCAGGCGCGGACTTCTGCGCCGGCACGCTGCCAGCGCCACTGTAGGCCGCCTCCTTGCCGCCACGGCCTGAGTCACCGAGCCCGCTGCGGCCCCAGGCCGGCTGCGCCGCAGCCGCAGCCTGACCGGACCCGCTGCGCCCGAGTCCCGTACCCCAGCCACCCTGCTTCGGGCTGATCCATTTCAGGCAGGATTCGGGCAGTTCGTCGAGGAAGCGACTGCTCAGGTTGTAGCGGGTCTGGCCATGCAGCATGCGAGTCTGCGCGTGGCTCAGGTAGAGACGCTTCCTGGCGCGCGTGATCGCGACATACATCAGGCGGCGCTCCTCCTCCAGCCCGTCGCGGTCGCTCTGGCTGTTCTCGTGCGGGAACAGGCCTTCTTCGAGTCCGGTGATGAAGACCGCGTCGAACTCGAGCCCCTTGGCCGCATGCACCGTCATCAGCTGGACCGCGTCCTGGCCGGCCTGGGCCTGGTTGTCGCCGGACTCGAGCGCCGCATGGGTCAGAAAGGCCGCCAGCGGGCTCAGCGTCTCGCCGCTGTCAGGCTGGACAGACCAGGCACCCAGCGACCCGACGGCTGATGCCGCATCGAAGCCTGGCGCCTGCGGGTCCAGCCCCTGGCTGGCGGGCGACTGGGTCAGGCCCGGGCCGGCCGGCGCGGTCTCGTCGAGCGGCAACGCCACCGCATCGCGGCCAAATCCCTGCTGCAGCACGAAGCTTTCGGCCGCGTTGACCAGTTCCTCCAGGTTCTCGACCCGGTCGGCGCCCTCGCGGTCGGCGCGGTAATGCTCGAGCAGGCCGCTGTGCTGCAGCACCAGCTCGATGATCTCGCGCAACGTCCGGCCCTCGGTCTGCTCGCGCAGCACATCGATCTTGGCGACGAAGGCCGACAGCTTGGTGCCGGCTGCGCCGCCCAGGCTGCTGGCCGCATCATGCAGCGAACAGCCCAGGGCGCGCGCGGCATCCTGCAGCTGCTCGACCGAACGCGCGCCAATGCCGCGCGGCGGAAAATTGACCACGCGCAGCAAGCTGGTGTCGTCGTTCGGGTTGTCGAGCAGGCGCAGATAGGCCAGCGCATGCTTGATCTCGGCGCGCTCGAAGAAGCGCAGCCCGCCGTAGACGCGGTACGGCAGGCCGGCGCGAAACAGCGCGGTCTCGATAACCCGGCTTTGCGCGTTGCTGCGATACAGCAGCGCGATCTCCTGGCGCGACCAGCCTTCGGCCAGCAGGCTCTTGATCTCGTCGATCAGCCAGTCGGCCTCGGCGAAGTCGCTGGCCGCTTCAAAGACCCGGATCGGCTCGCCCGCGCCCTGCTCGGTGCGCAGGTTCTTGCCCAGGCGGCCGCTGTTGTGCTCGATCAGCTGGTTGGCCGCTTCCAGGATATTGCCGTGGCTGCGGTAGTTCTGCTCGAGCTTGATCTGGTGCTGGACCTCGAACTCGCGCACGAAGTCGGCCATGTTGCCGACGCGCGCGCCGCGAAAGGCGTAGATGCTCTGATCGTCGTCACCGACCGCGAGCACGGCGTTGCCGGCCGGCACGAAGCGGCCGTTCTCGTCATGGCCCGCCAGCAGCTTGAGCCAGGCATATTGCAGCTTGTTGGTGTCCTGGAACTCGTCGACCAGGATATGGCGAAAGCGCCGCTGGTAATGCTCGCGCACGGCGTCCTGGTCGCGCAGCAGCTCGTAGCAGCGCAGCATCAGCTCGCCGAAGTCGACCACGCCCTCGCGCTGGCATTGCGCCTCGTAGAGCTGGTAGAAATCGATCTTGCGCCGCTGATCCTCGTCGCGCGGGCTCATCTGGTGCGCGCGCAGTCCGTCCTCCTTGCAGCCGGCGATGAACCACTGCAGCTGCTTCGGGGGATAGCGCTCCTCGTCGATCTGGTGCTGCTTGCACAGGCGCTTGATCGCGCTGAGCTGGTCCTGCATGTCGAGGATCTGGAAGCTCTGCGGCAGGTTGGCCAGCTTCCAGTGCGCGCGCAGCAGCCGATGGCACAGGCCGTGGAAGGTGCCGATCCACATGCCACGCACATTGACCGGCAGCATGGCCGACAGGCGGGTCAGCATCTCCTTGGCCGCCTTGTTGGTGAAGGTCACGGCCAGCAGGCCGCCCGGCGTGACCTGGCCGGTCTGCAGCAGCCAGGCAATGCGCGTGGTCAGCACGCGCGTCTTGCCGGAGCCGGCGCCAGCCAGGATCAGCGCGGGCTCGGGCGGCAGCGTGACGGCAGCCAGCTGCTCGGCGTTGAGGCCTTGCAGCAGCGGCGACTCAGCAAATAGGGATTGAGTTTCAAACATGGACCGATTGTAGGAAGGCGCGCTGCATTCGCGCCTTGCTGCGATCCGATCGAGCTGACAGACCCGACCGAGCGCTCAATACCAGCCGCGGCTGCGCAGGGTGTCGAGCACCAGCTCGGCCATCAGCTGGTTGGTCCTCGGGCTGCCGTGGAAGTCGTCGGCGAAGACATGGCCGCTCCACCAACCGGGGTTGAGTGCTGCCTGCGGCAGCTGGCGCGACAGATCGGCGGCGAAGCAGCTGCCGAGGAAATAGGACGGCAGCCCCATCGCATCAGTCCCGGTGGGGGCACAGGCCGGATCGGTGGTGTTGGTGAAGCCGTAGGGGTTGGGCTGGCCGGCAACGGCCGCCGGCGTGACCCACAGCCGCAAGGCGGCATGGAAATCAACCACCGCCACCCGCGCTTCAGTGGCAAAACTGGCCTTGAGGCGGGCGTTGAAGGCCTGGATCCAGCCGTCGGCCATGGCCTGTACCTGCAGTGCGGCGGCCTGGCCGGCATTGCCGCCGCCGTTGGCCTGGGCCACCGCCGCCAGCATGGCCTGGAAGTAAGGCGTGCGAGTCAGGTCGGGCATGGTCAGCAGCACGACGCGCTGCGCGCCACGATCCAGGGCCTGGGCCCGGATCTGGGCGCTGAAGCGGTCGGCCAGGGCCAACATGTACTGGCCGCCAGCCTGGGCCAGATCGGTCGCAGCAGTGCTCGCCGGGACGATGCCGAGTTCGCCCAGCAGCTTGACGAAGCGGGTGTCGGCGAAAGGCAGCGGCGCCTGCAGCTCGGAGCCCAGCGTCAGGAAGCCGCGCATCAGGTCGGCCAGGTCGTTGCCACCCCCATCGAGCAGCAGCAGCTCCTCGGGGTCGTAGCGGGTAACGGACAGGTCCTCAAGCTGCTGCAGGATCGAGAACGGGCTGTCGTCGCCGGCCGCCATGTCGGGCGGCACGTTGATGCGGGCCCGCACCACCGCATGCGAGCTGCAGGCGGCAAAGGCAGGATTCGTGTTGAGCGCCACCTGATTGGCATCGGCCGCCAGGTAGCGCGGGCAAAGTGCCCCGACCCCGAGCGCGCTGGACACATGATCGGTCCAGATCCAGGTATCGGCCAGGGTGCTGCCCTGCACGGTCGCCTTGAAGCCGAAAGTGCCGCTGTCGCTCAGGCTGTCG
The DNA here is from genome assembly GCF_002980625.1 of Malikia spinosa. Classification (GTDB taxonomy): domain Bacteria; phylum Pseudomonadota; class Gammaproteobacteria; order Burkholderiales; family Burkholderiaceae_C; genus Malikia; species Malikia spinosa. Next base: position 53,869 of record NZ_PVLR01000021.1, on the reverse strand, counting down.
CCCGCGACTCGCACCGCACGGGTGTCGGGCCCACCATCACCGCAAGCGGCCAGCCAGGCCACGAGAGCGAGCGAAACCAGTCGCATCCTGTATTGCATTCTTGTTCTCCCTTGTAGCGGTCACGCCGACCGTGCCCATCATGCCAATGGCGTCCACGGCAGCGATCACGCCGCCGGTGTCGCCTGTGCACGCCATCGGTCCGCTTCGATGCTGGGGCTGCGATGACAGGCTGTCAAGGCTGATGAGAGGCAAGCAACGATGCAGGCCAGACGTGAAAAACCCGACCAAGGCCGGGTTCTTTCGGGAGTGGGCCTAGGCCCAGTGCTCAGCGCTTGACGAAGCGCGGCTTGCCGGCGCCGCTTTCAGGGCGCGGACGACGGTCACCGAACGACGGTGCGCCGCCGCCATGGCCGCGCGACTCGTTGCCGCGGCGCTCGAAGGCCGGACGGTCACCGAAGCTGCGCTCGCCGCCGGCCGGACGGCCGAAGGACTCACGGCGCTGCTCGCCACCGAAACCACCCTGCGGGCGCTGCTCGCGGCCAGCAAAACCGCGCGACTCGCCGCGGAAATCACCACGCGGCTCGGAACGGTCGCCACCACGGAACTCGCCGCGACCTTCCGGACGGGCATCGCCACGCGACTCGAAGCGCACGTCACCGCGCGGCTCGGAGCGGAACTCGCCACGGGGCTGGAAGTCACCACGGCTGGCCGGACGACCGGAATTGCCGCCGAAGCCGCCTTCGCTGCGACCACCCCAGCCGCCGCCGCCAGCGCCACCGCGGGAGTTGCCACCGCGCGGGGGAGCACCGCGACCGTTGCCGCCACGGCCAGCCGGGCGACGGTCGTTGAATTCGTAGACCTGCTTCTTGGGCTCCAGGCCCGGAATGGTGGCGGTCTTGATGACCTGCTGGCTGTAGGCCTCGATCTCGCCGATCTTGCGACGGTCACGGAACTCGGCCATGGTCACGGCCAGACCCTTGCGACCGGCACGGCCGGTACGGCCGATGCGGTGGGTGTAGTCCTCGGCCTTGAGCGGCAGGCCGTAGTTGAACACGTGGGTGATCGTCGGCACGTCGATGCCGCGGGCGGCGACGTCGGTCGCGACCAGGATCTGCACCTGGCCGTTGCGCAGCGCCATCAGGCGGCGGGTACGCAGACCCTGGCTCAGGGCACCGTGCAGCGCCACGGCCGAGAAACCGACTTGCTGCAGCTCTTCAGCCAGCGAATCGCACTCGATCTGGGTGCTGGCGAAGACGATCGCCTGGTCGATGGTCGCGTCGCGCAGCCAATGGTCAAGCAGCTGGCGCTTGTGTTCCTGGCTGTCACACCAGAACAGCTGCTGCTCGATGCTGCTGTGCTTGTCCTGCGGCGAGTCGATCTGCACCTTTTGCGGCGCACGCATCACGCGCTGGGCCAGGCTCTGGATGCGCGGCGCGAAGGTGGCGCTGAACATCATGGTCTGGTGGCGCTGGATGGTCAGCTGGTTGATCTCGGCCAGGTCGTCCGAGAAACCCAGGTCGAGCATGCGGTCGGCTTCGTCAACGACCAGGAACTGGACCTTGTCGAGCTTGATCTGGCCGTTGCGTTGCAGGTCGAGCAGGCGGCCCGGGGTCGCGACCACCAGGTCGGCGTTCTGCAGCTTGGCGATCTGGACCGGGTAGGGAATGCCACCGACCACGTTGGCGATGCGCATGCCGCGGCAATGCTTGACCAGCTCGATCGCATCCTGGGCGACTTGCTGCGCGAGTTCGCGCGTAGGGCACAGGATCAGGGCGCCGGGCACGGCCGGGGTGAAATGACGCGCCAGCAGCGGGTTCTTGCGCTTGGGCTTCTTCGGTGCCGGCTGGCCGGCAGCTTCGGCTTCGGCGACCTGGCGGTCCCAGTCGGCGCGCTCGGCGGCCTCGGCGGCAGCCTGCTGCTCGAGCAGGGTGTGCAGCACCGGCAGCAGGAAGGCGGCGGTCTTGCCGCTACCGGTCTGGCTCGACACCATCAGGTCGGTGAAGCCTTCGCTATGGCCACCGTTCATGGCCTTGGGGATGGTGGCGTTCTGCACCAGGGTCGGCTGGGTGAAGCCGAGGTCGGCGACGGCCTGCACCAGCTCGGGCGCCAGGCCCAGGGCGGCAAAGGCGTTCGGCAGTGCAGCGGCTTGCGGCGCAGCTTCAGCAACGTCGGTGGTGATGGAGGAATCGAAACCGGTTTCGACCGGGAATTGCAAAGAGTCAGTCATGTCTATCGTCCAGGCGCCAAAACAGCGCGCAATGAGCAAAGCAGGACGAGCCGGACTAAAGAGTCCGGGCAGCGTGCCCGATCCGATCATGGTCAACAAGAAACATCAACCATCAAACAGATCGGCATGCCGCGTGCCCATGAGTGGGCCGACTGGTATGCGTGGGGCCCTGAATTCAAACCCTGTGAAGGGTCGCCGGTTTACACCGTGAGGGGCCAGAGTGAGGCAGATGCACGTAAAAGTCGCCGCTCATGCGGCCGACTGATTTCAATTATTGCACAGTTGCGGGTTTTCCCCAAGCTTTTTTTATTTCGACGCCATGGAGCGCGTCAAGCCGCGCCACAGACACAAGGCATGGCGGGCGCCTACAATCCGCGCCTACATCATTATTGTGTCAATTTTTTGACATTTTCACCCACCACAGGAGCCGACATGATTTTTGGGAAACTGCTGCCCCGAGAGGGCAACTTCTTCGAACTCTTCAACCTGCATGCCAAGCACATGGTCGAGGCCTCGCACGCCTTCGCCGAGCTGGTCAAGAACTACGCCGATCCGGTGCTGCGCGACAAGTACAACCAGGAAGTCGATCGCGCCGAGCATGCCGCCGACCGCGTGACGATGGAAGTCAACCGCCTGCTGCACAAGACCTTCATCACGCCGATCGACCGCGAGCAGATCCATTCGCTGATCAACACCATGGACGATGTCGCCGACCTGATCCAGGACTCGGCCGAGACCATGGCGCTGTACGACGTGCATCACATGACCGAAGAGATCAGCCGCCTGACCGATCTGGGCGTCAAGTGCTGCGAGCGCCTGCAGGCCGCGGTCGCCCTGCTCGACAAGATCGCCGATGCCAAGACCGCCGAAGCCGCGCTCAAGACCTGCGAGGAAATCGACCGCCTCGAGTCCGACGCCGACCGCGTGCTGCGCAACGCGATGAGCAAGCTGTTCCGCGAGGAAACCGATGTGCGCGAGCTGATCAAGCTCAAGGCCATCTACGAGCTGCTCGAGACCATCACCGACCGCTGCGAGGACGTGGCCAACCTGATCGAGGGCGTGATCCTCGAGAACTCCTGATCCGGGAGATCCACCATGACTTCAATGCAGACGGCCTTCTGGGTCATCGCCATGCTGGTGGCCATGGCGCTGCTGTTCGACTTCATGAACGGCTTCCATGATGCCGCCAACTCGATCGCGACCGTGGTCTCGACCGGCGTGCTCAAGCCGACGCAGGCCGTGGCCTTCGCGGCCTTCTTCAACTTCGTCGCCATCTTCATCTTCCACCTGAGCGTGGCGGCCACCGTCGGCAAGGGCATCGCCCAGCCCGGTGTGGTCGATACCCATGTAGTGTTCGGCGCCCTGGCCGGCGCGATCACCTGGAACGTGATCACCTGGTACTACGGCATCCCGAGCAGCTCCTCGCACGCGCTGATCGGCGGCATCGTCGGAGCCGTGATCGCCAAGGCCGGGGCCGGCGCGCTGGTCTCGACCGGCCTGATCCGCACCGTGACCTTCATCTTCGTCTCGCCGCTGCTGGGCTTCCTGTTCGGCTCGCTGATGATGGTGCTGGTGGCCTGGGTCTGCCGGCGCATGACGCCGTCCAAGGTCGACCGCTGGTTCCGCCGGCTGCAGCTGGTGTCGGCCGGGGCCTACAGCCTGGGCCATGGCGGCAACGACGCGCAAAAGACCATCGGCATCATCTGGATGCTGCTGATCGCGACCGGCTACGCAGCGGCCGAGGACAAGTCACCGGCGGGCTGGGTCATCGTGGCCTGCTACGCGGCAATCGGCGCCGGCACGATGTTTGGCGGCTGGCGCATCGTCAAGACCATGGGTCAGAAGATCACCAAGCTCAAGCCGGTCGGCGGCTTCTGCGCCGAGACCGGCGGCGCGATCACGCTGTTCCTGGCCACGGCGCTCGGCGTGCCGGTCTCGACTACTCACACCATCACCGGCGCCATCGTCGGCGTCGGCTCGGTGCAGCGCCTGAGCGCGGTGCGCTGGGGCGTGGCGGGCAACATCGTCTGGGCCTGGGTGCTGACGATTCCCGCCTCGGCCTTCGTCGCGGCGATCGGCTACTGGATCAGCCTGCAGCTATTCGCCTGATTCAGCGCAGGAAATGCTCGCGGTAGTGCACGAGTTCGTCGATCGACTCGTGCACGTCGGCCAGCGCGGTGTGGCGCTGGTGCTTCTTGAAGGCCTTGTAGACCTCGGGCCGCCAGCGCTTGGCCAGCTCCTTCAGGGTGCTGACGTCGAGGTTGCGGTAGTGGAAATAGGCCTCGAGCCTGGGCATGTACTTGACCAGGAAGCGCCGGTCCTGGCCGATCGAGTTGCCGCACATCGGCGAGGAGCCCTTGGGCAGGTATTTGCGGATGAACTCGATCACCTGGGCCTCGGCATCGGCCTCGGAAGTCGCGCTGGCCTTGACCCGGTTGATCAGGCCGCTGCGGCCGTGGGTGCCCTTGTTCCAGGCGTCCATTGCGTCGAGCGCGGCATCGCTCTGGTGAATCGCCAGCACCGGGCCTTCGACGCGCGGCAGCAGGTCGGGGCCGGTGATGACGACCGCGATCTCGATCAGGCGGTCGGTCTCGGGATTGAGACCGGTCATCTCGCAATCGAGCCAGATCAGGTTCTGGTCGCTCTTGACCAGGTGCTGGACGGTTTCTGGGCTGTGGCTGCTCTGGGCAACCGGAGCGGAGGGGCTGGGATTCTGGCTCATGCCCCGATTTTCACCGATCGCGCGACGGCATTGGCCGGCATTCGCTAGACTCGCAGCCATGGATTCCCCCTACTCTTCCCTTGCCACCCTCTGGACGCTGGGCTTTTGCGCCCTGCTGATCGCGGGCCTGCTGACCCGGCTCTGGCTGTCGAGCCGGCAGATTCGCCATGTCGCGCGCCACAGACAGGCGGTGCCGGCGCCGTTCGCGGCCCGCGTGAGCCTGGCAGCACACCAGAAGGCGGCCGACTACACGCTGGCCAAGCTCAGGCTCGAACTGGTCGAGATGGCCTGGAGCGCGGCCCTGCTGCTGGGCTGGACCCTGCTGGGCGGACTCGACCTGCTCAACCAGCTGCTGCGCAGTCAGCTCGGCGACGGCTTGCTGCAACAGGTCGCCTTGCTGGCGGGCTTCTTCGCGATCACGGCCTTGCTCGAGCTGCCCTGGGCCTGGGTGCGCACCTTCCGGGTCGAACAGGCCCATGGCTTCAACCGCATGACCCTGGGGTTGTGGCTGGCCGATGGGCTCAAGTCGGCCACCGTCGGCGCCGCGATCGGCCTGCCGTTTGCCGCCCTGCTGCTGTGGCTCATGGAAGCGGCGGGTTCGCTCTGGTGGGCCTGGTCCTGGGCCGCCTGGCTGAGTCTGAGCCTGCTGACGCTGCTGCTGTATCCGACCCTGATCGCGCCGCTGTTCAACCGCTTCGAACCGCTGGCCGATGCCGCGTTGCGCCAGCGCATCGAGACCCTGATGGCGCGCTGCGGCTTTCGCTCGCGCGGCCTGTTCGTGATGGACGGCAGCAAGCGCAGCGCGCATGCCAACGCCTACTTCACCGGCTTCGGCCCGGCCAAGCGGGTGGTGTTCTTCGACACCCTGCTGCAGCGACTCGCCCCGAGCGAGATCGATGCCGTGCTGGCACACGAACTCGGCCATTTCAGCCGGCGCCACCTGCCCAAGCGGCTGTTCCTGATGGGCAGCATCAGCCTGCTCGGCTTCGCGCTGCTGGGCGAGCTGTCGGGTCAGCTCTGGTTCTACAGCGGCCTGGGCGTGCGGCCCAACCTGGTCGCGCCGAGCAGCGCGTTGGCGCTGCTGCTGTTCATCAACGTCGCGCCGCTGGCCAGCTTCTTCCTGACGCCGCTGCTGAGCCAGCTGTCGCGCCGGCAGGAGTTCGAGGCCGATGCCTATGCCTGCGCCCATGCCGACGGCCAGGACCTGGCCAGCGCGCTGGTCAAGCTGTACCAGGACAATGCCAGCACGCTGACCCCCGACCCGCTCTATGCGCGTTTCTATTACTCCCACCCCCCTGCAGCCGAGCGCCTCGAGCGACTGCCCGCCTGAGACCCTCCCGACATGAATGATTCCCTACGCCCCGGACTGGTCATCGCCGCCTACGGCCGCCACTGCCTGGTCGAGACCGAGACGGGCGAGCGCCTGATCTGCCATCCGCGCGGCAAGAAGAGCCAGGCCGTGGTCGGCGACCGCGTCTGGTGGCAGGCCAGCGCCGACGAAGGCACGATCGAGAAACTGCAGCCACGGCGCAACCTGCTGTATCGCCAGGACGAGATCCGGACCAAGTCCTTTGCCGCCAACCTGGACCAGGTGCTGGTGCTGCTGGCCGCCGAGCCCGAGTTCTCCGAGAGCCAGCTCACGCGCGCGCTGATCGCGGCCCAGGCCGAATCGATCGCGGTGCTGATCGTGCTCAACAAGAGCGACCTCGGCGCCCTGTTCGAGCGCGCCTGGCAGCGGCTCGAACCCTACCGCGCGATGGGCCAGACCGTGCTGGCGCTGTCGCTGCAAGACGGCGCGCAAGCCGGGGTGGAAGCGCTCGAGCAGCAGCTGCAGGGCAAGACCACGCTGGTGCTGGGCCCCTCGGGCGCGGGCAAGAGCACGCTGATCAACCGGCTGGTGCCGGCGGCTCGCGCCCAGACCAACGAGATCTCGCGCGCGCTCAACAGCGGCAAGCACACCACCACCAGCACCACCTGGTACTGGGTCGATGGCGTTGATGGACCCAAGACCACCGCGCTAATCGATTCACCCGGTTTCCAGGAATTCGGCTTGCACCATATCGAGCCGACCCGGCTCGCGCAGCTGATGCCCGACTTCTCGGTCCGGCTTGGTCACTGCCGCTTCTACAACTGCAGCCACCTGCACGAGCCGGGCTGCGCGGTGCGCGATGCGGTCGGCGTCGAAGGCGGCATCAGCGAGAACCGCTACCGCCTCTACGGCGAGCTGTTCGCCGAGCTGTCACAGCCGCGCTACTGAAGCGCTCGACCCAGCTCAGCCGACGCTGCGTGCCAGCGTCATCAGCGCGAGCAGCAGCAGCCACAGCACCACCGAGCGCCAGACCAGCCCGACCAGGCTGGTCAGATGGGCGTTCTGCGGTTCGCGGCCTTCGCTCCAGACATTAGACAGCTCGGGGCCTCCGACCTCGTTGGCACCGAGATTGGCGCCCAACCCGAGGCCGCCGAGCCGGACGTTGATGGCGCCGGCGGTGGCGGCCAGCACGATGCCGTCATTGCTCTGGGCGGCGCGGGTAGCGTCCGAGCGCCAGGCCGCAATCGCCTCCTCGAAGTTGCCGACCACGGCAAAGGCCAGCGCGGTCGCGCGTGCCGGCACATGGTCGATCCAGCGCCAACCCTGGGCGGCCGCCTGCTGCACCGCGCTGCTGGGCGCATCCTGCAGGCGCGGCTGCCAGCGCCGCGCCAGCGACTCGGCCATGCGGTAGAGCACCGCACCGGCCGGCCCGAAACCGAACGCGGCAAAGACCGAATAGGCGAACAGGACGCCGAAGACATGGTGGTGCGCCGCCAGCGCCGAATGCTCGATCACATGGCGCAGCAGCTCCTGGCGCGGCAGCTCGCCGACCTCGACCTGCTGCCATTCGGCCAGCTGGGCACGCGCGGTGGCCTCGTCGTTGGACTCGAGCGCCTGCCGGATCGCGGTGAAGTAATGGCTGAACTGGCGAAACCCGAGCGTCAGGTACAGCACGCCGACCGTCCAGGCAAACACCAGCAGGTCGCTGAAGGGCAACAGCAGCCAGTGCACCAGCGCCGCGAGCAGGGCCGGCACCAGCGCCGCCGCGCTCCAGGCCATCCAGCCATGCGGCGCCTGGCCCGCATCGAGGCTGCGCCTGACCCAGCGCCGCCAGGCCGTTGCCAGGCGATGCGCGGTATTGTCCCGGCCCAGCGGCCGGGCCTGCTCGAGCAGGAGAGCAAGGAAGATGGCGAAGAAACTCATGCCCTGATGATAGCGGCGCGCGGGCCCGGCGGCGCAGCCCGGCTCAGGCGGCCAGGAAATGGTAGAGGTTGCGCAGCATGCCGGCCGTAGCACCCCAGATATAGCGCTCTGCGCCGTCTTGTTGGTAAGGCATCGCGAACCACTCGTGGCGCCGCCCTTCCCAGTCAAGCCCCTGGCGGCGATGGTGCGCCGGGTCCATCAGGAAGGCCAGCGGCACCTCGAACAGGTCAGCCACTTCATGCGGATTGGGCCGGGGTTCGTAGTCGGGCCGCACCAGCGCGACCACCGGCGTGATGCGAAAGGCGCTGCCGGTCAGGTAGTCGGGCAGCAGGCCCAGCACCTCGACCAGATCGGGAGCCAGGCCCACCTCCTCCTCGGCCTCGCGCAGCGCGGCGGCGACCGCATCGGCGTCAGTAGGATCGACCTTGCCGCCCGGAAAGGCAATCTGCCCTTGATGGCTCGGCAGGTGATCGCTGCGGCGCGTCAGCAGCACGGTGGGCAGGTCGCGCAGCACGATCGGCAGCAGGACCGCGGCATGACGCAGCCGCTGGTCTGCGGGCAGGTGCGGGTCGCGCACCGACTCGGGCTGCCAGACCAGCGGGGTGGCAAAGCGCTGGCGCAGCGCGGGGCCAAGCAGGCGCTGGGCCGGCAAGGCGGGCAGCTGGCGGTCGGTGCCGATCAGCGGGGCGGTCCGGGGGTCGAGCATGGGTAGGAGTTTTTCGCTGGCGCGCCGAAACAGGGCTGTGGAGACTCGGGCAATTGTGCCTTGCTGTGCCGCGCTGTGCCGGCCTGAGTGCAGGCCGATCGCGCCCACCCTTTGCAGCCGCCCCTTCCATGCATTTTTTGCATAAAGCATAAAACAATCGGCCTTGGACAGGCAACAGCAGGCTGCTTATGCTCGGCAACTCATTCAACTCGGGTACTGTCCATGAGCCAAGTCCTCAACTCCCTGCCCTCCTACCTGCAAGCCGACCATCTCGGTCCCTGGGGCATCTTCCTGCAGCAGGTCGACCGCGTCACGCCCTATCTGGGCGATCTGTCCCGCTGGGTCGAGACCCTGACCCGGCCCAAGCGCATCCTGATCGTCGACGTGCCGATCCAGATGGATGACGGTCGCATCGCGCATTTCGAGGGCTACCGGGTGCAGCACAACACCTCGCGCGGACCGGGCAAGGGCGGCGTGCGTTTTCACCAGGATGTGACGCTGTCCGAGGTGATGGCGCTGTCGGCCTGGATGTCGATCAAGAACGCGGCGGTCAACGTGCCGTTTGGCGGTGCCAAGGGCGGTATCCGGGTCGATCCGCGCCAGCTCTCGCGCGGCGAGCTCGAGCGGGTGACGCGGCGCTACACCAGCGAGATCGGCCTGATCATCGGCCCGACCAAGGACATCCCGGCGCCCGATGTCAACACCAACGAGCAGGTGATGGCCTGGATGATGGACACCTACTCGATGAACGTCGGCGAGAACGCGACCGGCGTCGTCACCGGCAAGCCGATCGACCTCGGCGGCTCGCTGGGCCGGCGCGAGGCGACCGGGCGCGGCGTGTTCACGGTCGGCCAGGAAGCGGCGGCGCGCATCGGGCTTGAGCTCAAGGGGGCGCGGGTCGCGGTGCAGGGCTTTGGCAACGTCGGCGGCGTCGCGGCACGGCTGTTTGCCGAAGCGGGCGCGCGCGTGGTAGCAGTGCAGGACCATGCCGGCACGGTCTACCAGGACAGCGGGCTGGACCTGGCGGCCCTGCAGGCCCATGTACAACGCCAGGGCTCGGTGCTGGATTTTCCAGGCGCGCAGGCAGTAAGCCAGGACAGCTTCTGGGATGTCGACTGCGACATCCTGATCCCGGCGGCGCTCGAGCAGCAGATCACCGCGGCCAATGCGCACCGGATCAGGGCCAAGCTGGTGATCGAGGGCGCCAACGGCCCGACCACGCCGCAGGCCGACGACATCCTGCATGAGCGTGGCGTGCTGGTGCTGCCCGACGTGATTGCCAACGCCGGTGGCGTGACGGTCAGCTACTTCGAATGGGTGCAGGACTTCTCGAGCTTTTTCTGGAGCGAGGACGAGATCAATGCGCGCCTGATCAAGATCATGCGCGACGCCTTCGCCGCCGTCTGGCAGGTCGCCAGCGAGCACCAGGTCAGCCTGCGCACGGCGACCTTCATCATCGCCTGCCAGCGCATCCTGCGCGCACGCGACCTGCGCGGTCTCTACCCGTGATCTGCCGCTGATCTAGTCCTGGGCCGGTGCGGGCTGCCAGTCCAGCGTCCAGGCGCCCGACCGGGTGTTCTGCAGCCAGAGCAGTCCGGTCAGCGTCTTGCTGTCGGTCAACACGCCGTCACGGCAGGCCGCCAACAGTTCCTCGGGCGTGGCGGCCAGCACGTCGAGGAACTCGCCCTGGTCGAGCTCGCGCTCACCCAGGCTCAGTCCGCGCGCGAACCAGATCTCGATGAACTCGTCGGCATAGGCCAGCACCGGATGCAGCACGCCGGCCTTGGCCCATTCGCGCGCGCTGTAGCCGGTCTCCTCGCGCAGCTCACGCCGGGCACAGGCGAAATGGTCCTCGCCCGGGTCGATCTTGCCGGCCGGGAACTCGAGCAAGGCGCGCTGCAGCGGATAGCGGTACTGGCGCTCGAGCACGACCCGGCCGTCGTCGAGCAGCGGGATCACCATGACGGCGCCGGGATGCTTGATGTATTCGCGCACCGCGCTCGAGCCGTCGGGCAGGCGCACGGTGTCGCGCAGCGCGTGCAGGAAATGGCCTTGGAAGACGGTTGCGCTGTCGACGCAGACCTCGCGCAGATGGGCCGGTTGCAACTCGGGCAGCAGGGGATGGGTCATGTCAGTTCACGCAGGTCAGTTGACAGGGGGTGGGCGCAGAAACGACGAAGCCCCATGACGGGGCTGCGGATGGGGAAACTTCGGGGGCACAGGGGCTCAATGCCGCACCAGATAGCGCCAGACGAAGCCCGGGAAGGCCAGCGTCAGGAACAGGGTGGCGGTGATGGCATAGAACTCCCAGCCCTGGGGGTAGATCTGGCCCAGCGCCTGCTCAAGCGCCAGACCCAGGCCACCGACCAGCAGGTAAAGCAGGGCCAGCTCAAGCAGCCGCAGCGCCAGGCCCTTGTCGCCCGAGCGTGTCGGCCAGCAACCCAGCAGACGCTGGCTCAGGAAAGGCAGGTTGGCGGCTGCCAGGGCAGCCAGCAAGACCAGCCAGACCGACGAAGTCTGGTTCATGCCAATGCGCCGCTCAGTGCCACAGTGCCAGGATGGCCCGGTCGCACAGCATCATCAGGCCGCCCGGCATCAGGCCCAGGCCCAGCACCAGCGCGCCGTTGAGTGCCAGCACGATGCGCTGGTCGGCAGCGGCCTCGATCGCGGCGGTCTGCACCGGAGCGTCGAAGTACATGACCTTGACCACGCGCAGGTAGTAGAAGGCGCCGATCAGCGACATCATGACCGCGAACACCGTCAGGCCGATGTAGATGCCGCCGCCGGCATTGAGCAGCGACTGCAGCACCGAGAACTTGGCCATGAAGCCGACCAGGGGCGGCACGCCCGCGAGCGAGAACATGCAGGCGGTCATGACACCGGCAAACAGCGGGTTGCGCTGGTTCAGGCCGGCCAGGTCCGAGATTTCCTCGGACTCGAAGCCGTCACGCGCCAGCAGCAGGATCACGCCGAAGGTCGCGAGCGTGGTCAACACGTAGGTGATCATGTAGAACATGGCCGAGCTGTAGGCCGCGTTCATGTTGGTACCGTCCTGATCGACGACGCCCGAGGCGAAGGACAGCAGCACGAAGCCCATCTGCGCGATGGTCGAGAAGGCCAGCATGCGCTTGAGGTTGGTCTGCGCCACAGCCGCCAGGTTGCCGATCAGCAGCGAGGCCACGGCCAGCACGATCAGCATCTGCTGCCAATGCCAGACCAGCGGCAGCATGCCTTCGACCAGCAGTCGCATCACGATCGCGAAGGCGGCCAGCTTGGGCGCGCCACCGATCATCAACGTGACGGCAGTCGGAGCGCCGTGGTAGACGTCGGGCACCCACATGTGGAACGGCACGGCGCCCAGCTTGAAGGCCAGGCCGGCGACCACGAACACCAGACCCAGCATCAGCACGGTCTTGTCGATCAAGCCGCTGGAGATCGCTTCCTGCACGCCGGCGAGGTCGAGCGAACCGGTGGCGCCATAGACCAGCGACAGGCCGTAGAGCAGGAAACCGCTGGCCAGCGAGCCGAGCACGAAATACTTCATGGCGGCTTCGGTCGAGCGCAGCTCGTCGCGGCGCAGCGCGACCAGGGCATAACCCGGCAGCGTCAGCAGCTCCAGACCCAGGTACAGGGTCAGGAAATGATGACCCGAGATCATCACGAACATGCCCAGCAGCGAGTAGAGCGACAGCGTGAACAGGTCGCCCGCGCGCAGCATGTCGCGCGCACCGGCATAAGGCCGGCTGTAGACCAGGGTCACCAGCACCGCGAGGGAGGCGAAACCCTTGAGCAGCGAGGCCATGGTGTCGACCACGATCATGTTGCTGAAGGCGTAGACGGTCTCGCCGCTGCCGGCCTGCACGAAATGCAGGGCCGCCACCACCGCGAGCGTCAGCAGCGTCAGGCGGTAGGTCGCGCCGCGCAGCGGGGTCTTGACCGCCAGATCGAACAGGGCGATCAGGCTGGTCATGCCCAGGAGCAGCAGCTCCGGCGCAACCGCCGCCCAGTTGTTACTGTCTATCATTATTGTGCTCTTTCGATACGTTGAGAGGGGTGGGCCTCAGGGCAGCTTGGAGACGGCCACATGCTTGAGCAGCTCGGCCACCGAAGCGTCCATCACGTCGGTGAAGGGCTTGGGATGAATACCCATGTACAGCACCATCACAGCCAGCAGGGCCATGACCAGGAATTCGCGACCGTTGATGTCCTGCAGCGCCTTGACGTCGTCATTGGCAACCGGACCCAGGTAGACGCGCTTGAACATCCAGAGCGAATAGGCGGCGCCGAAGATCAGCGCGCTGGCGGCGACCAGGCCGACCCAGAAGTTGACCTTGATCGCACCCAGGATCACCATCCACTCGCCGACGAAGCCGGCCGTTCCCGGCAGACCGCAGTTGGCCATCGTGAACAGCAGCGCGAAGGCGGCGAACTTGGGCATGGTGTTGACCACGCCGCCGTAGGAAGCGATCTCGCGCGAGTGAACGCGGTCATACAGCACGCCGATGCCGAGGAACATCGCAGCCGAGACGAAGCCGTGCGCAATCATCTGCACGATGGCGCCCGAGACCGCCAGATCGTTGAACAGGAAGAAGCCCAGCGAGACGAAGCCCATGTGGGCGACCGACGAATAGGCCACCAGCTTCTTCATGTCCTGCTGCACCATCGCGACCAGGCCGACATAGACCACGGCCACCAGCGACAGACCGACCATCAGGCCCGACCACTCGTGGGCGGCATCAGGCGTGATCGGCAGCGAGAAGCGCAGGAAGCCGTAGGCACCCAGTTTCAGCATGATCGCGGCCAGCACGGCCGAGCCGCCGGTGGGCGCTTCGACGTGCACGTCAGGCAGCCAGGTGTGGACCGGCCACATCGGGATCTTGACCGCGAAGGCGGCAAAGAAGGCGAAGAACAGCAGGGTCTGCGGCTTGGCGCCCAGCGGCAGCTGGTACCAGACCTGCAGGTCGAAGCTGCCACCCGAGACGTTGTACAGGTAGATCAGCGCCACCAGCATCAGCAGCGAGCCAAGCAAGGTGTAGAGGAAGAACTTGAACGCGGCGTAGATCTTGTTCGGGCCGCCCCAGACGCCGATGATCAGGTACATCGGGATCAGGGTGGCTTCGAAGAAGATGTAGAACAGCATCGCATCCTGCGCGCTGAAGACACCGATCATCAGGCCCGACAGGATCAGGAAGGCGCCCATGTACTGGTTCACGCGCTCCTGGATCACTTCCCAGCTGGCCAGCACCACGATCACGTTGATGAAGGCGGTCAGCAGCACCAGCCACAGCGAGATGCCGTCGATGGCCAGGTGATAGTGGATGTTGAAGGCAGGCACCCACAACACCCGCTCGGCGAACTGCATCGCGGCAGAACCGGTTTCGAAGCCGGTGTAGAGCGGCACCGTCACGGCCAGGCCGGCGACGGAACCGAGCAGCGCGAGCCAGCGCACGGCGCCCACATCACGCTTGTCGCCACCCATGGCGAGTAGAAGGACACCAAACAGGACTGGCGTCCAGATCGCAAGGCTCAGCAAACCCATCTTGTTCTTCTCCTTATTTGGCGAGCTGCACGAAATAGATCATGAAGGCCAGCACGCCTGCGATCATCCAGAACGCGTAGGTATACAGGTAACCGGTCTGGAAGCGGCGCACGAGGCCCGCGACCGCGCCGACGATCTTCCAGCTCAGGTTGACGACGGCGCCTTCGATGATGCCGCGGTCGCCGCCCTTCCAGAGACCCAGGCCCAGGCCACGAGCCGCCTTGGCCAGGATGTTCTCGTTGATCCAGTCCATGAAGTACTTGTTCTCCAGGATCACGATCAGCGGACGCAGGACGCGGGCGAAGAAGGCAGGCACGGCAGGGTTGATCAGGTACATGTACCAGGCCGAGACGGCACCGGCCAGGGCCAGCCAGAACGGCGGCGTGGTCAGGCCGTGCTGGGCCATGGCCAGCGGACCGTGGAATTCGGCGGCGAACTCGGCCAGCGACGGATGCTTGACGGCATCGATCGTGATCGCGTCCTTCAGGAACTCGCCAAACAACATCGGCTCGATCGTGAAGTAGCCGATCAGCACCGAGGGAATCGCCAGCAGCACCAGCGGCAGGGTCACGACCCAGGGCGACTCGTGCGGCTTGCCGTCACCATGGTGGCCATGGTCGTCATGCGGGGCGTGGTCGTCATGGTGATCGTCGTGATGGCCGTGGTGCGCGTCCGGGTTCTGCTCGTAGCGCTCCTGGCCGTGGAAGACCAGGAAGTAGAGGCGGAACGAGTAGAACGAGGTCACGAACACGCCGGCCAGCACCGCGAAGTGGGCGAAACCGGCCGCCGGCAGGTGGCTGAAATGCACCGCCTCGATGATGCTGTCCTTCGAGTAGAAGCCCGAGAACAGCGGCGTGCCGATCAGTGCCAGCGTGCCGAGCACGAAGGTGATCCAGGTGATCGGCATGTACTTGCGCACATTGCCCATCCAGCGGATGTCCTGGTTGTGGTGCAGACCCATGATGACAGAGCCGGCACCGAGGAACAGCAGCGCCTTGAAGAAGGCGTGCGTCATCAGGTGGAACACCGCGACCGAGTAGGCCGAGGCGCCCAGCGCGACCGTCATGTAGCCCAGCTGCGACAGCGTCGAGTAGGCAATCACGCGCTTGATGTCGTTCTGGATGATGCCCAGGAAACCCATGAACAGCGCGGTGATCGAGCCGATCACGAGGATGAAGTTCAGCGCGGTGTCCGACAGCTCATAGATCGGCGACATGCGCGCGACCATGAAGATGCCGGCCGTCACCATGGTGGCGGCGTGGATCAGCGCCGAGATCGGGGTCGGGCCTTCCATCGAGTCCGGCAGCCAGACATGCAGCGGGAACTGGGCCGACTTGCCCATCGCGCCGATGAACAGGCAGATGCCGATCACGGTCACCAGCATCGCGTCCTGCCCCATGATGTACCACGGGAACTCGATCGCGGCCAGCTCAGGCGCCTTGGCGAAGATCTCGGTGTAGTTCAGCGAGCCGGTGTAGGCCGCCAGCAGACCGATGCCGAGGATGAAGCCGAAGTCACCGACACGGTTGACCAGGAAGGCCTTCATGTTGGCGAAGATCGCGGTCGGCTTGTTGAACCAGAAACCGATCAGCAGGTAGGACACCAGGCCGACGGCTTCCCAGCCGAAGAACAGCTGCAGCAGGTTGTTGCTCATGACGAGCATCAGCATGCTGAAGGTGAACAGCGAGATGTAGGCGAAGAAGCGGTTGTAGCCCTCGTCCTCGTGCATGTAGCCGATGGTGTAGAGGTGGACCATCAGCGAGACGAAGGTCACCACGCACATCATCATCGCGGTCAGGCCGTCGACCATGAAGCCGATTTCCATCTTCATGCCGCCGACGACCATCCATTCGTAGATGGTGGCGTTGAAGCGGGCGCCGCCGATCACGTCGTTGAAGGTCATGACCGAGATCACGAGGGCGATGAACACGCCCAGGATGGTCAGGCAGTGGGCGGCACGACGGCCCAACAGGTTACCGCCGAACCGGGTGCCGAGGACGCCGGCCAGCGCGGAGCCGACCAGCGGGGCCATCGGCACCGCCAGCAAGGTGCTTGCAGAGAGGCTTGTACTCATTTTTTGACTTGGCGTTGAACCCTCGAGCCCTTAGCCCTTGAGCGAGTTGAGCTCATCCACGTTGATGGACGACTTGTTGCGGAACAGCAGCACCAGGATGGCGAGGCCGATGGCCGACTCCGCGGCTGCAACGGTCAGGATGAAGAACACGAAAATCTGGCCGTTGAGGTCACCCAGGTAATGGGCGAAGGCCACGAAGTTCATGTTCACCGCCAGCAGCATCAACTCGATCGCCATCAGCAGCACGATCAGGTTCTTGCGGTTCAGGTAGATGCCGACCACCGACAGCGCGAACAGGATCGCGCCCAGCGAGAGGAAATGTCCCAGGGTCAGACTCATGCTTGGCTCTCCGGCTGTTGTGCGGGGCGGGTCACAGGCAGCGACACGACCTGGAGGCGGTCGGCGGCGCGCACCTTGACTTGGATCGAGGGATCGATCGCCTTGCTGTCCTTGCGCGCACGCAGGGTCAGGGCAATCGCGGCAAACATGCCGACCAGCAGGATCACGGCGGCAATCTCGACCGCACCGATGTATTGCGAGTACATCAGCTTGCCGATCTCACGCGTGTTGTTGTGGTCGGCCAAGTGCATCGCGGTCTGTGCGACCTCGGGCGCCACGACCATGTCGGGGAAGCCGACCCACAGCACGCTGATCAGCTCGAAGCCGATGCCCACGCCCATGATGGCCGCGAGCGGGAAGTTCTTCCAGAAGCCTTCGCGCATCTGCTCGACGTTGATGTCGAGCATCATGACCACGAACAGGAACAGCACCATCACGGCGCCCAGGTAGACCAGCACCAGCGTGATGCCGAGGAACTCGGCCTTGAGCAGCAGCCAGATGGCAGCGGCCTGCGAGAAGGCCAGCATCAGGTAGAGCACCGCATGCACGGGACTGCGCGCGGTAACGGTCCGGAAGGCTGCGAACAGCAGCACCGCCGAGAACAGGTAGAAAAATCCGGTCTGGAATTCCATGGTGATCCTTAGCCTCAGCGGTACTTGGCGTCCGCAGCCTTGGCGGCAGCGATCTCGGTTTCGAACTTGTCGCCGACAGCCAGCAGCATGTCCTTGGTGAAGTACAGGTCACCGCGCTTCTCGCCGTGGTACTCCAGGATCTGGGTCTCGACGATGGCATCGACCGGGCAGGCTTCTTCGCAGAAACCGCAGAAGATGCACTTGGTCAGGTCGATGTCGTAGCGGGTGGTGCGGCGCGAACCGTCATCCTGGCGCGGACCAGCTTCGATGGTGATGGCCATCGCCGGGCAGATCGCCTCGCACAGCTTGCAGGCAATGCAGCGCTCCTCGCCGTTGTCGTAACGGCGCTGGGCATGCAGGCCGCGAAAGCGCGGCGACAGCGGAGTCTTTTCTTCGGGGAACTGCACCGTGACCTTGCGGCGGAAGGTGTAGCGGCCGGTCAGGGCCATGCCCTTGAAGAGCTCCGCCAGCATGAAGCTCTTGAAAAAGTCCTTCAGCGAGAAGGGCGCAACGGCGGTGGTCGTCGTGTTAGCAGACATCTTGTTTGGCCCCAATTACTTCCAGATATTCCAGGAAGACTGCATCAGGAAGCCGACCAGCAGCAACCAGACCAGGGTCACGGGAATGAAGATCTTCCAGCCCAGACGCATGATCTGGTCGTAGCGGTAGCGCGGGAAGGTGGCGCGAATCCAGATGAAGGCCGACATGATCAGGAAGGACTTGAGGCCCAGCCAGATCCAGCCCGGGATGAAGTCGAGCGCGGAGATCGGCGACAGCCAGCCACCCAGGAACATCAGCACGGCCAGCATCGAGATCAGCCACATGCTGGCGTATTCGGCCAGGAAGAAGATCGCGAAGCCCATGCCCGAGTACTCGACCATGTGACCGGCGACGATCTCAGCCTCGCCCTCGACCACGTCGAACGGGTGACGGTTGGTTTCAGCCACGCCCGAGATCAGGTAGACGAAGAACACCGGCAGCAGCGGCAGCCAGTTCCAGGACAGGAAGTTCACGCCGTTGTCGGCCGCGAAGCCGCGCGCCTGCGAGGCGACGATCTCGGCCAGGTTCAGGCTGCCGGCCGTCATGACGACGATCAGGAAGCAGAAACCGATCGCGATCTCGTAGCTCACCATCTGGGCCGAGGCGCGCAGCGCACCCAGGAAGGCGTACTTGGAGTTCGATGCCCAGCCGGCGATGATGACGCCGTAGACCTCGATCGAGGTGATCGCGAGGATCACCAGCAGACCGGCGTTGACATTGGCCAGCACCGCTTCGGGGCCGAACGGCACCACCACCCAGGCGGCCAGCGCCGGCATGATGGCCATGACCGGACCGAGGCGGAACAGGCCCTTGGCGGCAGCCGTCGGGTTGATCAGTTCCTTGGACAGCAGCTTGACCGCGTCGGCGATCGGCTGCAGCAGGCCCTTGGGGCCGACCCGGTTCGGGCCGATACGGACCTGCATGAAACTGAGCAGCTTGCGCTCCCACAGCGTCATGTAGGCCACGGCGCCCATCAGCGGAGCCAGCACGGCGACGATCTTGAGCAAGATCCACAGGACCGGCCAGGCCATCGTGGCCCACCATTGAGCGGCGACCAGGTTCAGGCCGCCGTTGTACAGAGCATCGATCATGCGCTCACCTCCGAGGCAGCAAGGGCGTCAGCCGTCAGTTGCAGGGAACCGGCGCGACGCACCAGCGCGTCCAGTTGGTAAATCGACGCCACGCAAGGCTTGGCCGCGGCAGTGGCGGTGTCGATCGCGGCGCTGGTCCGGTTGGACAGGCGCGCAGCCGACACAAACTCGCCGTGCGCGACGCCAGGCAGCACCTGGGCCAGCATGTCCTGCGAGGACTCCTGGGCGAAACCACCCAGGCCGAGCAGGTTGCCCAGCACGCGCAGCACCTTCCAGGCCGGACGGGTCTCGGCCAGCGGCTTGACCACGGCATGGAAGCTCTGCAGGCGGCCTTCGGCGTTGACGAAGCTGCCCGAGGTCTCGCTGAACGGCGCGATCGGCAACAGCACGTCGCTGATGTCGAGGTTGGTCTTGAACGGACTCAGCGTGACGACCATCTCGGCGTTGGCCAGGGCCTTGCCGTCGATGGCGGTATCCGCGCCGGGTTCGACATTGAGCAGCAGCGCAGCCTTGACGCCACCGGCCAGCATCTGGCCGGCGTTGAGACCGCCCTGCCCCGGCAACGCACGCACCAGCTGGGCGCCAACGGTGTTGGCGGCCTCGGTCAGGTAGCCGAAGCTGGCACCGGTTTCCTGGGCAATCCACTGCGCCAGGGCCAGCAGGCTGGAAGCCTGGGCATGGTGCGCAGCGGCGTTGCCGAGCAACACGGCCTTCTTGTCGCCGCCAATCAGCGAAGCCGCGATGGCGCGGGCCGCGTCGTCGGCCTGGGCCGCGACCGGAGCCGCCACGCTCTTGAATTCAGCCACGGCGGCTGCGATGCCAGCCAGGGCCTGGGTCCAGCTGGTGGCATCGGCCACCAGGGTGTTGGCGACCGGCAGCGCCCAGTCCTGCACCGATTCGTTCAGCGCATTGACCTGGGCACCCTTGCGGGCGGCCTGGCGAATGCGTTGGGCAAACAGCGGGTGATCCTTGCGCAGGTTCGAGCCGACCACCAGCACGCGCTGCAGGTCGCTCAAGGCGGCGATCGGCAGGCCGAGCCAGCGCGCTTCACCATCAGCGGCAGCGTTGTCGAAATCGGCGGCACGCAGGCGGCTGTCAATGTTCTGGCTGCCGAGGCCGCGCACCAAGGCGCCGGCCAGGGCCAGTTCCTCGACCGTGCTGTGCGGGCTGGCCAGCAGGCCGATGGCCTGGGCGCCCTGCTCGGCCTTGATGGTCTTGAGGCCATTGGCGACATATTCGAGCGCGGTCTGCCAGTCGACCGACTTCCACTGGCCGCCCTGCTTGATCATCGGCTGGGTCAGGCGCTCGGCACCGTTGAGCGCCTCGTAGGAGAAGCGGTCGCGGTCGGCAATCCAGCATTCGTTGATATCCTCGTTCTCGAACGGGACGACACGCATGACCTGGTTGTTCTTGACCTGGACGATCAGGTTGGCGCCGGCCGAGTCGTGCGGGCTGACGCTCTTGCGCCGGCCCAGCTCCCAGCTGCGGGCGTTGTAGCGGAACGGCTTGCTGGTCAGCGCGCCGACCGGGCAGATGTCGATCATGTTGCCCGACAGCTCGGAGTCGACGGACTGGCCGACGAAGGTCTCGATCTCGGCGTGCTCGCCGCGATGCGACATGCCGAGCTCCATCACGCCGGCAATTTCCTGGCCGAAGCGCACGCAGCGGGTGCACTGGATGCAGCGGCTCATCTCCTGCATCGAGACCAGCGGGCCGACGTCCTTCGGCATCACGACGCGCTTTTCTTCCTCGTAGCGCGAGGCACCGCCGCCGTAGCCGACCGCGATGTCCTGCAGCTGGCATTCACCGCCCTGGTCGCAGATCGGGCAATCCAGCGGGTGGTTGATCAGCAGGAACTCCATGACCGACTGCTGGGCCTTGATGGCCTTGTCGGACTTGGTGCGCACGACCATGCCCATCGTGACGGGCGTGGCGCAGGCCGGCATGGCCTTGGGCGCCTTTTCGACGTCAACCAGGCACATGCGACAGCTGGCCGCGATGGAGAGTTTCTTGTGATAGCAGAAGTGCGGGATATAGGTACCCACCTTTTCGGCTGCATGCATGACCATGCTGCCGGGGGGTACTTGCACTTTCTTGCCGTCGAGTTCGATTTCAACCATGGTTCAAAGACCTCAGACGTATGCCGGGACCGCGCAGGTCTTGTGTTCGATATGGTGCTCGAACTCGTGCCGGAAATGTTTGATCATGCCGCGCACCGGCATCGCCGCTGCGTCGCCCAGGGCGCAGATGGTGCGCCCCATGATGTTCTCGGCCACGTTGTCGAGCAGCGCCAGATCGCTGGGTTTGCCCTCGCCGCGTTCGATGCGGTCGACCATGCGCCAGAGCCAGCCCGTGCCTTCGCGGCAAGGCGTGCACTGGCCG
This sequence comes from Malikia spinosa, assembly GCF_002980625.1. Classification (GTDB taxonomy): domain Bacteria; phylum Pseudomonadota; class Gammaproteobacteria; order Burkholderiales; family Burkholderiaceae_C; genus Malikia; species Malikia spinosa. Next base: position 32,385 of record NZ_PVLR01000021.1, on the reverse strand, counting down.
CAGGACTCGTGCATGTAGAAGTAGGACAGACGCTGCAGCGACTTGACCATGCAGCGCGTGTCGTCGATCACGATCACTGCGCCCGAGCCCAGCATCGAGCCGGCCTTGGCAATGGAGTCGTAGTCCATCGTGCAGTTCATGATGATGTCGGCCGGCAGCACCGGCGACGAGGAGCCGCCCGGGATCACGGCCTTGAGCTTGCGGCCCTGGCGCACGCCACCGGCGAGCTCGAGCAGCTTGGCAAACGGAGTGCCGAGCGGGATCTCGTAGTTGCCCGGACGCTCGACGTCACCGCTGACCGAGAAGATCTTGGTGCCGCCGTTGTTGGGCTTGCCGCACTCGAGGTAGGCCAGGCCGCCGTTGCGGATGATCCAGGGCACCGCCGCGAAGGTCTCGGTGTTGTTGATGGTGGTCGGCTTGCCGTAGAGGCCGAAGCTGGCCGGGAACGGCGGCTTGAAGCGCGGCTGGCCCTTCTTGCCTTCGAGCGACTCAAGCAGCGCGGTTTCCTCGCCGCAGATGTAGGCGCCAAAACCGTGGGCGGCGTGCAGCTGGAAGCTGAAGCTGCTGCCCATGATGTTGTCACCCAGGTAGCCGGCAGCGCGGGCTTCCTCGAGGGCCGCCTCGAAGCGCTCGTAGACCTCGAAGATCTCGCCGTGGATGTAGTTGTAGCCGAGCGGAATGCCCATCGCGTAGGCGGCGATGATCATGCCCTCGATCACGATATGCGGGTTGTGCATCAGGATCTCGCGATCCTTGCAGGTACCCGGCTCGCCTTCGTCCGAGTTGCAGACCAGGTGCTTGACACCCGGGAACTGGCGCGGCATGAAGCTCCACTTCAGGCCGGTCGGGAAACCGGCGCCGCCACGGCCGCGCAGGCCGGATTCCTTGACGGTCGCGATGACCTGGTCCTGGCTCAGGCCTTCGCTGCCGTCCTGGCCCAGGATCTTGCGCAGCGCGCTGTAGCCGCCACGGGCTTCGTAGTCCTTGATCGACCAGTTCTTGCCGTCCAGGCCCGCATAGATCTGCGGGTTGATGTGGCGGTCGTGGAAGCAGGTCTCAACGCCGGAAGCGGCGAATTGTTGCAGCACTTGATTGGCGTTCATGCCTTGCCCTCCGCGGCGCGCAGGTCGTCGATCAGCTGGTCGAGCCGGCTGTTGCTCATGAAGCTGCACATGTGGCGGTCGTTGACCAGCATCACCGGCGAGTCGGCGCAGGCGCCCAGGCACTCGGACTGCTGCAGCGTGAACAGGCCGTCGGCCGAGGTCTCGCCCATCTGGATGCCGAGCTTGTGCTCGAGATGGGCCAGCGCCTTCTGGCCGTCGCGCAGCACGCAAGGCAGGTTGGTGCAGACGTTGAGCTTGTACTTGCCCACCGGCCGCTGGTTGTACATGTTGTAGAAGGTCGTGACCTCATGCACGGCCATCGCCGGCATGCCGAGATATTCGGCGATGCCCTGCTCGGCCTCGGGGCTGAGCCAGCCCTGTTCCTGCTGGACGATGGACAGGATGGCCATGACGGCCGACTGCTTCTGTTCGGCCGGGTACTTGGCCACTTCGCGTGCGAAACGGGACAGAGTCGCTTCGGAGAAGGACTGCGCCTGCACGCCTTGCTTGATGGAGCTCATCGGTCAATTTCTCCAAACACGATATCCATGGTGCCGATGATGGCGACCGCGTCGGCCAGCATGTGACCCCTGGCCATCTCGTCGAGACCGGCCAGGTGGGCAAAGCCCGGGGCGCGGATCTTGAGTCGATACGGCTTGTTGGCGCCGTCGCTGACCAGGTAGATGCCGAACTCGCCCTTCGGGTGCTCGACGGCGGCGTAGGCCTCGCCCTCGGGGACGTGGAAGCCTTCGGTGAAGAGCTTGAAATGGTGGATCAGCTCCTCCATGTTCGACTTCATCGCTTCGCGCGAAGGCGGTGCCACCTTGTGGTTGTCGGTGATGACCGGGCCCGGGTTGGCACGCAGCCAGTCGACGCACTGCTTGATGATGCGGTTCGACTGCTTGAGCTCTTCCATCCGGACCAGGTAGCGGTCGTAGGTGTCGCCGGTCTTGCCGACCGGGATGTCGAACTCGACCTTGTCGTAGGCGTCGTAGGGCTGCTTCTTGCGCAGGTCCCAGGCAAAGCCGGAGCCACGCAGCATCGGGCCGGTCAGGCCCATGTTGAGCGCGCGCTCGGGCTCGACCACGCCGATGCCGACCGTACGCTGCTTCCAGATCCGGTTGTCGGTCAGCAGGGTGTGGTATTCGGCCAGGTAGGTCGGGAAGCGCTGGGTGAAGTCGTCGATGAAGTCGAGCAGCGAACCCTGACGGTTCGTGTTCATCTCGGCCATGGCACGCGCGTTGCGGATCTTGCTGTGCTTGTACTGCGGCATGCTGTCGGGCAGGTCGCGGTAGACGCCGCCCGGACGGAAATAGGCCGCGTGCATGCGCGCACCCGAGACCGCCTCGTACATGTCGAACAGATCCTCGCGCTCGCGGAAGGCGTAGATCAGGATGGTCGAGCTGCCGATGTCGTTGCCGTGCGAGCCCAGCCACATCAGGTGGTTGAGCATGCGGGTGATCTCGCTGAACATCACGCGGATGTACTGGGCGCGGATCGGCACGTCGATGCCGAGCAGCTTCTCGATTGCCAGGCAGTAGGCGTGCTCGTTGCACATCATCGACACGTAATCCAGTCGGTCCATGTAGGGCAGCGACTGGATGAAGGTCTTGGTTTCGGCCAGCTTTTCGGTGGCACGGTGCAGCAGGCCGATATGCGGGTCGGCGCGTTGCACCACTTCGCCGTCGAGCTCGAGCACGAGGCGCAGCACGCCGTGCGCGGCCGGGTGCTGCGGACCGAAGTTGAGGGTGTAGTTCTTGATTTCAGCCATGATTTCGCCTAAGGGGCATCAGCCCTTCAGTGCAGGCCCCCGTAGTTGTCTTCGCGGATGATGCGCGGCGTGACTTCACGCGCCTCGATGGAAACCGGCTCATAGACCACGCGACGGCGCTCGGCGTCGTAACGCATCTCGACATGGCCGGTGACCGGGAAGTCCTTGCGGAAGGGGTGGCCAATGAAGCCGTAGTCGGTCAGGATGCGGCGCAGGTCCTCGTGACCTTCGAACACGATGCCGTAGAGGTCGAAGGCCTCGCGCTCGTACCAGTTGGCGACCGACCAGAGCGGGCACAGCGTGGCGACGACCGGGAAGTCGTCGTCGGCGCAGAACACCCGCACGCGCAGGCGCTGGTTGAGCTCGACCGACAGCAGATGCACGACGACCGCGAAGCGCTGGCCTTCCCAGGCGCCGTCACGGTAGGCAGAATAGTCGAGGCCGCAGATGTCGAGCAGCTGGTCGAAGCGGCAGCCCGGCGCATCGCGCAGCAGCTGCATGGCGTCAAAGTAGTCGGCGGGAGCGACTTCAACGGTGACTTCACCGTGCTCGAGCTTGGTTTTCTTGATCTTGTCGCCGAGCACCTCGGCGACGGTTTGCTGCAGCGCCTCAGGGGCGATCGCCACAGCTTGTGCGGTTGCGTTCGTCATCGGGGATGGTCTCCGGCGCTCAAGCGCGCGCAATGGTGTTGGTGCGGCGGATCTTGTTCTGCAGCTGGATGATGCCGTAGATCAGCGCTTCGGCCGTCGGCGGGCAGCCGGGCACGTAGACGTCAACCGGAACGATGCGGTCGCAGCCACGCACCACCGAATAACTGTAGTGGTAGTAGCCGCCGCCGTTGGCACAGGAACCCATCGACAGGACCCAGCGCGGCTCGGCCATCTGGTCGTAGACCTTGCGCAGCGCAGGCGCCATCTTGTTGCAAAGGGTACCGGCCACGATCATGAGGTCGGACTGACGCGGACTGGCACGGAAGACTTCGGCGCCGAAACGGGCGATGTCATAACGTGCCGTGGCCGCGTGCATCATCTCGACCGCGCAACAGGCCAGACCAAAGGTCATGGGCCAGAGCGAACCGGTTTTGGCCCAGTTCACCACCGAGTCGTAACTGGTGGTGATGAAACCTTCCTTGAAGACGCCTTCGATCATTTGTACTCCTGAGCGCTAGCGCGCTTCATTCCCAGTCCAGCGCACCGATCTTCCAGGCGTAGACAAAGCCCACCACCAGGTCGATCAGGAACACGACGCCGGTCCAGAAACCGGTCGAACCGATGTCGGTCAAGGCGACCGCCCATGGGATCAGGAACGCGATTTCCAGGTCGAACAGTATGAAGAGGATGGCGACCAGGTAGTAGCGCACATCGAACTTCATGCGGGCGTCTTCGAAAGCCTCGAAGCCGCATTCGTAAGGGGAGTTTTTCGCCGCATCAGGGCGATTGGGGCCTAGTATGTAGCCCAGGACTTGCGGCAGCACACCCACCGCAAGACCGACCAAAACAAACAAGAGTACCGGAAGGTATTGTGCTATGTCCATTTGCTTGTTCCGCGGACGCATTGCGCATCCATTGAATTTTTGGTGCCGACGGCGAGACTCGAACTCGCACAGCTTTCGCCACTACCCCCTCAAGATAGCGTGTCTACCAATTTCACCACGTCGGCTATTGTCTTGATACAACTTATTGCAAATACCGGGGTACTGCGCTGCACCAATCCGTGTATTCTAGCTGGAAAAAACCGCTTTTCCGGCCAGCCCGCAGCTTTTTATGCAGCGGGCGTTTTCGGCATTACTGGCCCGGAATCTGGCCTGCGGCCGGCTGGGTCGGCGCTGCCGGTGCGGTGACGGGAGCAGCGCTCTCGAGCACGCTGCCGCTGCTGGCCGGCTTGGAGTGGCCAAAGTAGGCCAGCGCCAGCGTGCAGACAAAGAACACGGTCGCCAGCACGCCGGTGCTGCGCGACAGGAAGTTGGCGCCACCGGTGGCGCCAAACAGGCTGGCCGAGCCGCCGCCGCCGAAGGCGGCACCGGCATCGGCGCCCTTGCCGTGCTGCATCAGGATCAGGCCGATCATGGCCAGCGCAGACACAATTTGAAGGATCAGAAGCAGGTTGAAGAGAATGGTCATGATCTGGGACTTCAGATGACAGCCGCCGCAAGCGGACAGCTGGCAATGATGGAGAGGAATTCGTCGGCCTTGAGCGAGGCACCGCCGATCAGGCCGCCGTCGATGTCAGGCTGGCTCAGCAGTTCGGCGGCATTGGCCGCGTTCATGCTGCCGCCATAGAGGATGCGGTTGCGGCTGGAATGCGCCGACGCCGCCTTGAGCTGGGAGCGCAGCACCGCATGCACCGCCTGCGCCTGTTCGGGCGTCGCGGTGCGGCCGGTGCCGATGGCCCAGACCGGCTCGTAGGCCACCACGATCTCGCTGGCGCAATGGCCGACCGCGTGGATCACGGCCGACAGCTGGCGCTTGACCACGAACTCGGTGCGGCCGGCTTCGCGGTCAGCCAGCGTCTCGCCGACGCAGACGATCGGCGTGATGCCGGCAGCCAGCGCGCGCTGCGCCTTCTGCGCCACCAGATCATCGTTTTCGCCATGGTATTGGCGACGCTCCGAATGACCGAGGATCACATAGCGGCAGGCGAAGTCGCGCAGCATCGCAGCAGCAACCTCGCCGGTGTAGGCACCCGAGTCGTGCGCCGAGCAATCCTGGGCACCCCAGCCGAGCGCCGTACCCTGCAGCAGGGTCTGCAGCTGCGCCAGATAGGGCGAGCTGGCACAGAGGGCGACATCGGCCACGGCGATCGCGTCGTCGTTGAGTCCGGCCAGCAGGGCCTGCAGCAGTCCGGCGTTGGTCGCCAGGCTGCCGTTCATCTTCCAGTTACCGACAATCAGTTTCTTCGTCATGCGTGAGAAGGACAGTTGGGTTGCGGGTTCAGGCGGGCGCCCAGTCGAGCAGGAGCTTGCCGATATGCTGGTTGGACTCCATCAGCGTGTGCGCCTGTGCGGCCTGCGCCGCCGGGAACACCTGATGGATCACGGGCTTGATCTGGCCGGACTCGATCAGCGGCCAGACCACATGGCGCAGCGAGCGCGCGATCGCGGCCTTGAAGGCCAGCGGGCGCGGACGCAGCGTGGAGCCGGTCACCGTCAGGCGCCGACGCAGCACCTTGCCGGCATTGATCTCGGCCTTGGCGCCGCCTTGCACCGCGATGATGACCAGGCGGCCGTCCTCGGCCAGGCAGTCGATCTCGCGCGCCACATAGGAGCCGGCCACCATGTCGAGGATGACATCAACGCCGCGCCCACCCGTGATACGGGCGACCTCGGCGACGAAGTCCTGCGACTTGTAGTCGATCGCATGATCGGCGCCCAGCGCGAGGCAGGCCTGCGCCTTGTCGGCGCTACCCACCGTCACGATGACCTGGGCGCCGCGCGCCTTGGCCAGCTGGATCGCGGTGACGCCAATGCCGCTCGAACCGCCCTGCACCAGCAGGGTCTCGCCGGGCTGCAGTTGGCCGCGCTCGAAGACATTGCTCCAGACCGTAAAGAAGGTCTCGGGCAGTCCCGCGGCCTCCAGCTCGGTCCAGCCCTTGGGTACTGGCAGGCATTGCGCCACCGGAGCGACGCAGTATTCGGCATAGCCGCCGCCAGCGACCAGCGCGCAGACGCTGTCGCCGAGGTGCAAGCCCTCGGCCGCCAGCGCCGCCGCGTCGCCCTCGACGATCACGCCGGCCACTTCGAGGCCGGGGATGTCGGAGGCGCCTGGCGGCACCGGATAGTTGCCGGTGCGCTGCAGCACGTCGGGACGGTTGACGCCCGAGGCGCTGACGCGGATCAGCAGCTCGCCCGCGCCCGGAACCGGACGCTCGCGCTGCACGAGCTTGAGCACCTCGGGGGCGCCAGGGGTCGTGATCTCGACGGCCTGCATGGCTGGCTTACTGCTGTTGCTGTTGTTGCTGCTGGAACGCTTCTTCGCGATCGATCAGCGCCTTCATCGACAGCTTGACGCGACCCTTCTCGTCGGTCTCGAGCACCTTGACCTTGACGATCTGGCCTTCGGTCAGGAAGTCGGTGACCTTCTCGACGCGCTGGTGCGCGATCTGGCTGATGTGCAGCAGGCCGTCCTTGCCCGGCAGCAGGTTGATCAGGGCACCGAAGTCCAGGATCTTGGTGACCGGGCCTTCGTAGACCTTGCCGACTTCGACTTCGGCGGTGATCTGCTCGATGCGGCGCTTGGCCTCGTCGGCCTTGGCCGACTCGGTGGCGGCGATGGTGATGGTGCCGTCTTCCTCGATATTGATCTGGCAGCCGGTCTCTTCGGTCAGCGCGCGGATGGTGGCGCCGCCCTTGCCGATCACGTCACGGATCTTCTCGGGGTTGATCTTCATGGTGAACAGCTTGGGCGCGAAGTCGGAGACTTCGGTCTTGGCTTCGCCCATGGCGCTTTGCATCTTGTCGAGGATGTGCAGGCGTGCTTCCTTGGCCTGGGCCAGCGCGACCTGCATGATTTCCTTGGTGATGCCCTGGATCTTGATGTCCATCTGCAGGGCGGTCACGCCAGCGGTGGTGCCGGCGACCTTGAAGTCCATGTCGCCGAGGTGGTCCTCGTCACCCAGGATGTCGGTCAGCACCGCGAAGCGGTTGCCGTCCTTGATCAGGCCCATGGCGATGCCGGCCACATGGGCCTTCATCGGCACGCCGGCATCCATCAGCGCCAGGCAGCCGCCGCAGACCGAAGCCATCGACGAGGAGCCGTTGGACTCGGTGATCTCGGACACCACGCGCAGGGTGTAGGGGAACTCTTCCTTGCTCGGCAGCGCGGCGACCAGGGCGCGCTTGGCCAGACGGCCGTGACCGATCTCGCGGCGCTTGGGGCTGCCGACGCGACCGGTTTCGCCGGTGGCGAAGGGAGGCATGTTGTAGTGCAGCATGAAGCGGTCTTCGAACTCGCCGGCCAGCGCGTCGATGCGCTGGGCGTCGCGGTCGGTACCCAGGGTCGCGACGACCAGGGCTTGCGTTTCGCCACGGGTGAACAGGGCCGAGCCGTGGGTGCGCGGCAGCACGCTGCTGCGGATCTCGATCGGACGCACGGTGCGGGTGTCGCGACCGTCGATGCGCGGCTCGCCGGCCAGGATCTGGCCGCGCACGATGCGCGCTTCGATGTCGAACAGCAGGCCTTCGACCTTGACGCCGTCGAACTCGACGCCGTCGGCCTTCAGGCCGACCATGACGTCGGCGTAGGCGCTGCGGCAGGCCTGGGTACGGGCCTGCTTGTTGCGGATCTGGTAGGCAGCGGCCAGCTTGTCGGCGCCCAGGGCCTCGACCTTGGCGATCAGCGCTTCGTCGCGCGCCGGGGCCTGCCAGCTCCATTCCGGCTTGCCAGCTTCGCGCACCAGGTCGTTGATCGCGGCGACGGCAATGTTGCCCTGCTCGTGACCGAACACGATGGCGGCCAGCATCAGGTCCTCGGACAACTGCTGCGCCTCGGACTCGACCATCAGCACGGCGGCTTCGGTGCCGGCGACGATCAGGTCCATCTGGCTGTTCTTGCGCGCGGTCTGGCCCGGGTTGAGCACGAACTCGCCGTTGACATAACCGACGCGGGCGGCGCCGATCGGGCCGTTGAACGGGATACCGGAGACCGACAGCGCAGCGCTGGTGGCGATCATGGCGGCGATGTCGGCATCGACTTCAGGGTTCAGCGACAGGGTGTGGATCACGACCTGCACTTCGTTGAAGAAGCCTTCCGGGAACAGCGGGCGGATCGGACGGTCGATCAGGCGGCTGGTCAGGGTCTCGAACTCGGACGGACGGCCTTCGCGCTTGAAGAAGCTGCCCGGGATCTTGCCGGCGGCGTACGACTTCTCGAGGTAGTCGACGGTCAGCGGGAAGAAGTCCTGGCCGGCCTTGGCATCGGACTTGGCGACCACGGTGGCCAGCACGACGGTGCCGTCCATGTCGAGCAGCACGGCGCCGCTGGACTGACGGGCGATCTCGCCGGTTTCCATGCGGACGGTGTTCTGACCCCATTGGAAGGTCTTGGTGACTTTGTTGAACAGGCTCATAGATTTCCTAGGATGTTGTGCGCTAAAGGGCAGCGCACGGTGCCTGGAGTCAGGCCATCAGAACACGATGCCATTCCAGCGCAGACCCAGTGCAGGGGCCTCGTTGGAATGACACAGCTTCGCTCTGAAAGGGCAAAACTCCGGTTTTTCGGGGTTTAGAAAGCGCAAAACGCCTGAGTGGCCAAGCAACCCAGGCGTTTCGGTCAGCAAGACAGCGTCAAGTTTACTTGCGCAGGCCCAGCTTCTGGATCAGGGCGACGTAACGCGAAGCGTCCTTGGCCTTCAGGTAGTCCAGCAGCTTGCGGCGGCGGCTGACCATCTTGAGCAGACCGCGACGGCCATGGTGGTCCTTGGCGTGGGTCTTGAAGTGCGGCATCAGTTCGTTGATGCGCGCGGTCATGATGGCGACCTGGACTTCCGGGCTACCAGTGTCGGTGGCGCTGCGGGCGTTGGCGGCAATGACTTGCGCCTTGTTTTCGAAAGAGATCATCGGGTGTCCTTATATGACTTGCATCCCGCCGCAGCCCCCTCTTCGGGGCAGCCGCAACGGGCGTGAAACCACTCGCCGAAATGGCGGGGGTCGTTGATTATAGCGCGGCGCCGGCCGGCTGGCCAGGGGTTCAGGGCCGTACCATGCGGCAGCTGTGGGCGTGCGAGGCGGCCTCGGCGTTGAGCTGGTGCACGACGCGGAAACCATAGCCCGAGCCCTCGACATCAAACGGCACGCCTCGTGAGCCCTTGCGGTCCATGATCGCGACCATCAGCGGCTGCTGGGCCTGGTGGTCGCCGGCACGCATCTGCAGCCGCTGGCCGGCCAGGCTGACATCGGCCTGCTCAAGGGCACGCGCGACGGCCAGCGCGGCCGGTACGACCGACCCGCCCTGCCCAGCTCCCTGGGCAGCGGCGCGCTCGAGCGCCTGCGCCAGCGCCTCGATCATCAGCTGCATGCGCAGGTGCACGTAATCGTCCTCGGGCTTGGGGAAGCGCTGGCGGAATGCCTGGTAGAAGGCCTTGCCGGCCTGGCCCGGCGCGTTCGGGAACCATTCGGCCACTGCCAGCACCTGGCCGACGCCGGCCTCGCCGATCGCCGCCGGCGCGCCGAGCGCGTTGCCGTAGAAGGTGTAGAACTTGCCCTCGTAGCCGACTTCGCGCGCGGCCTTGACCAGCAGCGTGAGGTCATTGCCCCAGTTGCCGGTGATGACGGCCTGGGCGCCGCTGGCCTTGATCTTGGTCGCGTAGGGCAGGAAGTCCTTGACGCGCGCCATCGGATGCAGTTCCTCGCCGACGATCTTCACGTCGGGGCGGCGCATCGACAACTGGCGCTTGGCCTCGCGCAGCACCGACTGGCCGAAGCTGTAGTCCTGGCCGATCAGGTAGACGCTGGCGACCTGGCGATCGTTCTTCAGCACGTCCATCAGCGCGGCCATGCGCATGTCGGCATGGGCATCGAAGCGGAAATGCCAGAAGCTGCAGCGCTCGTTGGTCAGCGCCGGATCGACCGCCGAATAGTTCAGGAACAGCACCTGCTGCGCCGGATTGCGCTCGTTGTGCTTGGCGATCGCATCGATCAACGCGCCAGCGACTGCAGAAGAATTGCCCTGGGCGACGATGCGGATGCCGGCATCGATGGCCGAGCGCAGGGCGGCCAGCGCTTCCTCGATCTGGCCCTTGCTGTCGTAGCGCTCGATCGCCAGCGGCGCCCGGCCACCAGCGAGCTTGATGCCGCCGCGCGCGTTGACCCGCTCGGTGGCCAGCACCAGGTTGCGGTGCACGGCCTCGCCGGTGTTGGCGATCGGGCCCGACAGGCTTTCGATCAGCGCAATACGGATCGGTGCCTGGGCCGGGCTGGCGGCCAGTGCCGGCAGCGCCGCGGCGCCCAGCAGACTGGCCAGCGCCAGCAGCGAATGACGGCGGTTGAACGAGCTCGTGCGAAGGTTCATGATTTCTCCAGTGAAAAGCCGCATCCCGGCTGAGCCGCGGGCCCGCCGGATGCAGGAAGCGGACGATTTCAGGTCGGCGGCGACAGCTCGGCCAGCGGCCAGCGCGGGCGAACGTCGAAGGCATAACCGGTACCGGCCGCATCGGTCAGGCCGGCCTGGACCCGCATGCCGGCGGCCAGCGCGATCATGGCACCGTTGTCGGTGCACAGGTGCAGCTCGGGGTAGTGCACGCGCCAGCCGCGCTTGACACAGGCCAGATTGAGTTGCTCGCGCAAGCTGGCATTGGCGCCGACGCCACCGGCCACGACCAGGCGTTTCAGGCCCGACTGCTTGAGCGCGGCGACGGATTTCTTGACCAGCACCTCGACGATGGCGGCCTGGGTCGAGGCCGCCAGGTCGGCCTTGCGCGCGGCCAGCTCATCGCCGAGCTTCTTGGCCTGGGTCAGCACGGCGGTCTTGAGCCCGGCAAACGAGAAGTCGAGGTCGCCGCTGTGCAGCAGCGGGCGCGGCAGCTTGAAGGCTTCGGGGTCGCCCTGCTGGGCCAGGCGCGACAGCGCGGGACCGCCGGGGTAGCCCAGGCCGAGCAGCTTGGCCGACTTGTCGAAGGCCTCGCCGGCCGCGTCGTCGATGGTCTCGCCGAGCAACTCGTAGCGGCCGACACCGTCGACGCGCATGAGCTGGGTATGGCCGCCCGAGACCAGCAGCGCGATGAAGGGAAATTCGGGCGGATCGATGCTCAGGAAGGGCGACAGCAGATGGCCTTCGAGGTGGTGCACACCGAGCGTGGGCTTATTCAAAGCCGCCGCGATCGCACAGGCGACGCCAGCGCCGACCAGCAGCGCGCCGGCCAGACCCGGGCCGCGAGTGTAGGCCACCAGATCGACCGCGTCGAGCGCCAGCCCGGCCTGCTGCAGGGCGGCTTCGGTCAGCGGCAGCACGCGGCGAATATGGTCGCGACTGGCGAGTTCGGGCACCACGCCGCCGTAGGCCTGGTGCATCTCGATCTGGCTGTGCAGCGCGTGGCCGAGCAGGCGCGGCACGGCGCTGCCGCTGGCATCGACCAGCGCCACGCCGGTTTCGTCGCAAGAGGATTCGATTCCGAGGATCAACATGGGGCGAGTGTAAGCGCGTCGCAATGGCGCGGAACTTGCTTGATGAAACCGACAGTTTTGTCGCAATCGGGGGGGAGCAAGCATGAGGCAAGAGACCGGGTATCTGGCGCCCCTGCGCCAGCAGACAGCCAACGCACTGGAGTGGCCGCTGTCATGCATCGAACTGGTGCAGCGCTGCACCGATTTGATCGACGAACTGCAGCGCGAGCGCGGCCTGGGCCAGCTGCTGCTGAGCAGCGTGGGCGAAAGCTACGCGGCGGCCTTGCGCGAACAGTTGCGCCTGAGCGACGAAGCCGAACAGGCGCTGCGCCGCCAGTTGCTGCGACTCGCTGCCCTGCCACCGACGGCGGACCCGGGCCAGGTCGAGCTAGCGCGGCTCGGCCTGGCGCTGCTGAATTCGCCCGGCCTGGCCGACCTGCTGCCGATGCGGCGCTGCCTGCTGCTGCTGCGCTGCACCCGCGAGCAGATGTTCGACGCCTACTGCGCCTTGCTGGCGCAACTGCTCGAGTTGGTCGAGGCCGCGGCCCAGGCCCTGCCCGAACCCGCTCTGACTCAAGAGCTCACCACCTTGCTGCAGCTGATGTGGGGCAAGGAATACAGCGGTCAGGAGCGCGCCAGCGGTGCCGGCCTGTACGCCTCGGGCCGTCACGATGCGCGGGTCTGGCAGCGCATCGTCCAGTTGATCGATGCCCAGCATCGCTGCGCCTCGGCCTTCATCAGCCGCGCCCGACCCGGCGCGCGCAAGCGCCTCAGTGACTCGCTGCAGCACGAGACCCAGGCCGAACTCGAGCGGCTGCGCCAGCAGCTGGCCGACAGCCCGGACCAGGCGCCGCTGGGGCAGGGAATGGGCGAGCTCTGGTTTCGCAGCTGCAGCCGGCGCATGAACGAGTTGCGCGAGGTCGAGCGCCACCTGCTGCAGGAAATGCAGCAGGAGCTGACACAACGGCAGGCCTACGCCGTCACGAGCACGCCTGCCGCTGCGCCACGCACGACCCGGCTGGCGCCCGGCACGGTCGAGACGGTGCTGCGCACGGCCACAGCCTGGCTGGCGGCGGCCAGCCCTGGCAACGCCACGCAGAGCGGTACGCCGGCATGAGCGAATCGCTGCGCATTGTCGTCGTGGCACCCGACCTCAGCGTCGCTGACGACGATCCGCAGGCACTGCAACAGGCCGAGCGCTCGCGTGCGCTGCGCATCGGCCTGCTGGAAAACGGCTACAACCTGATCGCGGTGCTGCCGGCCGACCCGTTCCTGACCGAGCGACTGGCGCAGCTGCGCCCCGATCTGGTGATCGTCGATGCCGAGAGCGAGGCGCGCGATGCGCTCGAGCATGTGGTGATGGCCACGCGCGAGGCGCCGCGCCCGATCGTGCTGTTCACCAACGACAGCGATACCTCGCATGTGCGCGACGCGGTGGCGGCCGGTGTCACGGCCTATATCGTCGCCGGGCTCGAGACCGCGCGCATACGCCCCATTCTGGACGTCGCGCTGGCGCGCTTCGAGCATGAGCAGACCTTGCGCGCCGAGCTCGACAGCGCGCGCACCGAGCTCAAGGAGCGCAAGACGATCGAGCGGGCCAAGGGCCTGCTGATGCAGCGCCAGGGCCTGAGCGAGCCCGAGGCCTATGCCCGCCTGCGCAAGACCGCGATGGACAAGGGCCTGCGGCTGTACGAGGTCGCGCAGCGCATGCTCGACGTGATCGACCTGCTGGGCTGAAAGCTGGCACGCATCCTGCTTCACTGATTGCAAGACCAAGGAAGGTCGACGGATCGACGGCACCCAAGGGCGGGTGCAACAGATCCAAACCGGACAAAGACGTCCCCATCTGCAGCCATGGCCTCTGGCCGACTGCAGCATGAGGACGTCTTTTTTGTTTTTCTTGTCTACAGGAGTGTTGCCATGATCCACCTCGCCAACCACCCGCTGAGCCGCCGCACCGTGCTGCAAGCCGCCACCGTGGGGGCTGCGGGCATCTCGCCCGCACTGCGCGCCTTGGTGCACGCCGCCGGCTCCGATGCACCAGAAAAGAAGGAAGTGCGCATCGGCTTCATTCCGCTGACCGACTGCGCCAGCGTGGTGATGGCCAGCGTGCTGGGCTTCGACCAGAAGCACGGGGTCAAGATCATCCCGACCAAGGAATCGAGCTGGGCCGGCGTGCGTGACAAGCTGGTCAACGGCGAGCTCGACTTCGCCCATGTGCTGTACGGCCTGATCTACGGCGTGCACCTGGGGCTCGGCGGCCCGAAGAAGGACATGGCGGTACTGATGAACCTGAACCAGAACGGCCAGGCCATCACGCTGAGCAAGAAGCTGGCCGACAAGGGTGCCGTCAACGGCGCCGGCCTGGCCAAGCTGATGGCGGCCGAACCGCGCGAATACACCTTCGCCCAGACCTTCCCGACCGGCACCCACGCGATGTGGCTCTACTACTGGATGGCCGCGCATGGCATCGACCCGATCAAGGGCGCCAAGGTCATCACGGTGCCGCCGCCGCAGATGGTCGCCAACATGCGCATCGGCAACATGGACGGCTTCTGTGTCGGCGAGCCCTGGAACCACCGCGCCATCATCGACGGCATCGGTGTCACGGCAGCCACCAGCCAGGAGATCTGGAAGGACCACCCCGAGAAGGTGCTCGGCACGACCGGCGATTTCGTCAAGAAGTACCCCAATACCGCGCGCGCGGTGACCGCCGCCATCATCGAGGCCGGCCAGTGGATCGATGCCAGCCTGTCGAACAAGACGCGCATGGCCGAGACCATTGCCGACAAGAGCTATGTCAACACCAGCGTGGACGCGATCAACCAGCGCATCCTGGGTCGCTACCAGAACGGCATGGGCAAGTCCTGGGACGATCCGAACCACATGAAGTTCTACAACGAGGGCGCGGCCAACTTCCCCTACCTGAGCGACGGCATGTGGTTCCTGACCCAGCACAAGCGCTGGGGCCTGCTCAAGGACCATCCCGACTACCTGGGCGTGGCCAAGCAGATCAACCAGGTCGAGCTCTACAAGCAGGCCGCGACCGCCGCCAAGGCTGCGCTGCCCAAGAGCGAGCTGCGCAGCAGCAAGCTGATCGACGGCGTGGTCTGGGACGGCAAGAACCCCAAGCAGTACGCCGATTCCTTCAAGATCAAGGCCTGAAAGCCGCCCACCGAGGAGCATCACCATGGTCAGCGCAGTCTTCCATTCCCCGCTCGAGGCTTCGGCCGCTTCGACCGCCTCCCCCTCCAGCCTGCCCGGCACCCTTGCGGCGGTGACGGCCGCGCCGGCACCGGTCCGCGCCGAGCCCAAGCCGGGGCGCGACTGGCGCGGCCACGGACGCAGCCTGGCGCTCGCGGTGCTGCCACCCCTGTTCGGCCTGGGCCTGCTGGTGCTGGTCTGGATGCTGGTGGCGCAGTCCACCGGCAGCGGCATCCCGGGTCCGCTCGAGACCTGGCGCCAGGCGGTCGAGCTGTTCAGCGATCCGTTCTACCGCAAGGGTCCGAACGACCAGGGCGTGGGCTGGAACCTGCTGGCCTCGCTGGAGCGGGTCGCGCTGGGCTTTGGCCTGGCGGCGGCGGTCGGCATCCCGGCCGGCTTCGCGCTCGGGCGCTCGGTGCTGCTGGGCCGGATGTTCAACCCGCTGATCAGCCTGCTGCGTCCGGTCTCGCCGCTGGCCTGGCTGCCGATCGGCCTGCTGGTGTTCAAGGGCGCCAATCCGGCCGCGATCTGGACCATCTTCATCTGCTCGATCTGGCCGATGATCATCAACACCGCGGTCGGCGTGCAGCGCGTGCCGCAGGACTACCTGAACGTGGCGCGCGTGCTCAACCTGTCGGAGTGGAAGATCCTGACCACCATCCTGCTGCCCTCGGTGCTGCCCTATATGCTGACCGGCGTGCGGCTGGCGGTGGGCACGGCCTGGCTGGTGATCGTCGCGGCCGAGATGCTGACCGGCGGCGTCGGCATCGGCTTCTGGGTCTGGGACGAGTGGAACAACCTCAACGTCAAGAACATCATCATCGCCATCTTCGTGATCGGTATCGTCGGCCTGCTGCTCGAAGCGGCGCTGATCAAGCTGGCCAGCGCCTTCAGCTACGAGGACGTCAAGTCCTGACCCCCCTAGGAGCCTCCACCATGAACAATGACGCCAAATTCATCGACATCAGCGGCGTGGCGCAGACCTTCAAGACTGCCAAGGGCCTGTTTCCGGCGCTGCGCGACATCGACCTGCAGATCGCCAAGGGCGAGTTCGTCGCGCTGATCGGGCATTCGGGCTGCGGCAAGTCGACGCTGCTGAACCTGATCGCCGGCCTGACCACGCCGACCGAGGGCGGCCTGCTGTGCGCCAACAAGGAGATCAAGGGTCCGGGACCCGAGCGCGCGATGGTGTTCCAGAACCATTCGCTGCTGCCCTGGCTGAGCTGTTTCGACAACGTCTACCTCGGCGTCGAACGCGTCTTTGGCAAGACCGAGAAGAAGGAGCAGCTCAAAAGCCGCACCGCCGCCGCACTCGAACTGGTGAGCCTGGGACACGCGGCGCACAAGCGCCCGGGCGAGATCTCGGGCGGCATGAAGCAGCGCGTCGGCATCGCGCGCGCGCTGGCGATGGAGCCGCAGGTGCTGCTGATGGACGAGCCCTTCGGCGCGCTCGACGCGCTGACGCGCGCCCGGCTGCAGGACGAGCTGCTCGAGATCGTCGCGCGCACCCGCAGCACCGTGGTGATGGTCACGCACGATGTCGACGAGGCGGTACTGCTGTCCGACAAGATCGTGATGATGACCAACGGCCCGGCCGCGACCATCGGCGAGGTGCTGCCGGTGCCGCTGCCGCGGCCGCGCAACCGGGTCGCGCTGGCCGACGACCCGGACTACCAGCGCTGCCGCAAGGCCGTGATCGACTTCCTCTACACGCGCCAGGGCCATGTCGAGAAGGCGGCCTGAGGCAGCCGAGGCGGGTTGAGGCTCAGCCGGCCAGCGCCGGCAGCAGCCCCCATCCGCTCAGATAGGCCCGGACCGAGGCCTCGGCCGTGGCCTCGAGCTCGAAGGTCTCGGGCGCCAGCAGCCAGGTATGGATCAGCCCGACCAGCAGGGCATAGAGTCCCTGCGCAAGCGTGGCCACCGGCAGCGGCAGCGACAGCGCGCGCTGGACCAGGGCCTCTTGCAGGCTGCGCTCCATCTGGCTCACGTTGTCGGCCTGCACGCGCCGATGGCGCGCCCGCACCGCCATCAGTTCATCGACATATTCGACCTTGAGCGTGGCGACCTCGAACACGCGACGGGTGCGCTCGTCATGCGCGATGCGGTGCATGGCGTCGGCGATCGAGCGCCGCAGCTCGGCCAGCGGATCCTGGCCCGGCTCATGCCCGACCTGCTGCAGCGCCTGCTCCATCGGCAAGGTGGTGCGCTCCATCATGGCGTTGAACAAGTCGGCCTTGTTCTTGAAATGCCAGTAGATCGCACCCCGGCTGGCGCCGGCCGCCAGCGCGATGTCGTTGAGCGAGGTACGCGACACCCCTTTTTCGGCGAACAGGCACTCGGCCGCATCGAGCAGCTGGTGTCGGGTCTCGAGGGCATCGGCTTTGGTGCGGCGGGCCATGGGGTGAGGTCACTTTCGATCGGGTTTCAGGAACAGCCAGCTGGCCTTATACATTCACAATTGTATGTATACTGGCCTGCGTTGCCCTGGCCGCATGGCCGGTGTGCCCTTCCACGCTCATTCCGGACCTCGACATGCCAGTGATCCACCCTGCCTCCCCCCGTCGCCCTGCGCAATGGCGCGCCACCCTCAGCGCCCTCGGCCTGGCCGCCCTGCTCGCCGCCTGCGGCGACAAGGCCGCTGCCCCGGCCGCCCCCGGCGCCGGCATGCCGCCACCCGAAGTCGGCGTGCTGACCGTGACGCCGGGCGAGGTCGGCCTGGTCACCGAGCTGCCGGGCCGGCTCGAGGCCTCGCGCGTGGCCCAGGTGCGGGCGCGTGCCGCCGGCATCCTGCAGCAGCGGCTGTTCAGCGAAGGCAGCGAAGTCAAGGCCGGTCAGGCCCTGTTTGCCATCGATGCCAGCCCCTACCAGGCCAGCCACGACAGCGCCCAGGCCAGCCTGGCCAAGGCCGAGGCCAACCTGATGCAGGCCAGCGCGCTGGCCGAGCGCTACCAGCCGCTGGTCGAAGCCAAGGCGATCAGCCAGCAGGAATTCGTCAGCGCACAGGCGGCCAGGAAACAGGCCCAGGCTGATGTGGCCGTGGCCAAGGCGGCCTTGCAGACCGCGCGCATCAACCTCGGCTACACCCGGGTCACGGCCCCGATCGCGGGCCGGATCGGCCGCGCGCTGGTGACCGAAGGCGCCCTGGTCGGCCAGGGCGAGGCCACGCCGCTGGCGGTGGTGCAGCAGATCGATCCGATCTATGTCAACTTCACCCAGTCGGCCGACGAGGCGATGCGGCTGCGGCGTGCGCTCGAGAGCGGCCAGCTCAAGCGCGCCGGCTCGGACGGCGCCAGCGTGCGCCTGCTGCTGCCCGACGGCAGCGAGCATGGGCGCGCCGGCAAGCTGCTGTTTTCCGACCTGACGGTGGACGGCAGCAGCGGCCAGGTCACGCTGCGCGCCGAGGTGCCGAACCCGGGCGGCCAGCTGCTGCCGGGCCTGTATGTGCGGGTGCGGCTGGAACAGGCCAAGGCCGGCGCTGCGATCGCGCTGCCGCAGCAGGCGGTCACGCGCTCGACCCAGGGCGACAGCGTGATGGTGGTGGCCGAGGACGGCAGCTTCGGTCCGCGTCCGGTCAAGATCGGCGCCCAGCAGGGCGGGCGCTGGATCGTGCTCGACGGGCTCAAGGCCGGCGAGCAGGTCATGATCGACGGCTTCCAGAAGCTGCGCGGCGCCAAGGTGGTCAAGCCGGTGCCGTGGCAGGAGAAGGCAGGCGCCCCAGGCCAGCCGGACGGCAAGGCAGCAGCACCAGCCGAAGCCGCAGGCAATGCAGCCAAGGCCCCGGCCGAGCCCGCCAAGGCCGGCGCTGGCGCGGCACGCTGAGGAGTCACTGACATGGCGAAATTCTTTATCGAGCGACCCATCTTTGCCTGGGTGATCGCGCTGTTCGTGATGGTGCTGGGCTCAGTGGCCATCACACAGTTGCCGATCGCCCAGTATCCGCCGGTGGCACCGCCATCGATCGTGGTCTCGACCGCCTATCCGGGCGCCTCGGCGCAGACGCTGGAAGACAGCGTGCTGTCGGTGATCGAGCGCGAGATGAACGGCTCGCCCGGCCTGATCTACATGGAGTCGGTGGCACAGGCCGACGGCTCGGGCAACATCACCCTGAGCTTCCAGCCCGGTACCAACCCGGAGCTGGCCCAGGTCGATGTGCAGAACCGGCTGGCGCGCGCGACACCGCGCCTGCCGGCGGCGGTCACACAGCAAGGCGTGCGGGTCGACAAGTCGCGCAACAACTTCCTGCTGTTCGCGATCCTGTCCTCGGACGACCCGGCCTGGGACCCGGTGGCACTCGGTGACTATGCCTCGCGCAACGTGGTGCCTGAGTTGCAGCGCCTGCCCGGCGTCGGCCAGGCCCAGCTGTTCGGCACCGAACGCGCGATGCGGATCTGGATCGATCCGGCCAAGCTGCTGAGCTACAAGCTCGGCGCGGCCGATGTCAACGCGGCGATCCGGGCCCAGAACGCCCAGGTCTCGGCTGGCGAGATCGGCAGCCTGCCCAACGTCGCCGGCCAGGGCATCGCCGCGACCGTGGTGGTCAACGGCCAGCTCAGCAGCGTCGAGCAGTTCGGCCGCATCCTGCTGCGCGCCAACCCCGACGGCTCGGCGGTGCGGCTGAAGGATGTCGCGCGCATCGAGCTCGGCGGCCAGGCCTACGCGACCTCGGCGCGGCTGAACGGCAAGCCCTCGACCGGCATCGGCGTCCAGCTCTCGCCGAGCGGCAACGCGCTGGCCACGGCCGAGGCCGTGCGCGCCAAGATGCACGAGCTCGAGAAGTTCTTCCCGGCCGGCATGCAGTGGAAGATCCCCTACGACAGCTCGCGCTTCATCAAGATCTCGATCGAGCAGGTGGCCAAGACCCTGCTGGAAGCGGTGGCGCTGGTGTTCCTGGTGATGTTCCTGTTCCTGCAGAACTGGCGCTACACGCTGATCCCGACCATCGTGGTGCCGGTGGCGCTGCTGGGCACCTTTGCCGCACTGCTGGCGCTGGGCTTCTCGATCAACGTGCTGACCATGTTCGGCATGGTGCTGGTGATCGGCATCGTGGTCGATGACGCGATCGTGGTGGTCGAGAACGTCGAGCGCATCATGAGCGAGGAAGGCCTGTCGCCGCAGCAGGCGACGCGCAAGGCAATGCGCCAGATCTCGGGCGCCATCGTCGGCATCACGGTGGTGCTGATTTCGGTGTTCGTGCCGCTGGCCTTCTTCAGCGGCTCGGTCGGCAACATCTACCGCCAGTTCGCCACCGTGATGGGGGTGTCGATCGCGTTCTCGGCCTTCTTCGCGCTGTCGCTGACACCGGCGCTGTGCGCCACCCTGCTGAAGCCGGTCGAGGCCGGCCACCAGCATGCCAAGACCGGCTTCTTCGGCTGGTTCAACCGCGGCTTTGCCAGCGGCGCCAAGCGCTACGAGGGCTGGGTCGGCCGGCTGCTGCCGCGCGCCGGTCGCTCGCTGCTGCTCTACGGCGTCATCGTCGGCGTGGCGGCGGTGGTCTATCTGCGACTGCCGACCTCCTTCCTGCCCAACGAGGACCAGGGCACGCTGCTGGTCAACGTGCAGCTGCCGCCAGGCGCCACGCGCGAGCGCACCAGCGCCGTGATGGAGCAGGTCGAGGACTTCATGCTGAAGCAGCCCGAGGTCCAGAGCATGGTCGGCGTGCTGGGCTTTTCCTTCTCGGGCCAGGGCCAGAACGCCGCGCTCGCCTTCGTGACGCTGAAGGACTGGTCCGAGCGCCACGCGCCGGGCAGCTCGGCGCAGGACCTGGCCGGCCGCGCCTTCGGTGCGCTGTCGGGCATCCGTGACGCCTTCATCTTCCCGTTAAGCCCGCCGCCGATCCCCGAGCTGGGCTCGGCCTCGGGCTTCTCGTTCCGGCTGCAGGACCGCGCCGGCCTGGGCCGCGAGGTGCTGCTGGGCGCGCGCAACCAGCTGCTGGGCATGGCGAGCCAGAGCAAGGTGCTGACCCAGGTCCGCCCCGACGGTCTGGAGGACGCGCCGCAGCTGCAGCTCGACATCGACCGCGACAAGGCGCAGGCGCTCGGCGTGGGCTTCGATGCGATCAACGCGACGATCTCGACCACGCTGGGTTCGAGCTACATCAACGACTTCCCGAACGCCGGCCGCCTGCAGCGCGTGGTGGTACAGGCCGATGCGCCGGCCCGCATGCAGCCCGACGACCTGCTCAAGCTGCATGTGATCAACAGCAGCGGCCAGACCGTGCCGCTGTCGGCCTTCGCCAGCACGCGCTGGATCTCGGGCGCGATGCAGACCGTGCGCTACAACGGCTATCCGGCCATGCGCATCAGCGGCAGCGCCGCACCGGGCTACAGCACCGGCGCGGCGATGGCCGAGATGGAACAGCTCGCGGCCCAGCTGCCGCCGGGCCTGGGCTTCGAGTGGACCGGCCAGTCGCGCGAGGAAAAGCTCGCCGGCGCGCAGGCCATCATCGTCTACGGCTTCGCGATCCTGGCGGTGTTCCTGTGCCTGGCAGCGCTCTATGAGAGCTGGTCGATCCCGCTGTCGGTGATCCTGGTAGTGCCGCTGGGCGTGCTCGGCGTGCTGCTGGCGACGCTGCTGCGCGGCTATGCCAACGACGTCTACTTCCAGGTCGGACTGATCACGATCATCGGCCTGTCGGCCAAGAACGCGATCCTGATCATCGAGTTTGCCAAGGACCTGCAGGCCCAGGGCAAGACCGTGATCGAGGCCGCGCTCGAAGCAGCTCACCTGCGCTTCCGTCCCATCATCATGACCTCGCTGGCCTTCATGCTCGGCGTGCTGCCGCTGGCGCTGTCGAGTGGCGCGGGCTCGGCCAGCCAGCGCGCGATCGGCACTGGCGTGATCGGCGGCATGATCACGGGCACGCTGCTGGCGGTGGTGTTCGTGCCGGTGTTCTTCGTGGTCGTGCGCAGCCTGTTCAAGGGCAGCGAGCGCCAGCACCAATTCGACATGGCCCATGGCCAGCAAGCCGGAATCCACAGCCATGAATAAGACTTCATCCACCCTGCTCGCCCCGCTGGCGGCGGCCCTGCTGCTGGGCGGCTGCAGCCTTATGCCAGCCTACGAGCGACCCAGCGCGCCGGTGCCGACGCAATGGCCGACCAGCGCCGGCGCGGCGGCCCAGCCTGCCGCGTCCAGCACGGCGACCGACCAGCTGCCGGACTGGCAGGGCTTTTTCAGCGATGCGGCGCTGCGCCAGCTGATCGAGACCGCGCTGGCGCAGAACCGCGACTTGCGCGTGGCCGCGCTCAACCTGGAGCAGGCCCGGGCCCAGCTCGGCCTGCGGCGCGCCGAGCAGTGGCCCGGCGTCGGCCTGGCCATCAACGGCTCGCGCACACCGAACAACTCGGGCGACATCACGAGCAACTACAGCGGCGGCCTGCTGGTCAGCGCCTACGAACTCGACTTCTTCGGCCGCGTGGCCAGCCTGAAGGAACAGGCGCTGGCCCAGTACCTGGCCAGCGAGGCCGGCCGCCAGAGCGTGCGCATCAGCCTGGTCGCCGCGGTGGCGCAGAGCTGGCTGGCCCTGCTGGCTGACCAGGCCCAGCTTGAGCTGGCACAGCAGACCCTGCGCACGCGCGAAGCCTCGCTCGGACTGATCAAGCTGCGCTTCGAGCATGGCGCGACCTCGGAGCTCGAGCTGAGCCAGGCCGAGTCGCTGGTGGAAAACGCCCGCGTCACGCTGGCGCAGTTCGAGCGCCAGCGCGCGCAGGACGAGAACGCGCTGACGCTGCTGCTGGGCCAGCCGCTGGATGGCGCGCTGCGCGCCGAGCTGGCGCCCGGACGGCTGACCGGGCTGCAGCTGCCGACCCTGGCCGCCGGCCTGCCGTCGCAGCTGCTGACGCGCCGGCCCGACATCGTGCAGGCCGAGCAGCAGCTGATCGCGGCCAACGCCAATATCGGTGCGGCGCGTGCGGCCTTCTTCCCGCGCATCTCGCTGACGACCGGCATCGGCTCGGCCAGCGGCGAGCTGTCGGGCCTGTTCAAGGACGGCAGTTGGGGCTTCACGCTGGCGCCGCAGCTGCTGTTGCCGATCTTCGACGCCGGGCGCAACCAGGCCGGGCTCGATTCGGCACGGGCCGGGCGCGAGGCTGCATTGGCCCAGTACGAAAAGGCGATCCAGGTTGCATTCCGCGAAGTGGCCGATGCGCTGGCCGGACGCGAGACGCTGGCACGCCAGCTGCAAGCCCAGCAGGCGCAGACCGCCGCCGACGCGCGCCGGTTCGAGCTGACCGAGCGGCGCTTGCAGCATGGCGTGGCGAGCCAGCTCGACTGGCTCGATGCCCAGCGCTCGCTGTTCGCCAGCCAGCAGGCGTTGACGCAGACCCGGCTGGCCTACTGGCAGAACCAGGTCACGCTCTACAAGGTGCTGGGCGGCGGCGCCTGATCCGCTAGGATCGAGCTTTTGTCCTGAGTCCCGCCTGACGGCGGGGCTCCAGTCCTTTTACTGCCCACTCACACCATGACTTCTGCCCTGCGCGTCATCTCCTCCATGGCGACCAAGTCCCTGCTCGCCGATCTCGTCGCCCTCCATGCCCAGGCCAGTCCCGGCGCAGAAGTCAACGTGGAATCGGTCGGCGGCGTCGATGCGGCCAAGCGGGTGCAGGCCGGCGAGGCCTTCGACGCCGTGGCGCTGGCCGCCAACGCGATCGACAAGCTGATCGCCGACGGCCATGTGCTGGCTGGCAGCCGGGTCGATCTGGTGCATTCGGGCGTGGCGGTGGCGGTGCGCGCCGGTGCGGCCCAACCCGATATCTCGAACGAGGCCGCGCTCAAGGCCGCGGTGCTGGCCGCGCGCACCCTGGGCTACTCGACCGGCCCGAGCGGCGTGCAACTGGCCAAGCTGTTCGAGCGCTGGGGCATTGCCGAGCAGATCGCCGACCGCATCGTGACCGCGCCGCCCGGGGTGCCGGTCGGCGCGCTGGTGGCCCAGGGCGCGGTCGAGCTCGGTTTCCAACAACTCAGCGAACTCATGAACCTCGAGGGCATCACCCTGCTCGGCCCGCTGCCGCCCGAGGTCCAGATCACCACCACCTTCTCGGCCGGCATCGCCGCGACCTCGACCCGGCCCGAAGCCGTGCGCGAGCTGCTCGACTTCCTGGCCTCGCCGGCCACGGCCGAGGCCAAGCGCCGCAACGGCATGGACCCGGCCTGAGCCCTGGCGCCGGCACGGACGTGAAAAAACCGCCGCGGCTTTACGCCAAGGCGGTTTTTTTCAGGTCGGACCCCGGTCGGGGCCGGCGGCAGGATCAGTCGACGTCGAACTCGGATTCCGGCAGCGCGATCTTGTCATCGACGCTGAACTGGTAGTCCTCGAACACATGCTGGGCGCTCAGCAGCTGGTAGCTGCCGTCGTCATGGCGCAACGTGGTGTCCTTCAGGCGCCAGGTCAGCTGGCCGCAGGTCCAGATCGCGAAGTTGCGCATGTGGGTGCACAGGCAGGTCTTGTCCCAGACCTGGATCTTGCGCTCGCCCGGATGTTCCAGCACGACGCGGTTGTAGGCGTCGATGTAGGCGCATTTGCCCTTGGCGTCGAGCAGGTAGCCGTAGGCCTCGCAGTTCGGGCGGATGCCGTCGCCGATGCCCGGGCTGGACTTGATCATGCGCATCGGGTAGCCGGTCGGCGAGATCTCGTTGACCTCGATGTCGTCCTCGTCGGCCTTGAAGTATTCCTGCTTGGAATCGTCGGGCAGGCCGCATTCGCGCGTGACGGTGAAACGGGTCGCGACCTGGACGGCAGAGGCGCCCATCTCCATGAAGCGCACCGCATCGCTGCCGGTGAAGATGCCGCCAGCCGGGATCAGCGGGATCTCGAGCTGCTCGGTCTTGAGCCAGGCGGCGATCTCGGCGACGATGGTCGCGAGGTCGTACTGGGCCCAGTCCATGCCGAAGCCCAGGTGACCGCCGGCCAGCGGACCTTCGACCACGACATAGTCGGGCAGGCGGTTCAGGCGCGCGTTCTTCTTGAGGAACAGCTGCAGCGCGCGCAGCGAGGAGACGATGATGCCGAGTTTGGCATGGCGAAAGCGCGGATGGTCCTCGATCAGCGCGAAGCTGCTCAGGTGCAGGCCGGCGGCCAGCGTGATGCCGTCGATGCCGGCGTCGAGCGCGGCCGACAGGCGGACCTTGAGGGTCTCGCGCGGCGCGTTCATGGTCAGCTTCTCCATGCAGTTGATGAAGATCTGACCACTGCCCTGCTTGCGCGTCATGCTGTGCTCGACATGCAGCTTGGTCGCTTCGGCCAGGTGACCGAGGTCGAACTTGACGTCCGACTTGTCGGTATTGTCGACGTTGTACTTGTACTGGGCCTGCTTGGCCTTGACGTACTTGGTCTTGTAGCGACGGTCGGTCACCGTCTTGATCATCGCATCCGAGATATGGCCCACGCCGCCCAGACGCGCGGCTTCGAGCGCGAGGTCGGAGGAGGAAATGTCCACGCCCATGCCGCCGATCATGATCGGCACCAGCTCGTCGCCACCCAGGCGCAAGCGGAAATCGTCCAAACGTTTCACTGTCATCTTTCGTGTGTGCTTTGCCGGACCACCCCGCTGCTTGCGGTCAAAAATCCGTAATAGCCGATTTTCGGACTTTTTTGCAGGATTCGCCCGACCAAGGTCAAGTTATCGCTAGATAAAAGCTATCACCAGCATCATTCGATAGAACAAAACTAGCACTACCGACAAAAATAATCTGCCCGCGCCATGCCTGCAGCGGCTCCATGCGCACCATAGCGGGCCAACTGACGACAGCCTGACGGGCGCCATGCACCAGATCGAGGCCCAGTGAACCCGACCTGACCACGCAGCAACCCGCCGCCACGCCGCCGTTGGACAGGCAGCGACTGGCACGGCTATTGCTTGAATCCGGCAACGGTCAATGCTGACCGGCTCGGCAGCTTACCCAAGGACGGGTCGGGTGCCAACAGGACAAAGGCGTCCCTGCAACTCTACCCCGCAACGGGTGGACCTTGCATGGATGCCTTTTTTGTTTTCTGCAGCAAGCGACGGAGTCAAGATGGAAAAGCCCAAGTTGGTGTTGATCGGCAACGGCATGGCCGGCGTGCGCACGCTGGAGGAACTGCTCAGAATAGCGCCCGACCAGTACGAGATCACGGTATTCGGCGCCGAGCCGCACCCGAACTACAACCGCATCCTGCTATCGCCGGTGCTCGCGGGCGAGATGCAGATCCAGGACATCATCCTCAACGAGCTCGACTGGTATGCCGAGCACGGCATCCGGCTGCACACCGGCAAGACCGTCACGCAGATCGACCGCGTGCGCCGACTCGTGATCGCCGACGACGGCACCGCAGCGCCCTACGACCGGCTGCTGATCGCGACCGGCTCGACCCCGTTCCGGCTGCCGATACCGGGCAACCAGCTGCCCGGCGTGATCGGCTACCGCGATATCCAGGACACCGATGAGATGATCGCGGCGGCCAGCCAGTACCGGCATGCGGTCGTGATCGGCGGCGGCCTGCTCGGGCTGGAAGCCGCCAACGGCCTCAAGCTGCGCGGCATGGACGTGACGGTGGTGCATAACGGCGCCTGGTTGCTCGAGCGCCAGCTCGACGAGGTAGCCGGGCGCATGCTGCAGCAGTCGCTCGAGCACAAGGGCCTGAAGTTCCTGCTGCAAAAGCAGACCGAGGCGCTGCTGCAGGCCCCAGAAGGCGGCAGCGCAGGCCGGGTCGGCGCGGTGCGCTTCAAGGACGGCATGCAGATTCCGGCCGACCTGGTGGTGATGGCTGCCGGCATCCGGCCCAACTATGCGCTGGCCGAGGCCGCCGGCATCCACTGCAACCGCGGCATCGTGGTCAGCGACACGCTGCAGACCTATGACCCGCGCATCTACGCAGTCGGCGAATGCGTGAGCCACCGCGGCATCGCCTACGGCCTGGTCGCACCGCTGTTCGAGCAGGCCAAGGTCGCGGCCAATCACCTGGCCAGCTACGGCATCGGGCGCTACAGTGGCTCGGTGACCTCGACCAAGCTCAAGGTGACCGGCATCGACCTGTTCTCGGGCGGCGACTTCACGGGCAGCCAGGCCGACAGCGAGGAAATCATCCTGAACGACCCGCATGGCGGCGTCTACAAGAAGCTGGTGGTCAAGGACAACAAGCTGATCGGCGGCGTGCTGTACGGCGACACGGCCGACGGCCCCTGGTATTTCCAGCTGATCAAGGACGGGCGCGACATCCACGACATCCGCGACCAGCTGATCTTCGGCCAGAGCCTGGTCGGCGATGTCGGCCACGCTGGCAACAGCCGGGCCGCCGAGATGCCCGACAGCGCCGAGGTCTGCGGCTGCAACGGCGTCAGCAAGGGCGCGATCTGCCAGGCGATCAAGGAAAAGGGCCTGTTCAGCCTCGACGAGGTCAAGAAGCACACCAAGGCGGCCTCGTCCTGCGGTTCCTGCGCCGGCCTGGTCGAGCAGATCCTGGCCAGCACCCTGGGCGGCGCCTACAGCCCGGCGGCGTCCGACCGCAAGCCGGTCTGCGGCTGCACCGAGCATTCGCACCAGGTCGTGCGCGAGGCGATCGTCACCCAGCGCCTGACCCGCAAGGAAGCGGTGTTCGACTTCATGCAGTGGCAGACGCCCAACGGCTGCGACAAATGCCGTCCGGCCATCAACTACTACCTGATCTCGAGCTGGCCGCAGCTGGCCCGGGACGACCCGCAAAGCCGCCTGATCAACGAGCGCGCGCACGCCAACATCCAGAAGGACGGCAGCTATTCGGTGGTGCCGCGCATGTGGGGCGGCCTGACGACGCCAGCCGAGCTGCGCGCCATCGCCGACGCGGCCGAGAAATACCAGGTGCCGACCGTCAAGGTCACCGGCGGCCAGCGCATCGACCTGCTGGGCATCAAGAAGGAAGATCTGCCGGCGATCTGGGCCGACCTCAACGCGGCCGGCATGGTGTCGGGCCATGCCTACGGCAAGTCGATCCGCACCGTCAAGACCTGCGTCGGCGCCGAGCATTGCCGCTTCGGCACCCAGCGCGCGATGGACATGGGCATCAAGCTCGAGAAGATGCTGTTCGACATGTACGCGCCGCACAAGGTCAAGCTGGCGGTGTCGGGCTGCCCGCGCAACTGCGCCGAGGCCGGCATCAAGGATGTCGGCGTGATCGGGGTCGATTCGGGCTACGAGCTCTATGTCGGCGGCAACGGCGGCATCAAGACCGAGGTCGCGCAATTCCTCTGCAAGGTCAAGACCGACGAGGAAGTCATGGAGTACGCCGGCGCCTTCCTGCAGCTGTACCGCGAACAGGGCTGGTACCTCGAGCGCACCTGCCACTACCTGGATCGCGTCGGCCTGGACGCGGTCAAGCGCCAGGTGGTCGAGGACGAGGCCAATCGCCGGGCCCTGCACGGACGCCTGCTCGATGCGCTGAAGGACGCCAAGGACCCGTGGCAGACCTCGCGCGAGGCCGGCGCCATCCAGCAGTTCATCCCGATCCGGCTCGAAGCCTGAACCCCACCCAAGGACGACAAGACATGACGACCTGGAACTTCATCTGCCCGCTCGACGACATCCCGCGGCTGGGTGCGCGCGTGGTGCAACGCGCCAGCGGCGGCGACATCGCGATCTTCCGCACCGCCGCCGACGAGGTGTTCGCGCTGCTTGACCAATGCCCGCACAAGGGCGGCCCGCTGTCGCAGGGCCTGGTGCATGGCCGGCGCGTGACCTGTCCGCTGCACGGCTGGAACTTCACGCTCGAGGACGGGCAGGCGCTCGCGCCCGACCACGGCTCCTGCGCCCGCTTCGAGGTCAAGGTCGAGCACGGCCAGGTCTTGCTGGCACTGAACTGAAAGCGCAACATGGCCGAAACCCGATCCACCTGCCCCTACTGCGGCGTCGGCTGCGGCGTGATCATCGAGTCGCAGCACGACCGGATCACCGGCGTGCGCGGCGACCCCGAGCACCCGGCCAACTTCGGCCGGCTCTGCACCAAGGGCTCGACCCTGCACCTGACGGCGACCGAAGCCGTCACGCGCCAGGCCCGGCTGCTGCAGCCGATGCAGCGCCTGCAACGCGGCGCGCCAGCGCAGCCTGTGGGATGGGACGATGCCATCGGGCTGGCAGCCGATCGACTGGGCGACATCATCGAACAGCACGGGCCCGATGCGGTCGGCTTCTACCTGTCGGGCCAGCTGCTGACCGAGGACTACCATGTCTTCAACAAGCTCGCGCGCGGCCTGGTCGGCACGAACCAGATCGACAGCAACTCGCGCCTGTGCATGAGCAGTGCGGTGGTGGGCTACAAGCGCACGCTGGGCTCGGACGCGCCGCCGACCTGCTATGACGACCTGGCGCAAACCGACTGCCTGTTCATCAGCGGCAGCAACACGGCCTGGGCACACCCGATCCTGTTTCGCCGCATCGAGGACGCGCGCGCCGGCATGAAGATCATCGTGGTTGATCCGCGCCGCACCGAGACCGCCGAGCAGGCCGACCTGCATCTGCAGATCCAGCCCGGCACCGATGTGCTGCTCTGCCACGGCCTGCTGCACATCATGCTGTGGGAGGGCTGGACCCGGCCCGACTACATCGCGCGCCACACCAGCGGCTTCGAGACGCTGAAAGATCTGGTGCGCCAGGCCACGCCCGAGCGCGTCGCGCGCGGCTGCGGCGTCAGCGTCGAGGACCTGCATACCGCGGCGCGCTGGTTCGCGCAGTCCAACGCCACGCTGAGCCTCTACTGCATGGGCCTGAACCAGAGCAGCAGCGGCAGCGACAAGAACGCCGCGCTGATCAACCTGCACCTGGCGACGGGCCAGATCGGCAAGCCCGGCGCCGGCCCCTTCTCGCTGACCGGTCAGCCCAATGCCATGGGCGGGCGCGAGGTCGGCGCCATGGCCACGCTGCTGCCCGGCCACCGCGACCCGGCCGATGCCGCGCACCGGGCCGAGATCGCCCGCCTGTGGGGCGTCGATCAGCTGCCCGCGCAGGCCGGCAAGACCGCGACCGAGCTGTTCCAGGCCGTGGCCGATGGCCAGATCAAGGCGCTGTGGATCGCCTGCACCAACCCGGCGCAATCAATGCCAGATCAGGCCCTGGTGCGGCGCGCGCTCGAGCGGGCCGAATTCGTGATCGTGCAGGAGGCGTTTGCCACTGCCGCCACCTGCGACTATGCCGACTTGCTGCTGCCGGCAGCCAGCTGGGGCGAGAAGGAAGGCACGGTGACCAACAGCGAGCGCCGCATCACGCGGGTGCGCGCGGCGATTGCACCGGCCGGCCAGGCCAGGCCCGACTGGGCCATCGCGCGCGATGTCGCGCGCCGGCTCGAAGCCCGGCTGCGCCCCGGACAGCCCACGCTATTCGGCTTCGAGACCCCCGAACAGGCCTGGCTCGAACACCGCGAGAGCACGCGCGGGCGCGACCTCGACATCACGGGCCTGAGCTACGACCTGCTCGACCAGATCGGCCCGCAGCAGTGGCCGCTGCCGCAAGGCGCAACACAGGGCCAGGCGCGGCTGTATTCCTACGGCATGTTCGCCACGCCTGACGGCAAGGCGCGCTTCGCGGCCGATGCCTGGCGCCCGGTGGCCGAGCCGCGCTCGCCGCGCTACCCGTTCTCGCTCTCGACCGGACGGCTGCGCGACCAGTGGCATGGCATGACGCGCACCGGCACGCTGGGCCGGCTGTTCGGCCACGTCCCCGAGCCGGCAGTCGGCCTGCATCCCGACGACCTGCTGGCGCTGGGACTGCAGGCCGGCGAGCTGGTGCGGGTCAGCAGCGCGCGCGGCGCCATCGTGCTGCCGGTGCAGCCCGCCGCCGAACTCGGTCAGCAGCAGGCCTTCATCCCGATGCACTGGGGCTCGGAGGCGCTCAGCGGGCGCGATGCCGCGGGCCAGCCGCTGGCCGGCGTCAACGCGCTGACCACCCCGGCCAGCTGCCCGCTGTCCAAGCAGCCCGAGCTCAAGCATTGCGCGGTCCGGATCGAGAAGGCAGCGCTGCCCTGGACGCTGCTGGGACTGGCCTGGCTGCCGCAGGAGCGCGCGATCGAGGTCCAGCGCGAGCTACGGGCCTTAATGCCCGAGTTCGATTTCGCCAGCTGCGTGCCGTTCGGACGCGAGCGCAGCGGCCTGCTGTTGCGCGCGGCCTGCGCCAAGCCGCCGCCAGCCGCGCTGGTCGAGCGCATCGCCGCCTGGCTCGGCCTCGATGGCGCCGAGGTGCTGCGCTACGCCGACCACAAGCGCCAGCACAGCCGGGCGATCCGCCTGAGCCAGGCCGGCAGCAGACAGCAGGTCGAGGCCTTCTTGCTGGCCGGCGACAGCCGGTCCGAACCCTGGCTCAGGACCCTGCTGCAGGACGAACTGCCAGCGCAGGACTACGGCCGCCTGCTGCTCAGGCCCGACGCCCAGGCGCCGGTGGCCTTGGCCGCGCGCAGCCCGCAGATCTGCACCTGCCTCGACGTCAGCGAGGATGCGATCCGGCGCGCCCTGCCCGACTGCGACGGCAACGGCGCCCAGCGCCTGCTGCAGCTACAGGACGGCCTGGGCTGCGGCACCCGCTGCGGCTCCTGCGTGCCGGCACTCAAGCGCCTGATCGCGGTCGTACCGGCCGGCGCAGCCCTGGTCGGGGCCGCCTGAGAAAAGCGGAAAATAGCATCCATCAAGGCGGCAGGCATTGAAAGCGTGCTGGCGGGCATGTGCGCGTGCGTCACCAACGACGGCCCACTGCTGAATGCCGCTGCGGCCGTATTCGACGGGTTGCCGACCAGCTTCGACCAGAAAACTCCGACCCGATGAACCCAGCCAACACTCAACAGACTGTGACAGCGGCAGCACCAGCGGTCAGCTTCTGGCAGGCCTTCGCCTTCTGGCTCAAGCTCGGCTGCATCAGCTTTGGCGGACCCGCCGGGCAGATCTCGATCATGCACCAGGAGCTGGTCGAGAACCGGCGCTGGATTTCCGAACGACGCTTCCTGCACGCGCTGAACTACTGCATGCTGCTGCCCGGCCCGGAAGCACAGCAGCTGGCCACCTACATCGGCTGGCTGATGCACCGGACCTGGGGCGGCATCGTCGCCGGGGCCTTGTTCGTGCTGCCGTCGCTGCTGCTCCTGATCGGTCTGTCCTGGGTCTACATCGCCTTTGGCGACATGCCGCTGGTAACAGGCCTGTTCTATGGCATCAAGCCCGCGGTAACCGCCATCGTGGTGCAGGCGGCACACCGCATCGGCTCCCCCCCCCCCCCAAAAACCCCCCCCC
>NZ_PVLR01000020.1 GCF_002980625.1 Malikia spinosa | reverse complement strand
GTAGTTTCCTGAAGCGACCCCTGCGTGAACGACGAGGAAAAAGGGCGAGTGGATGTCAGCCCGGAAGGGACGGGCCTGACGATACCGCCCATCTACGCATTACAGACCGGCTGGATACGCCGCGCAGCCCGACAAGGCATGTAAACGGTGAAGGGGTCGCCTTAAAATTTGGAATTCAAAGCACGGTAAGCCGGTTTTAGCGAGTAGCACGTGCTTGCTGGGAATAGTGATGCACATGGACCCGTGTCCGGCGGTCTGAGAAGCAGCCCGCACCTGCCCCCGCGAACAAGCTCGACTGGACACCCTGTGCGAATCAACCGTATCGCAAAGTCAAATTTTGCCTTAGACTGTTTAAGTGCTGCCGGTTGCAGTTCTGAGCTAGTAAGGCTCGTCTGTTGTATATCTTTGGATATGTGACGCTGCGCTGCCCTAAACTGCAGCGTGGGGGCGCGCCGGCAGCACACCTTATTTTCATTCGCCGCATGGCTGGTAGTCCGCCAGCGGACGATGCAGAGACAAGTTCAAGGCTGATCGTACCTGTTCGATCGAAGCCGGCTCACCCCGGTTGGTGTACCGATTGTGAGCGAACCCTCTAGTAGTTTTTAGATCGACATCCTTTATCCAATCACCAAACGGTTTTTTCAGAGGGCCGGCAATCGGATCTCCCTTGAGCAGACCGTCATAATGGAAATACAAATTGGTCCAGCGCGTCAGCGCGAAGAGCCCGGCGTGATGTGGGACCTGGACCGAGCACTGGGCATCCGGGCGATTCTTATCCTTGTAAGCATGGGTAAATGTAAAGACCTGGAGAAGACGAGGTTTACCCCCTAATCCCGGAACATTCCGCCCTTCGGTTTGCGGAGGGCAAGTTGGGAAAAAGCGCTTTTTCTTCAGATTATTGAAATCCGATAGGTTCAAAAGCCACTCGGCATGCGCCAGTGGCGACCCAGTCGTCACCAAATCGCTGACGCGCCAATCGAACCCATTGCGCCGGTACTCCTGCCAAGCCGCATGCTGCATCGACTGGATATCGTCATCGGTGAGATTAGAATGCCTGGATTCGCCCTGATTGAGAATACTTTCCAGTTTCACTAGCGCGCGGCTACGGGTTTCATGCATTTTATGATGCTTTCGTGCTCGTCGCATCCAATCGTGTGAAAGAATATCATAGGCAATAACGCCTCCCAGGCTGTGCCCATAAACGATGATGCGTGCATACCTGTTTTTGGCGTGCAGATCATCAAGTATTTTGGCACCCGCTTCCCGGATAGCTTGTCGACTCGCGATATTGTCTGCATACGGATCCAGATACCTAGCCGCATCACCAGCATATCCTATTATAAAATCATTACCCAACACCCAATAAAAAAACTTGACTATTATTGGGATAATTAAAAAAATACCAAAGCCAATTCCAGCTATCCAGCTTGATATAACATCGCGAAAAACAAGATTCAAAATCGCCAAAATTATTATCAATAAAATAGCAACACGAATTAATTTTAATGGTATTTTTATCGAATTTGGGGATTTATTGCTCAGCAACAACCTGAGCCCCCAACGGTAGACTTGCATCAGGGTCGTGTCTCGTATCAGATGCGCCCAGTACAATTCATAGACGTCCGTCGTGGGACGGTTTTTTTTATCACCGCGCACAGTCATCGTGCGCATCTCGAACAGTGAAGAAATGTAGTCTGGCTTCAGGAAATGCACCTCGCCCGCTGCTTCCGGGAAAATATTCTCGACAAAATCACTGAGCATTTGTCCCGGACGTTGTTCTCCGATGCCGTGAACCACGATGATGGCTTGACGCTCGCGCCGTTTGGCACGATGCAGCGCCTTCATCAGACGATCGATCCGATTGATCACCGATTGCCAAGACTTCACGGCGAAATCGCGCTCGATCTTACCCTCCAAACCGCTCTGTGCGATTCGTATCAGGCAGTAGTCTCTCGCACCGGGCGGGCGCCGGTGTAGTAGGTCTCGCTGGCGAAGAGAGCGCTTAGGTTGGTATCTTTCGCAGGGCGAGATCCGGAATGACACCTGGTTTACCTCGGTGCGGTCATTCAGATTGACGATCAGTTTGAAAGGGCTGGCAACAGGGGACGCCTTCCGCTCTGGCAACGCGGATGACCCAGATGCCTTGTGGACCGGCCAAGCCAACGCACTCACCCGGCCTAATGAAAATTTATCGGAACCTGCAGGCTGATCGCTGTGAATTATGCCTTTCGGAAAGAAAACGACCGAGTCGATTTCGGGCCTTAGCACGGCCCTGGTGCCGAGCCACGAGCCGACAACCTCCGGACTGAACAAGTAGTCGGCCACGTCCGCAGCGCTAAATGGCAACCTGAGCGCCATGCGAACGGTGGTTAGAGACCTGGGGGTATGGGCTTGCATGGTACTCAGGTCAGGATCGAATCCAGGTACGGAGACACGACGGCGGCGAGCTTTTCGTAACCCGTGGCGCTTGGGTGGATTTCGTTGAGCCAGTCCCCGTCCTCGCCAGTCGTCCCGAGCCGTGCTCGATTCAGGACCCCCTTGGTAGCCGAGATGACATGGAAGTTCTCGATCTGGCTGGACAACGCAAAGATGGAGCGGCCCATGGCTTCGAACAGGTAGTCCGTGATAGAGATCCAAAACTCTTGTGGCACGTCGTTAGTCTTAAAGGCAGAATACAACCAGGGGCCCGTGAAGGGCACTCCTAGGAAGCGCGCCTTGGCATTTCGAGGAGTCGGATAGTCGTACAGATGCGTCACGATCGGCATATTCCGATTCTTTTCGCTGTCCTGTCGCAATTTTGCGATGGCCAAATAGCCTTGCTGGATCACGAGCTTGAGCCGTTCAAGTTCGATCGTGTCGATGTAATCAAACATGTGATTACCGGCGCCGACAGAAGGGGAACAGATGATCTGGTCTGCCATGTCGATCAGGTCGTTTCCACCGCCACTGAGAAACAGAGCATCCCATTTTGTCGAGAAATTGGGAGCTGCAATCAACTGACTGAGGTCGGGGTTCTTGGCCATGGCGGACATACCTACGATAGTGTCGCCGGGCCGTGCCAGGTTGATCAGCAACGTCGATTGGCTGAATCGCAACGGGAACAAAAGATTGCTGGACGGTATGGCACCGATCGAGAACCAGGAGTCGCCCTCGCACAGGACGCGGCGGGAGAAGGCTGGATCGTCGGGTCCGGTGATGCCGTCGCTGGCGTAGGCATCGGGGTCGTAGCCCTTGAACGTCACAACCTTGGCTTTATGGATCAGTTGCATGATGGGGTCCTCTGTCTGGGTTGCAGTTGGAAAGCCACTCACTGGGGTTGGGGTTTGACGCGCGGTACGGACAGCTGGCGACGCAGGGCAGCATCGAGCTGGCGTTGCCGCTCGGCCTCATCGCGCTGGCGGCGATTCGGATCGAACCGGCCCTGCTCGTCGTAGTTTCCCGGGTCTTCTTCCGGGAAGTCCTCAAAGTATTCAGACCATTCA
The DNA here is from genome assembly GCF_002980625.1 of Malikia spinosa. Taxonomy (GTDB): domain Bacteria; phylum Pseudomonadota; class Gammaproteobacteria; order Burkholderiales; family Burkholderiaceae_C; genus Malikia; species Malikia spinosa. The sequence goes on along the minus strand of NZ_PVLR01000020.1, from coordinate 33,216 downwards.
CCCATGTCTCCCCCTGAAAAAACTGCGTCGGTACGCGGATGGACTAGCGATCGCGCGCATCGCGAATCGCCAACGAGGCCAGCGCTGCCGCCGCAATGACCTGCGCCCGCCGATCGAGCACGGCGGACAACAGACCGGCGTCGTTGGCGGCATCGACCGGATCGCGGTCGAGCGCGGAGAACAGCGCACGCTTGAACTAGTCACTCAGGCTCGGATCGCCCAGTAGCTGTCGGATTTCCTCATCTTTCGGCATTGACACCTCATAAAAATATTAATTTAGTTATTAAAAATATTTAATTAATATTAAAATAATCTAAATCTATTGTTTTTCCATTCCAGGCCGTCGATCAGGCCGGAGCGGTACAGGCCTGACCAGTCGTAGAAGAAGGGCAGGAAACCGCCTAGGGTCGACTCGCGCTGCCAGACCAGGATCGCGCAGAGCAGCACGACCAGAAAGGTGATGAGGTATTCGGAAGGGCGACCGGTCTGGACCTTGCCGCCGAACAGGGTGACGCGGCGGTCCGACCACCAGCCCACGGGGGCACCGGAGACGGTTAGCGCGTCGCAGAACCAGTGGATCGCGCCGCCGACCGAGAACCAGTACACCAGGTCGCGCCAGTCCCAGATCAGCAGGCCGAACAGCGCGGCGGCGACCCAGCCGACCAGGTAGTGCGTGCTGCCCCGGTGCTTGACCGGGCGATTACGCTGTACCGCCCGCTTGACGAACTCGAACCAGTCCGGCGCCGTGCTGCCCAGCACGGCGGCCGGCACGGCCGCTGGGTTGAAGACGGCGCAGATGCTGCCGGCGATGGCGATGTGGGAGATCCAGCGCATTAGCCGCCCCTCGCGCTGGCCAGCAGCTGCTTGATGTGCGCGTCGAGCCCATCGGCCTGGTGCTCGTGACAATTGCCCAACAGCTCGATCCGGGCCTTCTGCAGCAGGCCGGACAGGCGCACGATCTCGCCCTCGGCGCCGGCGACCTTTTCCATGAAGGCGACCTGCTCGGTGGTTTCGGCGACGCCGGCCTTGACGCGTTCCTGCGAGCGGCGCTCGAGCGCGCGCAGCAGGTCGAGCTGGCGGCGCAGCTTGTCGCGCTCGGCCAGGACCGAGACGAACTGCCCGGCGGATTCGGCCACCCGGACCCGGCGCGACCATTCGCGCTCCCGCTCGCGATCCAGCTCGATCGCGCAGTAGAGGGGCAGTCGGGCCACCAGGGCGGCGCTGGCCCGACTGGTGCCGGACGAGACCCCGCTGTCGTCGAGATAGAGCCCGCGCTCGTTCCGTAGGCGCCCTTCGAGCGTGACCTCGCCCCGGAACAGGCTGCGGACCGGCCAGCAGGCCAGCGCGCGTTCGTAGAGGTCGCGGGCATCAGGTGCCGCGCGGGGCGTCGGGGGCTTTTCCGGCGCGTGGAGACTGGGCGAATCGCCCGAGTAGGTCGGCAGCACAAAGGGCTTTTCCGCCCCCTCGGCGGGTGGAGCGGTGACTGGCTGTGTGCCGGCGGGGTCGGCCGCCGGCCAAGCCAGCAGCGTGACACCCGCCAGGCAGGCCGCGACCAGCGCGGCACGAGGGTCAATGTTGGCGCGCCGCACGCCGGCCACCCGCGAGAACCTTCATGCCGGCCAGCACGGCAGCCAGCTGCCACCAGCCGATGCCCAAGGCCGCGATCATCAGGAGCCAGATCACCAGGTTGGTGACGTCGTAGGCCGCCTCGGAATGCAGGTGGATGCGTTGCGGGTCGCGCCGGTCGAGCAGCATGCGCAGCGACATGGGCAGGGATTGCTCGGACCAGGTCCCGATGACGAGGCGGCTGCACTCGCGACACAACTGCAGCACCACGTCGAGCTTGCGCCCGGTCAACTTGTGCGCGTCGTCGAGCAGCAGCACCGCTTGGCTGTCATGAACCCAATGAATCAGGGCATCGGCGCGCTCAAAGGCGCGCAGCCTGGCCCAGGGGCGGCCGTGGTGTTTCTCGGCCCAGGCGATGACGCGATCGTCCTCACACCAGCGCTGCAGCGGCTCGGTGGCGCGCAGAAAGAGTTTCTGCTGCTTGGCCCAGATCTCGGCGGCCTTGTCGTTGAGCTTGGCCAGCCAGCGGGTCTTGCCGCTGGCGTTGGCGCCCGCGATGAGCAGATCTTTGCGCACGGAGAGCACCCGCTCGTCGAGGATCGGGCCGTACTTCCGGGCCCGCTCGCGCACGATCGGCACGCGCCGGGTCGTGCCATCGGTCCAGCGGCCATTTGGCCGCATCAGCAGCATGTGCATGGCTCCCTCCCTCCCACCGAACCGGCCACCATGGTGGCCCGAACACGCGCAAGTTAAACGCCTACCCCTTGTGCAACCGGACGGATTTGCCGATGGTCCGGCTAAGGGGTCATAGACCTACTAGCCTGAGTTGCGCTTTTTACCATAAACAGGCGTGCAAGGAAAACGGTCGTTTTTTCTGCACTGATCGACCAGCAGGGGGGGCCGCTTGCCGGCCCTGGGGGGGCGCGCGTAGCGCGCATCTTTTCCCCCCAGCAGGGGGGACTGATTTAATTCCTGGTTCAGCACTTGATTCCGTCAGCTTTCAAGCTGCCAGCAGCGGCTGCTGGGCAAGTTCAGGCCGCTACGCCCGATGAAGCCGGCTTAGCGTGCTTTAAATTCCGAATTCTGAGACGACCCCTGGATGAAGGGCGGCACGCCCAAGGCCGAACTGGAGCGGGCCTGGTACCAGGCCCGCAAGAAGATCGGCGACGTGCGTCATCAGTTCCCCGAAGGCGTCCAGGGCCCCCTCTTCAACGACGAGTTCAGCGATGTCTACAGCGTGATGTACGCCATCAGCGCTGCTGACCTGAGCTGGCCCGAACTGCAGGTGCTGACCGAAGACCTCAAGCGCCAGGTTCAGGCGCAGCCAGGCGTGACCAAGGTTGATGTGTTCGGGCGGCAGGCCGAGAAGGTCCACGTCGAGTTCTCGAGCCAGCGTCTGGCTTCGCTGGGCATCAGCGCACAGACCGTGATCGAGGCGTTGGCCCGCCAGAACACAGTCAGTCCGTCAGGGTCGACCGAGGGCCGCATTGACCGGGTGTTCGTCCGGGTCGATGGCACCCTGCGCGATGCGCGTGACGTGGCCAATGTGGCCATTACCGCAGGCGGCAAGCTGCTGCGCCTTGGCGATGTGGCCAAGGTCAGCGCGGGGCTGGAAGATCCGCCTTCGTTCACCGTGCGGCATGACGGCAAGCCGGTGCTCATGCTCGCCATCACCTTTGACAAGCACGGCAACATCCTGGCGCTCGGCCGCGAGCTTGAGTCGCGCATGGAGGCGCTGAAGGCCAGCCTGCCCATGGGCGTGGTGGTGGAGAAGGTGGCCGACCAGCCCAGCATCGTTGAAGAGTCCGTGTGGGAGTTCGAGCGCTCCTTCCTGGAGGCGCTGGCCATCGTGCTGGCAGTGTGTTTCCTTTTTCTGGGCTGGCGCACGGGCATCGTGGTGGCCGCATCCGTGCCCCTGGTGCTGGCCATCGTGGCCATCGTGATGCTGGCTGCGGGCTGGAGCCTGGACCGCATCTCGCTGGGTGCGCTGATCATCGCCCTGGGCCTGCTGGTGGATGACGCCATCATCGCTGTCGAGATGATGGTCGTGAAGATCGAGCAGGGCTGGGACCGCGTCAGCGCGGCGACCTTCGCCTACACGTCAACCGCCTTCCCCATGCTGACCGGCACGCTGGTCACGGTGGCTGGCTTCATGCCGGTGGGCTTTGCCAAGTCGATCAGCGGCGAGTACGCGGGCGGCATCTTCTGGGTGGTGGGCGTGGCCCTGATCGCATCCTGGTTCGTGGCCGTGGTGTTCACGCCCTACCTGGGCATCGTGCTCCTGCCCAAGACCATGAAGGCGCATGGTGGCGCGGCACCAGATCCCTACGCGGCACCGCTCTACCAACGCTTGCGGCGCCTGCTGCAGTGGTGCATGGCACACCGCGTGATGGTGCTGGCCGCCACGACCGTGCTCTTCGTCAGCGCCGTGGCGGGCATGGGCCTGGTGCAGCAGCAGTTCTTCCCGACCGCCTCGCGTCTGGAGCTCATCGTTGACCTGCGCCTGCGCGAAGGGGCCTCGTTCGCGGCCACCGAAGCGCAGGTCAAGCGTTTCGAGCAGGTGCTGAAAGACGATGGCCAGGTTCAGCACTTCAGCGCCTACACGGGGGCTGGGGCACCGCGCTTCTTCCTGTCGCTGCCCATCGAACTGCCCAACCCGAGCTACGCGCAGATCGTCATCAAGACGGCCAATGTGGCCGACCGCGAGGCCGTGCGGCGCCGTTTGCTCGACCTGTTCGCCGCCGAGCGTGCCTTTCCCGACCTGCGGGGGCGCGTCACGCGCTTCGAGTTCGGTCCACCCGTCGGTTTCCCGGTGCAGTTCCGCGTGGTCGGCCCCGACACGGGCAAGGTCCGACAGATCGCCTACCAGGTGCGCGATGCCGTGCGGCAGAGCCCCCTGGTGCGCGACACCCAGCTCGACTGGAACGAACAGGTGAGGACCTTGCGCGTCCAGATCGACCAGGACAAGGCCCGCCTGCTGGGCATCACCAGCGCCGATATCTCGGCCATGATGCAGACCGTGCTGAGCGGGGCGCCCGCCACGCAGATCCGCCGCGGTGAGGATCTGATCGACGTGACCGTGCGCGCCGCGCCGAGCGAGCGGCTGGCACTGGAGCAACTGGGCGACGTCAGCCTGTTCACCCGCAGCGGCGCCGTGGTACCCCTGTCTCAGGTGGCTACGCTGGTGCCCACCTTCGAGGAGCCTGTGCTGTGGCGCCGCAACCGCGACATGGTGCTCACCGTGCGCAGCGATGTGCACGATGGGGTGCAAGGCCCGTCGGCCACAATGAAGATCTGGCCTTCACTCAAGCCGATCATCGACAAGCTGCCGCCTGGCTACCGCATCGAGCAAGGCGGCGCCATCGAAGAAAGCGACAAGTCCAACCAGGCGCTGTTCGCGGTATTCCCGCTGATGCTGGTGGTGATGCTGCTGATCCTGATGGTGCAGCTGCAGAGCTTTTCGCGCATGTGGATGGTGTTCCTCACTGCACCGCTGGGGCTCATCGGCGTGGTGCCGGCCCTGCTGATCTTCAACGCGCCCTTTGGCTTCGTGGCCTTGCTGGGGGTGATCGCGCTGGGGGGGATGATCATGCGCAATGCGGTGATCCTCGTGGACCAGATCGACAGCGACATTGCATCCGGCATGCCGCAGGCACAGGCCGTGGTGGAAGCGACGGTACGCCGCTCACGCCCGGTGGTGCTGACGGCCGCCGCTGCGGTGCTCGCCATGGTGCCCTTGACCGGCAGCATCTTCTGGGGACCGATGGCGATGGCCATCATGGGCGGGCTCATCGCCGCCACTGTGCTGACACTGGTCTTCGTACCAGCGTTGTACATGGTCTGGATGAAGCCATCTGGACCTGGCGAGCCCGACGCCCAAGCAGCGCCTTCGGTGTCTCTGACCTGAGCGGTGCCTGGAGAATCAGCCCGCTACATCCAGGCGCTTGCTCAAGTCGCCCCAACACAGCGCGTCAATCGGCTTTGTTGGGGGACACGACTTGGCAGTCCATCTACTCGCCAGAGCCAGACGACCGCCCTCGGCCTGAACCAGAGTCACAGCCGTGTCAAGTTGGCTGGCTGCTGGCCAGCAACTGTCACGCACCGCACTACTTTGTTGGCCCATGCAGCAGTAGTGAACAATTGAAATTTCGTAAGTTACAAGTCTTCATTCATCCAGTCGCTTGTCCAGCCAAGAGCATGGTGAATGGCTGGCAGCGCTTGACCACCACCTGAGAAAGGCACGTAGTTCAGCTTGCTCGTGTCGCCACCGGAGGCCTTGGCCACCAGGCCGGCCAGGATGTGGTCGGCACCGCCGGCCGAGCCACCGGCCCAAACCACCTTGGAGGTATCGGCCTTGAGCGCGGTGGCCATCCCCTGGGGGACGGTTGATCAGTGAAATTCGCCATCAAACGGCGAATGTCGGCGGCAGCGGCAAGCGGTCAATCAGGCAGTCGAAAGCCGGCCGACTGCCTCGCTCCCCAGCCATCGCGCTACGCGGGGGGCAGTTGGGGAGCAATCAGCGACCCAAGGATCGAGTCACGGCAGGCCGTGAGGAATTCGTCGGCGAGGGGGGAATCGTCCGGGCAGGCCCGAGACATCACGAGGGCACCCACCACATGCGAGAGCATGTCCAGTACCTTGGCTCGCTTTTGGTTCGCGTCTGCGCAATCTGCAGCAGCGTCATCGCTGCGGCTCAAGGCCGCCACCAAGCCCTCTATGCCAGTGGCAAAAGCGGTTCGGACTGAGTCGGGCTGACGAGCGGCATCCCCGCCCAATGCTGCCATCGTGCACCCGGTGCCGCGACTGTCACGGTGCTCGCGCGTCAGGTACTGCCTGACGAACTCGGCAGGCTCCACACCGTTTCCGGTCAGCGCAACGGTCTGAGTGATGCCGCAAGCCGCCGATTCGGCGATCAGGTCGGCTTTGGATGCGAACTGCTTGTAGAAGCCGCCGTGGGTAAAGCCGGCGGCGGCCATCAGATCGGCAACGCTGACGCCGTCATAACCGCGTTCACGAAACAGCTGGGAAGCTGTTTCCACCACATGCGCTCGATTCGCCTGCGCCTGCGCTTTGGTGATTTTCATCGCTTGTTTGCCTTGGGGAGCTGCTTTCGTAGGCCTCGATTCTATATTGATGTCAGTCATCATCAAAGTATTGACTTTTTTGATTACACTCATCATCATTGATGCATCCGAACACCACGTAAAACGGTGAAACATGACCGAGAACACACGAAGCGACGGACGGCATGTGCTACCGCAAACCCAGCCCAACCCAACCCAACCCAACCGGGAGTCGAACTCACTCGACAAGCGGCAACCACTGCCTAGGAACTTAAACATGGCCACCCTTCCCTCCGTCCTCATCACCGGCGCTTCCAGCGGCATTGGTGCCGTTTACGCCGAGCGCTTCGCGAAGCGCGGACACAACTTGGTCCTGGTCGCCCGCGACAAGTCCCGGCTCGATGCGCTCGCCGCACAGCTGCGGGAGGCGCACAAGGTGGCAGTTGACGTGCTGCAGGCCAACCTCACGCAGCCAATCGAGCTGGCAGCGGTCGAAACACGCCTGCGCGAGGACGCGCGCCTCGGCATCCTGATCAATAACGCCGGCATGGCGCAGTCCGGCGGCTTTGTCCAGCAAAGTGCGCAAGACATCGAGAGGCTGATCGCACTCAACACTACGGCGTTGACCCGGCTGGCTGCAGCCATTGCCCCGCGCCTGGTGCAGGCCGGCGCCGGCACCATCGTCAACATCAGCTCGGTGGTGGGCTTGGCGCCCGAGCTCGGCATGACGATTTACGGTGCCACCAAGGCTTTCGTGCTGTTTCTGTCGCAGGGGCTGAACCTGGAGCTCTCTCCCAAGGGAATCTATGTGCAGGCCGTGCTGCCGGCGGCGACGCGCACGGAGATCTGGGGGCGCGCCGGCATTGACGTCAACACCCTCCCGGAAGTCATGGACGTCGATGAACTGGTTGATGCGGCGCTGGTCGGCTACGACCGCCGCGAGCTAGTCACGATCCCGCCACTCCATGTGGCCGAACGTTGGGATGCACTGGACGGCGCTCGACAGACCTTGCTAGCTGACGTGCGGCAGGCCCAGGCGGCTGATCGCTACCGGCTCCAAGCCTGAGCTTCACCACCCTGGGTTCGCCAGAAACAAGGAAGAAGACATGAAAGCACTCACCTTCAAACGCTACGGCAAGTCGCCCGACATCGGGTTCTCCAACATCGACCGCCCCACGCTGCAGCCCGACGAGCTGCTGGTTCAGGTCCACGCTGCCGGCGTGAACCCCATCGACAACATGATCCCGGTGGGCACCTTCAAGCCTGTCCTGCATTTCAAGCTGCCGGCCATCCTGGGCAGCGATCTCGCCGGCGTGGTGGTCGAGGTCGGCAGCCGCGTGACCCGCTTCAAGCCGGGCGACGAGGTTTTCGCCAGCCTGTTTGACCTGGGCAAGGGCTCGCTTGCGGAGTTCGCCGCAGTGCCGGAGAGCGCCGCCGCCCTGAAGCCGCCCAATCTGGACTTCGTGCAAGCCGCGTCGATCCCCATGGTCGCGCTGACCTCCTGGCAGGCGCTGAAGGAACGTGTCAACCTGCGCCGCGGTCAGAAGGTGTTCATCCCTGCAGGCTCGGGCGGCATCGGGACTTTTGCGATCCAGCTGGCTCACGAGCTCGGCGCCAAGGTGGGAACGACCGTCAGTACGGGCAATATCGAGCTGGTTCGAAGCCTGGGTGCCGACGAGATCGTCGACTACAAGAAGCAGGAATTCGAGAAGGTGCTGCACGGCTACGACGTCGTGCTTGGCACGGTCAGGGGCGACGCGATCGAGAAGTCGCTGGACATCCTGAAACCGGGCAGCCGGATCGTTTCGCTGATCGGCCCGCTGGATGCCGCCTTCGCAGAAGCAAGGAAGCTGAACTTCTTGCTGAAGTTCGTGTTCGGCCTGATGAGCCGCAAGATCCTGAAGCAGTCCAAGAAGAAGGGGGTCGAGTACGCCTTCCATTTCGTACGTCCGGACGGGCAACAGCTTGCAGAAATCGGTGAGCTGCTCAAGGCCGAACGGATCCGACCGGTCATCGACAAGGTGTTCCCGTTCGAGCAGGCCAGGGAAGCCCTGGACTACCTGGCCCTCGGCCGGGCCAAGGGAAAAGTCGTCGTCAAGATCAGGTAACCGGGCCGTTCCGCCGTAAGCATCCGGCGAACCTTTCAATTACCCACAACTCTGATACCAAACGGCCGCTGCGGCGGGCATCGAGTTGCGCGTGGTCAAGCTGCCCGAGGCGAAGAAGGGCTTCGTGGTATTCGCCATCCTCATGCTGCCCAAGGCCGCGATGCTCCTGGGCGCCGGACAAAGTTCATAACACGCTCTAGCGCTTGGGCGGTGCCTCCACGCCCGACATCGCCATCACCGCTGCAGGCAGGCGCTCGCCCTGGATGCGGATGGCCGCCACGGCTGCGTTGAGCTGCTGCAGCTCGTCAACGGTGAACACGATTGATGCAGCGCCCAGGTTCTCCGCCATGTGGGCCGCGTTGGTGGTGCCAGGGATTGGCACGATCCAGGGCTTCTGGGCCAGCAACCAGGCCAGCGACAGTTGTGCGGGCGTGGCGTTCTTGCGCTGGGCCCAGGTGCGTACCAGATCGGCCAGGGCCATGTTGGCGGGCAGCACCTCGGGAGCGAAGCGCGGCGAGATGGCGCGGAAATCCGGTGCCACAAAGCGACTTGCGGTATTCACCCCGCCGGCCAGGAAACCCATGCCGAGCGGGCTCCAGCAGACAAAGCCGATGCCCAGCTCTTCGCACAAGGGCAGCACACCGGCTTCGGGGCCGCGCCAGAGCATGGAATATTCGTTCTGGATCACCGCCATCGGGTGCTCTGCGTGTGCGCGGCGCACGGTCTGCAGGCCTGGCTCCGACAGACCGTAGTGCCGCACCTTGCCCGCGCGAATGAGGTCCTTGATGGTGCCAGCCACGTCTTCGATGGGCACGTTCGGGTCCACCCGGTGCTGCAGCAGCACGTCGATGCGGTCGGTGCGCAGACGACGCAGCTGAGCGTCCACCACCCGGCGAATGTGCTCGGGCCGACTGTTGCGGCCACCGGGCAGGCGCTGGCCAGTGACCTGATCGATGTCGAAGCCGAACTTGGTCTCCAGCACCACCTGGTCGCGGATGCCTTGCAGCGCTTCGCCGACGATGTCCTCCGACAGGAAGGGACCGTAGGCTTCAGCCGTGTCGATAAAGGTCACACCCTGGTCCACCGCCTGGCGGATCAGGCGGATGGCGGCTGTGCGGTCAAAACGGCTGCTGTACGAATCGACGATCACGCCCGGCGTAGCACCCGGGCGCCACTGGCAGCCGAGGCCGACTGGGAAGACTTCGAGCGGGCCGAGCCGGCGTCGCGAGCCGGCCGCCTGTGGCGCCGAGGGGCGCGCAGGTGGGGCGGCGCTGGCACAGGCCGACAGCAGCCACGGGGCTATGCCCAGCGTGGCGGCGGTGGCCAGCAACTGGCGGCCCTGCAGTGGACGGGGTTTCTGGGTGTTCATGTCGGGCTCCATCAAAAGGGGGGAACAGGGTCAGATGTCGAGCGTTCGCTCGCTCATCCACTTCACGATCGCCGGATCGCGGTGCGAGAAGAAGCGGCTCTGGCCGGTTTCCAGCGTGGCGATGCGCGCCATGTCGTCTTCATCGAGTGCGAAGTCGAAGATGGCCAGGTTCTCGGTCATGCGTTCCTTGCGCACCGACTTGGCCAATACCACGATGTCGCGCTGGACTACCCAGCGCAGCACCACTTGTCCGACCGACTTGCCGTGCTTGCGACCGATCTCGAGCAATACAGCGTTCTCGAACAGCTGGTTGCGCCCCTCGGCAAACGGCGCCCAGGCCTCTGCCTGCACGCCATGTTCGCGCATGAAGGCCACGCTCTCGGCCTGCTGGTGGAAAGGGTTGACCTCGATCTGGTTGACTGCCGGCGGCACCGTGTTGAAGGCCATCAGGTCCATCAGCCGGTCCGAGTGGAAGTTGCTGACACCGATGGCGCGCAGCTTGCCGGCCTGGTAAGCCTCCTCCATCGCGCGCCAGGAACCGTGCACGTCGCCATACGGCTGGTGGATCAGGTACAGATCCAGGTAATCCAGTTGCAACCTTCGCAGTGAAGCGTCGATGGCCTGCTGGGTGCGCTCGTAGCCCGCGTGCTGCACCCAGAGCTTACTGGTGACAAAGAGCTCATCGCGGGGCACACCACTGGCGCGCAGGCCGCGGCCGACGGCTGCTTCATTCAGGTACGAGGCGGCGGTGTCGATCAGGCGGTAGCCCGCGTCGATGGCATCGACCACGCTGCGCTCGCACTCGGCGGGATCGGGGATCTGGAAGACGCCGAAGCCGGCGATCGGCATGCGGACGCCGTTGTTGAGGGTGACTTGGTCCATGATGGTGTCGGGTGTGCTGATGGTTTTCTGAACGGGTCGGACCGGTTCAAGGCTTGCCGATGTACACGTCACGCGCCACGCCGGTGGCCGTGACGGCGTTGGGCCAGCCGGTGTAGAAGGCCAGATGGGTGAGGGTTTCGGCGATCTCATCCTGGGTCAGACCGTTGGTTCGGCCCAGCGTGAGGTGCGAGCGCAGTTGGTCGGGACGGTTCATGGCGATCAGCGCGCTGACCGTGATCAGGCTGCGGTCCCTTGGCGACAGGCCGGGCCGGGCCCAGACATCGGCGTACAAGACCTCGTCGGTCAGTTGGGCCAGCTTGGGCGCCACATCGCCCATCAGCTGCTGAGCACGCGAGGGCTGAAGCGCTGCCGCTGTCGCAGCAGCGGGGGCCGAGCTGGCAGATGTCTCGGCCACCGGCTCCATCCAGGTCACCGATTGGCCATCCAGCGCTTCCGAGATCGCCAGGTGAGTCATTGCGCTGCCCGGCGCAGCGCCGTGCCAGTGCTTGACCTGGGGCGGGATGTGGACCACATCACCCACCCGCATCTCGACCACCGGGCCATCCCAACGCTGCACCCGTCCGACGCCCGCCGTCACGATCAGTGTCTGCCCCAGCGGGTGCGTGTGCCAGGCGGTGCGAACGCCCGGCACGAACCTCACCGAGCCCACGGAAGCGCGGGCCGGTGCGGCAGCCACATGCAGCATGTCCACCGTCGCCTGGCCGCTGAAGTGTTGCGGGGAAGCGGCGCGTTCCGTGCGCGTACCGGCACGGGTGACCTGCAGCTCAGGCTCTGTCGCTGTCGCGGGGCTCAGCACCAAGCCAGCCAAGGTGGCGGCCATCCATCGGTTCATCAGGGGTTCCTTCAAATAGCGTATCAAGGCGCCCAGTCTAGGAAGATGATTGGGTGGTGAACAGTGCTGAAAGACTTGATGAATTAACAAGCCATAACGGACAATCGCAGCCAAAGGAATCTCATGGCCATCAATGAACTGCGCGCCATCTCGGTCTTTGTCACGGCGGCCGAACTCGGCAGCCTGCGCAAGACCGCCGCCGCCCTGAACATCAGTCCGCAAGCGGCCAGCCAGGCTTTGGCGCAGCTGGAACAGCATCTGGACCTGCGCCTGTTCCACCGCACCACCCGCTCCATGGCCCTGACCGACGAAGGCCAGCGCTTTCTGGATGAGGCCCAGCCCTCGCTGCTGGGTCTGCGGCGAGCCCTGTTGTCTGCCAGGCAGGCCAAGGACGAGATCGCCGGGCCGCTGCGCATCGTCGGGCCGCGCTCCACCTTCCAGGCGCTGCTCTGGCGGCTGCTCGACGAGTTCTGCGAGCGCCATCCGGGCATCGTGCCCGACGTGCAGCTGGAAGATCGGGTGGGCAACTGGGTCGAGGACCGGGTGGATGTGGGGTTTCGCCTCGGCCACTCACCGCATGAGGGCGTGATCGCGCGTCGCCTGTTCCCGGTGCAGCTTGTGATCTGCGCATCGCCCGACTACCTTCGCTTGCACGGTGCGCCCGACAACATGGCCGATTTGGCGGCGCACCGATGCAGCGTGTACCGCAACACCGGCACCGGACGGGTGGTGCCCTGGCGCTTCAAGGTGGGTGATGAAGAGGTGGAACAGACCGTGGTGCCGGCGCTGAGCACCAATGACGAGGTCATCGAGCTGCATGCCGTGCTGTCCAGCAAGGTGATCGGGCAGCTGGCTGGCGTGACGGCGGCGCCTTACATACGGGCCGGCCAACTGGTGCCGCTGCTGGTGGACCACATACCCGAGCGCTACAGCTACTTCGTCTATTACGGCAGCCGCAACGCCCAACCGGCGCGCGTACGCGCTTTCATCGACTTCGTCGTGTCGCGGCTCGTGAACAACAGCGAATACGTCCTGAGCCAAAAGGAGCTGAGAGAGGCAACGCCCTGTATGCGGGATCTGTCCGTTTGAACGGCTGCTTTGGCAGCGTGTGGAATGTCGGTTCAGGGTCGCTATAGAAAGCTTTGCATAGCGACCCAAAGCGGACATTTGGACCAGCATTGTGGCAGACCACTTTTGTTGAGGTGCGATGTGGTGGCCGAGGACTATGTGAGCGCATTCTCGAGGAAACGATTGAGGCGTACCAGTTGCTTGAAGTCTTCCACCACCGCCGGCACCAGGTCCCGAGAGGTGAACTCAGCATTGGTGAGTTTCTTCACCACCAAAAACTTTTTGAGCCTCAACCAATCCATATCCGGATGATCTGGATCGAACCCTCGTGGCGGGCGAGAAGCCACTTCCTCGCGCGAAAAGTTGGTCTTGAAGCGCGCCTTAAAAGTGGGGTCGTCAAACAACGCATGAAAAAGTCGAGCGTCCTGTGCAATGGCACTTCTGACCTTTCTCAGTTGTGGGCCGGATGGCATGAACAGTCCCCCTGCGACCACGACCCCCATGTACTGCGGGATGTTGGGAAGAATGCCGAAGAACAGGTGAGGGTTGCGCTCAAAGCGGGAGTACGAGGGTTTCGAGATCGAAATGGACAGCCAGTCCTTGAAGCAAGGGCCGCCACTCACCACGTGGTGGGTGGCCCTCTTGATCCTGCCGATTCCCTTGATGGGGAAGTGGTAGTCCGGAACGCTTGGCTGCAGTGCGGCCTTGAGCCTCTCGGCCAAGTCGATGAAGGGCCCCCTGACATGGGCTTCATAGGTGGCTTGGTTCTGCTCAAGCCAGTTCGGATCGGTCTGCTGGCCAGCTTCGGTAAGAAACGGGAGGGTTCGGCTTGAGAATTTCATATCCATATTTCAGGTCTTGCAAGACTACTGCCCACGCAGCTCGGCAAGGTGTGGGGGCGTGGACCGCACTTGCGCGTGATCGTCAATTCAGAACAGGCTGAGCTGCGCAGGCAGCTTGGCCTCCCCTTGCTGCAGCCCGCGAGCCGTGCGCTGAGCCCGTGCTGTTTGGCGGGGCCTTTCGTTGAACCCTGGTGCCGGCTGCAGGTCGAGGCTGGACCGCAGCGCGGCGATCTCGGCTTTGACGGACCGGTGCACCTGCTCGAAGTCGACCCGTGGTGCCGGGTAATCGTCCGAGCCCATCAGACCCCAGCGGTGCCGAGCTGTCGCTGGCATGGCCCATGGCATGACAATCCAGTCGTCGGGTACCGCCCGCAGCTCAGGCACCCAGCGGCGCACGAACTTCCCGTTCGGGTCCAGCTCACGGGCCTGTGTCACCGGGTTGTACAGGCGCAACACCGGGCTGGCGGCCATGCAGCTATGCATTTGCATCTGTGTGTAGTGGATGCCAGGCTCGAAGTCCACGAACAGCTCTGCCAGCCAGTCTGCCACCGGCCGCCAGGGCAAGGACAGGGTGTGCGTCGCCACCGTTACCAGCATCGCTCGCATGCGGAAGTTGAGCCAGCCCTGGTGGTGGAGGAATCGCATGCAGGCATCGACCATCGGCCAGCCGGTGCGGCCGAGTCGCCACGCGTCGAAACGCGCCCTGTCCATCGGGCGTGGCAACTGTTCCATTTCGGGCACCAGGGCCTGACGCTCCATGGCGGGCTGGTTCTCCAGCACCTGCAATGCGTAGCAGTGCCACCAGAGCCGCGTCACGTAGCTGCCCAGTTGGCGATGCCAGTGCGCACGCGGAGCGGCTTCGCGGGCCTGCAGCGCAGTCTGGGCGATCTGGCGCAGGCTCAGGCTACCGTGAGCGATGTGAGGGCTCAGGCGAGAGCATCCCTGCTCGGCAGTGGCTGGTGCACTCATGTGGGCGCCGTAGTCTTGCCCGCGGCCGGCCAGGAAGCTGTCCAGCAGGTCACGGGCGGGCTGCAGGCCACCTCTTTGCCGGCCAGCACACGGAAAAGGGTCGGCCTTGACGGCTGTTGGCAGCAGCGAGACCGTCCGCCCGCTGGCAGGCCCGAGCCACAAGGGTTGGGTCGGTAGGTGCGCCAGAGGCGCCGTTGCCCAAGCATCCCAATGTTCCTTGAATCGACGACCGCGGCGCGACACTGGGCGAACCACCCCGTTCTGTGGGTACTCGTGCCAGCGCACGCCATGATCTCGGCACCAAGCTGCTACCGCACGGTCACGTGCGTAGGTCCAGAGCCCGCCGGTCTCCTGGTGGCTGTGCAACGTGAAGGGGCCCAGTCGGAGGTGCAGCGCGTCCAGCATCTGGATGACCGGCACCACGTGAATTTCAAGCGCAGTGCCCAACGACTTGAGCTGCGCGTCCAGGCTCAGCAGACATTCGTGCACGAACTGCCACTGTCGATCGCTGGTGCCAGGCTGGCGCCAGTAGTCCAGCTCGACGGCGTAGACACACAAGACCGGCCCTGCAGCCGTCGCGTGTGCCAGTGCTGTATGGTCTTCAACGCGAAGGTCGCGTTTGAACCAGACCACCTCTGGCGGCCCAGCAGGGCTGATCTCCGATACGGCAGGCATGGTCGTGTTAAGTGACTGCGTCAGGTCAGCGGTAGCTGCACAGCTCGGAAATACAGCAGGCCCCGCACCGCGGGCGGCGCGCGGTACATGCCTGCATGCCATGCTGGATCAGCCATTCATGTGCATGCCGCTTGTAGTGGGCCGGGGTGATGCCGTTGATCTGGTCGGCAGCGGCCTCGGCGACAGACGTGTGCACTATGTCCAACCGGTTCAGCACGCGCAGCACGTGGGTGTCCACGGCGATGGTGTCCTCGTGAAAGATGAAGTTCATCATGATGTCAGCTACCTTGCGGCCAACACCTTGCAGCTTCATCAGATCCTGGTGGGTATCAGGGATGCGGCCACCGAAGTCCTGAAGGATCTGTTGGCACATGATCTTCAGATTCGTTGTCTTGCGGTTGTAGTGCGCCACCGGCTTGATGATGGTGCGTAACGCCTCGTCATCCAAGGCCAGCAGTTCCTCGAAGTTGGACACACGCTCGAAGAGTGGCACGCAGGCCTTGACCGCTCGGGGTGTGATGGTCATGGTCGACAGGCAGACAGAAACCAGGCAGCGAAACGGTGTGCTGGACAGACCGTTGGTCATCCAGGGGTCGTCAGTCTGGTCGAAGGTCGGGTAGTTACGGCTGAGCTGCTCGTAAATCAATTCCAGACGATGCACCTTGCTTGAGATGTCCGAAAAATGCTTTTGATCGTGCATCACTTCAGCCGTGATCTGGGTAACAAGGCGCACATGAGGGGTCTCCGTTGACAGCAAACACCCACAGTCTAACAACAATGGACGAAATCGTCCTTTATGTCCGTGCTTGCCCCCAATCTGTCATGGCGATCTTCTCTTGCAACAGTTCGATGGCGTCACGCACGCAAGCCGATGCGCGTTGCCGCAGCAACGCTGCATCCACCCCGAAAGCTGCTTGAAAGGACAGCGGCTGAACCGCCACCTCAACAAAGCGCTGAGCCAGTGCGGTGAGCCCCGGACCGGCAGCGGCAAGGTTGGCTGCCCCAAGTCCCTTCAACACGTAAAGGACGGCACCGTCAAAGCTGACCTGGTACGCCGTCAGGGCCAAGTCGGGGAAGTTATCTGCCTCTGCAGCCGTGATGCGCATGAACGCCACACAGCGCGGATGGAGCATGCCTTCGATCAGTGCCTCGCCGACCGCCTGCAAGCGTTGCACAAGATTCAGCCCCTGCGGCACCGGCGTCAAGTGGTCAAACATGGTCTGGATCGATCGGCTGACCACTGCCGCAAACAAGGCGCCCTTGCTGGGATAGCGGGCGTAGAGGCTGGACTTGCCCACTTCGGCATGCTGTGCCACCAGATCCAAGGTGGTGCGACCAAAGCCCCGATCCAGGAACAAAGACGTTGCCACCTGCAGTATGCGTTCATCAAACTGCCCGGCTTGCGAAGCAGGTGGGCGACCACGGCGACGGGAGAACTTCTCAGGACAAGCAGCGGGCATCTAAGAGATTTTGCAAAGGAAGTTGGAGGAGCAAGGCGCATCCCGAAAAAAATCAGATTTAAGCACCGTACTTAGCGAAATGGTTACAGCTGGATGTCAGATCCAAGATCCCAACCGTACTTCGGGCCTGCCCTGGTCGGCTCACCTAGAGGGACGCCAAGCGCAGCGCGGCGGGAGATGGCGCAGCCTTCCCCCAGGAGGCAAGCGTAGCGCGCAAGCGTCAGGGATTGAAGCCCGTCAGGGGCGAGACGCCACACGCGACTCGATCCACGGCACGAAAGCCAGGCCCGAACGGACGGCGCGCAGAAGGGCGAGTATCAAAATCATTTTGACTTTCTTAAATTTGCCATAATGGATACAAAATTAATACAACAACATGACTGAAAACACCAGTAGGGAAGACAGCGCCTGGATCGAAATCGACCGGATCAAGAACCAATTGAGCGAGGTTGAAGGCGAGGTCCGGTGGCTCAAGTGGCTGCTGGTCGCCACCCTAGGTTTCCTGATACTGCTGATATGGCGCCACGCCTCAACCTGACGCAGGCTGCTGCGCTGCCGCCACCGACCGTTCAGGGCCTGCCCTGGCGGACAGGGACGCGCCAAGCGCAGTGCGCAGGTGTCAGCCAGTGAAGCGATGCGAGGTGATTCGCTGTTGGCGACCAGATGCGCAGCACGTGATTACGCACGCGAGACCTGGGACGAAACCGTCGTCCATCTCGACTAAACCCATGCTGCGAACGCCTGCCCCTCAAGTCAGCTGAGGCATCAGCCTCCAGCTGCCACCCCCAGGCCCGGCAATGCCGCCTCGATCGCCTGCTCAGCCTGTCGTGACAAGGCCGGACCCGACGACAGATCGCGGTTGAGCCAGTCCAGCAGCCGCGCGGCCGCGGCTCGGTCACCGGCAATCAGGCTCAGCTGGCCGAGCAGGGCCTGCAGTTCCGGATCGGTCTGGTGGGTGTGCAGCTGGTCCAGGTAGCGCTCCGCGCTTTCAGGACTGGCGGTTTCCCGCTCGAAAGCCGCGAGCATGAGCTTGTGGTTCGACTCCAGATGCTGCTGATCGTCGATGAGCTGGAGGCCGGGTTCGACTGACATCGCATCAGGATAGGCCCGCAGCTTGTCCGCCCACCGGCTCAGGCGACTGGCTGGCTTGCGCCAGAGGCTGGGCAGGCCCAGGTCGTGCGGCATGGACGCTGGCTGGAAGGCCCTGCGTTGCAAGGTGGGCTCCGGGTCGGCTTGCCTGCGGCAGAAAACAGGTATCTCGGCTGCCGCAGTCCCCAGGATGCAGAGGACACTGCCGAAACCACCATGCCCCGCCGCCATCATGTGGCGGCTCTGCTGCTGCACATGCGGCGTCTCGCCGTCGAACACCTGCTTGGGCAACCGCACTGGAAGGGTGGGTCTTTACCGATTTCACGCCCCGGCCGGTGACCTGGATCGTGTGCTGCGCGGATCAGACGCAGGGCAGCACCAGGTCGAACGCGATGCGCTCATCAGGCTCACCTTCGTTCTCGACGCGGTGGCGTACGCTGCCGCCCAGCATCTCGCTCAGGCGCCGCACCAGGAAAAGCCCCAGGCCCGATCCGGTGGTCTGGTGCGCGGCGCGGTAGTACTTGTCGAACACCCTGGCCGGATCGGGTTTGCCCGCCTTGCCGACCGCGTTGCGCACCGTCAGCATCATGCAGCGGGACTGTCCGGCGGCGGCTCGCTCGCTCAGCACCAGATCGATGGTGGAGCCGGGAGGCGAATAGCTCAGCGCGTTGTCCAGCAGGTTGCCGAAGATGGTGTGGAACAGACCCACTTCGAGCCGGACGTCCAGCCGGGGCGGCAAGCGGGTCTCGACCCGCTCTTGGTGTGGCAGCAACGCGACCCAGTCGCGCAGCAGGGCGGCGGCATCGGCATCGACGCGCTGCAGCTCCCATTCGCCCTGGTCGAGCCGATCGACCTGGCGGCAGCGCTCGAGCACTGCGTCGATGCCGTCGACTGACTGCTCGATGCGCTCCAGGCGGGCCGCCCTGGCCTCGGCGCTTGGCAACTGGTCGCGCAGCAGCGTCAGCGTGGCGAGCCGGATCGAGGCCAGCGGGTTTTTGAGCTCGTGCAGCAGCATGCCGGTGAAACTGGCGCTCTCGGCCAGGCGCCGCTGCTCCCAGGCCAGCCGCTGCGAAGTGCTCCGGACCTGCTCGCGCAGCTGCTGCTGCTCGCGCTGCGCCAGCTGGTCGCGTCGGCTAAGCACCATGTACAGCGTCACGGCGGCCAGCAGATTCATTCCCATTGCGGGATAGAGGTGCAGCGCGGTCATCCGTCCGACGCCAAGCAGCGACAGCAAGATGACGATGATGTACAGGCCCAGCATCGCGTGGGTGCCGCGCACCATGCGGCGCAACAGGTGATCGTCGATCCGGAACAGCCAGCTGGCCGGCATGCCCAGCAGCGTGTACAGCAAGCCGACCAGCGCGTTCAGCGACATCGCTTCGCGCGTGTGGCCGGCGGCGATCAGCCACAACAGCAACGGCAACAGCGGCAGCGGCAGCAGCAGCAGCCGGAACAGCCAGCGCGGCGTTCCGAAAACGCGCGCCAGCCAAGCGAAGTAGCCGATGTTGAAAAAGTTGAACAGGCAGAGCATGCAGGAGAACAGCGCATCGGCCTTCAGCGGCTGGTCAGGCCACAGATATCTGGCGGGCAGGCCGAAAAATACCAGCGCGCAGGCGACGGTCAGCAGATGCAGCACCGCGTTGAGCCCCCAGAGCGTGTCGCCGAGCACGGCGCAGCGCACCAGGGCCAGCAGCGCCAGTATCAGCACCACGCCGATGTAGACGCCCACGCCCAGGTGCAGCACGGAGTCCAAGCGCTGGAGACTGGCGGTCGTCTCGACCGTCGCGTAGACGACATGGGCGCTGCTGGTCTGGGTGCGCAGCCAGACGACGGTCGGGCGGGTCGGAGAGGGCCGCAGTTCGAACGCGTAATGCAGCGTCGCGACTGGTCGAGCGCTGAACGGGTGGTGGTCGCCCAGAAGGCTGAGCTGCCAGTCGCCAAGACTGCCGTCGGGCCGATGCGGGCGGCTGTACAGCGCCAGATGGTCCAGGTAGATCGGCTGCACGACCAGCCAGAGCGGCTGCTCGGAAGGCGGCAGCGTGATCCGCAGCCAGCTTGCCGCGGGCGTGTAGCCCAGCGACAGCACCGCAGGGGCGGGCTGCAGCGGTTGCACTAGCGCCTCGTCGAGACTGGTGCTGCCGCTGGCATCGATCCAGAAGGCCCGCTCGAGAGGCAGCTCAGCGCCATGCAGAGGCAGACAGCAGCCCGCCAGCAGGATCAGCACGGCCAAGTCGTTGAGCCAGCGGTTCAAGCGCGACAGTCGCTGCATCGGCAGCGTCCAAACCGGCCGTTCCTTCATCACTGCGCTTCGCGGCCCGGCGACTCATACAGTGCTAGCTGCAACGTCAGCCGGTAGCCGTGACCGCGCACTGCCTTGATGATGTCGGGCAGCTGCAGCTTCTCGCGGATCTTGTGGCGCAAGCGGCTCACGATCACGGGTAGGTTGCGGCTCGTCGCGCCCTGATGGCTGCCGAGCCGGTGCAGTAGCATCGAGGTATCCAGCTGGCGCTCCACGGCCAATGCCAGCTCGTACAACAGGCGGCATTCGAGCAGCGTCAGGTCGGCCGCTCGTCGGTCTGGTAGCAACAGGCGGCAGGCGGTGACATCGAGCCGCGGACCGTCAGCCACGACCCGGCGTAGCCGCCGCGACAGGCTGAGGATCACCGCCTCCAGCTCGGCGACACTCGCGGGCTTGGTCAGGTAGACATCGGCACCGCTCTGGTAGCCGGCTGTCTTGTCGCTCGACAGCACGCGCGCCGTCAGCATCAGGATGCCCAGATCAGGCATCGCCGCGCGTAGGCGCCGGCTGATGCTCAGCCCGTCTTCGCCCGGCAGGTTCAGGTCGATCACGATCAGATCGGCCGGATGCTGGCGCAGCGCGTCGTCGAGCGCATCGCCGCAATCGACGCCTCGCACGCTCCAGCCAGGTCGCTGCAGAAAGATCACCAGCTCCTCGCGCACGAGATCGTGGTCTTCGACCACGACGATATCCAGCGCAAGATCGGTGGCAGGTGGAACAGAGAGGATCATCACGAATAGGCTGCGGAGCCAGTAATCAATCGTCTGCAGATGTAGCGATTGAGAAGCAAAACGAAGACTTTAAAACTTCGGGTGGGGGGACTGATGACCACGGTAGCCAAGGGAAATCGGTCGATTTCTGGCCCGTGATGCTGTCGCACCAGCCCGATCGGCACTGGCCAAAAACGCGATTAGCATCGCTTGCATGACGCCTCACCACCACAGCATCATGTGCAGCGTGTCTATCAACTTGTGCGTCCAGATCCAGATAATACGTCGCTCGCCAGCTTCTATCCGCGCGAGCGCAGCCATACCAGGGCGCCACCAGTCAGCGTGTTCATCGAGCCTAACCTTGAGCGCAAAATGACCTGCCTGCATCCCCTTGAACTGGGCGATCGGTACCAGTTTTTCCGCTGTGAAGCGGATGGTACGTTCGGGCTGACCGAGCAGGCGCAGTTCCCCGGTTGCATTCAATGGCAGCTCACGTATGTCCCGTTCCGATATGTGAATCAGGGCATACAAGCCCTCGATTCGTGCCAGTCGGAAGAGCTTGTCACCCTGACGCATCGGGCTGCCCGATAGCTCCTTGCGTTCGCCTTCGACGATGACGCCGCTGAAGGGCGCCGCAATTCTTGCCTGCTTCAGCTGGAAGATCACCTGCTCCATGCGCGCCTGAGATTGCGCCATGCGTGCCATCGCGATCTGCGTCTCGGCAACCTGACTGGCGGCGCGAGCCTGGTCGGCTTCCGCCTGATAGCGTCGCACCTCGGATTGCAGGTCGGTGGACTGTAGCGTCAACTCGCGGGTATCGAGTTCAGCCAGCACCATGCCTTCATCGACTGTGTCGCCTAGGTTGGCGTTCACTTGCGCCAGGTAACCATCAAAGGGGGCGCTGACAACCTGCACACTGTCAGTCATCAGCTCGCCACTGGCTTCGATCCGATACGTCCAGGTGCCGAAGACGACCACCAGCGAAGCCAGCACGGCAGCGGATGCCAGTGCCTTGTAGCGAAGCCGCTCGGGGCTGAGCCAGCGTCGCAGCCGTATCCTGGCCTGCGTGAGCAGGCGCATGGGCAGCGGTTGCGAGCGCTCACGCAGCACGGCCATCCAGGGCCTGAGCAGATGCAGCGCAACCGACACCTGATGCAGCTGTCCAGACTCGAAACCGACCTCGCGTCGGCCCAGCAGCAGGACCAGCTGCGGCTCGGGCACGGCCTCTGTATCGTCGGACACCAGCGTTGCGAGCTGACCATAGCCGAGCCTACGCGCAAGACGGTCGTGAGCCAGCGTCACCAGCGGACTACCAGGGGGGGTCGGGAATATGATGTCTTGCCGCTGGTCAACCGCCTCCTCGAGTGCAGCCTCAAGCAGCTGCACATTCTCGGATTTTTGTTCGAAGCGATCGATGTGGCTGATCGCAAGCACCCGTACCAGTCCGTCATCGGACCAGCCAAGCACAGCTTGGTCACAGCCGATCACTCCGACCAACAGGTTGACCAATCCCAGCGTGGCAGCACCGAACTCGTCTTCCTGCATCACTCGCGCAATCAGATCCAACAGGTCGATCAGCCCCTGGGATGCTTCATGCTGAGCCTGGCTCCCGGTCGCCACTTGGGAGGTGATGGGCAGATTGGCGGGCAGGTCGGCGACCAGTTGTGCGCGGATCAGCAACTCGTTGACTGCTGAGCGCTCGCGCGAACTGATCTCGAGCAGCAGCAGCGTTGGGCCTTCGGGGTCCGTCAGGTGAACCGCTGCAACCAGCGTGCCGTTCGGACACGGTGAGTACGCGTACCCCTGGGAAAGCGCGCGCGGTGACAGCTCGGCGATGTGGGTGTTGGCCTGGACCAGCAGTGCACTGTCGGCTGGAGCGTTCGTCCCCAGCAGCGACCATGACATGTCGGATTGGGAGCAGCGCAACACCAGCGCGGCGCGGGCGCGACAGAGCTGACTCAAGCACACGCACAGCCGGCTCCAGAACGCAGCATCCCTGGGCTGCTGACGCAGCGTGCGCAGGCTCTCGATCAGCTGTTCTGCGCTCATGGCCGGCGACGCTGCCGCTGGCATGGCGACTGGCCCTTCGGACGGAAGATGACTGGTGCTCACGACACACCATCCATCACTAGCCTGGCTTTGACGCCTGGGCGGATACGCCGTTCCCGATTCGGAATTTTCACCCTGACCTCGACCAGAGCGCTCGCGGCATCGATGACGGGGGCGACGAAGATGACTCTTCCAGCCTGGGGACCAGGCACGGCAGCGTCTTCGAGATGAACCGTGACGGGTGCGCCTGCAGACAACTTGCGTGCAGCGGTCTGACTGATATTGACGCGCAGTTCGCAGTCGGTGTCATCGACGAGCCGTACCAGCGCATCGCCCGGTGCAGCCCATTCGCCTTGGCGGACTTTGAGCATCGTCACGACACCGGATATCGGTGCCCTGAGCACGCGCATTTCATATTCGCGCTCGGCGATTTCCAGTTCGGTCTGCTCGCGTTTCTTCGCCGCTTGCAGCTGCCCGCTGCGCCCGCTGGTCGCCTCCAGCTCCATGCGCAGCTTGAGGAGCTCCTCGCGGCTGACAGTGCCAGCGGTTTCGTAGAGGAACGTCGCGTCAGTGACCAGATCCTCCAGGATGGCGCGCCGCTGCTCGGTGGCGCGCTGTTCGGCGATGTCGTTGAGAATGACAAGCCGACGTTGTTGCTCGGTCTGCTGCAGTCGGACATCCTGGCTGAATATCGGCTGGCCAGCCTTGACTCGCTGGCCCAGCTTGACATGCAGCCGATCCACCACGCCCGCCATGTGGACACTCAGCATGTGATCGTGCTTCGGATAGACGATGCCCACGAACTCCGCGGCTCGTGACGATGCACCGGGCAGGATGGCACCACAGAGTACGGCCAGCGCGAATCGCTGCAATGCGCGGTAACTCGACCGTTTTTCAGTCATCAGATTCATTGAATGTTTCATTTCCTGTTTCTACTCGCCCAGCCCGGCGACCTCCTGGGCGGGGCTTTGCGTTTCATCCCGCGGCATCCTTGCTGAATGCCAGCTGCTTGCGGATCTGCTGTTCGCGCTGCTGGAGAAGACGCCTTTGCTGGAAAGCGCTTCTCTGTGCGTTGCGCTGCGCCAGACCGATCAAGATCGAGATCAGCTGGCCACGCCAATGCTGGCTGCGCGACAGAAGACCGCGCACAGGGGCCAGCCAGAACGGCAGATATCTGCCCAGCAAGTCGTCGTCCAGCGCGACGAAGGCCTGCGCATGACCGTTCTGGCCCTGGCGCCCCGCCCGCCCGAACAGCTGCCAGTCGACGCGTATCGAGTCGTGCGGCTCGACCATCAACACATGCAGCCCCCCGGTATCGGCGACCTCGGAGGCGACCAGGATGTCGGTGCCACGGCCCGCCATATTGGTCGCGACCGTGATGCGGCCGAGCTGGCCCGCAGCAGCCACGATCTCGGCTTCGCGTGCATGCTGCTTGGCATTGAGGACATGGCAGGCCAGCCCTCGCTCGGCCAGCAGCCGCTCAAGCATCTCGCTGTCGGACAGCCGACGCGTTCCCACCAGCACCGGAACCCGCTGCCGGTGCAGCCGTTCGACGGTCGCGACAATCGCCTGCCATTTGCTGTGTGAGTCGGCGAAATGCTGCGGACTCACTACCTGCAACTGGCTGGGTAGACGGGGCGGCACCACAAAAGTCAGCAGACCATAGGTTTGCCACATCTCTGAGCGCACGCCCTGTAGCGTGCCACTGGCGCCGCTGAGATGGTGATATTGACAGAAGAATTCCTGGAACCCCATTCGTGCCAGTGTCTTGGATGGCGATGTGATCTTGACGCCCTCACGCGCCTCGATCGCCTGATGCAGCCCGTAGCTCCACGAGCGACCTGGCATCACACGGCCCGTGTGTTCGTCGAGAATCTGGATCTCGCCATCCCGCACGATGTAGTGTCTGTCGCGCAGGAACAGATCGCGTGCCGATAGCGCCTGGCGTATCAAATCGTCACGCCGCTGCGGGGCTTGCCAGATGGCAGGCAGACTGTGCACCATCTCTTCGATCCGCTCATGGCCCTCGTCGGTGAACGTGATGTCGCGGAATTGCGGATCGACGCGATAGTCCCGCTGTGGCAGCAGTTGCTCGACGAGATCGCGCGCCGCTAGCACGGCTTGTATCAACAGCTTGTTGGATTCTGGCGCAGAGATGATCAGGGGCGTGTTGGCCTCGTCGATCAGGACGCTGTCGGCTTCATCGACAATCGCGGTGTGCAGACCGCGGGAGCGCACATTCTTTCCATCGGGCTTCAGTTCACGAATGCGGCGCCGACCCGAATGCATCGCACCACCGAGTGCAATCTGGTCGAAAAGGTGATCGGCCAGAAGCTGCTTGCTGGTTGCATAAACGATGTCGGTCTCATAGGCTGCACGCAGCTGTTCGGGCGACAGTCCATGGACTGCCGCCGCCGCACGCACGCCGCAGCGCTCGAACATCGGTCGCATCAGCTCGACGTCACGCTGTGCCAAGTAATCATTTGAGGTGATGATGTGGCAAGGCAGACCGCGCCAACCGCGCAGCACCGCCACCATGGCCACGGCCAGCGTCTTGCCCTCGCCGGGAGCCATTTGCACGACCATGCCCTCGTGCATGGCCAGCGCGGCCAGCACCTGGGCACGATAGGGCAGCCGCTCCAGCGTGCGTTGAGCAGCGACTGAAACCGCCGCGAGCGCCTCGATGCGCAAGCGGCGTAGCCTGTCGATGCCCTGCCTCTCCAAGCGCAGTGCGATACGCAGCCGGGTCAGCTGCGCGTCGAGCGCCTCGTCATCGAGAGACTGCCAGGACTCCCTGATCACTTCGACTTCTGTGGCCTCGCACTGCAACCGGCGCTGAATCCCCCCAGCCAGATGCTCGGATCGCCGCAACCAATCGCTCCAGCGCACGCTCTGAGCGGCTTTCTGGCTGCGCGGCGGTGTCCAGCAAAACGGTTTATTGCTCATCGAACTGTCATTCACAAACGATAGCGTTTCTGCAACAGCTGATACAACGCCCGCCGGCCCTGCTCGAACAAAGACGCTGGTGGCAGCGGCGCCCTGATCCATCCGGTCATGCCGTGCATCGCCGTGACGCGCTGGTCTGCGACATCGAAGACTGCCTGCAGTTCGTAGTAGGAGTCGATGGCCTGCAAGCCGTCCGGGTCATCGGGTTTGACCGGAATCACTCCACCGGCATGCCAGCCCAGCGCCTGCGATGGCAGACGATCCCGGTGGTAGGGCAGCAGCACGATACGGCTCGCTCGCAACACCTCGGCGGCCTGACCGTTGATGCGCAGCTCGGTACCGCTCAGAGGCTGGGCAAAGAGCTCGTTGGCTTGTTCCTGCGACACGATCGCCGAGAAACGCAGACCGGACGGGTTGCTCAACTCGCCGACGGCCTCACCGCGAGGCAGCCAGCTATGCAGCCTCTCGTGCAGCCCATCGGCGACCCAGATACCAGCATGCCTGGCGCGTATCGTCAACGCCACTTGCTTGCTCAGCAGCAGCGCGAGCTGTTCACGCGCGACGTTCAGGCGCTTGTCCAGCCCCGCGACGCTGGCAGGAGAGCCCTCGAGCGCCAGGTTCAGCTGCACCTCGAACTCTCTGACCTGGGCTTGTGCAGAAACGATTTGCTGCTCAAGCGCGGGATTGCTCATGCGCAGCAACACCTGTCCGGGAACGACAGCGGAACCGTGGGGCGTCTCGATGCGGTCGAGCCGCCCGGCCACTGCCGCGGGAACCCGCGTGATTTCAATTGACTCCACCAGTCCGGGAGCTCGGATCGAGTTCGGCCAGGGCCACCAAAGAATCACGCTCAAGGGGATGGCGACCAATGCAACGGATACCGCAACCGCACGGCGGCGGTTGCGCATCAGCGCAGGACTTCTCAGATGCGATGCCCAGCGCTGTGCAGGCAGCAAAACCCCCACCACCAGGGTAATGAGCACGAAGACGATCGCGAGCGGCAACCAGTTGTCTGCCAGCAACAGCAGCATGGAGCCGAAGATCAGCATCCGGTAAGAAAAGCTCAGCGCACCGTAACCGGTCAGCCACCACCATTCGCTGCGGTCCTGCGCCGTCGATTCGACGTTGGACGTGCCGAGCAGATAACGATCAGCCAGATAGCGCCACTGCGCGGATGCCCGCTGGTAGAGGTTGGGTATGTCGATCAGGTCGGACAGCACGTAGTAGCCGTCAAAGCGCAACAGCGGATTGCCGTTGAACAACAGACTGGATACCGAGCCGATCAACATGACGTTGAACGCCAGGCTGTTGACAAGTCCGGGGCCGGTATGCGCCCACACCAGGGCTGCCAGCGCTGCGAGTGCCAGCTCGACGATCACGCCCGCCGCACCGACCAGGGCCCTTGCCCTGCGGTCGCGGAACGACCAACTGGCAGTCGCATCAACATAGGGAATCGGCATCCCGACGATCAGCATGATGCCGAATGTGCGGACCTCGCCGCCGAAGCGCTTGATGACATGAGCATGACCGAGCTCGTGCAGCGCCTTCATCGATGCGATGCAGAGATAGAGCCAGAACAGGTTGCCGGCCGCGAACAGGCCTTCGGTCTGGCTCAGCAGGCGTTCCGAATGAGACAGCGCCGTGGCGATGCCGAACACGACGAGCAGCAGCAGGGCGGCGGCCATCAGCCAGCTCACCAGCGCGTGGGTCAATCCCGACTGACGCGACAGCCAGCGGTCGGGGTCGAACAGCGGGATGCGTATCGACAGAAAGCTCAACAACTTGCCTCGGAGCTCGCGTCGGCGCTGGTCGCGATAGCGCTGGAAAATCGTCTGGCTGTCAGGCAGCGTGTCGTGGAACAGCAGGTTGGACTGATGCAGCTGTGACAAGACCTGCATCACCTCTTCCTGGCCTGGCGCCTCCTTGGGCAGATCGCGCAGGCAATTCTGCCAGACCTCCTCGACGGTGAGCTCGCTGCTCAAGCGTGAGACAAAGATATAGGCCTGAGCCGTAATGCGGAAAAAGCGCTGGGTATAGGTATCACGCAGCAAGTACCAGTCCCGACTACGAAAGCGCTGCTTGTGCACGATCACGGTCGGCAGCAGGCTCAGGCGCGCATCGGCTACGCGGTGCCAGGATTCGCTGAAGGTTCGGCTCATCGCTTGCCACCCGGAAATGCAGTGCCAGTTCTCATTCGATCACTCTGACGCCGAACGACTCAAGCAGGGTACCGCCCAGTACCTGCACCGTCATCGCAGCGATCTGGTAGCGGATTTCGCCTTCAAGCAGGCGCTGCTGGCTGTCGTTGAACAGATCCTGCGCCTCGATCAGCAGGCGCAGTCGTGAGCGGCCGCGCTCATAGTTCGCCAGCTCTGCCTGCAGCAAGAGGGTACGGTTGCTGACCTCCTGGCGTAACTGGCGCAGCTCGCTGCGGCTGGCCTGCAGCTGCGCAATGCGCGTCACCCATTCGTTTTCAGCCATGTGCGCCTCCGACTGCATTTGGCGTCGGACCGCATCGAGCTTGAGCTGCTGGGCCTCGCGCTTGGAGCGCACACCGACATCACTGAGCGGCATCTCCAGCGTGGCACCCACGAACCAGCCCGGGTGCTTGCTGCTCAGCGAATCCTGCACACTGTTCCTGAGCCTGCTGTCGAGGCTGTTGAAATTGTACCCAGCCTCCAGGCTCAGGTCCGGGCGCTCCAGGTTCTGGGCGTATGCCAGCCTCAGGGTTTCCTGCTCGACACGCAGTTTCGCGATTCGGTACGTCGGCCAGAGTTCGAGCATCTGTGACGGCGGCTCCGGCGTCGCAGCCAGCGCATCGGCCATTGCAGCCTCCGCCGGCAGATTGGCGGGCACGAACTTCAAGTTCATGCGTTCGAGCGCGGAAACGTCCAGGAGGTTGCAGACGCGTGACTGGGATTCGACCAGCTGTTGCTCGGCGCGCGCCACTTCGGTCTGGCGACTGCCTATTGCCACTTCGGCCTCCAACAGCTCGATGCGGGGCGCGAAACCCTTGTCGACCAGTAACTGCACGCTGTCGCGCAACCTGAATGCACTGCGCAACGCATTTTCGCGCATCGCAAGCGCCTGCTTCGAGCGGATGAGCTGCCAGTAGGTGCCGACCGCCTCGCCTACCGTGTCGAGCAATTGCTTGATGAAGCGCTGTCGCTCGATCTGCTGCTCCTTCTCGACCACCCGAAGGTCGGCTTCGACCGCATCACGGCCCGCACCACGCAGCAGCGGCTGTTTGATGGTGAAAGTCAGCGTGCCGCGGTTCTCGCGCTCGTCGGTGCTCCCCAGCAGATTGCTCTGACGCCGGCGCTGTTCGTTGCTGAGCTCGAAGCTGGCACCGCTGGGCAGCTTGCCGCGCACGCCGATGCCGCCCGAGCTGATCTGCTCGAGCGCACTGGTCTTCTCGATGTTGGTCAGACTGACTGTACGTTCCTCATAGGTCCTGGGACGGTCGTAACCCTCGCGGCGCACACGGACGAAACCCGTCGATGTGTAGAGCTCGCGCTCCGACTGCAACAGCTTGCCGGCTGCATCGGCTTGCAGACGGGCCGCTGCAGCAGCGGCGTTGCGCCATACGGCCCATTGCACGATCTGGTTCAGATCCATGCTGATCTCGCCGCTGGTCGGAAAAACCGGTTCGGCAGGCGCCACCTCCTCGGACCGAACCGGGCAGCTCAGCCAAAGGCCTGCGGCCAGCAACAGGCACTGCGCGACACCGACACCATATCGACTCGGATCCCCCGTCACAGAGCGGCTCATGGCGTGTTGAAGACACGTGCACGGACGTAGATCACGCGTGCGGAGGTGGACTTGGTGTAGGGACTGATATCGCCATAGCTGAAATCTATGCCCCATGCCAGGCGGCTGTCGACCACGTAGGGCGATCCGGTCCAGAATGACTGGGAGAAGGTTGTCGCGTTGTCGCCATAGAAGCCGGCATCAAGCGCGGGATTCTTCGCGCTGCGCAGCACCAGGGAGTCGAGTTCATTGCGGTCGGGCAAGCGCCAATCGCCGTAACCGCCGGGTTGCACCGAGTTGATACCGGCGACGCTGGCAACGGCATCATCCCAGGTCTTGAGCGCCGGGTTCTGCGGTATCAGCCACATCAATTCGCGGCGCGTGTCGACGAGCACGAAGTCGGTGCCGATCGGAGTTCGCTGGTAGGACTGCACCGCAGGAGACGGGTCGTTGAGCATGGCCGTTCCAGTGATCCAGCGCACGCGAGCCGATGCGGCTGCGGCTGCAGCTGGCGTGATACCGCTGGCAGCACCGAGGTTGCCGAAATCGACCCCCCAGACCTTGCCTGCAGTGCCGTCGACATAGCTGTCCGTTGCCAGGAACACCGAAGGCTGGGCAGAGAAATAGTCGGTGTCGATCGCGGTGCCGCTCGGCTTGCCGGCGTGGACAATGGACAGCAGCTCATGCGTCGTCGGGCGACGCCAGCCCGTCTTGCCGCAGAGCAATGCCGGGGCGCTGGCGTCACTGGCATGGCTGTCCCGGCTCCAAACCAGGCCGGTCACGTTGTCACGCGTACAGCTCCAGACGTTCTGAGGAAAAGCCGGGGTGATCGGGCAGCTGTCTGAGAAAACGACATCGCCGGAGGAGCAGATCTTCGTGAAATCGAAACCCAGCACGCCTGCGCCGACCTTGGTCAGTCGGCTCGCCTGGGCATCTCGGCCGTCCCCTGCATCGGGCAGCAGCAAGGAGCCGTCGGCAGCCCGGGATATGCCGGTGTCGTTCAGTAGCGTGTCGTGGCACTCGACCTGCACGCCAGTCACATCGGACGACTGTATGTAGCCGGTCGCGCGGGAGGTGACTGCGCAGATCTGCCCTTGCGGATGGCGCTCGACCGTCACGGAGTAGCTGTCACCGCTGTTGAACGACTGCGAGAACTTGAAATTGAGCGGCACCGAGTACGACTGGCTGCTGAAGTTCTCGACGAATCCGTTGATCCCCAGGCTGAGCGTGGTGTTGGGCCGAAAACCTTGGACCTGGCCACCGACGGTGGGCGGAACCTGGGCGCCGCCACCGCCACCGCCGCAAGCGCTCAGCAGAGCGGATAGCAGCGCGGGAAGATAGCCGTGGCGCAACACATGCCGATTGTGAAGAATTTTCATGATGGTTATTAAAGTGAAATGTTCTCGACCCAGTAGTTGAACGAGGCGGTTCCGTGGCTCAACATGCCGGCGGAGACCGGCTGAACCGAGGGATCGCCAAGCAAGTACGCATCCGTCAGGTAGCGGCCCAGGTCTATGGTGTCTGCCTGGTTCGAATTGCTTTGCCAGACAATATCGGCGGAAGCCAGCGGTGCCACGACGGCGCTGACACTTGAGCGCGATGCCGCGAATGCAGACGTCGATGCACTCGACGCAGACGCGCTGCTGAACAGCGAACTGGCAACCTGCAGTTGAGCGATTGCGCCAACCTGTCTTGCGAATGCCGTTGGCTGGATGCTCGGCAGCACCAGGCCCTGCACCGAACCGCTGCCGACCACCTGCGTATGGACATTGACCAGCTGGTGATGAACCTGGCCATTGACCATCACGACAAAGCGTACCGTACCGTCTGACAGGGTCTGCCGCTGAACCAGGCCGCTCGGTGTCAGCACGCTGACCTCACTGCTGTCGACCCGCAAAGCCTGGGCCGCCGCACCGAGCAGCGGACCGTAGCCCAACAACACGAACTGTTGCGCAACGATGTTGACCTTGTCCGAACCCAGCACCGACTGGATCACGGCATCCTGCGCCTGCGTGCGCACGCTGACGGTGCGACCCACGGCGCGGATCTCGCCGAGCAAGACATGCTGGTTGGCAGCTATCGTCACGTCACCCGTACTGATGATCGCACTGCCAGCTGCCATGGTGACCTGACTGCCCCAGAGTACGACGGCATCAGAGAATCGGGCCTCGCCTTCGACCCACAACTGCGCCTGCTGGCTGGCGTGACCAATCTCGATGCCTGCGAAGCCGTCCGCCAGCGCCTGCAGAGCGGTCGCGTCGATTCGGAATCCAGCGCGGGATGCCGCCTGCGATCCGATCACGACGGCCTGTGTGGCATCCAGAGGCAGCAGGACCAGCTTGGCATCGGAGGCAGCCGCTCGGATCGATCCCGTTCCCCCGCCAAAGCTGACCGATGTCGCCTGGAGCACGACGTGACCTCCGATCCGGGTCTGGTTCGCGATCGAGATGCCGTCTGCACCGCTCATCGTCACGGTCGCATTGTCGATCGCGACGGATGCGGCACCCGAGACGCTCAACGATACGCCATCGACCTGGCCCTTGATGCCGATCGTGGCTTGCGCTGCGGCACGAATCTGTACCGGATTGAGGAAACTGGCCGGAGTGGCACTGCCGTCGATCGTGATGTTGCCTGTATGGTTGTCACCACCGATCACGATCGAGGCATAGCCGGCACCGAGGCGTTCGAGCTGCAGCGGATCGAAGTACCAGGTGTTGTCGCCCGGGCTGGTCGGGGCGGTGCCAATCACGATGTTCTGCGTCGGATCGACAGGTGCCAAGGTCAATATGCCTTCGGCAGCGGGATCGCTGCTCTGGAAGCGACCTTCGCTTCCCCAGGTGATATCGCGGTAGGTCTTCAACGCAATATGGCCCGACCCCGACTGGATTGGGGCGTTCACTGCGGCGCTTCCCTGAAGGACACTCAGCAGGATATTGCCGGCCCCCTGAACCGACACCGCAGCGCCACCGGCCGAACCGGCGTTGAGTCGAAGATCTCCGGCAAGAACGTTGAGTTCGATGTCGCCACCGTCGAGCACGGACAGGCCGGACAAGGTCTCCCTGGACTGTGCGATGGCACTACCGTCGGTTTGCACGCGGGCGTAGCCGATCGTCACCTGGTCGATGGTCATGCCGTCGGTTTCGGTGATGTGGATTCCACCGGCCCGTGCCTGCGCCGCCATCTTGTCCACCGCTGTTTCCAGCGCGTTGCCTGCCTGACCGATCGCATTGCCTGCTCCCAGAATCAGCTCGGGTGCACGCAGGTTGACCGCGCCGCTGTCGCTGCTCAGGTCCAGAATCGAGCCACGTGGCGCGATCAGCTCAATCGAAGTATCCGCCGTGATGTCGCCCACCACGATGTCGCCACGGCGTGCCTCATAGCGCACCACCGAGGCTTGTGCAGCCACACCGGCAACCATCGTCACCGACCTGTCGGCCACCAGGTCCAGCGTCCGGCCTGCCGCGCTGGCCGTGACGTCAGCGCCCTGCACCAGGTCACGCCCCGCCTCCAGGCTCGTG
>NZ_PVLR01000002.1 GCF_002980625.1 Malikia spinosa | reverse complement strand
GCCCAAGGCCGTAGTGCTCCTGGGCGCCGGACAAAGTTCATAACACGCTCTAGCTCCCGGTATTGGGCGTGGCTGCCAGCGCCTGAGTCCATTTTTCATGATCGGAAAATATTCACCTTGACCTGAGCCCGTGGCGGGGTAAGAGCCGGGAGGAGGTAAGGGTGACTGCCGGCTGACTGACTGCGCGTCTGGCCACCGTCTTTAACAGCCGCTAACACAAGTTTTCGACGAAGCGCGAGCAGATGATGGCGGCAGCCAAGGTCAGCAGCGCCAGGTGTGTCTCCAGGCTGCGCTCGAAGCGGATGCGCAGCTTGCCGAACCCGGCAAACCAGGCATGCGTGCGACTATGACGCGATGCTGCCGGTGCTGAGCGAACAGATCCGCGCCACGCCGGTCAATCAGGAGTTCCTGTCGGGCCGGGCCGCGGTCTCTGCCTACTTCAAGAAATGGTTCGGTGCTGGTGGCTACCTTAAGAAGCTGGACATGAAGCTGACGCCCGATGCGCTGACAGAGTTGTCGGCGGACAAGAACTGGGGCGTGGTCTACGGCAACGGCGTCGAGAACTACGCCTTGCGCGATGGCAGGCCCTATGAGATCCGGACCCGCTGGACCGCGGTCATGGCCAAGGAGGCCGATGGCCGCTGGCGCGTGAGGGCGCTGCACATCGGGACGAACTTCCTCGACAACCCGATTCTGACGGATGCCGAGCATTCAGTCGTCAAGGCCGCCTCGGCGGGGCTGGTCGGCGGATTGGTGGTGGGCGGCCTACTGCTGTGGTGGGTCCGCCGGAAAAAGAAAGTCTAAGTCGGCTGGCGCGCCCATTGGCGGCGCGGGGCGCACGCCCCGCCAGAGGCTGAAGTAGACGCGCCAGAACGAGGGCTGGCGCTGCGCGGGATCTATCCACCGCGGCAGCTCGTACCACGGTACCTTCGGATGCGCATGGTGTGCCAGGTGGTAGTGGTAGTTCAGCGCCAGCCAGCGTGAGACCGGCAGGACACGCAGATTCCAGGCGGCCCGTCAGCGGGTCGCGTGCGCTCCAGGCATGATCGGCGTACTGCAGGATCGACCAGTGCAGGGCAAATGCCCAGTAGCACAGGGCGGTGTCCCACAGGTTCAGGTCCAGCCAGTGAAACAGCAGGGCCTGGTAGCCGAAGGCCAGCGCAATCTCCAGCCAAGACGGTTGCCGCGGGTAGCTTCACCAGATTCGCCACATAGGGCCCAAAACCCAGCGCCGGCGCCGGCCGCTGCGCGAAGAAGCGGGACCGGTAGGCCCACGGCGCTACCAGGTAGACCAGGTTGCCGGCCACGACGGACACCCAGTAGAGACCGAACAGATTGCCCGCGTAGAGCCAGAGGTTACGGACCCGCCGGGACTGGTGCGGCAGGTAGTAGTCGTACAGCTCTTCGTCGGTGCGGTTGCGCTGGTGGTGGTCGATGTGGGCCGTGCGCTGCATCAGAAAGGAGGTCGGGAAGGCCCAGCCGGCCACCACCCCCAGCAGGCGGTTGAGCCGGGGGGAACGCGAGGCGACGCCATGGACGGCTTCGTGCATCAGCGCAAACGGCGTGTTGTTGACCAGGCTGAACAGCCAGGCGGCCAGCAGCGCATAGCCGAGGCTCAGATGGCTCGCGCTCCACAGCAGCAGCCAGGTCGCGCTGAGTGAGAGGAGCAGGATCGCGGTGTTGAGCAAGGTCGTCATGGGGCAGGCTTTCTAGCGACGGGACGTGTTCCCGCGTGGCCATGGGTGCAGACCGATCGGCGCATGAAGCCGAGCACCGGGACGGCCACGCACAGCAGGAACGACGCGGCGAGGTAGCCGGCGCTGGCCGCCAGGCCCGGCGGCCCGTTGCGGTGGACGATCAGTTCCAGGCCGGCGATCGCCAGCCCGTGGGCGAAGCCGAAGCCGCCGAAGAACCAAGGCGAATAGTCCAGCGCGATGGCGGCCGAGCCTTCGCCGTCGGCCCAGGGCTGGTTGTAGACCTTCAGCAGGCCGATCTGGAGGGCCTTGATCTCGTACAGCAGGTTCCAGAATCCCAGCACCGAGCAGAGGACCAGGGCGAAGCGCAGGACCCCCGCGAGATCCTGCGCGGGTTGGCCATGCACGAGCCAGGCGAGGGTGGCCGTGGCACTGCCGAAGACGAAGCCGTGGTGCGGGCGGAAGCGCCCGAGCTTCCACCGCACGTCAAACTCCCAGACCTTGAGCACGTTGGTGCCGACCGCAGGCACGAGGTAGGCCCAGAGGATCGGGAGGCCCCAGGCGACGAGAACCTGCGGCAGCTTGCCGTACTCGCCCCACCAGAGGGCGAAGGACAGCGGCGTCAGCACGGCGGGCGCCAGGTACTGGTAGATCCGCAGCAGCCGGTTCATCGCAGGCCGAACCTCATGCCATGCTTCTTGTAGACCTCCTTGCGAAACAGCAGCGTGTAACGCCAGAAGGACAGGGCACGCGAGGCCGAGCGCAGGTTGGTCTTCAAATCGGAGAAACGCGTAATCAGCGAGGAGAGGCTGTTGTAGCGGGTGCGCGCGTCATGGCAGGCGGCTGTTAGCGCATCGGGCGACATCAGCGCCGGCACATAGGCCGCCTGGTTGAAACGGTACTCGGGGTGCAGCCACCATTGCCCGTCGTACAGCAGCCGATTTTCCTCGGCTAGCTTGCGGTACAGGGGCGTGCCGGGGTAGGGCATCAGGATGTTGTAGGCCGAGAAGGTGAACCTGCTCTTCAGCGCAAAGTCGACCGTGGCCTCGATGCTGGCGACCGTGTCATGGTCGTAGCCCAGCGTGAACGCCGCCCAGGTCTGCATGCCATGGTCGCGCAGCACCTTGACCTCGTGGGCGTAGTCGGAGAAGCCGGGGATGTTCGGGGACTTCTTGGCGTCGCGCAGGCTGGCGGGCGTGATGGTCTCGAAGCCCATAACGTTACCCCAGCAGCCGCTGCGCTCCATCAGTTTCATGAGTTCCGGGTTGCGCGTGACATCGAGGCTGGCCTGGCTGATCCAGTGGACCTTGAGCGGAATCAGCGCGTGGCACAGCTCCTTGAGCGCGGCCTGGTTGGAGGCGATGTTGTCGTCCACAAAGAACAGGAACTTGCGGTCCTGGCTCACGATCTCCGCGACCACCTCGTCGATGCACCGCAGGTAGTGCTTCTTGTCGAAGTACTGGCTGACTGCGCAGAAGTTGCAGGCGAAGCGGCAGCCGCGCGAGAACTGCATCAGCGCCATCGGCAGGTAGCCCTTGCCGCTATAAAGGTCCCTGCGCGGCATCACGCCGCCGATCTGGGCCGGGCCGGGCGGCCCCCAGTATTTGGGCTGTAGCTTGCCGCTCCGCGCATCCTCGATGACCTGGGCCCAGGCGGTTTCCGCGTCGCCGATGAAGAGGCTGTCCGCATGGCGCTGTGCCTCCTCGGGCAGCAGCGCCACGTGCATGCCGCCGAGGATGACGGGCACGCCGCGCTGGCGGAAGTCGTCGGCGATCTCATAGGCCCGGCGCGCCGTGTAGGTCTCGACCGTGATGGCGACCAGGTCGGTCGGCTCGTCGTAGGGGATGGCCTCCATGCGGTCGTCGTAGAGCACCACTTCCACGTCTGGCGGCGTCAGGCCGGCGAGCACGCCCAGCATCAGCGGTTCCATGCGCCCCTCGTCCACGTACAGGCTGTGCTCGCGTCGACCGATGGTCGGCTTGATCAGGGTGAGTTTCACTGCAGGGCTTTCAGGTTCCGAGGGCGCGCCCCTGTTTGCGATAGACCTCGCGGCGCGAGATCAGGTTGGCCACGGTGCTCATCGCTCGGCCAAACAGGGAGAAGCGCGTGTCGCTGGCCAGCACGCGCCGGGCGATGGACGACCAGGCGTAGAAGCGCTGCTTGGCCTCGAAGCAGCCCTGGGCGAGCTGCTGGGGTGTCATCCGGCGCGGCACGAAGATAGGGTCGCCATAGCGGTAGGCCGGGTCGAGCCACCATTGCGGCGAGATCAGGCGGTCCTCGGCGAGCAGCCGTTCATAGAGCGGTGAGCCGGGCGTGGGCGTGAGCGGGTTGAAGTTGGCGATTTCGAGACGCGATTCCAGCGCGAACTCGACGCTGCGCGCGAGGGTGTCCGGCGTGTCGTGGTCATAGCCGAAGACGAAAGTGCCGTAGACGCCGATGCCGCGCTGATGCAGCTCCCGCACTACCTGCGCATAGCTGCCCGCGACGCCGTTCCAGCGCTTGCCCATCTGCAGCAGGTTTTCCCGCTCCAGGCTCTCGAAACCGATCAACACGTAGGTGCAGCCTGCCTCGGCCAGGCGGTCGAGCAGCGAGAGGTCGCGCGCCACGTCGATGCTGATCTGGCAGGACCAGCGCAGTCCAAGCGGTCGGATGGCGGTCAGCAGCGCGTCCAGGTTGACCGGCGTGCTAAACAGGTTGTCATCGACGAAGAACAGCAGACGCTTGCGATTGAGCTGTGCCAGCTCCCCGATCAGACACTCGGTGCTGCGAACGCGCACGCCAGGTCCGTAGAAGCTGTGGATCGAGCAGAAGTCGCAGGCGAAGCGGCAGCCGCGGCCGTACTGGATCAGCTCCACCGGGGCATAGGGCTTGCCGGCGAAGATGGCGCGGTCGATCCGGTAGTCCGACAGCGGCGCCCGGTTGTCGCCAGCATAGACGCGCTGCAGGTGTCCGCTCGACGCGTCCGACAGCAACTGCTCCCAGGCGCCCTCGGCATCGCCCGTCACCAGGGCATCCGTGTGCAACAGCGCCTCCTCGGGCCGGAACGTGGGGTGGTAGCCGCCCATCACCACCCGGTGCCCGTCACGGCGGAAGCGGTCGGCCAGCGCATAGGCGCGGTGTGCGGTGAAGGTCTCGACACTGAGCGCGACCAGATCGGCGTCCAGGCGCTCGGGGATGGTCTCCACCTTGTCGTCGTAGAAGGCCACCTCGTGGTCGCCAGCACGCGCGGCCAGGATGCCCATGGCCAGCGGCGGCATGGCATCGGTGGAGCGGTAGTCGCCCATGTTGGGGCGGATCAGCGCGATCTTCATAGGACGGCCACTTCGGGTTGTGCCGGGCGGCCGTCCAGTACGACGGCGCCGTCGAAGCTCACGGCGTAGAGGCGCGTGCGGTAGGTCAGCGGGCGGAAGGTTCGCATCAGGGCGGGCAGCCACGGATGGGTGGCATGCAGCCCCAGCGTCAATGCGTCGCTGGGGCACAGCGCTAACGCATCTTCGAGCAGTTCGGTCGATGCCGAGGCCCACTCCGGTGCGACCGCCAGGAAGGCCAGGTAGGTCTGATCCAGTGCTTGGCCGATCGCGGGCAGCGGCACGCGGCGTCCCAGGCGCGCCCACAGGTTGTAGGCCGGCAGCAGCGCCGCTAGCGGGCGGCGATAGGCCTGGGCCACGACCTGCTTGTAGGGCTGATGCCAAAGCGCCATGCAGGCGGCCAAGGCACCGTCGCGCTCCAGCATGTAGAACGATGCGCCGGTCCTATTGGCTACTGCAGGACTCAGGGCTGGCGAGAACTGGTGCTGGCGCGCGTGCTGGTTGTAGAAGTCGCACAGGTGGGCCATGTCATACGACTGTGCAGCGCGCCAGAGATTGCGGCGCCGTCCGCGCGAGCGGGGCAGCGCGGACGTCACCAACTCATTGGTGAACTGGTAGTGCGGCATGCCGGGCAGGTTGGCCTCCAGCATCCGGCGCGCCGGCAGGTTGTCGGTCGCGATCGCCGTGTACCAGAGGGGCTGGTCGCGCAGGTGACTGAAGCGAGGAATCGACGCGAAACCCTGGCGAAGAATCCTGGGCCGATTCCTGAATTGAGGGCTCACGCGCAGCGCGCCGAGATAGCCCACTTCGGTGGGCCGGCCGTTCAGGTGCAGCGGCTGCTCGGCGCAGGCATACATGCCGACCGGGGTGTCGCCTTCCCTGGCGATGACGGCCCAGTCGCGGCCGAAATGGTCGCAGCCATCGAAATAGCAGGGCTCGCGCTGCAGGGTCATGGTCACCCACGCGGGCATGGCGTTGTCCCGCAGCAGGGCGCGCAACACGGCGTCGTCGGCGGGGGTCGCCAGCGCGTAGGTCGTCATGCCACCTCCAGCAGCGGCCCCGACCAGGCCTCGTCGCCCAGCGGGTAGCCGTTGCGCCGGGAGATGTCGCCCCGATGCAGCGCGTTGATGGGCAGGTAGTTGCGCAGCATGAAGAAGTCGCTGCAGTTGCGCAGGCTGCGCTTGAGGATGCTGGGCCAGTTGTAGAAGCGCTGGCGCGCAGCCACGCAGCCATCCGTGATCTCCTGCGGGCTCAGCGGCCCGGGCGTGAACGGCACCTCGTTGTAGCGGTAGCGCGGATCTCGCCACCAGGCGTCGTAGCGCAGGCGACCTTCCTGTTGCAGCCGTGCATAAAGTGGCGTACCGGGGAAGGGCGTGAGGTGGTTGAAGGCGGCGATGTACATGTCCTGCGCCATGGCGAAGTCGACGGCCTCGTCGAAGGAATCGCGGTTGTCATGCTCGTAGCCGAAGACGAAGGTGCCGTAGACCGCGATGCCGTGCCGGCGCAGGTTGGCCAGGGCACCGGCATAGCCGGTCTTCATGGTGTTGAAGCGCTTGTTCATCCGGCGCAGGTTGTCCGGATTCAGCGACTCGAAGCCGATCAGCACGCCGCGGCAGCCGCTGCGGGCCAAGCGGCGCACGAAGTCCTCGTCGTGCGCCGCGTTGATGCTCATCTGCGTGATCCAGCGCAGCTTCAGCGGCTCCAGCGCGGGCAGCAGTTCCTTGCCGGCCTGGATGTCGCCGGCGAAGTTGTCGTCCACGAAGAAGAACAGCTTCTTCTGGCCCTGGAGGGATTCAAGCTCCTTCACCACCGCACCGATGTCGCGCCGGCGGTAGCTGCGCTCGAAGAACGACTGGATGGCGCAGAACTCGCAGGGAAAGCGGCAGCCCCGCCCGGTTTCCACCAGGCCGATGGGCAGGTAGCGCTTGCCCTGGAACAGGCTGCGGTCCACCACGACCCGTGACAGGTCGGTGCGCTTCCCGCGGTAGATGCGCTTGAGCGTGCCATGCCGCAGGTCGTCGATGACCTCGGCCCAGACGCCCTCGGCCTCGCCCAGCACCATCGCCTCGCAGTAGCGCGACACCTCGTCGGGCACCAGCGTCGGGTGAAAGCCGCCCATGATCACCGGCACGTCGCGGCGCCGGTACTCGGAGGCGATCTGGTAGGCGCGCGCCGCCGTGTACGTCTCCACCGGAATCGCCACGGCATCGGTCGGCTCGTCGTACGGAATCCGCTCCATGCGGTCGTCGTAGAAGCGCAGCGACACGTCGGCGGGCGTGAGCCCGGCCAGGGTGGCGATGGGGAGAGGTTCCATCTGCCAGGAGCGGATGTACGACTCACCCAGGCGATGGCCGATGGCCGGGTGGACGAGCGTCAGCCGCATACGACCTTCTG
This sequence comes from Malikia spinosa, assembly GCF_002980625.1. Lineage (GTDB taxonomy): Bacteria > Pseudomonadota > Gammaproteobacteria > Burkholderiales > Burkholderiaceae_C > Malikia > Malikia spinosa. Next base: position 24,332 of record NZ_PVLR01000002.1, on the reverse strand, counting down.
CGGCGAGGCTGAGACATGGCCGGGCGTGCGGGGCGGCATGGCCTGGATCGGCCAGTCGCAGGTGTAGAAGCGATGTAGGTTGTGTGCGTAGAAGCGGTAGCCCAGATTGGCCGTCAGCGCCAGTGGCTTGAAGTTGCGTGCGGTCCACAGGCGCCGGCCGATGGCCGACCAGCGGTAGACGTTCTTCCAAGCGCGTTCGTGGCCGATGGCGAGCTCCTGCACCGACATGCCCTGCGGCTGGAAGACCACATGCTGGCCGTCGTAGAGCGACCAGTCCCGCGTCAGGATGCGCCCCTGCGCCGCCAGCCGATGGTGCAGTGGCGTGCCAGGGAAGGGTGTCAGTACCGCGAAGCGCGGCAGGTCGATGCCCGCATCCAGCGCGAACTCCACCGTGGTGTCGAACACGTCGGGCGTGTCGTGGTCCAGCCCGAAGACGAAGCAGCCCTGCACCGAGATGCCCAGGTGGTGCAGGTCGGCGGCGACCTGCTTGAAGTCGACGGAGTCGTTGAACTTCTTGCGCGCATCCTGCAGGCTGCCCGGTGTCACGGTCTCCAGGCCAAGCAGCAGGCCCTTGCAGCCGCTGCGCGCGACCAGCTCCATCAGCTCACGGTCATGGGCGAGCAGCACGGTGGACAGGCCGAACCACTGCACGTTCAGCGGGATCAGCCGAGTGAACAGCTCCCGCGCGTACTGCCGGTCTGAGATCAGGTTCAGGTCGACGAAGATCAGCTGCTTCTGGCCGAACTGGCGGATGTCGTTGATGACCCAGTCGACCGGCTTCTGGTACTGCTTGCGGCCCCAGGCCGCCGGTGCCACGCAGAACTCGCAGTCGTGCGCGCAGGAGCGGGTTGCCTCGAAGACGGCCTGGGTCAGGAAGCTGCCGCGGTCGAACAGGTCGCGCCGCGCAAACGGCATGTCCGAGCGGTCCAGCGAGAAGTCTGGCTGCTGGTAGTAGGTGGGCTTGAGCGCGCCGCGTGCATGGTCGCGCAGCAGCTCGGGCCAGCTGTCCTCCGCATAGCCGACGCAGATGGCATCGGCATGGCCAGTTGCCTCCTCGGGCATCAGCGTGACATGCGGACCGCCAAGCACCACGGTCTTGCCCTGGGCCCGGAAGTGCGCGGCCAGCTCGTAGGCGCGCGGCGCCGTGCCGGTGATGACCGTCAGGCCGACGATGTCGGCATCGAGCGTGTCAGGGATCGGCGCAATGCCTTCGTCATACAGGCTAACCTGGGCCTCCAGCTCCGGCGGGATCAGTGCCGCCAGGGTGGTCAGCGTGAGCGGTTGGTAGCGCAGCGACTTCTTGAAGATGCCGCCGCGGGCCCGGTACAGCGGTCCCTTGGGGGAGATGAGTGCGATTTTCATGGCGGGGACTCCTCGAACAGCGGCAGCCAGAAGGGCTCGGTGCGCAGCGACACGGGCTTCAGGTCGCCTAGGCGGGTTCCGCGGGCGAGCAGGGCCCGCTCGTGCACCTCGGCGGCGTGGGGGCGCCTGAGCACCCGCAGCGGGGCGAGCTGGCCGAGCGCACGGGCATAGGCGTATTGCGGGTTGGCGACCAAGCGCTCCTCGACCAGCCGCAGCTGGGCATCGCTCGGTGCCTGGTCGCAGACCAGCACATAGCCGCTGTGCTGATGGTCCGGCAGCAGCAGGGCAAAGCCGGGCAGGACCTCCAAGCTGTGCTGCACCAGCGGCTCGTTGAGCTTCTCGCCGACCAGGTCGCTGGTCAGGCCGTCGCGCCCCACGAAAGCCAGGACTGGCCGGCCCTGGGCATTGTGGCCCTCACAGCGCACCTGGTCGCCGGTGCGGTAGCGGTACAGGCCGCTTGCCGTGGTAAGTATCAGCTCGTAGCTGGCGCCGGGGAACAGTTCGTCCGCCAGGAACAGCGCCTCGCCCTGTGCGAACTCGTAGAAGCCGTGCGGCACCAGCGCAGGCCGGTCGGTTTTATCCGGTGCGGTGACGCAGCCTTCCGTCGACAGCAGCCCCTTGGGTTGCAGCTGCGCCTGCGGGAACAGGCGCCGGATCTCCTCGGCGTAGCGCCTTGACGGTCCGTCGGCCCAGCAGCTGATGAGCTTCAGCCGCGGCCAGCGCGCGGGCGCGTCCGGGATGCGCTCCAGCAGGCGCAGCAGGAAGGTGGGGCTCCAGACCGAGATCAGCTCCAAGTCGTGCGCGGCGCCCAGATGCTGCGTGGTGAACCTCAGCCAGGCCTCGACATCGGTGATGGTGCCGGCGGCCAGCGGCACCGCGCTGCACTGGGCCAGCACGCGGCCCGCGGCTTCGCCCAGGTAGGCGCCGTCCGGCAGGCCCACCGGGATGTCGCCGATGCATTCAGGCGCGCGCGTGGCGGGGCTGATGGAGAAATAGGCCTGCCCGGTGATCTGGTGCCGGGCCACCGTGCTGGCCAGCCAGGGCAGGATATTGCGCTGGAAGTCGAGCAGTCCCTCGTGGGTGTAGGGAATCAGTTTGGGCCCGCGGCTGCTGCCACCGGTGCGCTCGAAGGCCACGGGCCGGCCGATAAACAGCACATCCTCCTCGTGGGCCAGCCGATGGATCTCGGGCTCGATGTCCTCGTAGCGGCACAGCGGAACCTGGCTTCGGAAGGCTGCCAGCGTGCGCGGGCTGCCATGGCGGCACAGATAGGCGCAGTTCGCGTTGCGGGCGAGGGTCTTGGTCAGCCAGGCGCCGTTGGCCGGGGGCGTGACCGCCGGGGCTTTCAGCAGTGTCCAGGGGTTTTGTCTCATGTGCCGACCGGGTCTGCCAGAGCGTGCCCGAAGATGCGCGCGGTCAGCGGCATCATGTTTGACAGATCCAGCTCGCACAGGCACACCAGCTCATGGCCGCGCCGGTAGCCCGGGTTGCGTGCCAGGAAGAAGCGGGTCGCCGGCTTGCCCAGTTCTTCGGCGCTGGCCTGGGCGAGTGCATCGCAGAGGTGGCCGCGCGACTGCGGGAACTCGACTATCCCAGTGCCAGCGTTGTAGAGGGCGCCGAATTTCTCCCGGGCCAGCTGCTCAGCCAATGGCTGAAGGTCGCTGCGGTCCTGCGCCCAGTGCGGGAAGAACGACTTGCCAAAGACCGTCAGGTACTTGAACGTCCGGTGGCCCTTGACCAGCAGGAACCAGTACAGTGGTAGGTGGGGGGCTTGGCGCTTGATCCGGCCGATCTGCGCAATCCAGGCGAAGGCGAGTTTCTGCTGTCCCCAGTGCGCCGGGCTGACAATGGTGTCGCCCGAATAGACGATGCGGATCGGGCCTTGCTGCCAGGCATGCTGAAAGACTTTCAGCGTGGTGAAGCCGACCAGCTGTTGCGCGGAGTACAGCAGGATGGCCTGGTCTTTCTCGGCGAGGTCCTGCCGAAAGAGGGCATCGGAGCTGCCGTCGTAATGCTGCAGGTACAGGTCCGCCATGCTGCGGACCGTGTCGTCCGTCAGCTCATCGACGCAGGCAATGACCGTCTCATACGGGGATGCCACCCAAGTCCTCCTGATGTCATTGTTGTCGCATGGGTTTGCGCGGGCGCATCGTCAAGGACGGCCTGTGTGGGATCGTATCAGAAGGTCACAATCACAGGACCAGAGCGGATGTGACCCAACGCATCCTCTCACAGCTTAGGGTCATCGAGTCGGAACAGGCGTCAGTTGGCTAGTATGCCGAGCACCATCTGCTTTTCGCCATTCAGTTCGAGGCGGAGGCGTTGGCTATCGCGTACTGGCTGCTTTCCCTGCAGAAATCCTCACATCTGTAAGGTTTTTTGCAAGGAAAGGATGTGGTTGCCGAAAATCCTCACGTTTGTGTGGATTTGGTGCCGAGGGGGTCAGCTTGGCATAAAATCCTCGCAAACGTGAGGATTTCGCATGAAAATACCTATCGACAATGCTGCCGCCATCGGCAAGGTGGTGCGCGCCAGCCGCAAGGCACAGAAGATCCGACAAGACGATGCGGCCGGCAGCATTGGTGTCAGCGAGAACTTCCTGGGCAAGATCGAGCGCGGCAGCGATTCCGTGCACTGGGGCAAGCTGTTTCAAGTTCTTGAAGGGCTGGGCGTCCGGGTCATGGTAGACGTGCCCGAGAGCGTGGCCGCCTACTTGAGCGATCCAGCAGTCAGCAGGGACAAGCCATGAACGGCCGATCCCTGAGCGCCTCGATCAATCAGAAGGAAGTTGGCACGCTGAAGGAAGTGGGCGGCCTCTGGAGCTTTCAATATTCTGAAGCGTGGCTGGAAAACCCTCAGTGCTTCGCGCTCAGTCCGCATCTTCCCCTGACGACAGAGGCCTTGCTGGACGGTGCCAGTCTGCGCCCGGTGCAGTGGTACTTCGACAACCTGCTGCCGGAAGAAGGCCAACGTGTTTTGCTGGCCGGAGACGCCAAGCTGGAAACGGCAGACGCCTTCGGCTTGCTGGCCTGGTACGGAGCTGAGTCGGCAGGGTCGGTGACATTGCTGTCGCCCGATGCGGGGACTCAAGTCGCCGAGCCATTGCGACCGTTACCGAAGGCGCCGCTGACACATGCTGCCATCAAGCGCATGTCGCTGGCAGGCGCCCAGCATAAGCTGGCGGTCGTCCTGCAAGAGGGTTCCCTGTTTGAGCCCGCTGGCGCAACACCCTCTACCCATATCCTCAAGCCTGATCACCCGGATGATGACTACCCCCATTCAGTGATCAATGAGTGGTTTGTGATGTGCCTGGCCAGGAGACTTGGCCTTGATGTACCCGATGTTCATCGGTGCTATGTCCCATCACCCGTGTACTTGATTGATCGTTTTGACCGGATTCCAGATGCTCAAGGCTGGCAACGCCGGCATGTAATCGATGCCTGCCAATTGCTGGGGCTGGACCGCAGCTTCAAATACAGTCAAGGCAGCATGGAGAGTCTGGCGGCGCTGGCCAATGCCTGTCGCAGTCCGGCTGTAGCTCGGTCCCGGCTCTTTGGATGGATGGTGTTCAACGTGCTCGTGGGAAACAGCGACGCCCACCTGAAAAACTTGAGCTTCCTGGTTTCTCATGAGGGAGTCCAACTGGCGCCGTTCTATGACTTGCTCAGCGTCGCCACGTATGACACGCCAGCCTTTGACAAAAAGAGCTGGCCTTCACTGACCCAATTCGCCTGGCCAATTTTGGGTGTGCATCATTTCTCGGACATCAACCGAGACCTGATCCTGGAGGCCGGCGCGGCATTGAATCTGGCCAAAGGTACTGCTGAGCGGTTGCTGGAAAGGTTGCGCAGCCGCATTGTTCAGGAGGCAGAGGCGCTTTATGCCGAGGTCGAAGCTGAAAACGCTCAGATCGCCAACGCGCGTCCCAATCTGTCAGCAACCATGGCGGGGGAGTCCCGTTGCCTCAGAGCCATTTTGCATACCGTCATCAAAGAGATGGCGAAGAAGGTCTCCTGAAAAGAAATGGCTCACCCGATCCAACTTCTCCTTTGGGCCAGTGGTACAGACTCCAGGCTCTGTATATCAAGTTCGTGTGCACGCACCAGTAATACGGCGCCACATGAAATATCTACCCTTGCCTACCTTGCGCAGTATCCTATGGCAAGCAGGCTGTTTCCAGGATTCGCGATGCTGTACCCCGTCTATGTGCATGTGGGCAATGAGCGCGAAGCCCGCGGCGTGAATTTTCCAGACTTTCCCGGCTGCTTCTCGGCGGCAGATGAATGGTCTGACTTGCCTGCTGCCATTCAGGAAGCTGTCGAGGCCCATTTCCACGGTGAGTGTGAAACGGTGCCTTCGCCCACCCCGCTTGAACGCCTGGTGAACGATGCGGCCTATCAGGACGGTGGAGTCTGGCTGCTGGCCGACATCGACCTCAGCCGCATCGAAACCAGGCAGTGCGCTTGAAAACATCAGCCTGCTGTCCAACTGACGATGGCGGCCCGAGCCTTTCTCCACCCTTCTTGCCCAGGAAACTGACATGAGCAACGGAAACACCAAGACCGAAGTGCACAAGCTCAAGGCGATGCTTCAGTACCAGGAGCAGGCCGTCGTCAGCCGCATGCTGGTCAAGAATCCCGCTGGCAATGTGACCTTGTTTGCCTTTGACGGCAACGAGGGACTGAGCGAGCATACAGCGCCGTTCGATGCCCTGGTCATCGGCGTCGAAGGCCGCGCCGAGATCCCGATCGGCGGCGTCGTCCATACCGTTGGCGAAGGCGATTCCCTGCTCATGCCCGCCGGTGTTCCGCATGCGGTGCGTCCGCTCGGCGGCTTCAAAATGCCTCTCATTATGATTCGGGGCGAAGGGCAGACTCAAAACTGAAACGGGCAAGGGCTGGCCCTGCCCCCTCGTGCTGCAGCCGCATCGATTTGAAACCGCTGCCAGAGTCCGTGTAGGGGTAGAGTAGGGGTAGAGTTCAGTGTGCCGCAGTCGTTGCGATCAGCACTCGTCGGGGTGAACGGCGCTGCCGTCATCCAGGGTAATCCCCATCATCCGTGCCCAAAGCTGTGGACAAGCCCTCTGGCCCAAGGGCAAGCCATTGTTGTCATTGATTTTTCATGTGGTGCTCAAGAAACGGGCAGTCCGGGCTTGCTAGGATGGTGACATGTGCAGTCACCATGAAGCGACCCGGCAGAACCAGTTAGTCATTGCCGCCCTGCAGGCTGAGAACGCCCGCCTGACAGCACTGCTGGACGCCCACGGCATCGACTGGCGGCTGCCGCAGCCGTCCCCTGTCGTGGTGCGAGAGCCGGAGTCATCGCGGCTGACGACCGCCGAGAAGGTGGCTCTGTTCCGCCGGCTGTTCCGCGGGCGCACCGATGTCTATCCGGTCCGCTGGGAGAGCAAGGCCTCAGGCAAGTCGGGCTACGCCCCGGCCTGTGCCAACGAATGGCTCGCCGGGGTGTGCGAGAAGCCTCGCGTCAAGTGCGGTGACTGCGCAAACCGCCTGCTGATTCCGCTCTCCGATACGGTGATCTACGACCATCTGGCCGGCCAGCACACCGTCGGGGTGTATCCGCTGCTGGAAGACGAAAGCTGCTGCTTCCTGGCCGTCGACTTCGACGAGGCCGATTGGCGTGAGGATGCCCGGGCCTTCATGCAGTCCTGCGCAGAACTGGGCGTGCCGGCCGCGCTGGAGATCTCTCGCTCCGGCCAAGGCGCGCATGCCTGGGTGTTCTTCGCCAGCCAGATTCCCGCCCGCGAGGCCCGCCGCCTGGGTACCGCCATCATCAGCCATACCTGCTCGCGCACCCGGCAACTCAAGCTGGAATCCTACGACCGACTGTTCCCGAACCAGGACACGATGCCCAAGGGCGGCTTCGGCAACCTGATCGCCTTGCCGCTGCAGAAGAGGCCGCGCGAAAACGGTTGCAGCGTCTTCGTTGATGCCGAGCTGCGCCCGTATCCGGATCAGTGGGCCTTCCTGGCATCCATGCAGACCATGGCCGCGCACGACATCGAGCCGACCATCCTGCGGGCCACGGGCGGTATCCATCCGCTGGACGTCACCTTCATCGACGATGAAGACCTGGCCACGCCCTGGAAGCGGGAAAGTACCACCTCCAGGAAGCTGGCCGGGCCGATGCCCCAGTCGCTGACCGTGACGCTGGCCAATCTGGTCTACTTCGAGAAGGCCCAGCTGCCGCAGTCACTGGCCAACCGGCTGATCCGACTGGCTGCCTTCCAGAATCCGGAGTTCTACAAGGCCCAGGCGATGCGGATGTCGGTCTGGGACAAGCCGCGCGTCATCGGCAACGCCGAGAACTACCCGCAGCACATCGCCTTGCCACGCGGCTGCCTCGATTCGGCGCTGGAACTGCTACGGGACAACGGTATCGCCTGCGACCTGCGTGACGAGCGCTTCGGTGGCGAGCCCATCGACGTGAGCATTGCAGGCACCTTGCGCCTCGACCAGGAGGCTGCCGTCTCGGCCATGCTGCATCACGACACCGGGGTGCTGTGCGCGCCGACGGCCTTTGGCAAGACGGTCACCGCCGCCGCGATGATCGCGCGCCGGGGCGTGATCACCCTGGTGCTCGTGCACCGCACGGAGTTGCTGAAACAGTGGCAGGAGCGCCTACAGGCTTTCCTGGGCGTCGGCAAGGGCGTGGTCGGTACCATCGGTGGCGGCAAGTCCAGACCGACCGGCAAGATCGACATCGCCGTGATGCAGTCCGTCTCTCGGCAGGGCGAGGTCAATCCGCTGGTCGAGCGCTATGGCCAGGTGATCGTGGACGAGTGCCACCATGTCGGGGCTGCCTCCTTCGACGCCATCCTGAAACGCACGAAAGCGAAATACGTACACGGCCTGACGGCCACGCCCGTGCGTCGTGATGGGCAGCAGCCCATCATCTTCATGCAGTGCGGCCCGATCCGGTACACGGCGGCAAAGCCGGCAGGCGCTCCCCACGATCTGGAAGTGGTCCCCCGTCCGCGGTTCACCCGCATAGAGGTTCCCGCAGACGCTGGTATCCAGGACCTGTTCCGGCATCTCGCGACGGACCAGGACCGGACCCAGGCCATCGCGGCCGAGGTGCGTGACGCGTTCGAGCAGGGGCGAAAGGTGCTCGTCCTGACCGAGCGCACCGATCATCTCGATGCCATCCAGGCGGCACTTGACGGTCTGGCTACGCTCCTGTTCGTCCTGCACGGTCGAATGTCCAGGAAGCAGCGATCCGCGCTGGTGGCCAGCCTGGACGCGCTGCCGCCCGATGCGCCTCGCATCCTACTGTCGACAGGCAGGCTGGTCGGCGAGGGCTTTGACCATCCGCCACTCGACACGCTGGTGCTGGCGATGCCAGTGTCGTGGAAAGGCACGCTTCAGCAGTACGCCGGGCGCCTGCACCGGGAGCAGGCCTGCAAGACCGATGTGCGGATCATCGACTTCGTCGATACCGGCCATCCGGCGCTGCTGCGGATGTGGGACAAGCGCCAGCGTGGCTATCGGGCGATGGGGTATCGGGTAGGGGTGATGGGAACAGGTCCAACCTGAATCCGTTGGTTGGCCAGGTCGAGTCAGGCGCGGGATGCCGACACGCCGATGGGACTGGGGGGCACCCGAGTCTCAGGCTTGGGCGCCTGACAAAGGCCTGGCCTGGTCGCGAACACTGGCAATGCACTCGACCAGATTGAGCACAGCCAGCATCAGGAACTTCTCGGCATCGGTCCTGACGGCCAGCAGGTCATTCTGGCGCAGATGCTCGTGGGCAAAGGCGAGCAGGACCGGCTCGGGATGCTCATCGATGTAGAGATGCACCGACTGCTGCTGCAATGCCTCCGGCAAGCCTTCGGAGAGCATGATCTGGCCGGTCAGCCGGCGCAGGCAGGCATCCTGGGTTGCCTCGGAGATCATCGGCCACGCATGCCCGGAGAGCTTCATCGCCTGGTAGCTTACCAGCAGGATGTGCAGCGCGACCTCGATCTGCGGGTAACTGCTGCCCATCCGGTGCAGGACCACTACGGAGGCCAGCAACTGGGGCTGCTGGACATGGATCTCGTCGGCGAGCCTGATCCGCTCGGACATGTCCATGCTATCGACGGTCTTGACCGCCTTGGCCATGAGAGGAGGGGTGAACAGAGTCATCGGGCCTGTATCTTATGCGACTGGCTTTGGCTGCAGACCTCCGCACCATGCTGGCGGCGGTCAAGGCCCTGCCGGGCTACCGCTTGCGTCTGAGCAGGTGCCCACATTCAAAGTGGGGCGTCTCCAGAGCGCGCAGACCTCTACTCAGCAGGCAGCCATGTGCCACACAGCACTTCGCCTTGGAGGTCCCAAGGGCAGTCTTCGGGAAAGCAGTCCAGGCCGGTTTCCGTGACTACGTTTGCCACCGCGCGAGTCCAGACCATGTCAAGCCACAGCGGCTCCTGCATCTTGGGCGCCAGGCTGGGCGACTCCCCGAGCAAGTAGCGGATTTCTTTGCACTGAGCCTGGATGATCTTTTTCCAGCCAGCGCTCCTGCGAGCAGGCAGGTACGCCCACTTCAGGAGATGCTCGAGTAGTACCGCCGTGCATCTGGCCAGCTCACGAAGCTCGCCTTTGCCCACGTCCTCGATCTCGTCGGCAAGATGCCCGATATCCAGCTGGTCGAAACGGCCTGTACGTATCCGGCGTGCTTGCTCACAGGCCCAAGCGTTGACGTCCTGTTCGTAGGAGGTTGTGTCCATTTCAGGCATCGTTCCGCCGAGTGCAGCCAGGCGCTTGGCGGCTTGCACTTGCACGAATGTCTGCAAGGCCTCCCGAAGCAGGTCTCCCGTTCCGGGGCAATGTCCTGGCCGGTCAGTTCCAGTGCCCGCTCATACAGCTCGTCATCGATGTCCACCGTGATGAGCATACAAAATCTCCCCCGGACAGGATGCTACAGGGTGACCGGCATGCGTGCATCCGGATCCACGAGCAGCACTGAGGCGGCACCCAGCATCGCAATCGACTTGCCTGCGCCCTGGGTGTGCCAGATGATGCCCCACTTGCGGCTGCCGCCCCAGCGTCGCGCGTGTTTTGAGCAACCAGGCCAGATGGATGCGCGACAAGCACCTGATGACGTGGGTGCGCTACCATCCTAGGGCATATTACTGGATATTCCGCTATTTGACTTTTAGAATAAATTCCGCTAAATTGCATTTACTGAAATAAGCGGTAAATCATGCTCCATCGAACCCAGCCTCTCGTCATGGCCTCTCAGTTGGGCGTCATCCTGCAAGGTGCGCGCAAAAGCCTCAGGCTAACGCAGGCCCAGCTCGGCGAGCGCCTCGGGCTGAGCCAGCGGCGCGTGTCTGAGCTCGAGCGCGCACCTGGGACCTTGAGCGTTGACCAGCTCCTGGCCCTGTGTGCCCAGTTGGGCCTGCAGCTGACAGTGCAGCCGCGCGAGCAGGCGCCACAGACACCTGACGCCCAGACGGGGGAGTGGTAAGCCATGGTCCGTCGCTCCAGTTCCCAGCCGCTGGCCGTCTGGACCAATGGCGAGCTGGTGGGGCACTGGACACCGGCCACTCGACGCCCCATGGAACTGCGCTACGAAGATAGCTGGCTGGCCTCGCCCTCTGCCCGGCCGCTCTCCTTGTCCCTGCCGCTTCCCCTGGTGGGTAACGAGCCCCTTCGGGGTGACCGTGTCGAACACTTCTTTGCCAACTTGCTGCCTGACAGCGGGGCCATCCGCAGGCGCCTGGCGCAACGCTATGCCTCGGGCTCGGAAGATACTTTCGACCTGCTGGCTGCCATCGGTCGCGATTGCGTCGGTGCTGTGCAGCTCCTTCCCGTCGATGAACAACCGACCGGCTTCGACCGCATTGAAGGTGAAGTCCTGAACGATGAAGCCGTGGCGGCCTTGCTGCGTTCTACCGTTTCGAGTGGCCTGTTCGCCCATCAGGACCAGGACCGGGATTTCCGCATCTCGATTGCAGGTGCCCAGGAAAAGACCGCCTTGCTGCGCCACGGCGACAAGTGGCTGCGACCGCTGGGCGCCACACCCACCACGCACATCATCAAGCTGCCCTTGGGCCTGGTAGGCAACATGCAGGCGGACATGCGCACTTCTGTCTGGAACGAGTGGCTGTGCCTGAAGTTCATGGAAGCGCTGGGCTTCGAAGTGGCGAAAGTTGACATCGTGACCTTTGCCGACCACACGCCGGTGCTGGTGGTCGAGCGCTTCGACCGCAGGAGGCACTCCTCGGGCACCAGGATTCTTCGCCTGCCTCAGGAAGACTTCTGCCAGGCGCTGGGCGTGGGCCCTGCCCAAAAATACGAAGCCGACGGCGGACCCGGCGTTGAGCGCCTTGCCCAGGTGCTCAGCGGCTCCCAAAACGCACGTGCCGACCTGCGCACGCTGCTGGCCAGCCATATCGCCTTCTGGCTGCTGGCTGCCACGGACGGACACGCGAAGAACTTCAGTATCCGCCTGCACACCGGCGGTGCCTATTCGCTGACCCCTTTGTACGACGTGCTTTCCGCTTGGCCCATCATCGGCAATGGAAAGAACCAGCTCCCATGGCGCAACGCAAAACTCGCGATGGCGGTCAGCAGCAAGAACCGGCACTATGCGCTGGCCACCATCATGCGGCGCCACTTCAACGCCACGGCTGCGAAGTGCGGCTGGGGCGAGAACGCCGAAGACATCATCAGCGAACTGCTCGACAGGGTGGAGCTGGCCATAGCCGCCGTCACCTGGCTGATGCCCGTTGACTTTCCTCAGGACGTGGCTGAGGCCATCATCGAGGGCGTTCGCAAGCAAGTCCAACGGCTCCAGGCCCAGCCCAGCGTCTAGCGGTGCGCGGGTCATGGACTCTTTCCTCGCTGACACTGCGTGACCCGCGCTAAAGTCTTGCCCATGTCATCGCTTTCCACCATGCCCGAACACTTCACGCCCGTCCCGCTGGACAAGTGCTACCGCCTGATGAACCACGGCCCCACGGTGCTGGTGTCGGCCCGTTACGACGGAGTGGACAACGTGATGGCCGCCGCTTGGTCCGGCGTGCTCGACTACGGCGACGCGCCCAAGGTGACGGTGGTGCTGGACAAGGCCACCCGTACCCGCGAGCTGATCGAGGCCTGTGGCCGCTTTGCGCTGCAGCTGCCCTGCGTGGCCCAGGCCAAGCTGACCGTGGCGGTCGGCACCCACAGCGCCAGGGAGATGCCTGGCAAGCTGACACGGCTCGGGGTGCCGATCTTCAACGCCCCCGGGCATGAGCTGCCGCTGGTGCAGGGCTGCGTGGGCTGGCTGGTCTGCCGGCTGCTGCCCGAGCCGCATAACCAGCAGACCTATGACCTGTTCATCGGCCAGGTGGAAGCGGCCTGGGCCGACGAGCGGGTGTTTCGCCAGGGCCGCTGGCATTTCGACGAGGCCCCCGACGACCTGCGCACGCTGCACCATGTCGCCGGAGGCCAGTTCATCGTGGCCGGCCGGACTGTGCAGGGGTGAGCTACACGACTACATACTGCATCACCGGATCTTCAAGGTCCATCTTGCTCGAGATCCAGCGTGACGATGCCCTGATGGTCCGCATCCACCAGGGCTGGGAGGCATTCCAGGTCCATCTGGACCAGGACGCACCGCCAGCTCTGAGGGACGAGGACACGATGCAGCGAACAAACGCTGACTGGCTGCCGGCTGACTGACTGCACGTCCGACCACCGTTTTTAAGGTGGGTTGAAAGGTGAGTAGGAATCTTGGACGACAAAAAACCCCAAGTAGATCAACTACTTGGGGTTATGTTTTGGCGGAGAGGGTGTCAGCCATGAATGGCTCCTTCTGAACAGATTAACAGACCTGTCACCCCCTCCGCGACGAAAGGGTGGCAGGCACGTGCGGGGTTCGCGGACCGGCAGAAGGAACCGGCACACCCTTTCGGGTGTCCCCGCACGGCCCGCCATAAACGGAGCCCGTGCGCGCAGCACTGGGGAAAAAACGAAGCCGCAACCATGACGATGGGCGCGGCTGCTGCGCCTTCTGAAACCGGAGCCGCGACGCCCCGTGCACCCTTTAGGGTGCGTACACAGTGTAACACGGAGTCACACAATGCTAGACTTGTGCGGTAAAATGTTGTGGAATCCACATGATTTAACCTGGCAACCTGCAAAAACTAGAACAATAAGGGCTAGCTATGACAGAAAAGAGCAAGCCTCACTACGCGCTGAACGACATCATGGCCTGCGTGGCCGCTCAAGGCATCTCAGCGTTTACTCGTACGGCCCAGCTTGGCTTTGCAGAAATGGATCTGTCGCCTGGTGAGGCCGTACAGGTCGTACTGAGCCTGAATCGGTCCATGTTTTACAAGAGCATGACCACCAATGCAGACCACCGAGTCTGGCAAGACGTGTACCACGCGCCATGCCACAACGGAAAGACGGCGTACATCAAGCTCACCCTGCGCGATGGAACGGTCGTCATCCAGTTCAAGGAGAAGTGAAATGTCAGAACAGAAATTCTGTTTGCAGTGCGACGACGGCACCCTGCTGGTCCACGGCAAGCAAGACCTCGTCGCCAGGGTCGGCAAACTGGAGTCGACGGTGCCGGCCGTCTCGGGCTGGCATTGCCCGACCTGCAGAGAGTGCGAGTTCGACCCAGGCGAGGGCCAGCGCTTTAGCGCGGCCGTCGAGGCACTTCGCATCGAGTTGAACAAGCAGCGCGGCGCCGCCTTGCGAGCCAGTCGCAAGAAACTCCATCTGCGTCAAGCTGACGCGGGCCGCATATTCGGTGGCGGCGTTACAGCGTTTTCCGAGTACGAAAACGGCAAGACGCAACCGCCAAAGTCAACTGTATTGCTGTTTGGATTGTTGGATAAACATCCAGAGTTGGTTGTGGATGTTTACGATATTGCAAAAGAGCAATTCATTGATGATGTTGGATTTTATACAATTGTAGAGATTAAATCCAAGAAGAAGAGTAATTCAAATTTAAGTGAAATAAAGTTGGTTGATTGTGTGATATTAAAAAACTCCATAAAGGCGCATTCTTTGGCGTAATGCAAGAGTAAATCAATTGCTGACACAATTAAATTTGTGCAGGTGAGCGTGAGTGAAACCTGTAAAAAAATATCATTTTTGATGGCGCTCGCGGATCATCAAAAATAGCTGGTGAGACCAGCGGTATCGTGAAAACGTAAAAAAGCCGCCTCGGGGGCGGCTGGTGGGGCTAGTACCCGGAGTCTGGGCTGTTGCGGAACGGAGTCGGGGTTGGCTGGCTTGTCTGTAGCAGAAACTTTGCCGAGGGCCACCCGTCAGATCAGCGAAACCTGTTCAGTTTTTGAAGACAGGTCCGATCAGAAGAACCCAGTCGCGATTCATTGAGCAAGTAGGAGCTGAACGATGAAGGGAAGATTCCAGACGACCAGGACAAGAAGACAGTACAGGCAAGCACTCACTGTCATCGCAACACACAACGTATCCCGCCTCTTCCTCAGTGGCTCAATGAACTTCGCGTCGCTGTCTGACCGCGATGTGTAGTTACGCAATATGCCCAGCCATCGATTGCTTTCGTCGAATGCAAGAGCGGCATCACGCCAATGCGCTGCCAACTGGAGAACACAAGACAAAAACAAGTAACCGGCCAGAAATTTCAGCAGCAGTGACAGCTCGCCACTGCCCAGCAGCTCCCGCAAATTTCGCTGATCGAATTTGCCGATGAACGAGAAGCCTGCAAATACCAGTACGCCGAGGATGTCACGAGTCAGTGAGCTTACGAGCTCCCGAACCTTAGCGGCGTACAGGTCCGCCTGCGACTTCATGTCCTTCATCACCTCGCGCATTTCCTTGAAATAGGCGTCCTTGCGGTCAAGGATGACAAAGGCATAGCTGTCCTGGGACTGCTTAAGTGCGGACCGCAGGTGTCGATGCAGGCTGGACAGCCAGCACTCGGCAGGGTCGATGTCGATCGAAAGCCGATCCATCAACAGTTTCAGCCGTGTTTCCGATCGCTCGGCGTAGATCCACTCCACGGCAACCATCAAGGAGTCTTGCAGGGTCTTCCATTGCAAATCGGCATGGCTCTTCCACAGCCCCACGGTATGGCTCTTGGCGCCACGGATCGTTACCCAGAGCGCAGCATTGGAGCTTTTGAGCTCGCTCACGAGGCACGCGCCCAGTACCAGGCAGCTGAGTCGCAGCCATTCGCGCGCATGGGTGCTGTTCAAGTCGCCCCAGTTCAATGCCCAGCTACGTGGGCTGACCCGCAATGTCTGGTCCGGACTGATCAGATGAACGAGCTTGTGGACAGCCTCGTCATCCGGCAGGCTTGATACGGGAGGCAACAGGGGGTCTGGGGTGTCTACCGGAAGAACCCACAGGGATGGGCCACCAAAGCCCTGGCGGAGACCGTGAACCCGCACTGTCAGTGGGCGACTGAAATCAGGATCGAGTTCCGATTGAGGATGAAAGGGCGTGAGCTGCTGAGACCATACATCGAACCCTTCGACCGAAAAAAACAAGCAGGTCTGCTCGTCAGGACGCATCTTGAGCTGACTGGCCAAGCCAGTCTTGCTGATGATCAGACGCCAGTTCTCCCCTTGATTGAAAGTCAACTCCGAGACGTCGGCTGAATCGCCGTCGAGCATCAAGGTCGGAGCACTGACTTTCAGCTCCGCGCACGACGTGAAGATAGACTCTATCGCCTTGACCTGTTCCGCGTTCAGGCTGTCGCCTTCGACCCGAAAGCGGAAGCTCTCTTCCAGGGTATGACTGGCCGTCGCGCAAAGCGACTGCACTTGGTCAAGCAAGGCGAGGAGGTTCGACATGGCCGGAGCTACTGAAGGTCTAGTTTGCTGGTCTGGATGATGATGCGGCTTCCACCGTTCGCAAGGTGCTCAATGCGCAGACCTGCCACATCCTTGTCACCCTCGAACGTGATTGTGACACCTTCCGCCGTTTGATACTTCTGCTTTCGTTCCCTGCTCGGTAGCGAGTTGGGTTGGGGTGAGAATGTTTGCCCAGCGACGCCTGCAGCTACCAGCGCATCCTGCAACTGCGACTGTAGCGCCTGCTTCCGCTCGACGTTCTCATCGCGGACGACGGCATCAATGAAGGCTGCAGTATCAAAGGACGTGTGATCGCGCAGGTAGTTGAGGGCTCGCCCAGTGTAGGTGTGGGCATCCTCGTCAGGCGGAATCAACTCGGCCGACAACTGCTTCGCCCACTTCCTTACGGTGCTGTGCGCGTTGCGTGTCAGCACAGAGTCCTGTTGCCGCTCCTCCACCCCAAGAAACGCTTTGTAGTAATCACCCAGGCGCGGCGCCTTGACACGGTCATATGCCAAAACGTCCCAGGCAAAGTGTCCCTGGGCATCTATCACGGCGCTCTTTTGAATTGCAGCCTTACTTTCACTCAAAGAGTTTGGGTTTTCATTCACAACGGCGACCCATCGTCCATTCACCTCGGTGCGAGAGTAGGAAAACGATGCGCTCTTGTCCATCTTGACCAAGAGAACCAGCTTTTTCCACTCATTTGCAGCAGCGAGATAACGCACGGTCGAGACAACAAAAACACCGCCGGACATCTGAATTCCATGGCGATCGGCAAAGTCGCTGGTAATTTGACGTGACAACTGGTTGAAGTCCTCTGGTGCGGCCACCAGTTGCTCGCATTTTTCTTTGAGATGCACAGAATCCGGCTTGAACACGTACTGGGTGCCTGCCAGTACTTCACGCAACCGAGCCAAGAAGAACTCCTTCTGCCTATTTTGCAGTTGCACTTCATCCAGGAATAGAACCTGCTGCTGCTCAGCCTCATCGGGTTCGATGATGTGGAAGATGAAGCTTTCCATCTGCATGCTGTCGCGCTGCGCTTGACTCAATACCGCCTCTATCGGAGCTGTCATGCTTTTCTCTGTTCTGTGTCAAAAAATTCTGGAGGTAATACGGTGGATGGGTGCTCAGGCTTCAGGCGTACCAGCTTTTCCCACTATCCGCATCGCTTTGCTGCGCGCGGTGAGCTGCGACGCGACGCAGCCGATGGCCAATGCCCACAACTGCAGATGAGCCGCCCAGGGCAGTAGCCGGCCCGGGGCCGGACTTAGCCGTGGTGCACTTCAGCACCCGTACTTCTTGCGCCCGCTTGGGGTGATCGTGTAGCGGCCGCCGCGCGGTCCGGTGTAACAGGTGCCGTCGCTGGCCTGGGAGCCGCTGCTGTAGCTCCCGGATGAGGCGTGGCTGGTGTGGCTGCGCTTGCCGCTTCCACCCCTCTTGCCGCCCTTGGCCAAGACCACTGGTGACGTGACCCCGAGTACGAAGGCTGCCAACAGCACAGTCGTCATCCGCTTCATCTTCTTTTCCCTTGGTTGTGCATCGGTGTGTCTTCCTCCTTGGATGACAGGCGTGAAAAAACCGCCTACAGGCGGTTCACGGCAGTCCGACTGACCTCGATCAGTTGTTTATTTGCAATGTGTAATGCAGTGTAACACCATGATGCATTGTCAGAAGGCCACGGACTTCATGCCTCAAGTCCCTATCGAGCCGGTCGAGGCACCGGGTACGCCCTGGTCGTGCCCAGATGCCACGTGCGGTGCGTCCGGTGCCGACCTGGGAGGGCCAGCGCGCAGTCGAGACCCCGCCGCGCCCCCGCGCTAAATCGGCCTCGAGTGTCGGCCCGGTCGGACCCCCGGCTTCCCTGCGGGGGAGGGGGCTTTCCGGGGCCCTGGCGGCGTCGGGATTCGACGGGATTTGTCGGCCTGCAGGCTGGCCTTCCTGGTGACCATGACCGGCCAGACATACCCCCACCCCTGTTCCGACCGCTTTCGGGTGGTTTTCCCCAACTTTTCCGGGGAGGGGTCGGGAAAAACCTAACCAAGAAAAAAAAGCCCGAAAAACGCCCGTAAGCCATTGATCCAACACTGTAAATCTTGGTTAGAAAGAGGCCTTACAACGCCTAACCAGAAACCTAACCAAGCCGTAAGTTCTTGATTTTTATAGGGTGACTCATGACCCATTGTTAGACTTTCCTTTTCTAACTTGGTTAGGTTTTGGTTAGGAAATTGTTAGACTTTACTTATTCTGTAAGTGCTTGTTTTGCATGGATTTTTCGGTGTTTTTAAGTATCAGTAATGCCGGTTAGGTTTTTCCCGACCCCTCCCTGGGATTTTGGCGGCGGCGTGTTTTTGGCCGTTTTGCCTAAAAAACGTGCAAGTTTGCGGGGGTTTGCGTCCGTAAACACTGGGGGGAGTATTCGTTTCCAGGCGGGCTGGCTAAGCGCACTCACTCGGCCGGCTTGGCGCAGGCGTCCAGCCAGTCGGCCCAGTCCTGCAGCATCTGGCGCCGCTGCTTGAGGTAGCGGGCCCGGTTGTAGGCGCTGCGGGTCTTGTTCTCCTCGCTGTGCGCGAGCTGGAGCTCGATGTGGTCGGGCTCGTAGCCGGCCTCGTTGGCCCAGGTCGACGCGACCGATCGGAAGCCGTGCCCAGTCATACGGCCCTTAAAGCCGATGCGGTACAGCAGGTAGAGGATGGCGTTCTCCGAGATCGGCGTGTCGTTGCGGCTCTCGCCTCGGAACACGTAGTCGCTGCCGCGCGCGCGCTGACGCATGACCTCGATCAGCTCGAGCGCCTGGCGGCTCAGCGGGATCACATGGTCGCGCGACCGCTTCATCTTGCCGGCCGGGATGCGCCAGGTGTCGCCCTCGATCTCGTGCCAGCGCATCTGGCGCAGCTCGGTGGTGCGCACCCAGGTGTAGGCCAGCATACGCAGGGCCAGCACGCTCTGCTGCTGTGGGCTCTCGAAGGACAGCCGCTCGAACAGCTGAGGCATCTCGTTGGGCTCGAGCGCGGCAAAGTGCTCGACCTTGGCCACAGCGAAGGCCTTCTTCGGGTCGATCTCGGCGGCCGGGTTGTGATCGCAGTGGCCGTTGGCGCGGGCCCACTCGAAGACCGCGTCGGCCCACAGGCGGATCTTGCGCACGTAGACGTGCTTGCCGGCGTCGTCCACCTGGCGCAGCTCGGCCAGCAGGTCGTTGCGGGTGATGCCGTCGATCGGTCGCTGGCCCAGCGCGGGCACCAGGTAGGTATCGAGCGCCCGGGTGGCGTTGTCGATGTACTTGGGCGTGCAGTCCTTGCGGCCGGCCCAGTACAGCTCGGCGCATTTCGAGAAGGTGAGCGCCGCCGGCTTGGGTGCCGCGGCCGCAGCCATCGGGTTGATGCCGTCGCGCAGCTGCCGCTTGGCCTGGTCGCGCTTGGCGCGGGCCTCGGCCAGGCTGACCTGCGGGTAGGGGCCCCAGGAAATGGTCTGCTCCTTGCCCTCCCAGCGGTAGGCCTGGCGCCAGAGCTTGGAGCCTCCTGGCGTGATCCAGAGGTACAGGCCTTCGCCGTCGAACTTCTTGTAGCCCTTGTCGCCGGGCTTGAAGCCGCGGCACTGGGAGTCGGTCAGGGTGTTGGTGGCCATGGTGGCGGGTCCGGTGTAGGTATCGCTTGGCGGCAGCTGTGGCGGTACCTACATCCCTACCTACAGACTGCCCGTGGTGAACGGTGTGATCATGTGGGGTTCGTTGGGCTTTGGGCAACAAAAAACCCCACTAAGGGCCTGATTTTCATCAGTTTTAGTGGGGTTTTGTGCGGTAAGTTGGCTTACCGTTTGCTGTTCATGGCGGAGAGGGCGGGATTCGAACCCGCGGTGGGGATAAACCCACACACGCTTTCCAGGCGTGCGACTTAAACCGCTCATCCACCTCTCCGTGAAGACTCGTATTGTAGACAGAAATTCCGGCTCTTTTCAAGGCCGATCAAATTTTTTCAACCTTTGCTCGACTTGATCAGCTGCATGGCCGATGCCACCAGGCCGGCGACCTCGTTCATGTTGCCCGGCACCACCAGCGTGGTGGTGGCGTCAGCCGCGACCCGGCTGTAGGCCGCCACGGCCTGCTCGGCCACCTTGAGCTGCACCGCCTGCTCGCCGCCTGGCGCCTGCAGCGCGGCCGCGATGCGCTCGAGCGCCTGGGCCGAGGCATTTGCCACCATCAGGATCGCCGCTGCCTCGCCCTCGGCCTTGTTGATGGCGGCCTGCTTGTCGCCTTCCGAGCGCGCGATCGAGGCCTGGCGCTCGCCGGTGGCGATGTTGATCTGCTCCTGCTGGCGGCCTTCCGACGCGGCAATCAGCGCGCGTTTCTCGCGCTCGGCGGTGATCTGGGCCTGCATCGCGTGCAGGATCTCGGCTGGCGGTGTCAGGTCCTTGATCTCGTAGCGCAGCACTTTGACGCCCCAGTTGAGTGCTGCCTCGTCGATCGCGGACACCACCTGGGCATTGATGATCGCGCGCTCCTCGAAGGTCTTGTCGAGTTCGAGCTTGCCGATCACGCTGCGCAGCGTGGTCTGGGCCAGCTGGGTGATGGCGGTCACGTAGTTGGAACTGCCGTAGCTCGCGCGCATCGGGTCGGTGACCTGGAAATACAGGATGCCGTCGACCTGCAGCTGGGTGTTGTCGCGCGTGATGCAGACCTGGCTCGGCACGTCGAGCGGGATTTCCTTCAGGCTGTGCTTGTAGGTCACCTCGTCGATGAAGGGCAGCACGAAGTTCAGACCTGGTGCCAGCGTGCCGGCGTACTTGCCCAGGCGCTCCTTGACCCAGGCATTCTGCTGCGGAACGATCTTGATCGACTTGATCGTGAAGATGACGGCGAGGACGAACAGGGCAAAGGCGATTTCCATGGCGGGCTTTCTAGTGGGAATGGGCTTGCAGGATCAGGTGGCTGCCGCGCACGGCCACGATGCGGTAGCGGCCGGGGGCCGGCTGGGCGGCGTTGATGGCATTTGCAGCCGCAGCGGCGTCGTCGAGTTCGGCCGTCCATTCGGCGCCGCGGTGCCTGACGCTGGCGCTGCCGTCGGCGTTCCAGTGCTCGACCTGCACCAGCTGGCCGATGTCGAGGTTGAGGTCGGCGTTGGCGGCGCTGTCGGTCGGGCCCGAGCGCTGGCGCATCCGCTGGCTCCAGAACAGCACCGCGCCGCCGCCGACCAGCGCAGCGACCGTCAGCTGCAGCGCCAGTCCGGCGCCCAGGTGCGCGGCCAGCGCAGCGGCTGCCAGTCCGATGCCGAGCATCAGCAGGTAGAAGGAGCCGTTCAGCAGCTCCAGTGCCACGGCGGCGGCGGTCAGCAGCCACCAGACGGTCGAGTCGCTCATGCCGGAACTTCGATTGGGTCCTGACACAGGCCAATCGACCTGCCTGGCGCGGCTGAATTTGAGAAGAAACGGCTCGTGCACTGATCGGTTGTCATCTAATTTCCTTACACTTGGCGCCATCACGCGATGGGGCGGGGCCTCGTCGCGGGCAAGCTGTGCCACCGGATACCGGTGCACTTATCCATTTGGCGCCCATCCGTTCTATACGCCCCATGAAATTTCGCTTTCCCATTGTCATTATTGACGAAGACTACCGTTCGGAGAACGCCTCCGGCTTGAGCATCCGTTCCCTGGCGCAGGCGATCGAGGTCGAGGGCTTCGAGGTGCTTGGCGTGACCAGCTACGGTGACCTGAGCCAGTTCGCCCAGCAGCAAAGCCGCGCCAGCGCCTTCATCCTGTCGATCGACGACGAGGAGTTCACGCCCGGCCCCGACCTCGACCCGGCAGTGCTCAACCTGCGCGCCTTCATCCAGGAAGTGCGGCGCAAGAACCTTGACGTGCCGATCTACATCTACGGCGAGACCAAGACCAGCCGTCACCTGCCCAACGACATCCTGCGCGAACTGCATGGCTTCATCCACATGCACGAGGACACGCCGGAGTTCATGTCCAAGCACATCATCCGCGAGGCCAAGTCCTACCTCGAGGGCATCCAGCCGCCGTTCTTCAAGGCGCTGCTCGATTACGCCGAGGACGGTTCCTACTCCTGGCACTGCCCGGGTCACTCGGGTGGCGTGGCGTTCCTGAAGTCGCCGGTGGGCCAGATGTTCCACCAGTTCTTTGGCGAGAACATGTTGCGCGCCGACGTCTGCAACGCGGTCGAGGAACTCGGCCAGCTGCTCGACCACAACGGCGCGATTGGCGAGAGCGAGCGCAATGCGGCGCGCATCTTCAACGCCGACCACTGCTTCTTTGTCACCAACGGCACTTCGACCTCGAACAAGATGGTCTGGCACCACACGGTGGCGCCGGGCGACATCGTGGTGGTGGACCGCAACTGCCACAAGTCCAACCTGCACGCGATCATCATGACCGGGGCCATCCCCGTGTTCCTGAAGCCGACGCGCAACCACTGGGGCATCATCGGCCCGATCCAGCAAAGCGAGTTCGAGCCCGAGGCGATCAAGGCCAAGATCCGCGCCAACCCGCTGCTCAAGGGCGTGGACGCCGAGGCGGTCAAGCCGCGCATCCTGACGCTGACCCAGTCGACCTACGACGGCGTGCTCTACAACACCGAGACCATCAAGGGCATGCTCGACGGCTATGTCGAGAACCTGCACTTCGACGAAGCCTGGCTGCCGCACGCGGCCTTCCACCCCTTCTATGGCTCGTTCCACGCCATGGGCCGCAAGCGCGCGCGTCCGCTCGACACCATGGTCTATTCGACCCAGTCGATCCACAAGCTGCTGGCCGGCATCAGCCAGGCCAGCCATGTGCTGGTGCAGGAGTCGCAGAACACCAAGCTCGACCGCAACCTGTTCAACGAGTCCTACCTGATGCACACCAGCACCAGCCCTCAGTACAGCATCATCGCGAGCTGCGACGTGGCGGCGGCGATGATGGAGCCCCCGGGCGGCACCGCGCTGGTCGAGGAGAGCATTGCCGAGGCGCTCGACTTCCGCCGCGCGATGCGCAAGGTCGACGATGAGTTCGGCGCCGACGATTGGTGGTTCCAGGTCTGGGGTCCGGACGAGCTGGCCGAGGAAGGCATCGGCGAGGCCCGCGACTGGGTGCTCAAGCGCACCGACAGCGAGGGCGTGCAGCCGGCCGACGGCGAGGAGGCCTGGCACGGCTTTGGCGACATGGCGCCGGGCTTCAACCTGCTCGACCCGATCAAGGCCACCATCGTCACGCCGGGCCTGAACATGAATGGCGATTTCGCCACCACCGGCATCCCGGCCAGCATCGTGACCAAGTTCCTGGCCGAGCATGGCGTGGTGGTCGAGAAGACCGGCCTCTACAGCTTTTTCGTGATGTTCACGATCGGCATCACCAAGGGCCGCTGGAACACGCTGCTGACCGCGCTGCAGCAGTTCAAGGACGACTACGACCGCAACCAGCCGATGTGGCGCATCCTGCCCGAGTTCTGCCAGAAGCACCGCCGCTACGAGAAGATGGGCCTGCGCGACCTGTGCCAGTATGTGCACGAGATGTATGCCAAGTACGACATCGCGCGCCTGACCACCGACATGTACCTGAGCGATCTGCAGCCGGCGATGACGCCGACTGATGCCTTTGCCCAGATCGCGCGCAAGAACACCGACCGGGTGGCGATCGACGACCTGGCCGGCCGGATCACGGTCGGCCTGGTCACGCCTTACCCGCCCGGCATTCCGCTGCTGATCCCGGGCGAGGTCTTCAACCAGAAGATCGTCGACTACCTGAAGTTCTCGCGCGAGTTCAACGCCCAGTGCCCGGGCTTCGAGACCGATATCCACGGCCTGGTGGTCGAGGAAGGCGAAGACGGAAAGAAGCGCTATTTCGCCGACTGCGTGCGGGTTTCTTGAACTAGATCAAGGCGGATTCGGGAAAAAGGCGTGAAAATGACATCTTTTACAGGAGAGCGCCCATGTTTCCCGAATTCCGCGAACTGATCACCCAGCTCAAGACCAGCGATCACCATTTCTCGCGCCTGTTCGACAAGCACAACGAGCTTGACCAGCAGATCAAGAACATGGAGTCGCATGTCGCTCCCGGCACCCAGGTCGAAATCGAGAACCTCAAGAAGGAAAAGCTCGCGCTCAAGGACGAGCTCTACGTGATCCTCAAGAAGGCCGCGCAGGCCTGACGGACTCCCGGCTCCAGCCATGAAAAAACCCGCCGCGGCGGG
>NZ_PVLR01000019.1 GCF_002980625.1 Malikia spinosa | reverse complement strand
GTACTCACCAGATGATCACGGTGTCGAGCAGGCCGGCCAGGCCGGTGCGCCTGGGCGCTGGCGCGTCCAGGTCGTCAGGAATGAGTTCTGCCATGGGAGTGAACCGATAAGGATTTTGAAAGCAGCGCGACATCCTGTCGCGCCACAAGAAAAGGGCCCGACCCCAGGTTGCAGGTCGGGCCGGCAATCACGCGGGGCCAGGGCCCCGCGCCAGCCTCACTTGCCGAGGTACTTGTTGCCGATGCTGTGGACTTCAGCCGCCAGCTTGGCGCCGTCGAGGTTCTTGGCCGTCGCCTGCTTGATCCAGTCGGTTTCGACGCCGGCCGAGGCCTTGACCATCGCCTTGTACTCGGCATCCTTGATCACCAGCACCTTGTTGCCCTGGGCGGCCAGCTTCTTGCGCGCCTCGTCATTGCCCTTGTCCCAGACCTTGCCGGCCAGCTCGGACAGAGCCAGACCGCTGTTCTTGTCGATCACGGCCTTGAGCTCGGGTGTCAGGCTCTCGTACTTGCGCTTGTTCATCAGCACGGTGAACGGCGTCTGCGAGAAGCCCGCCAGGTTGGCCGGTCCTTCGATGTGGTACTTGGTGACCTCGTCGATCTTGACCGCCGGCAGGATCTCCCACGGGGCCATCGCGCCGTCGATCACGCCCTTGGAGATGCCTTCGGTCACGGCTGCGACCGGCATGTTGACCGGGGTGCCGCCGAGCGAGCTCAGGAACAGCGAGGTGAAGCGCGACGGGCTGCGCAGCTTCAGGCCCTTGAGGTCATCGGCCGACATGACCGGCTTGCTGGCGGTGCTGATGACGACGTTGGTGCCGCTGAAGATGGCCAGCAGCTTGAAGTCCTTGTAGTCTTCCAGGCCGTGCTTCTGGGTGTAATCCCACATCGCGCGGGCACCGGTCACGCCGCCCGGGGGCAGCGAGAACGGCAGCTCGAGCGCCTCGGTGCGCGGGAAGCGGCCGGTCGAGTAGCTCGGCGAGGTCCAGACCACGTCGGCGACGCCGTTCTTGACCTGGTCGGCCAGCTGCGGCGGGGTGCCGCCGAGCTGCAGTGCCGGATAGAGCTGGCACTTCATCTTGCCGCCCGAGTCCTTCTCGATCGCGGCACACCACGGTTCGGCGACGCCCTTGTGGAAGTTGGAGTTCGACGCCAGGAAATGCGAGAACTTGATCGTGACCTGCTGTGCCTGCGCAGCAGAAGCACCGAATGCCAGTGCGATGGCGACCGACAGGGACGCGAGGGGAGGGTAGATGTTCTTCATGAAAACTCCGGCAAGTGGAACGATCGGGGGTAAATCCGTTGCGAACGCAACTTTATGCGCGCTTGGTTGCGTCATCAACTATCGTTAACCCTAGGTTTACCCTAATTGCCGCAACAGCCGATGTCAGTTGGCCGCCCCGTTTGCTGCCGCCGGAGCGATCCGCGCGCGCCAGAGCTGGCCCGGCCCCGGGCTGGCTGGGCGGGGCCTGCGCTGGGTTAGCATCAGCGCCATGCTTTCCATCCTGTCCATCACCGGGCCGATCTATCTGGCCGTGCTGATCGGTTACGCCTGCACCCGGCTGGGCCTGTTCGCCAAGGCGGACATGCGCCTGTTCGGCAAGTTCGTGATCAACCTGGCGCTGCCGGCGCTGCTGTTCAACTCGCTGGCCTCACGCAGCCTGGGCGAGATCCTCAATCCGTCCTACATGGCGGCCTATGCGCTGGCCGGTGTGCTGGTCATCGGGCTGGGCCTGCTGGCCAACCGCTGGTTAGCGCGTCGCTCCTTCAGCTACGCGAGCATGTTCGCGATGGGAATGGCCTGCCCCAACAGCGGCTTTGTCGGCTATCCGGTCGCGCTGTTGACGCTGGGTTCGTCGGTCGCTGGCGTCGGGCTGGCGCTCAACATGATGGTCGAGAACCTGCTGCTGATCCCGCTGCTGCTGGCCTTCGCCGACCTTGAGGGCGACAAGGGCCAGGCCTGGCGCGTCGTGCTCAGGACGCTCAAGGGTCTGGCGCGCAATCCGATGATCATCGCGATCGTCGCCGGCCTGCTGGCCTCGTTGGCGGGATGGACGCCGCCGCCGCTGATCGGGCGCACCGTCAATCTGTTCGCCCAAGCCAGCGGCGCGCTGTCGCTGTTCGTGATCGGCGGCAGTCTGGCCGGTCAGTCGCTGCGCGGCATGGGCTTGCCGGTGTTGCAGATCACGCTGGGCAAGCTGGTGCTGCATCCGCTGATCATGCTGGCGGTGCTGACCTGGGGGGTGCCGGTGGCCGATCCGCAGCTGCGCACCGCCGTGCTGCTGACCAGCGCCATGCCGATCATGGGCATCTACACCATCCTGTCGCAGCGCCACGGCCACGAGGGCATCAGCGCCGCCGCGCTACTGGCTACTACGGCGGCTTCCTTTTTCACGCTCAGCGGCCTGCTTTGGTGGCTCAGGCAGCTGGGCTGGCTGGCCTAGCACCCGGGCGCACAGCTCGCGCAGCAGCCGGGCGGCGGCTTGCTGGGTCAGCGTGGCCGGGCGTTGCGCGCTGCAGGCCAGCGCGACCCGCGGCCGCAGCGGCGGATCGCTGATGGCACGCATCTGGTAGGCCGAGGGCCGTATCGTGTTCGAGACCGCATTGCGCGGCAGCAGGGCATAACCCATGCCTTCGGCCACCAGATCGAGGATGGCCGGCACGCCGTCGATCTCGAGCGTGATCGTCGGCCGCAGGCCCAGGCCGGCCAGCTCGCGTTCGACATGCATGCGGATCGCGTTGGGCCGGCTCGGGATCACCAGCGGCAGCTCGGCCAGCTCGCGCAGCGTGATCGGCGGCGGCGGCGGGTCTTCCAGCAGGCCGGCCGGCCGGGCCTGCACCAGCAGCAGTTCCTCCTCGAACAGCGGCAGGATCTCGAGCTCGGGCAGCGGCGCGGCATCGTAGAGCAGGGCCAGGTCGAGTCGGCCCTGGATCAGGCTTTCCTGCATGCTGGTCGACAGCCCCTCGCGGATCGAGAGCCTGGCCTCCGGCAGCTCGAGCCGGAACGCGCGTGTCAGCGGCACCGCCAGCAAGCGCGCCAGCGTCGGCGGCAGGCCGATCGCGACATGGCCGGCCAGCGCGCCGCGCACCCGCCCGAGGTCCTCGCGCGCGCGCTCGACCTGGTGCAGGATGCCGCGCGCGTGGTCGAGCAGCAGCTGACCGGCCTCGGTCGGCGTGGCGCCGCGGCCGTTGCGCAGCAGCAGGTTCTGCCGCAGCTCGACTTCGAGCAGGCGCACCTGCCGGCTCAGCGCGGGCTGGGCGATGTTCAGGGTGTGCGCGGCCCGGGTGAAGCTGCCGAGTTCCGCGACCCGCACGAAGTATTCGAGTTGCTTGAGATCCATCTGAGGATTTTATATATCGTTGTCCAAGGTATGCAAAAATTTGCTAGCAGCTAGCGTGCCAGCGGCTTGTGACTCAGGCAGTGCGCGCGCACAATTTCGCCAGCCAACATCCACCCCGAAAGAGGAGTTCAACCCCATGAGCAAGAAGCCGCTGATCATCGACGTACACGGTCACTACACCACGGCGCCGGCCGCGCTGGGCGCCTGGCGTGACCTGCAGATCGCCGCGCTGAAGGACCCGAGCAAGCAGCCCGATCCCAAGAGCCTGAAGATCAGCGACGACGAGCTGCGCGAGTCGATCGAGACCAACCAGCTCAAGCTCATGAAGGAGCGTGGCAGCGACCTAACCGTGTTCAGCCCGCGCGCGAGCTTCATGGCGCACCACATCGGTGACTTCGAGACCAGCTCGACCTGGGCCGCGATCTGCAACGAACTGTGCTTCCGCGTCAGCGAACTGTTCCCGGACAACTTCATCGGCGCGGCCATGCTGCCGCAGTCGCCCGGCGTCGATCCCAAGACCTGCATCGCCGAACTCGAGAAATGCGTCAAGGAATACGGCTTCGTCGGCCTGAACCTGAACCCGGACCCGTCGGGCGGTCACTGGACCAGCCCGCCGCTGACCGACCGCCACTGGTACCCGATCTACGAGAAGATGGTCGAGTACGACCTGCCGGCGATGATCCACGTCAGCACCAGCTGCAACAGCTGTTTCCACACCACCGGCGCGCATTATCTGAACGCCGACACCACCGCCTTCATGCAATGCCTGCAGGGTGACCTGTTTAAGGATTTCCCGACGCTGAAGTTCCTGATCCCGCATGGCGGCGGCGCAGTGCCCTACCACTGGGGCCGTTTCCGCGGTCTGGCCCAGGAGATGAAGAAGCCGCTGCTGCAGGATCACCTGCTCAACAACATCTTCTTCGATACCTGCGTCTATCACCAGCCGGGCATCGACCTGCTGACCAAGGTGATTCCGGTCGACAACATCCTGTTCGCCTCCGAGATGATCGGCGCCGTGCGCGGCATCGACCCCGAGACCGGTCACTACTACGACGACACCAAGCGCTATGTCGCCGCCACCCCGAACCTGAGCGAAGAGCAGCGCTACAAGGTGTTCGAAGGCAACGCGCGCCGCGTGTTCCCGCGCATGGATAAAGCACTCAAGGCCAAGGGCCTTTAAAAATCTTCTTGCGGGACAGACTTTTAGTCTTGTCCCCAACCGTTTAAGTCTCTTTGCGGGACAGACCTTTAGTTCTGTCCCCAACTGAACAAGGAACTGATATGTACGAACTCGGAGTCGTTTACCGCAACATCCAGCGCGCCGACCGCGCTACCGCCGACGCCCTGGCCGCCCTGGGCTCGGCCACCGTGCACGAGGCCATGGGCCGTGTCGGCCTGATGAAGCCCTACATGCGCCCGATCTTTGCCGGCGCCCAGGTCTCGGGCACCGCAGTGACCGTGCTGCTGCACCCCGGCGACAACTGGATGATGCATGTCGCGGCCGAGCAGATCCAGCCTGGCGACATCGTCGTCGCCGCGATCAGCGCCGACAACTGCGATGGTTTCTTCGGCGACCTGCTGGCAACCAGCTTCCAGGCCCGTGGCGCCCGCGCCCTGGTCATCGATGCCGGCGTGCGCGATGTCAAGGAACTGACGCGCATGAACTTCCCGGTCTGGAGCAAGGGTATCAGCGCCAAGGGCACGATCAAGGCGACCCTGGGCTCGGTCAACATCCCGGTGGTCTGCGCCGGCATGCTGGTCAATCCGGGCGACGTGATTGTGGCCGATGACGACGGCGTGGTCTGCGTGCCCGCCGCGCTGGCCGAGCAGACGCTCAAGGTCGCACTGGCGCGCGAAGCCAACGAAGGCGAGAAGCGCCAGAAGCTGGCCGCCGGCGTGCTGGGTCTGGACATGTACAAGATGCGCGAGCCGCTGGCCGCCGCTGGTCTGAAGTACATCGACTGACCTTGGTGCTGGATCGCGCCGCTTGGTCGCGGCGCCGGGGTAGCTGGCCTGGGCTCATACTGTCCTTCGGCCAGAAATCGCCCAGTCCAGCCACCCCGTCACCGCTCCAGCAACATCGCTCCTGCAAGATTGAAAGACTGTTCTGATGTCCAAACCCACCTCTGGTGATTTCACCAAGACCGCTGGCTGGCTCGACTGGTATACCGGTCCGGCCAAGCCCAAATTCCAGCTGCCGGCCGGCGCGGTCGACGCGCATTGCCATGTGTTCGGCCCGGGCGCCGAGTTCCCCTACGCCCCCGAGCGCAAGTACACCCCCTGCGATGCGACCAAGCAAGAGCTCTACGCGCTGCGCGACCACCTGGGCTTTGCCCGCAACGTGGTGGTGCAGGCCACCTGCCACGGCGCCGACAACCGCGCCATGGTCGACGCCTGCCTCTCCAGCGGCGGCAAGGCACGCGGCGTCGCGACCGTCAAGCGCAGCATCAGCGACGAGGAACTGCAGGCGCTGCATGATGCCGGCGTGCGCGGCGTGCGCTTCAACTTCGTCAAGCGCCTGGTCGACTTCACGCCCAAGGATGAGCTGCTGGAAATCGCCGGCCGCATCGCCAAGCTCGGCTGGCATGTGGTGATCTACTTCGAGGCGGTGGATCTGCCCGAGCTGTGGGACTTCTTCACTGCGCTGCCGACCACCGTGGTGGTCGACCACATGGGCCGCCCGGATGTCTCCAAGCCGATTGACGGTCCCGAGTTCGAGCTGTTCCTCAAGTTCATGCGCCAGCACCCGAACGTCTGGAGCAAGGTCTCCTGCCCGGAACGCCTGTCGGTCACCGGCCCCAAGGCCCTGAACGGCGAGCAAGGTGCCTACGTCGACGTAGTGCCGTTCGCGCGCCGCGTGGTCGAGGAATTCCCGGACCGCGTGCTCTGGGGCACCGACTGGCCGCACCCGAACCTGAAGGATCACATGCCCGACGACGGCCTGCTGGTCGACTTCATCCCGCAGATCGCGACCACCGCCGAACTGCAGCAAAAGCTGCTGGTCGACAACCCGATGAAGCTTTATTGGCCTGAGGAGGTCTGACATGGCACTCGACAAACCGTACAAGGACGTGCCCGGCACCATCATTTTCGATGCCGAGCAAAGCCGCAAGGGCTACTGGCTCAACCAGTTCTGCATGTCGCTGATGAAGGCAGAGAACCGCGAGCGCTTCAAGGCTGATGAGCGCGCCTACCTCGACGAGTGGGCGATGACCGAAGAGCAGAAACAGGCCGTGCTGGCACGCGACCTCAACTGGTGCATGCGCACCGGCGGCAACATCTACTTCCTGGCCAAGATCGGCGCGACCGACGGCAAGAGCTTCCAGCAGATGGCCGGCTCGATGACCGGCATGACCGAGGAAGAGTACCGCAACATGATGTTGAACGGCGGCCGTAGCGCCGAGGGCAACCGCTACCTGGGCGAGGACGGCGACGCCCAGCCCCAGCATCAGCCGCAAGGCTCGGCAGGAAAGAAAGGCTGAACGACATGGCACGCATCACCGCATCCGTCTATACCTCGCATGTGCCGGCCATCGGCGCCGCGATCGACCTGGGCAAGACCCAGGAGGACTACTGGAAGCCGCTGTTCGCGGGCTACGACTTCTCCAAGCAGTGGATGAAGGACAACAAGCCCGACGTGATCTTCCTGGTCTACAACGACCACGCGACCGCCTTCAGCCTGGACCTGATCCCGACCTTCGCGATCGGCACTGCCGCCGAATACCAGCCGGCCGACGAAGGCTGGGGCCCGCGCCCGGTGCCCAAAGTCATCGGTCACCCCGAGCTGGCTTCGCACATCGCGCAAAGCGTGATCCAGCAGGACTTCGACCTGACCATCGTCAACAAGATGGAAGTCGACCATGGCCTGACCGTGCCGCTCTCCTTGATGTGCGGCCAGCCCGAAGCCTGGCCCTGCCCGGTGATCCCGTTCGCGGTCAACGTGGTGCAGTACCCGGTGCCCAGCGGCCAGCGCTGCTACAACCTGGGCAAGGCGATCCGCAAGGCGGTCGAGTCCTTCGACCAGGACCTGAACGTGCAGATCTGGGGCACCGGCGGCATGAGCCACCAGCTGCAGGGCGCACGCGCCGGCCTGATCAACCGTGACTGGGACAACGCCTGGCTCGACCAGCTGATCAATGACCCGGAGGCAGCCGCCGCCACGCCGCATATCGACTATGTGCGCGAGGCCGGCTCCGAGGGCATCGAGCTCGTGATGTGGCTGATCGCGCGTGGCGCGATGGCCGACGTCGCGGGCGGCCCGGCGCCGAAGCTGGCGCACCGCTTCTACCATGTGCCGGCGTCGAACACCGCCGTCGGCCACGTGATCCTGGAAAATAGCTAAGGAGTTAACAAATGACCATCAAAGTCGCGCTCGCCGGTGCTGGCGCATTCGGCATCAAGCACCTGGACGGCATCAAGAACATTCCTGACGTGGAAGTGATTTCCGTCATTGGCCGTGACCTGGCCAAGACCCAGGAAGTGGCCGACAAGTACGGCATCAAGCATGTCACGACCGATCTCGACGAGGCCCTGAAGATCCAGGAACTCGACGCCGTTATCCTGTGCACCCCGACCCAGATGCACGCCTCGCAGTCGATCGCCTGCCTGAAGGCCGGCAAGCATGTGCAAGTCGAGATCCCGCTGTGCGACGAGCTCAAGGCCGGCCAGGAAGTCGCCCGCCTGGCCAACGAAACTGGCAAGGTGGCCATGGTCGGCCATACCCGCCGCTTCAACCCCAGCCACCAGTATGTGCACAACAAGGTGCAGGCCGGCGAGTTCAACATCCAGCAGATGGATGTGCAGACCTACTTCTTCCGCCGCACCAACACCAACGCGCTGGGCCAGGCCCGCAGCTGGACCGACCACCTGCTGTGGCACCATGCCGCGCACACCGTCGACCTGTTCGCCTACCAGGCCAACAGCCCGATCGTGAAGGCCAACGCCATTCAGGGCCCGATCCACCCGGTGCTGGGCATCGCGATGGACATGAGCATCCAGCTGCAGGCCGCCAACGGCGCGATCTGCACCCTGAGCCTGTCGTTCAACAACGACGGCCCGCTCGGCACCTACTTCCGCTACATCGGCGACAGCGCGACCTACATCGCGCGCTACGACGACCTGTTCACCGGCAAGGAAGAGCAGATCGACGTCTCGAAGGTGGCCGTGTCGATGAACGGCATCGAGCTGCAGGACCGCGAGTTCTTCGCCGCGATCCGCGAAGGCCGCCAGCCGAACTCGAGCGTGCAGAGCGTGCTGCCCTGCTACCAGGTGCTGCACGACCTGGAGCAGCAGCTCAACGGCTGATCCTGCTTCGATCGCGCTTGCCCGCATGAACGGGCGCGCGCAATCGCCGTGACCAAGGCGCCAGGCTCGCTGCGTTCCCGCGCAGCACCTGTGCGCCTTGATGCGTTTCAGAGCACGAAGTCAGTGGCGGCATAGTGGTAACGCCGACGCTCCCGACTTCTAAAATATTTTCTTGCGCTAAAACATATTCAATATTACATTTAAATTTTCAATATTAAGTCTGCCGCATCGGCAATGCCCTGGCGAAGGTAAGTACTTTGACAAAAGAAGATTATCTTGAAAAAGAATGCGTGCAAAACTTTGTCGGGTGGCTGAGCCAGCACCTCGATACCCAAACTTTTGCTCACAGCTACCGCCAGCGGGCGACTGGAACCGAGTGGTCTTGCGATAGCCTGCATGACGCGTTCAAGCAGTACGCATGGGGTAGTCAGTCTTTTGATCAGAACAACGCCAGGTTGGCCGAACTGCGACAGGCTTTGTGTCACGCACTCGGCCCCAGGGCCACGGATGTCGCGGCCTGCAATGCCGCCATCGATGTCATGGATTGGGGCGGCGTCAGACCTGGAAACGTGCGTTGGTTGGATGCCAACCGGCATGGTCTGGTCCAGTTGCTGATCCATACCCGTGACGCCTTGAACGCCGGCGATACCCAGGGCTCCGTGCTGAGCAGCGCGAAGTTGCGCTTCAACGCCGGGATGTCGAAGGTTTACTCGCTGATTTGCCAAAACTTCGTCATCTATGACAGCCGGGTTGCCGCGGCATTGGGTTGGGCGGTGACCAGGTTTTGCCAAGCCCACTCGATCACCCAGTTGCCTGCTGAGTTGGCCTTTCCGTGGGCGCCCGCGAGGCAGTCGGCAACGCACCCGTCGGCCAATCGGCGTAATCCAT
This sequence comes from Malikia spinosa, assembly GCF_002980625.1. Lineage (GTDB taxonomy): Bacteria > Pseudomonadota > Gammaproteobacteria > Burkholderiales > Burkholderiaceae_C > Malikia > Malikia spinosa. The sequence continues at coordinate 78,074 of NZ_PVLR01000019.1, read as the reverse complement.
CCACGAATACCCTGCAATTTCCACAGATACGGCGCAGCAGCGATCATGCCCAGTGGAACCTCAAGGCCAGCTGGTTGCTGGAGGCAGTTCTTGAACATCCGAATGCTGAAAACAGCTTGTTCATGGCTTCCAAGCAGCTGGGCCATGGCCTACGTGCGCTCGAAGCCGCGCTTTTCATGATCGGCTACGATCTGACGCGCCCGGCATCAGCTGCTGAACCGGAGCCCAGGGTGGTTGAAGTGCAACAAAAGGAAGTTAGCAGTTCTGACGGCGGCTGGGTCGAGTGTTTCACGATTGCACAAAGCAAGCAGTTCTTTTACCGAATCACGGAAAGTGGGATCCAGGTCAAGGACGGGACTTATTTTTCTTTTGCCGACATCAAGGCTACCCTCGATTTTCTTTGTAAAAACCTTGGCGACAAGCAGTTTCCCTTGAGCAATAGCGCAACCGATGTTCCAAATGGGTGCGCCCCGATGGGCTTGGGATGGGCTTACGCTAAATCTGTCAATGGCAACCCCCCAGACACCAGTCGGCTTGCGGCCATTTTGGAGGAATGTGGTGTGATTGTTCCGGTAGATATCAGGGTGAGAAAAGGCAGGCTCTGGACGGTCAACCCCAAATTTTTTGCGTCGGCAGAAGGTAGTGCAAGTCTCGACATTGTCCGTATCTGGCGCGGTCTGGCCTGAGAGCCACATTTTGTGTCTGAGCGTGTGGTCGTAGCTGCTGGCGCGTCGGGCGATGCTTGCACAGCAGGCAGGCGTCCGAGGGCATTTTTGCTGGCATCATTGCCCGGATGCTGAACTTCGTCTGGGTCGCCTTCATCCTGATCGGCTTCGTGGCCGCGCTGGCGCAGTGGCTCCAGGGCGACACGGCCATCTTCGCGCGTGTGTTGAGCGGCCTGTTCGACAGCGCCAAGACCGGCTTCGAGGTCTCGATCGGTCTGGTCGGCATCATGTGCCTGTGGCTCGGCATCATGAAGATCGGCGAGCGTGCCGGCGTGATCGACCTGTTCGCGCGCGCGCTGGCGCCGTTCTTTCGCTGCGTCTTCCCGGGCATACCGAAAGGGCATCCGGCCGGTGGCAGCATCGTGATGAACTTCAGCGCCAACCTGCTCGGGCTCGACAATGCCGCCACGCCGCTGGGTCTGAAGGCCATGCGCGAGCTGCAGGACATCAACCCGCAAAAGGAGGTCGCCAGCGATCCGATGGTGATGTTCCTGGTGCTCAACACCGCCGGCATCACGCTGATCCCGACCTCGGTGATCGCGATCCGCCAGAGCCTGGCGGCCGAGCAGGGCCTGGCCGGCTTCAATGGCGCCGACATCTTCCTGCCGACGCTGATCGCCACCTTCATCTCGTTCTGTGCCGGCCTGTTTGCCGTGGCCTGGGTGCAGCGCATCAACTTGCTGCGCGCGCCGGTGCTGGTTTTCCTGGCTGGCTTCGTTGGCCTGATGGTGGCGCTTTACGCGGCCTTGCGCGGCTTGCCGCCGGATCAGCTGGCGCAGACCGTGGGCCTGCTCGGCAGCGGGGTCATCTTCAGCCTGATCACGCTGTTCGTCGCGGTCGGGGCCTGGCGCCGCATCGATTGCTATGACAGCTTCGTCGAGGGCGCCAAGGAGGGCTTTGGCGTCGCGCTGCAGATCATTCCCTATCTGGTCGCGATGCTGGCGGCGATCTCGGTGTTTCGCAGCACGGGCTGCATGGGCTATCTGCTTGGCGCGATCGAGGCGGTGGTGCGCTGGGTCGGGCTCGATACCGACTTCGTGCCGGCGCTGCCGGTCGGACTCATGAAGACGCTGTCGGGCAGCGGTGCGCGCGCGCTGATGGTCGACGTCATGAAGACCTACGGCGTCGATTCGTTCCAGGGCCAGCTGGCCGCCATCATCCAGGGCTCGACCGAGACCACCTTCTATGTGCTGGCGGTCTATTTCGGCAGCGTCAACATCCGCAAGACCCGCCAGGCGCTGGCCTGCGGCCTGTTTGCCGATGCGGTCGGGCTGGTCGGCGCGATCCTGGTTGGCTACCTGTTCTACCGCTGATTGCCCGCTGAGTCTCCTTTTGCGCCTGCCGCCGAACTTCCCCTTTCAAGCTTCATTTTTCAATCTGCCATGACAACGACCTATCCGCAACGCCAGCTCGGCCCGTTCCCGGTTTCCGCCATCGGCCTGGGCTGCATGAACCTCAGCCACGCCTATGGCGCGCCGGTCTCGGCCGAGCAGGGCGAGCGCGTGCTGCTGGCCGCGCTCGACGCCGGCGTGACCCATTTCGACACCGCCGCGCTGTACGGCTTCGGCGCCAACGAGAGCCTGGTCGGCCGCGTGCTGGCCCAGCACCGCAGCCGCTTCACGCTGGCGAGCAAATGCGGCATGACCGGCGTCGACCTCAAGGGCGACGGCCAGAAGGTGCGCGTGATCGACGGCCGCCCCGAAACCATCCAGGCTACCTGCGAGGAAGCGCTCAAGCGGCTCAACACCGACGTGATCGATCTTTACTACCTGCACCGCTGGGACAAAACGGTGCCGATCGAGGACAGCGTGGGCGCGTTGAGCGATCTGGTGCGCGCGGGCAAGATCCGCGCCATCGGCCTGTCCGAGGTTTCGGCCGATACGCTCAGGAAGGCGCATGCGGTGCACCCGATTAGCGCGCTGCAGACCGAGTATTCGCTCTGGACCCGCAATCCCGAGATCGCGGTGCTCGACGCCTGCCGCGAGCTCGGTGTCAGCTTCGTCGCCTTCAGCCCGGTCGCGCGCGGCTTCCTGTGCGGCGACCTGACCGATGTCACCACCCTGCACGAGAAGGACATCCGCCGCGCCATGCCGCGCTTCACGCCGGGCAACTACGCGGCCAACCTGCAGCTGCTGGCTCCCTACCGCGCGATCGCCGATGAAGTGGGCTGCAGCATGGCCCAGCTCGCGCTGGCCTGGCTGCTGCACAAGGACGACAACATCCTGCCGATTCCCGGCACCACCAGTGTCGAGCACCTGATGGACGACCTGGGCGCGATGGACGTGCGCTTGAGCGCCGACCAGATGAGCCGGCTCGACGCCTGTATCCACCAGGGCAATGTGGCGGGCGCGCGCTACAACAGCCTGGGCACCAGCGAGGTCGATACCGAGAACTTCGAGGTGGCCTGAAAAGGGCGGGCCCCGGGGAGGGGCCTGGTTGCAGGCTGGCGTTTGCTGGTAGGGGAGTGGCGGGGTGAGTGCAGTCGCCAGAACAGGCTGCTGTATCAGAAGGCTGGGCAAGGCTGCGTTTGCGGAGCGTGAGGGTCAGACCTGATCCAGAAGGCTTTTGGTATGGTGCTGACGACCTATGGTCGGACTACACGGCGAATTAGTACAGGGGGTGGCAAGCATGCTCTCAGTATCCATCTCGGCCACGAATGTGCGTCTTGCTTTTCAAGCTACATGGCTCGATTTCCTAGATTAGTCAGGTCGAACGCTAGACACAAGAAACTTTCTGTTGTAGAATGAAAATTCAATTACGCGAATGGTAGTTTTAAGACTATCAATGTCCGGCGTTTCGCAGGACTGAGCTGTAGTGGATGGCATCATCGGCACGGAATACGTGGCTGGCGAGCCAGCCACGTATTCCGTGCCTAATTAAAGGTAATTGAAGTTGAATATGTCATTAACAGCAATCCATATGTTGTTGGAAGATGTTAATCCTGGTTCTTGCAGAATTATAGGTCGTCCACAAACATTATGGGTTTTTGGTGGGCCTCGTCGTGAAGTTAAAGAGGAGCGCTTAACTAATCCCGCATCTTTGCGGGATTTTTTTTTGGCAAAAGTTGATGACCAGTTTCCGCCATATAAATGGGCGAAAGGCATTACATATCCCGAAAACTTTCAAGATTGGTATGCCTTATCTGGGTACGATGATCTTCATGAGTTTGAAAGAGACGCGTGCTTTATAGCGAGGGGTGTTATTGTTTTCTTGGAGTCTGAGGGTTCCTTGGCGGAAATTGGTGCTTTGGCAATTGATGAGGGTTTGGCTGAGCGTGTTTTTCTTGTGTTGCATGAGGAATATCATAGAAACATCAGCTATCTTTGGCTTGGTCCAATTACTAGAATTAAAAATTTAAATGGTCAAGTCTGTGTAATAGGAACAAAGCCTAAAGAGAAAATGGATGAGGTGGATTATGACTCTATTATTGACCATATAAATGACTGGGATGAGTCTTTGGATAAGGGTGAGGTCGTTAGTCACCAAAACCCTAGCCATGTTATCTTATTGATTGCTGATCTTGTAAATATATTGCTTGTCTCAAAAGATAGTGAGTTGCTTGATATCGTAAAAATTTTTGGAATAAAAATAGATCAGGTGCAGCTAAGAAAATACATGTCCTTGCTTAATTTCTTTAATCTTATTACGATAAAGGAGCGGGGAGCAGAGAAATTTTATACCTTTAATAGAAGGGGTCATGGGGATTGGGTTAATTACCAGGCAAAAAAAGGTAGGCCTGGATTTGATCGAGCTAGAATAAAGACCATGCGAATGGAGGAGATAAAGAATAATCCTCGAAAAAATTCTATTTTGGAGCAGGTCCATGGCCGAATTCGATAATAATAATTTATTTCTAACGCTGTTAAATCAAAGTCCTTTTAGTTCTGGCGAGTTAAAAACTTTAATATCAACTGCTCCGCAGCGTTATAAGAATCACTTTATTGAGAAAAGAAACGGTAGAGGGAGACGATTGATATCTCAGCCTACAAGAGAATTGAAAGGCTTGCAGAGGTCATTGCTTTCCATAATTGATGAGGTAATTGCTCCTAGTGCTGTGGCTGTTGCTTATCGCAAGGGGAAATCAATTAAAGATCATGCAGCGCCGCATGCAAAAAATTCTTATTTGTTGAAGTTGGATTTCAAAGATTTCTTTCCTAGTATTGATTGGTTTACAATTTCCCATTGTTTTAAAGAGACGGGTAAATTTAGTGATGATGAAATAAAGATAATGAATTTTATTCTTTGTCGTTATGATAGTGAGCCCATCTCTTTGAGGGGCTCTTTTAAACTCTCTATAGGTGCTCCAAGTTCTCCGCCTATTTCAAATTTTATTATGAGGGATTTTGATGAAACTCTCGAAAACTTTTGTAAAAATGAGTCTGTTACTTATACAAGATACGCAGATGATCTTGCGTTGTCATGCTCAATTCCTAGAAAGCTTGATGAGGTTAAAAATTTTATTGCTTCCATTTTAGATGAAAAAAAATACTTAAACCTTTTTCTCAATGAAGGGAAGACGGTGAATGTATCGAAAAAGAATAAGCGTAGCTTGGTTGGTATTGTTTTATCAAATGAGGGTGTTATTTCTATTGGGAGAGATAAGAAGAGGTTGATAAGAGCAACGTTGCACAAGGCGTCTCAAGGGTTGCTAACTGAGAAGCAGCTTGAAAAATTAAAAGGCCATTTGTCTTATTATATAAATATTGATAGGGACTTTGTTTATTCCTTGGTGGGTAAATACGGGTTTGGTAGTGTAAGCCAAGTTTCATTTGAAACCATAAAATATCCGGAAGTTTTTTCTGCTCGAGATAATTTGTTTTTCGGCCGGGATGATGGTATTCCATTTTAATCTTTCTGGGTAAGAAAAATAGTTTTTCTAGATAGCGCTCGATGTATTTTTTCACGTAGAAATCAAAATTTCACCTTAACCCTCAGGTCTTGCTTTTAGCAAGGTTGATGATTATTTTGCCACTTTAGTTATATAAGCCTGTCGAGATTTAATGGATTAGCACTAAGCGTATGAAAAGTCAGTGAATCACCACTGCGCTGAGTTTACGATCGGGCTTTTGAGCTTCAGTCGGACCTGACCTGTCGCTCACGGTCGATGCGATGCATTTGCAGCCACCGCCACCATTCTTGTTGCACTGCAACACAAAAAGACTATGCTGATCCCTCAAAGCCGAGTTCCCTGCCTCCGAGGCCACGGACCCGGCCCCCATACCAGAGGGAGTCATCAGCCATGACATCGCGCCCAGACCAGACCTTGATTCGACGCTGGCTCAGCGGGCTGGGCTGGGGTGCAGATCCTGCGCCTCGGGTTTCGCCTGCACCGGCAGGTCCGCTGCGCCTCAACCTGGCCCTGCAGGGTGGCGGTGCCCATGGCGCCTTCACCTGGGGGGTGCTGGATGCCTTGCTCGACGAGCCGAGCCTCCAGGTCGAGGGCCTGAGCGGCAGCAGTGCCGGCGCCATGAACGCGGTGCTGTTTGCCGACGGCTGGAGCAAGGGCGGGCGTGACGGCGCGCGGAGCAGCCTGGAGTCGTTCTGGACCGAGATCGGCAAGCAGATGCCCTGGGGCCTGATGGAGCAGCAGCAAGACGACCGGGTCGGGCTGTCGCCACTGGGCAAGATGCTGTACCGCTGGTCGGGCATCTTCTCGCCTTCGCAGCTCAACCCCTTTGACCTGAACCCGCTGCGCGACCTGCTGGCCAGCCAGGTGGATTTCGAGCGGCTGCGCCAGCACAGTCCGTTCAAGCTGTTTGTCGGCGCGACCCAGGCCAGTTCCGGCAAGTTGCGGATCTTTCGCGAGCATGAGCTCACGGTCGACATGATGCTGGCATCCGCTTGTCTGCCCAAGATCCACCATCCGATCCAGATCGATGGCGAAGTCTATTGGGATGGCGGCTTCACTGCCAACCCGCCCGTGGCCCCCTTGTTCTACGACTGCGAGAGCCAGGACCTGCTGCTGGTCCTGCTCAATCCGCTGCTGCGCCATGGCGTGCCGCTCACCCTGTCCGAGATCGAGGCCCGCAGCACGGAGCTGGCGTTCACGGCCAGTTTCATGGGCGAGATGCGGATGCTGGTCCAGGCCATCAAGGCCAGTGCCACCGCGCCCGCCGGCCTGGAGCCAACCAAGCCACTGCAGCCAATCGGGCCACTCGAGCAGCGGCTGCAGCAACTGCGCTTTCACATGATCGATACCCGAGAGCTGGCCACCTTTCACCAAAGCGACACCAAGTTGCTGGCCTACGGGCCGTTTCTCGAGCAGCTGCGCGATCAGGGACGGGAGCGGGGCAGGGCCTGGTGGGCTGCCTACTCGGCCGCGCTGGGGCAGCGCTCATCCATCGACGTCGAGGCCTTGTTCGGCTGAGACTCAGTCGGGCGCACGGCCCACCAGACCCCGATGATCAGCAGTGCCGCGCCGGTCAGCGTCAGCGGGTCGGGCCAGCGTCCGCGCAGCAGCCAGGCATAGGCCAGCGCCGAGAGCGTCTCGAACACGATCAGCTGCCCGGCGATGTTGGTGGGCAGGCGCTGGCTGGCCTCGTTCCAGCACAGCGTGCCGACCCAGGACGCCAGCAGCCCGATCGCCAGCATCTGCAGCACGAAATCCAACGGCCTGGGCCCCAGCGGCATCGCGAAGTCCAGCCAGCCGGCCAGGCTGGCGATCCAGAGCGCCAGGTAGCCCAGCAAGGCCTGCGGCAGCGTAGTCAGGCCCTGCGCCGTGGCCCAGGCGCGTGCCGGCCGGTCCGGATGATGGCGCAGCCAGTCGGCGTTGCGCAGCGGATACCAGGTCCAGCAGGCGACCGCGATCACTGCCAGCAGCACGCCGACCAGGTAGCGGTCCAGGTCCATGTCGCCCGATTCGCGCAGCGCCTGCAGCTCGACCTGGTTCACGCAGGCGATGCCCAGCGCGATCGCCAGCAGCGAGGGCCCGAGCTTGCGCCACGGCAGCCGGCCATCGCGCAGGTGGTTGCGCCGGTTCGCCACGATGGCGATCACGACCGGCAGCGTGCCGATGATCATGGTTGGCAGCGGTCCGCCAGCGCGCTGGATGGCCGCCGCCAGGCAGAGGTAGTAGAGCAGGTTGCCGATCGCCGACAGCTTGAGCGCCTCGATCCAGTCAGCGCGCGTGAGCTGGCGCAGCTCGACCCGGTCCAGCCAGGCCAGCGGCAGCGCGATCAGGCCGAAGGCCAGGTAGCGCCCGACCGACTGCAGGGCGGCCGGATAGTCGGGCAGCAGCAGCGGCCCGACAAACACTCCGCCCCACAGCAGCCCCGCCGCGAGGGCAAACCCGACACCTGTCCACATGGCCATCCTTGTTTCAAAACGGCCATTGTAGGGAGGCGGTGTCCTTACTTCAGGGCACCTCAGCGATGCCCTGCTCGCTTTGCCCACTGGCTGCGATAATGTCCCAATGGAGTGGTGCGGGGCCAACAGCGAGATGGACATGCCCGCCACCTTCGACCTCGACCGCGTGAAAAACATCCTGGACCGCTGTGCAACCCCTGAACCATGGACAACGGTATGAAGCCCCTGGCCTGCCGCTACGCCATCGTCCAGCCCATGCATTTATGTGGAGGTAACCCAATGAAACTGACAGAAGAGTCCATGAAGAATCTGGAGGCCGGCATCCCCAGGTTGGCCGAAGGTGCTTTTCAACGTGCCTATTACCAGGCTTTGACCAGCAGTGGCATGGTCCTGCGTGCAGTGAATGGCCTGTTGGTTGAAACCCATGCAGACGGCACCGAAACCGTGATTCGTGCCATTCACAACCCGGTGAAGGTCAAGATCGGGGCAAGGTTCAAGCTCAAGCGCCGGGACGCTACAGCCTGATGACTGCGGTACAGCCCAGACTGCGCATGTTTGCGGGCCCGAACGGTTCGGGCAAGAGTACCTTGAAGGAAGTGCTGGACCCCGACTGGCTGGGCATCTACGTCAACGCAGATGACATTGAGGCCGACATTCGCCGCCATGGATTCCTTGCCTTGGGGGACTTTGGCGTAGAAGCCACAGAAGATGAGCTGCATGCCTTCTTCGCAGACTCCGCACTGCTCAGGAAGTCGGACCTGCTGGAGGCAGCGCTAAAAATCCGATTGCAGGATGGCCGCGTAGTTTTTGGCGCGGTTGAAGTCAACTCCTACTTTTCCTCGGTGCTGGTTGACTTCATCAGGCACGACCTGGTGCGGCGCAAGGTCTCGTTCACGTTTGAAACCGTCATGTCTGCGCACGCCAAGGTTGAGTTCTTCTGCAAGGCACGCGAGCAAGGGTTCAGAACTTATCTGTACTACGTGGCGACCGAAGACCCGGAGATCAACGTGTCACGGGTCGCGCACCGGGTCAGCATGGGCAAGCATGATGTCCCCAGAGAGAAAATCGTCGAGCGCTACCACCGCTCGCTGGACTACTTGGCTGATGCGGTGATGTGCTCGGACAGAGCGTATGTGTTCGACAACTCGACCGCAGAGCGGGTCTGGGTCGCAGAGATCACTGACGGTGCCGATCTGGAGATGAAAACCGACTCGATGCCCTACTGGTTCAAGACCGCCTTGTTGGATAAGCTGGCAGCGGATGAGCCTGGGCAAGAGTAGCAAGTAGGGTGCATTAGCTGGCTGGTAAACAGTACATGACCATCCGTGGCATGGCCTCCCTGGACCCGTTCGTCAATTCTGGATGCACCAACCCAGCGAACAGCGTCTCTCCCCGGCTGGAAGCAACACAGGGAGACGCTGAACCTCCAGCACCTTGCCTTCGAGAACTGGTGAGCGGCTGTACTGCCGCCCAGCCGCCTTACTTGAGCAAGCTGCCCAGGTCGAAGCCGAGGTCGGCGGCCTGCTCAGGGCTAGGCGAGAGGCCGGCATCGAGCAGCTTGCGTGCCTGCAGGTGGTCCTTGGCGGCGTTGACGCTGTCGACCGCGATCAGTTTTCCGGCGCGGAAATGGTAGATGCTGAACGAGGCGCCGGCCATGTCGCCACCCATGTTGCCGCGTATGGCCCAGGCTTCGGCGCCGCCCGACAGGCCGGCCATCTGCAGCTTCTTGTCGTACTGGTCGCTCCAGAACCAGGGTGTGGCCGTGAACGGACGCTCCTGGCCCAGAAGCGCAGCGGCGGCCGACTTGCCCTGCTCGGTCGCGTTCTGCACCGATTCGAGCCGGATCAGGCTGCCGTCCGCCAGTCGGCGCGCGGTGCAGTCGCCAGCCGCCACGATGGCCGGGTCGCTGCTGCGGCCGCAGGCATCGACTACGATGCCGCGCTCGCATTCCAGCCCGGCGGCCTGTGCCAGGCCGTCGTTGGCATGGACGCCGATGCCGACCACCACCAGGCCGGCCGGCAGCAGGCTGCCGTCGACCAGGCGCACGCCGCTGACCGCGTGGTCGGAGTCGGTCTCGAGCGCCTCGATGCGCGCATCGAACACCAGCTTGACGCCGTGGCTGCGGTGCAGCTCGGCGTACCAGTCGGACAGCGCAGGCGCCAGCACCCGGCCGAGCAGGCGCGGCGCGGCTTCGAGCACGGTGACGTCCTGGCCTTTCTTGCGCGCGGTGGCAGCGACCTCAAGGCCGATGAAGCCGCCGCCGATCACGACCACCGGCCGCTGCTGCTGCAGGCACAGCGCCAGCCGTTGCGCGATGGCATCGGCATCTTCCCGCGAGCGCAGCGCGTGCACGCCGGCGGCGTTGCCACCGGGCAAGGGCAGGCTGCGCGGGGTCGAGCCGGTTGCCAGCACCAGGCCGCTGTAGGGCAGGGCGCTGCCATCGGCCAGCAGCACCTGCTGGGCGGCGCGGTCGATCGACGCCACCTTGACCTCGGTGCGCAGTTCGATCTGCTTGCGCGCCAGCATCTCGGGCGCGCGCATCACGAGCTGGGCGCCGTCCATCTCGCCGGCCAGCCAGGCCTTGGACAGGGGCGGGCGGTGGTAGGGGCCATGCGGCTCGTCGCCCAGCAGCGTGATGCTGCCGGCATAGCCGCCGGCACGCAGCGATTCGGCCGTCTGCACGCCGGCTTGGCCGGCGCCGATGATCACGATGCCAGCCTGGATGCTGTCGCTCATGGCGCTTATTCCTGGATCGCGGGCAGGTTCAGGATCAGGCCGGCCAGTGCCGGCGAGGCCTTGAGCTGGCAGGCCAGGCGGCTGTTGGTGCGGCGCTCGGCGGCAACGTTCTCGAGCATGTCGAGCTCGGAGGCGCTGGCCGGCGGCAGGTCGCCCAGGCGGGCTTCGTCGACATAGCAGTGGCAGGTGGCGCAGGCGCAGGAGCCGCCGCATTCGCCGAGGATGCCCTCGACGCCGTTGGCGATGGCGCCTTGCATCAGGTTCCAGCCGTCCGGCAGGTCGACGGTGGTGGATTGGCCGCTGGCCTCGACATAGGTGATCTGGGTCATGGGATATCTCCGAAAAACGAAAGGGCTGCCGCCAGTCATGCCGGCGGCAGCTCCAGATTACAGGATGATCAGGCGGCGGTGCTCAGCTGCAGCACCAGCGGGCTGCGGAAGGTCGAGGACGGCATCCAGGGCAGCTGGTCGGCCACGCGGCGGTACTGCGGCACCACGAGGTGGAATTCCTCGAACGCGATCTTGACCGCCAGGCGCGCGATCGCGGTGCCCAGGCAGGCGTGCACGCCGCCACCAAAGCCCAGATGACCACGCGGCTTGCGCGTGATGTCGTAGACATCGGGGTTCGGGTACTGGCGCTCGTCGCGGTTGCCGGAGCCGTAGGCCAGGCAGACGAAGTCGCCTTCCTTCATGGTCTGGCCGTGCAGTTCGACATCCTTCATCAGGCGGCGGCGGAAGCGCTGGGCCGAGGTGTTGAAGCGCAGCGACTCCTCGATCGCGTCGGGCAGCAGCGCCGGGTTCGCGACCACGGCCTGGCGTGCCTCGTCATAGGTGGCGAGGTTGTAGGCGAACATCATCATGAAGCCGCCGAGCGACTCGACGCCGGCCATGATCAGCGTGGTGGTGGTCAGCAGCACCTCGTTGTCGTCGAGGCGGTCGCCGTCGATCTCGGCCAGCGCGAAGTTGCTGATCAGGTCGTTGCGCGGCTCGGCGCGGCGCATCGCGATCACCTTCGACGCGTAGTCCTTCATCCAGTTGAAGGCGGCAATATGCTCGGGGCCCTTGGCGCGGGTGCGGGCATCGGACTGCACCATCAGCACGGCGTTTTCGCGCACGATCTTCTCGTCGACGATGGCCTCGTCGCCCATCGGCAGGCCGAGTGCCGCCATCAGCACCTTGACGGTGAACTGGGCCGAGACATCCTTGAAGTCGAATTCCCGCGCGCCCTTGAGCTGGCCGAACACTTCCTGGGCGACGGCGCGGATCGGTTCTTCCAGCGCCAGCAGGTTGCGCTTCATGAAGGCGTGCTGGATCAGGCCGCGCAGGCGGTCGTGCTTTGGTGGGTCCGAGCTGCCCAGGGTCGAACCGGCGCGGCCCGGCAGCTCGGTCATCAGGTTGCCGCTGGCCGACGAATAGGTCTGCCAGTCCTGGCCGGCGCTCACGATGTCCTGGTAGCGCGACAGGATCCACATCTGCGCTTCCTCGCTCCAGAAGCAGGGGAATTCGTCGCGCAGGCGCTGGTAGTACGGGAACGGGTCGGCGTCCACCGCAGGGGAATAGGGGTCGAAATGGAAGGCGGTCATCTTGTCTCCTCAAACTGGGATGGATATGACTTTAAGGCCAGTTCGAGGCCGGTACCAGGCAAAATCAGCCTGAAAAATAGTACTTTTCGTTCAGAATGAGCCCAAGATGAAAAATGCCGATCCGATCGAGTCCCGTTCCGGCCCAGTCCCGCCCCGACCCAGCCGGCGTGCGCCGGGCAGCGCCCAGGTGCCGCGCTTCGCGCTCTACGGCGAGGCGGCCAGTCCGGGCCAGGAGATGCTGCACATCGAGGAGGTCTGGTCGCGCAGCAGCCTCTACCACTGGGAGATCGACGCCCACCTGCACCAGGGCCTGTACCAGATCCTCTGGGTGCGTCAGGGCCAGGTCTCGGTGCTGCTCGACGAGTCGCACCAGTCGGTCGCCGGGCCGGCGGCGATCGTGATTCCGCCCGGCGTGGTGCATGGTTTCCGTTTCGAGCCCGGCACCGATGGCCTGGTGCTGACGCTGAGCGCGCGCTTCCTGGTCGAGGGCGAGTTCCAGTCGGTCGGCGAGGCGTTCCGGGCCCTGTTCGCCGGGCCGGCCGTGGTGCGTTTCGAGGCCGGCGAGGCGCCGATGCAGCGGCTCGATGCGCTGCTGCGCGAGCTCGCGGCCGAGTTCATGCTGCCCGGCAATGCCAATTCGCCGGTGCCGCTTTGGCTGGCGCGCGCGCTGGTCTGGCGCCTGGCCCAGGCTTGCGACCGGCTGCGCCAGGCCGGCGGCGCGGCGGCGCACCGGCACCAGGCGCTGTTCACGCGCTTTCTGCTGCTGGTCGAGCAGCATTTCCTCGAGCATTGGTCGCTTGAGCAGTATGCCTCGCGCCTGGGCCTGAGCACGCCGCGGCTGAACCGGCTGGCGCGCGCCGAAAGCGGGCGCTCGGCGCTCGAATTGGTGCATGAGCGCCTGACGCGCGAGGCCTGCCGCCGCCTGGTCTATATCGCTGCGCCGGTGGCCAATGTGGCCGAGGAGCTCGGTTTTGCCGACCCGGCCTATTTTTCACGCTTCTTCAAGCGCCGCATCGGCATGAATCCGCACCGCTGGCGCCAGGCCCAGCTCGGCGGGCCGGACCTGGCTCCTGCGGCGACCTGAGCGCAGCATCCGGCTACTGTGCCCGGATCTTGCCCCAGAAATGCACCATCATGGTGCTTCAAGATGGCATGTCGCTTGCTGAGTCAAGACCTATGCAGCGAGACACCATGACCCCAGCCGCCTCCACCCTCCCGATCGACACCTTCCTGCCCTATATGCGCGATGTCGTGCGCTGCGAGCAGTCGCTGCACGAGCTGCACCTGATGTGGCGCATGATCGAATCGTCGGCCAAGATGAACTGTCCGCTCGAAGCCAGGAGCATCCTGCCGACCATGGCCGCCACGCGTGCCGGCTTCAAGCGGCTCGAGCAGGAGCTGGTCGCCAGCCTGGTCGGCGAGAAGGTGGCCAATGTGCTCGACGCGATCGGCACCAAGGCCCAGTACGTGATCGACATCGTGGTGCGCAACCTGTACGAGCGCACCGCCGATGTCGGCTTCCTGGCGCGCGACCGCGAACTCTGCGCCTTCGTCGCCGGCCTGCAAGACGATGCCGGGCGCATCCGCGAGCGTCTGTGCGCCTACCGCAGCAAGTACACGGTCTACGACGAGATCGTGCTGCTCGATCTCCAGGGCAACGTGCTGGTCCATGTCAACGAGTACGCGCCGATCGAGGGCAGCGTCGATCCGCTGGTCGCGCAGACGCTGGCGACCGATGGCTTCGTCGAGACCTTCCGCGCCAGCGACCTGCGGCCCGGTCAGACCCAGGCGCTGATCTATTCGCGCCGCATCCTGCATCCGGACACCGGTGCCGTCGTCGGACTGCTCTGCCTGAGCTTCGACTTCGCGGCCGAGCTGGCAGGCATCTTCCGCTCGCATCGCGACCCGGAAGGCCGCGCCAACATGCTGCTGCTCGACGCCGACAACCGGGTCATCGCCAGCGCCGATCCGGACTGGATTCCGCTCGGCGTCCAGGTGCCGGTCAACCCCAGCGGCGAGCCGCGGCTGCGCGTCCATGGCGGGCGCGAATACCTGGTGCGCACCTTGGCCGCCGAAGGCTACCAGGGCTATCAGGGGCCGGCGGGCTGGCAGGGTCAGGTCATGATTCCGGTCGACCTGGCCTTTTCCGCCGGCAACCGCCAGCCGCTCGAAGACCTCGAGCCGGCGCTGGCCAGCGGCCTGCTGTCCCATGCCAGCTCGTTCAGCCCGCCGCTGTACGAGATCATGCGCGCCACCGAAACCATCCGGCGCGTGGTCTGGAACGGTCAGGTGGTCTCGGCTGGCCAGGATGGCGGGCACCTCAAGCTCAAGAGCATCCTCGAGCAGATCAGCGAAACCGGCGCGCGCAGCAACGAGCTGTTCTCGCAGTCGATCAGCGATCTCTATGAAACCGTGCTCGAGTCCAACCTGCACAACGCCGAATCGGTCGCGCATCTGCTGGTCGATCTGCTGGATCGCAACCTCTACGAGCGCGCCAACGACTGCCGCTGGTGGGCGCTGACGCCGGAGCTGCGCGCCGCACTGGCCACTGCGCCAGGCGAGCCGGTGCCGGACATGAAGCCGATCCTGGACTACATCAACCAGCTCTATACCGTCTACAGCCGCCTGTTCGTCTATGACTGCGACGGCCGCATCCTGGCCAGCAGCCATCCCGAGCAGCCCGGCCTGCCGGGCGACAGCGTCGTCGGCCAGCATCTCGATGCCGAGACCCTGGACGCCGTGCTGCAGCTGCGCAGCGAGCAGTCCTACCATGTGACGCCGTTCGAGGGCTCGCCGCTGTCGGGGGGCGTCCCGAGCTATACCTACCACGCCGCGATCCGCGATCCGGCCCAGTCCGGCCGCGTGCTGGGTGGCATCGGCATCTGCTTCGATGCCGAACGCGAGCTCGCTGCCATGCTGAATGGCAGCCTGGGCCAGCAAAGCGGCGTCACCGCCTTCTACATCGACCGCCAGGCCCGCATCCTGTCGAGCACCGACGCCGCGCGCCCGGTCGGCAGCCGGCTCGACATCGATGCCGATCTGCTGGCGCTCAAGACCGGCGACAGCGTCGCGCGCATCGTGGTCCATGACGGCCATTACGCGATCCTGGGCTGTTCGGCCGGCCAGGGCTACCGCGAGTTCAAGGTCAGCGACGGCTACGCCGAGGAAGTGCTGGCGCTGGTGTTCACGCCGCTGGGCGAGGTGCGTGAACGCAGCAACGCGCTGCACCCGGCGCTGTCCGGTGCGCTCACCGAAGCCGCGACCGAAGGCGGGCGCGAATACGCCACCTTCTTTGCTGGCGACAGCCTGCTGGCGCTCGACGCCAGCCATGTGCTGGAGGCGCTGCCGGCCTCCGAGCTGACGCCGATGTCGGTTGGCGGCCACCCCTGCCGCATCGGCATGCTGCTGCCGCATGGCGAGGCGCTGGCCAGCCAGTTCGTCTGGGTGTTCGACCTGGGCCGGCTGCTGCACGGCCAGGCCTCGGCCATCCACAACAGCAGCCAGGTCATCATCGTGCGCCATGCCGGTCAGACCCTGGGCCTGTTGATCGACGAGCTCCATGGCGTGCCCGAATTCTCCGAGCGCCAGATCCAGCCGCTGCCGCTGGGCCGCGCTGCCGAGGACGCGCGCCTGGTCAGGCGCCTGATCCGGGCCGACAACGGGCGGGTGCTGATCCAGCTGCTCGAGGTCGAGCCGCTGTTGCAGGCGCTGTTGAACCGGCCGGCGGTGGCCGCCGAGGCGCTGCCGGCCGAGGTGCTGCCGATCGACTGATCGCCGCCCACCTCAAGAGCGCCGCTGCGCCAGTGCCGGCGCCACGCTGGCTTCGATCTGCTCGCGCAGCCAGCGGTGCGCCGGGTCCTGCTGGTAGCGTGCATGCCAGATCAGGAACATCGGCAGCGTCGGACAGGGCAGCGGCGGCTCGGCATGGGCCAGTCCGGCCAGCGTCTGCTGCGCCAGCAGGCCCGGCACGGTGGCCAGCAGCGGCGTGCCGAGCATGAAGGCGGGCAGGGCGCTGAAGCTCGGCAGCAGCAGACTGAAGCGGCGCTGGATGCCCTGGCTGATCAGCAGCTGGTCCAGGTCCAGCCGGCGCTGTGGTTCGTACAGCACGGTGGCATGAGCGGAGGCCAGATAGTCGGCCAGATCGCGTGGCGCCGCGCGCTGCGCCGGATCGTAGAACACGCGGTAGCGGTCCTCGAACAGGCGTTTTTGCAGGATGTCGCTGCCGTCGGGCGGGCGCGGGCTGATGATCAGCTGGCACTCGTCGCGGCGCAGCATTTCGAGCCGCGGCACGCCCGAGGCGATCACGCGCAGCGTCACGCCCGGTGCCTGGGCGCGCAGCCGCTGCATCAGTCCCGGCAGCAGCAAGTCGCGCTGGAAGTCGTTGGCCGCGATCGTGATGCGGGCCTGCCAGCGCGCCGGGTCGAACAGGCCGCCACGGGCAAAGCGCTCGATCTGGCCCAGCAGCTCGCGCGCCTGCGCCGCCAGCGCCTCGGCCTGGGCTGTCGCGACAATGCCGCGGCCCGACTTGACGAACAGCGGGTCCTGGGTGATCGCGCGCAGCTTGTCGAGCTGGTGGCTGACCGCCGACTGCGTCACGTCCAGCGCCTGTGCCGCGCCGGTGATGCTGCCGGCCTCCACCACCGCCACCAGCAGTTGCAGCAGGCGCACATCGAGATCGGACCAATCGAATCTGTTCATGCAATATATGACGATTAATCACTTTATTTTATGTGATGGCCTGAGCACACTCGAGTCATTCCTGTTTTCGATTCCCCGAGGAGACAACCTTGAGCCAAAAGATCACCATTCCCGGCACCACGCCTTTCGACGGCGCCGAGGCCATGAAGGGCTATGCCCTGAACAAGATGTGCTTCTCGTTCAACGACAAGGTCAACCGTGACGCCTTCGTCGCCGACCCCGAGGCCTACATGAGCCAGTTCGGCCTCAACGAGCAACAGAAGGCCGCCATCCGCTCCAAGCAGGTGCTCGAGCTGATCGCCGCCGGTGGCAACGCCTACTACCTGGCCAAGTTCGCCGGCATCTTCGGCCTCGACATGCAGGACATCGGCGCCCAGCAGACCGGCATGAGCAAGGAAGCCTTCATGGCCAAGCTCGCCGCCTACGCCCAACAATAATTCCGGAGCACAGACAAATGGCACAACTCATCGGCGGCCTCGCCACCTCGCATATCCCCGCCATCGGCAAGGCGCTGGCCAAGGGCCTGCAGCAGGAACCTTACTGGAAGCCCTTCTTCGACGGTTTCCCGCCGATCCAGCAGTGGCTCGGCGAAGTCAAGCCCGACGTGCTGGTGGTGTTCTACAACGACCACGGCCTGAACTTCTTCCTCGACAAGATGCCGACCTTTGCCGTCGGTGCCGCCGCCGAGTACAGCAATGCCGACGAGGGCTGGGGCATCCCGACCCTGCCGTCGACCCCGGGCAACCTCGACCTGTCCTGGCACATCATCAACCGCCTGATCGCCGACGAGTTCGACATCGTGACCTGCCAGGAAATGCTGGTCGACCACGCCTGCTCGCTGCCGTTCAAGCTGTTCTGGCCCGAGCATGAAGTCGCGCCGGTGCAGATCGTGCCGATCAACATCAACACCGTGCAGTTCCCGCTGCCGACGGCCAAGCGGGTCTACAAGCTGGGCCAGGCGGTGGGTCGTGCGATCCAGTCCTGGGACAGCGACAAGAAGGTGATGGTGCTGGCCAGCGGCGGCCTGAGCCACCAGCTCGATGGCGAGCGTGCCGGCCATATCAACACCCAGTTCGACCAGCAGTTCATGCAGAGCATGGTCTCCAACCCCGAGTGGGTGACCCAGTTCAGCGACCTCGAACTGGTCGAGAAGGCCGGCACCCAGGGCGTCGAGCTGCTGATGTGGGTCGCGATGCGTGCCGCGCTGACCACTGCCGGCTCGGGCGTGCGCAAGGTGCACAGCAACTACTACCTGCCGATCTCCAACACCGCCACCGGCGTGATGGCGCTGGAGACCCTCGAGTAAGCACCTGCTGAATGAAGTTCGGCCCAGCGCATCGAAGCGGATGCGCTGGGCCGAATTGTTTCTGGCGACTGGTTCTGCGGCGACCGATTCAGCGGTAGACCAGCACCGGGATCTTCGAGTGCGTCAGCACCTTCTGCGTCTCGCTGCCCAGCAGCAGCGCTGTCACGCCGCGCCGGCCGTGCGAGGCCATGAAGATCAGGTCGCAGCCCTGGGCCGTGGCGGCCTCGATGATGGCCTCGTGCGGCTTGCTGCGCACCAGCAGCACCCGGGCACAGGGCACGCCGGCCTCGGTCGCGATCCGCTCGGCAGCCTGCAGGATGTCCTGCGCGCGGCCGTCGACCTTGGCATGGAATTCCTGCTCTATGGTCGCAGAAGCGATGCCGCCCAGGCTGCCGAAGGCAGTCGGCAGCGGCGGCTCCACATGGCAGAAGGTCAGGCTTGCCCCGGCCTCCTTGGCGAACGAGACGGCGCGGGCCACGCTGTCCTGCGACAGCGGCGAGCCGTCGGTGGGTACCAGAATATGCTTGAACATGGTCAGTCCTTGTCCTTCAATCGGTGCTTGATCAGTGACCGCCGGCAGCCGCCGGGTCCACCTGGCGCGTCGGCTTGGGCGCCAGCCAGATCACGCTGGCCGCGACCAAGAAGGCGATGCCGACCAGCCAGAAGATCTGGTTGGTTGCCAGCATCACGCTCTGGCCGGTGATCAGGCCGTCGAGGTTCTGCAGCACGGCGTCAGGGCTCATGCCGGTGCTTTCCAGAAAGCGCTGCACGCTGTGGTCGGCATCGGCGACACCGACCAGTTCGGCATGCTGGCGCGTGATGTCGTCGTCCCAGACCGTGGTCACGAGCGAAGTCGCAAAGGCGCCCGACAGGGTGCGCAGGAAGTTCATCAGTCCGGCCGCGTTGGCCATCTCGCTCTCGTCCACGCTGCCCATCGCCAGCCCGGTCAGCGGGATGAAGAAGAAGGGCAGGCCCAGCCCCATCACCATCAGCGGGATCGAGATGCTCCAGTAGTCCATGTCGGTCGTGGCTCCGGTGCGCCACAGCGTCACCAGGCCCATCAGCACCACGCCACCGAACACCAGCCGGCGCGGATCGACCTTGGCCGACAGGCCGGCGGCCAGCGGAGCCACCAGCACGGCGAACACCCCGGTCCAGGCCGTGGCCTGGCCGGCCAGCGACGAGGTGTAGCCCATGAAGCTCTGCAGCCAGAGCGGGGTCAGCACGTTGATCGCGAAGAAGGCCGCGAACGCCAGGCTGATGGTCAGCACGCTGACCGAGAAGCCCCGGTGCCGGAACACGCGCAGATCGACGATCGGATGCGGATCATGCAGCTCCCAGATCAGGAAGGCGACAAAGCCGATCAGCGCGACCACGGCCAGTCCGATGATCTGGCCGGAGGCAAACCAGTCCAGGTTCTTGCCCTCGTCGAGCATCAGCTGCAGCGCGCCGACCCAGACCACCAGCAGCACCAGGCCGATCCGGTCGATCGGGTTGCGGATCAGTGGCGCCTCGTAGCGCTGGAGCAGGCGCCAGCCGATGAAGGCGCAGCCCAGCGCGATCGGCAGGTTGATGTAGAAGATCCAGGGCCAGCTGTATTCGTCGCACAGGTAGCCGCCCAGGATCGGTCCCAGCACCGGAGCCACCAGCGTGGTCATGGACCAGAGCCCGATCGCCGCCGGCGCCTTCTCGGCCGGGAAGATGCGCAGCAGCAGGGTCTGCGACAGCGGCATCAGCGGGCCGCCGGCCAGGCCCTGGCAGATGCGCGCGAACACCAGCATGCCCAGCGAGGTGGACAGGCCGCACAGCGCCGAAAACAGCCCGAACAGGCCCATCGCCGTCACGAAAACCCGCACCGCGCCGAAGCGTGCCGCCAGCCAGCCGGTCAGCGGCACCGTGATTGCCTCGGCGACCGCGTAGGAGGTGATGACCCAGGTACCCTGGCTGGTGCTGGCCCCCAGGCTGCCGGCGATGTTGGGCACCGACACGTTGGCGATCGTCATGTCGAGCACGGCGATGAAGTTGGCCGAGGCCAGGATCAGGGCCGCGAACCAGAGCATGCCCCCGCTCAAGGGGGCGTCGCGGTCGTTCACAAGTGAGGCGCTGCTCATGTCAGATCACCCTTACTGGGCGCCGCTGCGCGTGTCGATCTTGACCGTCATCGACAGTCCGACCTTGAGCGGATGGGTGGCAAGCTCCTCGGCGTCGAGGCGGATGCGCAGCGGCAGGCGCTGCACCACCTTGATCCAGTTGCCGGTGGCGTTCTGGGCCGGAATGGCGGCGAAGGCCGAGCCCGAGCCGCCAGCCAGGCCTTCGACCACGCCGTGGTAGCTGACCGAGCTGCCGTAGAGGTCGGACGTGACGGTCGCGGTCTGTCCCGGGCGGACCTTCTGCAGCTGGCCTTCCTTGAAGTTGGCGTTGACGTAGATGTCCTGCACCGGCACCACCGACAGCAGCGGGGCGCCGGCTGGCACGCGCTGGCCGAGCTGGACCTGGCGCTTGGCCACCACGCCGTCCATCGGGGCCCGGATCACGGTGCGCTCGAGGTCGATCTTGGCCTGGTCGCGCTTGGCACGTGCCAGCAGGATCTCGGGGTTGCTGTCGCCTTGGGCCTGGTCGATCAGGGCCGCGTTCGCCTCCCGGGCACCTTGCGCCGCGACGCGGTTGGCGCTGGCCTGGACAATCGCGGCCTTGGCCGAGGCCAGATTGGCCTGCGCGGCCGCATGGGCGTTCTGGGCCTTGGTCAGCTCGTCGCCCGAGACCGAACCCGAAGCCAGCAGCGCCTGGCGCCGCTTGAGGTCGATCTGGGCCCGCTCGAAGTCGGCCTGGGCCGCGCTGAGCTGCGCCTCGGCGCGCTTTTCCTCGGCGACGCGGGCGCTGACCTGGGCTGCCAGTCCGCCGTCATTGGCGACATAGGCGCGCACGCGGCGCACCGCCCGTCCCAGCTCCGCCTCGGCCTGGGCCAGGGCCAGCTTGGCGTCAGTCGGATCGATCGTGACCAGCACGTCGCCCTGCTTGACCGCCTGCGTGTCCTTGACCTTGACCTCGGCGACGGTGCCGCCGATCGCCGGAGTCACCTGGGCCACCTCGACCGCCGCATAGGCGTTGTCGGTCGAGACGAAATGCGACGCGTACAGCGTCCAGTAGGCGGTGGCGGCTGCAGCCACCACCACGACGCCACCCCCGAGCGCCAGCAGGCGCTTGTTGCGGCGTTGCTTGAGGGTCTGGTCGGTGCTGTTGTCTTGCGTCATGTCGATTTTCCTTCTGCGGTACGGATGCGATGCTGGTGCGGTACGGGTGTGGTGTCAGCGTTGGGCGACCTGGTAGCCGCCACCCAGGGCGCGCTTGAGGGCGATGTCGAGCGTGAATGAACGGGCGTGCAGCTCGGTCAGCACGTCCAGGCTGCCCAGCAGCAGGTCCTCGGCCGACAGCACGTCCAGGTAGTTGGCCAGTCCGCCTTCGTAGCGCTGGCGCGCGATGCGGTAGGCCTCGGTGGCGGCGGCCACCGTCTCGCGGCTCTTGGCCAGTTGCGCCGCCAGGGCCTGCTGGCTCAGCGCGCTGTCGGCCACCTCCTGCAGCGCGCGCGCCAGCGTGCCTTGGTAGCGCGCCACGGCTTCCTCGTAGCGGGCTTCGCTGGCGCGCAGCTCGCCGCGCAGGCGTCCGCCATTGAGCAGCGGCAGCGAGATCGCCGGCCCGACACTGCCGATGGCCGATCCGTTCTTGCCCAGCAGGTCCAGCCCGAGCGACTGCACGCCGATAAAGGCCGACAGGTTGACGTTGGGGTAGAACTCGGCGCTCTTTTGCTCGATCCGGCTGGCTTGCGCCTGCGCCTGGAGCCGGGCTGCGATCACATCGGGTCGCCGGCCCAGCAGGTCGAGCGCGAGCTGCGCCGGCAGGCCGAACGACTGCTCGAGCTTGACGCGCGGCCGCTGGATCGACAGTCCGCGGTCGGGTCCGGCGCCGATCAGTAGCGCAATCCGGTGCCGCTGCAGGCCGATCTGTTCGTCGAGTTGCAGCAGCGCGCCCTCGGCAGCGGTGCGCCTGGCGTCGGCCTGGCGCACGCTGGCGCGGTTTTCCATCCCGTTGTCGAAGCGCTCGGCCAGCAGGGTGGCGGTCTTGCGGCGTACCTCGATCGACTGCAGCGCTGTGTCGCGGCTGGCGAACAGTCGGCTCAGCTCGGCGTAGGCGCTGGCGATGCCCGACGACAGCAGCAGGCGTGCCTGGGCCCATTCGGCCTGGCTGGCCTCGCGCTCGGAGGTCGCTGCCGCCAGCGCTGCGCGGTTGCGGCCCCAAAAGTCGAGCTCCCAGCTGAAGTCCAGCGTCGCGCGGCCGTAGTCGTTCCAGCCGTCGGTTTTTTGCGAGCGCGGGAACAGGTAGTTGTAGCTGAGCTTTTCCTCGGTGATCGAGGCGTTGGCGCTGAGCTGGGGGCGCAGCGCGGCAGCCGCGCTCTGGGTCGCGGCTTCGGCCAGCCGCAAGCGCGCCGTTGCCACCGCCATGTCGGGCGCGCCGCGCAAGGCTTCATCGACCAGGGCCTCGAGCTGGGCGTCGCCATAGCCGGCCCACCAGCGCTCGACCGGCCAGTCGGCCTGGGGCGCGCTCAATGCCTGCGCGCTCTGCAAGTCGGCCGGGCTGGCCAGGGCGCTGCGCTCGGCCAGGTCGGGCAGCTGGGCACATGCCGCCAGGGCCATGAGGCTGGCCAGGGTCAGCAGTGAGCGAAAGCGCCGCGATGGCAGGGATGGGGTTGCAGCAGGCGAGAACGGCATCACGGCTCCATTAAATAACTGTACTGTTTAGTTTAACATTGACCCAGAGCCGGGACAAGATAAAATGTACGGTCTGGTTCAAGAAAGGATGTCGCCATGAGAAAAAAAACCGAAGGCAAGAGACAGGCGATCCTCGATGAGGCGGCCGACCTGTTCCGGGAAACCGGCTTCGAGCGCGCCTCGATGTCCGAGCTCTGCCTGCGCGTGGGCGGTTCCAAGGCCACGCTCTACAACTACTTCTCGTCCAAGGAAGAGGTGTTCGCCGAGGTGTTGATGCAGGCGACCGAAGACCAGTTCCAGGCCACCCACGAGGCGCTCGATCCGACGCTGCAAGACATCACCCAGGGGCTCGAGAGCTTCGGCCGCGGCCTGCTGACCTTGCTCTATTCGCCCGAGGTGCAGGCGGCGCGCCGGCTGGTGGTGTCCGAGATCGTGCGCTCCGACCTGGGCCGCACCTGCTACGAGCGCGGCCATGCCCGCAGCGCCGCCGAGGTGGCCGAGTTCCTGCAGCAGGCGATGGATCAGGGCAAGCTGCGCCAGGCCGATCCGAGGATCGCCAGCCTGCACCTCAAGGGCTTGCTCGAGGCGGAATGGATCGACCGCTTCATGTTCCAGATGCTCGATGCGGTCGATCCGGAGCAGATCGCTGCCTCGGTCAAACGGGCCGTTGCCGTCTTCATGGCCGCCTACGGGCCGCCTGTTGCAGCCTCCTGAGCCCTGCCTGAGCCGGTGGGTCAGCGTTCAAGTCCGCCGCGACCCCAGGGTCAATTGTTGGAAATGTGCGACAAATGCCAATATTGACAAGGCAAAGGGTTTACCCTAACATCGCGTCCATTGTTTGGACTAAAAAGATGTTTTCCATGATCTCTGCTCTCACGATGCCGCTGGCCCGCGTCATGACCGATCCGGTCCGCGGCGCCATGACGCTGCCGTTCGAGGCCGCCCGCCAGCAGTATTCCCTGGCCGTCAAGGTCGGCCTGCAGCCCAACTCGATGCTGGCCTACCGCAATCACTTCAAGTCGCTGGATCAGCTCGAGAAAGCCACGCTGGGCGCCTTCGCACGCCAGGTCTGAGTCCAGCCCCGCACCGGCTGTCTCGCCGGCGCCACACAAAAAGAAAGAAGCCCGGGTCTTGCGACTCGGGCTTCTTTCATGGGGACAGCGCCTTGGGCGCTGGCATCAATTCAGCGTGTCGATGAAGCTGCGCAGCTTGTCCGAGCGGCTCGGGTGCTTGAGCTTGCGCACCGCCTTCGATTCGATCTGGCGGATGCGCTCGCGCGTGACGTCGAACTGCTTGCCGACTTCCTCCAGCGTGTGGTCGGTCGACATCTCGATGCCAAAGCGCATGCGCAGCACCTTGGCTTCGCGCGGCGTCAGCGTGTCGAGGATTTCCTTGACCACGTCGCGCAGACCGGCCTGCATCGCGGCGTCCATCGGCGCGGTGTTGGCGTTGTCCTCGATGAAGTCGCCCAGGTGGCTGTCGTCGTCGTCGCCGATCGGGGTCTCCATCGAGATCGGCTCCTTGGCGATCTTCATGATCTTGCGGATCTTGTCCTCGGGCATCTCCATCTTCTCGGCCAGGATCGAGGCATCGGGCTCGAAGCCATGCTCCTGCAGGTGCTGGCGGCTGATGCGGTTCATCTTGTTGATGGTCTCGATCATGTGGACCGGAATCCGGATCGTGCGTGCCTGGTCAGCGATCGAGCGCGTGATGGCCTGGCGAATCCACCAGGTCGCATAGGTCGAGAACTTGTAGCCGCGACGGTATTCGAACTTGTCGACCGCCTTCATCAGGCCGATGTTGCCTTCCTGGATCAGGTCGAGGAACTGCAGGCCGCGGTTGGTGTACTTCTTGGCGATCGAGATCACCAGGCGCAGGTTGGCCTCGATCATCTCCTTCTTGGCGTAGCGCGACATCGCCTCGCCTTCGTTCATGCGCTTGTGGATCGCTTTCAGCTGATCCAGCGGCACCACCACTTCGGTCTGCAGGTCGATCAGTTGCTGCTGCAGCAGCTGGATCGGCGGGATATGGCGTGCCATCGTCACGCTCCACGGCTTGTTGGCCGCGGCCTGCTTCTCGACCCACTGGCGGTTGATCAGGTTGGGCGGGAATTCCTTGACGAAGGTCTCCTGCGGCATGCGGCACTTGTCGACGATGATCTTGCGCAGCTCGCGTTCCTTCTTGCGCACGCCCTCGACCTGCTGGCGCACGGTCTCGCACAGCTTCTCGATTGCCTTGGCGGTGAAGCGGATCGACATCAGGCGCTCGGTCAGCGCGGCCTGCGCCTTCTTGTAGGCCGGGGTGCCGTAGCCTTCGCTGCTGTAGATCTGCTGCAGCTGCTCGGACAGCGCGCGCATGTCATCAAAGCGCGACAGCGCCTCGCGCTTGAGTTCTTCGAGCTTGCGCGTCAGCGCCTTGGAGCCACCCTTGCCGTCGTCGTCATCGGCTTCGTCGTAGCTGTCGAAGTCCTCTTCGGCCACATAGTCGTCGGCCTCGTTGGCGTTGGTGAAGCCGTCGACCACGGTCGAGATCACGACCGCGCCCGAGCGGATGTCCTCGCCCATGGCCAGGATTTCCTTGATCGTGGCCGGCGACTGCGAGATCGCCGCCACCATGTCGTGCAGGCCGCCTTCGATGCGCTTGGCAATCTCGATCTCGCCTTCGCGCGTCAGCAGCTCGACCGTGCCCATCTCGCGCATGTACATGCGCACCGGGTCGGTGGTGCGGCCGAATTCGCTGTCGACGGTAGACAGTGCGGCTTCGGCTTCTTCCTCGGCTTCCTCTTCGGTCGCGGCGGTCGGGCCGGTGTTGCTCAGCAGCAGGGTCTCGGCGTCCGGGGTCTGCTCGTAGACCGCCACGCCCATGTCGTTGAGCAGTGCCACCACGACTTCGAGCGTCTCGGCCTCGACCAGCTTGTCGGGCAGGTGGTCGTTGATCTCGCCGTGCGTCAGGTAGCCGCGGGTCTTGCCGATCTTAATCAGCTTCTTCAGGCTCTCGCGGCGCAGCTTGGCTTCTTCTTCGGTCAGGACGGTCTCGTCGAGGCCGAATTCCTTCATCAGCGCGCGTTCCTTGGCCTTGCTGACCTTCATGCGCAGCGGCTTGACCTTCTCGACCGGCGCATCGGCGACCGCTTCCTCCGCCACCGGTTCCTCGGCCAGCAATTCGTCGATGTCGCTCAGGTCGGCATCATCGAAGCCGACTTCACCGACCGCCTTGACCTCGGCCTTGGGCTTGCGACCGCGCTTGGCCGCTGCCGGCTTGGCTGCCACCGGCAGGTCGCTGCCGCCTTCGACGGGCGCGGCCTTCTTGCGGGCGGCACGCTTCTTGGGGGCGGCGGCATTTTCGGCCAGGGCAGCCGCGGCGAGAAACTCGTCTGCGGCTTGGATCAGGGAGGCTTTGGTCGATTTGGTGCTCACGTACGGCGCTTTCTGCCGGGGCGCAGGCGCCGCGGCGGTTGGAACGGTGGATTCAATGGCTTAGCGCAATCCGATCTGGCAGGGCCAGACGGTCCGACCCCACGCGGGAGGTCGGCAGGCAAGCTGGGTGGGCGAACATTTGGTGTGCAGTCCTTGCGGATGTAGCGTGGCTGGCTATTGGCCGGGGAATGCTTCCCTGTTGCCCGTTCTGGGGCTTTGGCCGGTCCGGAGGTGCTGCTGTCGCGCTTGCGTGACAAGTCCTTGGATTATACCCGCAGGCGCTAGTTCCCGGCTTCGAGCGATTTTCTGAGCGCTTGCAGTTCGCGGTAGCGCTCGAGCGCCTGCGGGTCCTGGCCGACCTGGGCGATCAGCTCGGTTTCGCGCTGCTTGAGCTCGTCGATATGCAGCCGGCGCATCAGCTCGCCCAGCTCGCGCCTGAGGTCGGCTGGCGAGGGCAGGGCGACCCCGTTGCTGCCGGGCTCTTCCTCGTCCTCGGGCCGCTGCAGCGCCAGGCCGCCGGCATTGAGCTCGAGCGCGAGTGCCTCGAACGGCTGGTCGCGCAAGGCCTCGCGCAGCGCGGCCCAGGGCTGCGGGCCATGCTCGTGCCACTGGGTCTCGAGCCAGGCAAACAGCGGACCATGCGGCGCCGGCTCGTGCGCGAGCAACTGGTGGTCGTCAGCGCTGAGCCAGTCCCAGGCCTCGGGCGTGGCCAGCACCAGACGCGCCACGCGGTCGGTGCGCCCGAGCAGTCCGCGCGCGCCGCTGCGCCTGGCAGTCGGGCGCCGGCCGTTGCCGTCGCTGGCCGTGCTGCTGTGGCGTTCGGAGCGCTCGCGCAGCAAGGGGTCGCCAGCATGGTCGTAATCGTGGTCGCCTGACGGCTCGTGGCGCTGGCGGCGGCGTGGCGCCTGTGCCTCGGGGCTGGCGCCCGAGTCCGCCCTGGCCTTGCGCCCGGGCAGGCCGCGGCTGCGGTCGCGCTGCTCGCTGGCCGACCAGATCCGGTCGAGCTCGCGCGCGTCGAGCCCGACCGCATCGGCAAATTCGCCCAGCAGCTGGCGCTTGAGCGCGCCGTCGGGCATCGAATGCCAGAGCGGCTGTGCCTGCGCGGCCATGCGCGCGCGGCCCTCGGCGGTTTCGAGGTCGCAATCGCTGGCCGCGGCCTCCTGCAGGAAGCGGCTCAGCGGCATCGCCTGCTTGATGCTCTGCGCGAAGGCGTCCGGGCCATGGGCGCGGATGAAGCTGTCGGGATCATGCTCGGGCGGCAGGAACAGGAACTTGATCGAGCGGGTGTCGCTGGCCCACGGCAGGGCGGCCTCGAGCGCCTTGCGCGCGGCGCGCCGGCCCGCGTTGTCGCCGTCGAAGCTGAACACCACCGCATCGGTGAAACGGAACAGCAGCCGCAGATGGTCGGCCGTGCAGGCCGTGCCCAGGGTGGCGACCGCCTGCGCGAAGCCGAGCTGGGCCAGCGCGACCACGTCCATATAGCCCTCGGTCACCAGGCAATAGCCGGCCTGGCGGATCGCGCTGCGGGCCTCGAACAGGCCGTACAGCTCATGGCCCTTGTTGAAGACCGGGGTTTCGGGCGAGTTCAGGTACTTGGGCTCGCCCTGGTCCAGCACCCGGCCGCCAAAGCCGATGCATTCGCCCTTGACGTTGCGGATCGGGAACATGATCCGGTCGCGAAAGCGGTCGTAGCGCTTGGCTGGTCTGGCTTCCTCGCCCGCGCCGGCCGGCGTTTCCTCGGACGCGATCACTAGTCCGGCCTCGACCAGCTGCGCGCTCTGGTAGTCGGGCAGCACGGTAGACAGGAAGCGCCAGCCCTCGGGCGCATAGCCCAGGCCGAAGGCCTTGGCGATCTGCCCCGACAGGCCGCGGCCCTTGAGGTAGTCCTGCGCGCGCTTGGTCTGGCACAGCTGCTGGTAGTAGCTGGCGGCCACCTTGTCGAGCAGGTCGTTGAGCGTGGCCTGCTGCTGGCGCTGTTCGGCGGCGCGGGCGCGCTCCTGCGGGCTCAGGTCTTCCTGCGGCACCTGCAGGCCGGTCTGCTGCGCTAGGTCCTTGACCGCCTCGACGAAGCCGATGCCGGTGTGCTCCATCAGGAAGCCGACCGCGTTGCCATGCTTGCCGCAGCCGAAGCAGTGGA
Organism: Malikia spinosa; assembly: GCF_002980625.1. Lineage (GTDB taxonomy): Bacteria > Pseudomonadota > Gammaproteobacteria > Burkholderiales > Burkholderiaceae_C > Malikia > Malikia spinosa. Next base: position 49,406 of record NZ_PVLR01000019.1, on the reverse strand, counting down.
AGAACTGCTTGGTCGGGCTGACGCTGAAGGAGGGCGATTTCTCGCCGTGGAAGGGGCACAGCCCCATGAAGTTGGCGCCGCCCTTCTTGAGCTGCACATAGCGACCGACGACCTCGACGATGTCGACGCGCGAAAGGAGTTCCTGGATGAAAGACTGAGGTATGGCCACCGCGCTATTTTCGCCGATGCGGCACGGCGATGCCCACAGACAGAAAATGGCATTCATCCTAAAATTGATGCAATCACCAGCTCAACGCTCTCAAGGCGCTCAATTCCGGATGTCGATCGAACCATTTTCCCCTCCAGTCGGACTGTCACGGCGCGCCTGCCTGGGGGCTGGACTGGCCTGGCTCGGCACCCTGGCCGGTTGCGCGACCCTGACCGACCCGGCGGGCCCGCAAGGTCCGGCGGTTGTGACCCGGCCCGATGTGGCGCCTGACCTTCCGCACGAACCCCCGCGCACCCGGGCGCCTCGCATCGGGCTGGCGCTGGGTGGCGGCGCGGCGCGCGGCTTTGCCCATGTCGGTGTGATCCAGGTGCTCGAGCAGCAGGGCCTGCTGCCCGATCTGGTGGTCGGCACCTCGGCCGGCAGCCTGGTCGCTGCGCTCTACGCCAGCGGGCGCAACGGCGCCGAACTCGAGCAGGCGGCGCTGCGCATGGAGGAGGCCGCGATCACCGACTGGACGCTGCCGCTGTTCAACCGCGGCCTGCTGCGCGGCGATGCGCTGGCGCGCTATGTCAACGCGCAGGTGCAGGGCAAGGCGATCCAGGACATGAAGCGCCCGCTCGGCATCGTCGCGACCGACCTGGCCAATGGCCAGAGCATGCTGTTTCAGCGCGGCGACACCGGCACGGCCGTGCGCGCCTCCAGCGCGGTGCCGGGCGTGTTCTCGCCGGTGGCGATCGGCGGGCGCGAATATGTCGACGGCGGCCTGGTGGCGCCGGTGCCGGTGCAGCAGGCGCGCCAGATGGGGGCCGAGTTCGTGATCGCGGTCAATATCTCGAGCCCGCCCGAGGGCAACGCCACCAGTGACACCTTCAAGGTGCTGATGCAGACCTTCGACATCATGGGCCAGACCATCAACCGCTACGCGCTCGCCGAGGCCGATTTCGTGCTCAAGCCCGAGTTGCGCGGCATCGGCAGCGCGGATTTCTCGGCGCGCCAGCGCTCGATCGCGGCCGGTCGCGCCGCCATGCAGGCCGCCTTGCCGCGCCTGCGCGAGCGGCTGCAGGCCAGGCGCGTACCGCTGGCGCCAGCCGGCGGCTGATGCCGGTGGCTGGTGCAGTCGCGTACGCAAAAAAAAGCCCCGCGACGGGCGCGAGGCTTGTGAAAGGTCCCTGAACCTGTGTTCCCTGGGACCCGAGGAGACAACCTCAAACTTGTGCTGGGCCGGTCGATCCGGCCCTGATGGCCGCCGGTTTCAGCGCTTCTTGCTGGCCGGCTTGGCGCTGGCATTCTGGGCCAGGGTGTGGATGTTGGACTGTGTCATCTCGGTGGCTTGCTTGACAGCCTTTTGCACCTGATCCATGGCGCCCGAGGCGGCATTCATGGCGCTGCGCATGGCCGTGACCAGCGGCTCGGAGCCGGCCGGTGCGTTGCGCGCCACGTTGTCGAACAGGGCCATGAACTTGTGCTGGGCGTCGGCCGACTGGTCCTCGCCGGCCTTGGTGAATTCGGCGCCGGTGTCGGAGGCGATCTCGAACAACTGGCGGCTGTAGGCGCTGACCTTCTCGGCCAGCGGCTGCATCAGGGTGGCTTGCAGCTCGAGCAGTTCCTGCGCGTCCTTGACGCTGAGCAGGGCCTGGGTCTGGCTGGCGGCTTCGTTGACGGTGGCGCGGGTCGCCTGCAGATTGAGGTCGACCATGCGCTCGACCCCTTCGAAAGCCTTTTGCGTCAGGCCGAACAGGGTTTCGATATGGGCCTTCTGGGCGGCGAGGATTTGTTCGGCGGTCAGCATGTCTTGTCTCCTGTTGGATTGGGCTTGGGGATCAGGACGCCTGTCGGGCATCAGGACCTTGATTGCTGCAGTGCAGCATGGAAACGATTATAGGGAGATGCGCCAGCTTTGCAAGGCCTGGGTCAGGGCTGGCGGCTGGCCCAGGCCGGCGTCGGGTTGCCGGGTTTGCGCCAGAATATCGTGGTGCAAGCCTTTTATTCTGATCAGTTCGTATTGCCCTTGCCTGATGGGCACCGTTTTCCGATGGCCAAGTACGCGTTGCTGCGCGAGCGCCTCGAGCAGGAGCTGCCCGAGTGGCGCCTGGCCCCGGCGCTGCCGGCCAGCGCCGGCGAGCTGGCGCTGGTGCACCACCCGGCCTATATCGCTGCCGTGGCCGAGGGCACGCTGACGCCGGCGCAGCAGCGCGAGATCGGTTTTCCCTGGTCGCCGGCCATGGCCGAGCGCGCGCTGCGCTCGGTCGGTGCCACGCTGCAGGCCTGCCGCGCTGCCTTGTCGGGCAGCGGCCTGGCGGCCAACCTGGCGGGCGGCACCCACCATGCCTATGCCGACAAGGGCGCGGGTTTCTGTGTCTTCAACGACGCGGCGGTGGCCGCGCGCGTGATGCAGGCCGAATGGGGCCGGCGCGGCGAGGCCTGGCGCCGCCAGCCGCTGCGGGTGGCCGTGATCGACCTCGATGTACACCAAGGCAACGGCACGGCGCGCATCTTCCAGGGCGACGACAGCGTGTTCACGCTCTCGCTGCACGGCGAGAAGAACTTTCCGTTCCGCAAGGAGGCCAGCGACTGCGACATCGACCTGCCCGATGGCTGTGGCGATGCCGACTACCTGGCTGCGCTCGAGCAGGGCCTGGCCGAGCTTGAGCGCCGCTTCGAGCCCGGTCTGATCATCTATCTGGCCGGCATGGACCCGCACGAGAACGACCGGCTCGGCCGGCTCAAGGTCACGGCCGACGGGTTGGAGGCGCGCGACCGGCGCGTGTTCTACTGGGCCTGGCAGCGCCGCATCCCACTGGCCATGACCATGGCTGGTGGCTACGGGCGCGACATCGCGGTCACGGTCGGGCTGCAGGTCAACAGCTACCGGGTCGCACTCGACTACGGGCGGCGCTGGCAGGCCCTGTCGGCCGCCCGGGCCTGAGGCCGCTGCTGGCCATGCTGGCACAATGTTTCGATCCGGGCCTTGCCGCGCTGGTGGCCCGGCCAACGACAGGAGACAAGTCTTGAGCCTTGACAATGCCCCCGGCGCCGCTGTGGCGCCCCTGGACCCGGCGAGCGTGGAAGCCGCCATCAATGGCCGCCATTCCGTGCGCGCCTTTTTGCCCAAGCCGGTGCCGCGCGAGCTGCTGACCCAGTTGCTGCAGCTCGCCAGCCGCGCGCCCTCGGGCACCAATACCCAGCCCTGGAAGGTCTATGTGCTGCAGGGCGACAGCCGCGACCAGCTGGTCGCCAAGGTCTGCGCCGCGCATGACGAGATGCGTGCCGACCCGCAGCTGGCCGCGCAATACCGCGAGCCCTACGACTACTACCCCGAGCAATGGGTCAGCCCCTACATCGACCGCCGACGCGAGAACGGCTGGGGCCTGTACGGCCTGCTCGGCATCGGCAAGGGCGACCGCGAAGCGATGCACCTGCAGCAGCAGCGCAACTTCCGCCTGTTCGATGCGCCGGTCGGCCTGATGTTCACCGTCGACCGGGTGATGGGGCGCGGCTCGCTGCTCGACTACGGCGGCTTCCTGCAGAACCTGATGGTCGCAGCCCGCGCCCATGGGCTCGACACCTGCCCGCAGGCGGCCTGGAACGCCTTTCACAGCATCGTGCTGCCGCATGTCGGCGCTGGCGAGGGCGAGATGCTGGTCTGCGGCATGGCGCTGGGCTATGCCGACCCGGCTGCAGCGGTCAACCGCTTCGAGACCCCGCGCGAGCCGGTCGAGTCCTTCACGCGCTGGCTCGACTAAAGCCGGCTCCCGTCGCCGGGCGCGCACGCACGGCTCGGCCTTGCCTTAACATTCGCTCTCTTTTTTCTAGCTAGGAAGCTCTCATGATCACCACTCCCTCCGGCCTGCAGTATGAAGACACCGTTGTTGGTTCGGGCGCCGTTGCCCAGGCCGGCCAGCGCGTGTCCGTGCATTACACCGGCTGGCTCTACAACGACGGCCAGCAAGGCGCCAAGTTCGACAGCAGCAAGGACCGCGGCCAGCCTTTCGTGTTCCCGCTCGCAGCCGGCCATGTCATCAAGGGCTGGGACGAAGGCGTGCAGGGCATGGCCGTCGGCGGCACCCGTCGCCTCGTGATCCCGGCCGAGCTGGGCTATGGCGCCCGCGGCGCCGGCGGCGTGATCCCGCCCAACGCCACCTTGCTGTTCGAAGTCGAGCTGCTGGCCGTCTGATTCGCGTTTTCCTGACCCCAGTGGCCAGTTCGGGCCAGTGCCGGCAGCGGTGCTGGCCCTTGTTTTTGGGAGCGTGACTTTCATGAGCGACATGCTGTTGGCCGCACTGGCCCTGCTCAACCTGGCCGGACTGGGCTGGATCGCCTGGCGGCTGGGCCAGGCCGGGTCAGTATCCGAGTCGCCCGAGCAGATCCTGCAGCGCCAGGCCATGGCGCTGGCGCTCGAGCAGCTGGCCGACCAGATCGACCGGCTCGAACGCGAGCTGCGGCGCGAGATCGCCGACTCCGCGCGCGGCCAGCGCCAGGAGCAGGCGCAGGGCCTGGCCGGCTTCCAGCAGGCCCTGCTGGGGCAAGGCGCACAGGCCACGCGCAGCCAGGGTGAGCGGCTCGACGCGCTGGCACAGCAGATCGTGCAGCTGCGCGGCAGCCTGGGCGACAGCATGAGCCAGCAGTGGCAGGCCCTGAGCGACTCCAACGCCCAGCGCCTGACCGAGCTGCGCGCCACGCTCGAAGCCCAGCTGCAGCAGCTGCAGCAGAGCAACGCGGCCAAGCTCGACGAGATGCGCGCCACCGTCGACGAGAAGCTGCACCGCACGCTCGAAACCCGCCTGAGCGAGAGCTTCGCCCATGTCGCGCAGCGGCTCGAGCAGGTGCACAAGGGCCTGGGCGAGATGCAGGCGCTGGCCGCCGGGGTCGGCGACTTGAAGCATCTGTTGACCAATGTCAAGACGCGCGGCATGTTCGGCGAGGCCCAGCTCGCGGCGCTGCTCGAACAGGTGTTCGCGCCCGAGCAGTACGCGGCCCAGGTCGCGACCCGGCCCGGCAGCCGCAACGTGGTCGACTTCGCGCTGCGCCTGCCCGGCAAGGGCGAGGACGGCTCGCCGGTCTGGTTGCCGATCGACGCCAAGTTCCCGAACGAGGACTACGAGCGCCTGCTTGACGCCCAGCGCCTGGCCGACCCGGTGGCGGCCGAATCCGCGGCCAAGGCGCTCGAGACGCGGATCCGGCTGGAGGCCAAATCCATTGCCGACAAATACCTCGAACCGCCGCACACCACCGACTTCGCGCTGCTGTTCCTGCCGACCGAGGGCCTGTATGCCGAGGTGCTGCGCCGCCCCGGCCTGGTCGAGGCGCTGCAGCGCGAGCACCGGGTCACGCTGGCGGGACCGACCACGCTGCTGGCCATGCTCAATGCGCTGCAGATGGGCTTTCGCACCCTGGCGCTCGAGAAGCGCTCGAGCGAGGTCTGGCAGGTGCTCGGCGCGGTCAAGACCGAGTTCGGCAAGTTCGGCGATACGCTGGCACGCGTCAAGACCCAGACCCAGACCGTGCTCAACAGCCTGGAGCAGGCCGAGGTGCGCAGCCGCGCCATGACCCGAGCCCTGAAGCAGGTCGAGGCGCTACCGCCCGAGCGCTCGGCCCAGATGCTGCCGCTCGGTGCTGGCGACAGCGAGGCTTGAAGCGCTGCGCTTTGGGTTAAACTTGAAGCAGGGTGTCGGTGGCATTGGGTCTCGGCAGGTTCTTGCGCAGGTCGGGCCGCCGCGCGGTTTTGTTGCGCACTTTCATGTCACCAACCCTGCTCCAGTTCGTTGCCGCCGCCATTTTTGCCCTGGCGCTGCTGCACACCTTCTCGACCAAGTACTTCGAATACCTGGCGCACACCCGCCCGACCCATGCCGGTGTCTGGCATCTGCTGGCCGAGGTCGAGATCGTCTTTGGCTTCTGGGCCATGATCCTGATGGTCGTGATGTCCTTCATGGTCGGCCAAGGCGAGGCGCTCGCCTACCTCGACAGCCGCAACTTCACCGAACCGCTGTTCGTGTTCGCGATCATGGTCGTCGCCGGCAGCCGCCCCGTGCTGCAGGCGGCCTCGGTTGCCGTGCAAGCCATCGTGCGGGTGATTCCGCTGCCGCGCACCATGGCCTTCTTCTTCACCACGCTGGCGGTCGTGCCGCTGCTGGGCTCCTTCATCACCGAGCCGGCCGCGATGACCCTGGCCGCGCTGCTGATGAAGGACACCATCTTTGCGCGCGCTTCCACGCCGCTGAAGTACGCGGCGCTTGGCACGCTGTTCGTCAACATCTCGATCGGTGGCACGCTCACGCCCTATGCTGCGCCGCCGGTGCTGATGGTTGCCAAGGCCTGGGGCTTTGACCTCAGCTACATGCTGACCCATGTCGGCTGGAAGGCCGCCGTGGCGGTGCTGATCAATGCGGTCGGCGTGACCTTCCTGTTCGCGCGTGAACTGCGCGGCCTGGAGCACTCGTCCAAATCGCCCTACAGCGGCGTGCCGCTGTCTATGGTGGCCGGCCATCTGCTGTTCCTGCTGGCCATCGTCCTCTTCGCCCATCACCCGGCGGCCTTCATCGCGGTATTCCTGCTGTTCATGGGCGTGGCCACCGCTTACCCGGCCTACCAGGACCGCCTGATGCTGCGCGAGGGCCTGCTGGTCGCTTTCTTCCTCGGTGGCCTGGTGGTGCTGGGCGGCATGCAGCAATGGTGGCTGCAGCCCTTGCTGCTGATGATGGACGAGACCCAGGTCTTCTTCGGCGCGGTCGCGCTGACCGCGATCACCGACAACGCGGCGCTGACCTACCTGGGCTCCCTGGTCGAGGGCCTGACGCCCGAATTCAAGTACGCCCTGCTGACCGGTGCCGTGACCGGTGGCGGCCTGACCCTGATCGCCAATGCGCCGAACCCGGCCGGTGCCTCGATCCTCAAGGGTACCTTCGAGCATGGCGCGATTGCCGCCCATGGCCTGCTTGCCGGCGCGCTCGGCCCGACCCTGATCGCTATCCTCTGCTTCCGGCTGTTTCCGCTTTGAGGATAACCCCGGCCGGCTGGGCCTCAGGCTTCAGTCGGCTGGCTCACGAGCGGCTGAATGCCGCCAGGGATTGCAGGCCGACACTGGCGGCTTCGATCGCGCCAGCGACATAGCCTGGGAACTGGCGCGACCATTCGCTGCCAATGCCCGTCAAGCGGCCGGCCCAGGGTCCGCTCGAAGCTCCGCTTGCCGGTGCCTCGGGATGCTGGCCGAGACTGTCAATGTCAGCCGCCGTGGCGGTGTACGGATCGATTGCCCAATCCTTGAACAACTCAGCCCTTGGCGTCAACGCCTGGGGCCCGAACAGACGCGCCAGTTGCGCGCGGCAGTCCGCTCGCAGCTCGGCCTCTGGCACGCCCTGACGCAGGCGGGCCGGAATGCCGAAGAAGCCGAACAGTGCCGCGCTGCCGCCCGGCATCGAGGCATCGTGGATCTCGCCCAAGGGTCCGCAGGCGCTGCGCGCCTCGCCTGACAGCCCCTGCTCGCGCCAGAACGGTCGGTCGTAGATGGCGACATACTTGGCATGGGGCGCCATCCAGGTCGCCGTCGCCTGCCAGGCCCGCGCCAATGGCGCTGGCAGCGCCGGCGTGAATCCGATCTGCTGCACGGCCAGCCGCGGCGGCATGGCCAGCCAGGCCTGCTCGGCGCGCCAGCTGGTGGCATGTCCGCTGGCGTCCTCGCTGTCGAGCTCGACCTGGCCATCCGTGCAGCGCATGCGCCGCACGCTCTGGCCGGTCACGATCCGCGTCGCATCCAGCCGCTGCAGCAGCGCATCGGTCAGTGCGCCCATTCCCCCCACCAGCCGCATCGAGGGCGGCGAGTTCACATAGCCCTGCATCCGCCGGACTGGCGCGCTGGGCGAGCGCTCGACCACCATGTCACCGCTCTCGTGCTGCTCGAAGCGCTGCAGTCCCAGCTCCTGCACCAGGCAGTCCAGCTGGCGCTGGTAGCCGGGCCAGAACCACGAGGGGCCCAGGTCGAAACGGTCCGTCCTGTTGGCTGGGTTGACCGCCGCGCAGGCGTCGGCTGCCGGCTCGGACAGGATGCGTCCGCCCACCGCCGCGCGGCCCTCGATCAGCAGCCAGTCGGTCATGCCCTGCTGTTGCAGCAGCCAGGCGGCGTACAGGCCGCTGACACCGGCACCGACGATGGCGATTCTTGCTGTCTGCATGCTCTGGTTGCCTATGCTGCCATCGGCAGATGACCGGTTTTCAGGTAGAGGGTGGCGCCCTGCGCTCCCGCGACCAGTTCGGGGTAGCGACCTTGGGGCAGCCGCAGCCAGCTGCCGCACTGGTAGCAAGTCGTGCCGTCCAGCACCGCGCCGGCCAGCACCAGCAACTCGGCGCTGGGCACCGGCTCGGGCAACGGGGGGGCGCCAGCCGGCAGGCGCAGCAGGCAGACCTGTTCCGCCGGGTCCGAGAACAGCGGACAGAGCTCCCGCTCGCCCAGGCGCTGCCAGGCCGATGGCACCCGGGTGTCAAGGCGCACCCGGCGCGTTTCGCCAGCCGGCATCTGCCACAGCTTGACGAAGATAGTGGCCCCTTCGTCGCTGTAGGGTTGGTGGCTCGAGCCTGGCGGGCTGCGCAGATAGCAGCCGGCCGGGTAATGCTGATCGCCCTCGGAGAAGGTGCCCGAGAGCACCAGGATCTCCTCTCCACCCGGGTGGGAGTGGGCCGGGAACTGCGAGCCCGGCGCATAGCGCACGAGGCTGGTGGCGCGGGCCTTTTCTCCGCCCAGCCGGTCCAGCATCACCCGCTCCACACCCGCCTGCGGCGACGCGACCCACTGGTAGTCGTCTGGAGTGAGGCTGGCGCGGGATGAAAAATCTGGATTGACGAGCATGGAGGAACCTCTGGACATTGTGCTGCGCAAGTCATGGCGCAAGCGCAACAAGCATAGGGCACCCGCCATCTCATGGCACGGCAAAGGGATTGGGCTGACCCAAGCCCTGTCCTGCTCAGCTGTGCAGGTACTGCAGCAGTCCGTTGAGCAGATAGACCGCCAGCAAGGCCAGGCTGGCCCAGCTGCCGATATGGCGCACCCGCGCTGCCGGGCGGTAAGCCAGCGCGACCACTACCGCACCGCTCATCAGGCAGGCGCTCAGGGCGCTCAGCATATGCAGCGGCGAGACGGCGCGGTACAAGCTGCCGTCGAGATAGGCCAGGTCGTCGAAGGCCAGGATCAGCAGGTCGAACAGGTTGCTGCCCAGCAGATTGCCGACCGCGAGGTCGACAGCGCCGATGCGCAGTGCAGCCCAGGTGGTGGCCAGTTCCGGTACCGAGGTGGCCAGCGCCACGAACAGGGTGCCGACCAGCGAGTTCGACCAGCCCATGACCCGCGCCAGTTCGACCCCGATCAGGGGCAGCCAGATGCCGCTGGCCACCACCACCATCGCGGCCAGCGCGTAGCCGGTCAATGCCGTACGCAAGGGCATCAGCGCCGGTTCTGGCTCGGTGCTGGCGGGCAAGCGCTTCTCGCTCAGGTAGATGGCACGCAGCGCCAGCAGGTAGAGCGCCAGCAGCAGTGGGCTGCCCAGGCTGACATGGCCCAGCGCCGGCAGCAGGCCCTGCTGATCGAGCAGCAACAGCAAGGCGGTGCTCGCCAGCAGGATGACGCCGAAACCCGCCGACAGCAGGTGTTGGTGGCTGACCACTCCGTACAGCGGTGCCTTGCGGTAGCCGATGTCGACCGCGGCAAGGATCGCGAGGTTGAAGACGCAGCTGCCCAGCACATCGCCCACGGCCAGGTCGGGCGCGCGGGCAATCGTCACCGCGCTCAGTCCGGTCACCAGCTCCGGCAACGAGGTGACCGAGGCGACCAGGATCAGCCCGATCCAGCTGCGCGACATGCCGGTCCAGCTCGCGATCGCGTCGCCGTAGCGGATCAGGCGTGCCCCGGCCAGTCCGATCAGGGCGACACAGAACCCGAACTGGAGCCAGATCGCGAGCGGGTGGACGAGGGCAGGGAACTGGTTTGACATATTTGAACAAATATAATTAACTGGTCACGGAATTCTTTTCCAATCAGTCATGGACATTGTGCAAGCCTATCTCCAAATTTCGCCAGATCCCAGCATCTGGCTGGTCCAGGTGTTCCTGGTCGTGCTCGCGACGGTCAGCTGTAACTTCCTGCTGATGCGCCTGATCGACCTGGCCGAGAAGATCGTTGCCCGCACCGAGTCGATCTGGGACGACGCCTTGCTCGAGGCTGCCCGCATCCCGGTGCGGCTGACGGTCTGGCTGCTCGGGATCTCGATCGCCGCCACCCTCCTCAAGCAAGTCGGCCCCAATGCCTTCCTTGACCTGTTGCCCGAGCTGCGCCGGGTCGTGTTCATCTTCATCGGCGCGCTGTTCCTGACCCGGCTGATCTCGCACCTCGAAGTCAACCTGCTCGATCCGGCCCGTGTCAGCAAGCCGATGGACCAGACCACCGCCAAGGCCGTGGCCAAGCTGCTGCGCCTGTCGGTCATCATCACGGCGGTGCTGGTGGCGTTGCAGACCCTGGGCTATTCGGTTTCGGGCGTGCTGGCCTTTGGTGGCATCGGTGGCGTCGCGGTCGGGTTTGCCTCCAAGGACCTGCTGTCGAACTTCTTCGGTGGCCTGATGCTCTACCTCGACAAGCCGTTCAAGGTCGGCGACTGGATCCGTTCGCCGGACCGCGCGATCGAGGGCACGGTCGAGGACATCGGCTGGCGCCTGACGCGCATCCGCACCTTCGACAAGCGCCCGCTCTACATTCCGAACTCGATGTTCGCCAGCATCGTGGTCGAGAACCCCTCGCGCATGACGAACCGGCGCATTTCCGAGAACCTGGGCATCCGTTACGAGGACGGCGAACGGATGGCACCGATCTGCAGCGCCATTCGCCAGATGTTGCGCGAGCACCCCGAGATCGACCAGGCCCAGACCCAGATCGTGCATTTCACCAGCTATGGGCAGTCGCACCTGGAGTTCATGGTCTATTGCCTGACCCGCACCACCGAATGGGTCAAGTACCACGCCGTCAAGGAGGATGTGCTGCTGCGCATCATGGCGATCGTGCGTGAACATGGCGCCGAGTTCGCCTACCCGACCCAGACGCTGCACCTGGCCAGCTTGCCGGGGCGCGAAGCGAGCGGCGGACCTGAAGCGGCTGGTGTGCAGTCCGGCATGCCGCCGCGCTGAGCACTGATCCGGTTCGTCTTCGGGCCAGTCGTCTCGGCACAGGGTTGACAAATTATATTTGTTCAAATATATTTGCGCTTGTTGCATCCTGTGACAAGTTTTCCAGCATGCATTCCCATGCGGACCTGCATGGTTCCAGGCGTGATGATTGATCTGCCTCAGTCGCGTTCCTGCCCGTGGCTCTGGCCTCCTGACCGCTCGGGATTTCGTCTGCAGCCCGGTCCATGTTCATCCCCCTATCCGGAGCATCCTCATGACCCGTCCCACTTTCTACCGAACCGCCGCCTTGCTGGCCTTGGCCGCCTTGCCTGGTCTGGCCAGCGCTGACTGTGGCAAGGTCTCCGTGGTCAGCATGAACTGGCAGTCAGCCGAAGTGCTGGCGCAGATCGATCGCTTCATCCTCGACCAAGGCTTCGGCTGCGAGGTCGAGATCGTGCCGGGTGACACCATGCCGACGCTGACCTCGATGATGGAGAAGGGCAAGCCCGACGTGGCCCCCGAGGCCTGGGTCAATGCGGTGCGGCAGCCGCTCGACGAGGCCGTCAAGGCGGGGCGACTGCACTATGCCGCGCGCGCGCTCAAGGACGGCGGCATCGAGGGCTGGTGGATTCCGAAGTACCTGGCCGATGCCAACCCTGCGCTCAAGACCATCGATGACGCACTGAATCGTCCCGACCTGTTCCCGGCCCCCGAGGACCGGAAAAAGGGTGCTGTGCACAACTGTCCATCGGGTTGGAACTGCCAGATCACTACCGAGAACGCCTTCAAGGCCTGGGGTGCGGCTGGCAAGGGCTTCGTGCTGCTCGATACCGGTTCGGCCGCCGGGCTGGACGGCTCGCTGGCCAAGGCTTACGAGCGCAAGCAGGGCTGGCTGGGTTATTACTGGGCACCGACCTCGATCCTGGGTAAATACGAGATGGTCAAGCTCGACGCCGGTGTGCCGCATGACAAGGCGGCCTTCGAGGCCTGCAACTCCAAGGCCGACTGCCTCCGTCCGGTCAAGACCGACTGGGCCAGTGCCGAGGTCTTCACTGTGATCACCGACCGCTTCAAGAAAGCCGGCGGGCCGGCAGTCGACTACCTGAACCAGCGCAGCTGGGGCAACGACACGGTCAACGCCTTGCTGGCCTGGATGAGCGACAACCAAGCATCGGGTGAGGACGGCGCGCGCCATTTCCTCGAAAACCATCCGGATATCTGGACGACCTGGGTCAGTCCTGAAGTGGCAGCCAAGGTCAAGGCGGCGCTTTGATCGGCATGAGCTGGCTGAACGATTTTCCGGCGCTCGGCTCCAAGCTGCTGAGCGAGATCCGGCGTGCCATCGACGGCGGTTTCCGGGACTTCACGCGCGAGCATGGCGAGACGCTGGAGCAATTCTTCGAGCCCTTGCGCGAGTTCCTGCTGCTGTCGGAGCGGCTGCTGACGCAAACCCCCTGGCCGCTGGTCATCGCAGGCATCGCCTTGTTGACCTGGCTGGCTGCGCGCTCGCTCAGGATCGTGGTCGGTACCGTGCTGACCCTGCTGCTGATCGGCGTCTTCGGCATGTGGGACGACACCATGAAGACGATCGCCATGATCTTCGTCTGCACAGTGGTCGCGCTGGCGCTGGGCTTGCCGATTGGCATTGCCATGAGCCGTTTCGATAGGTTGCAGCGTTGGGTCAGTCCGGCCCTTGACGTGATGCAGACCATGCCGAGCTTTGTCTACCTGATCCCGGTCGTCATGCTGCTGGGCATCGGTCGCGTGCCGGGCCTGATCGCGGTGGTGATCTATGCCATTGCGCCCGTGATCCGGTTCACCAACCTCGGCATCCGGCTGGTCGACAAGGATCTGCTGGAAGCCGCCGATGCCTTTGGTTCCTCGGCCTGGCAGAAGCTGCGCCAGGTGCAGTTGCCGCTGGCGTTGCCGACCATCATGGCCGGTGTCAACCAGACCATCATGCTGTCGCTCTCGATGGTGGTGATCGCCTCCATGATCGGCGTTCAGGGCCTGGGCCAGCCGGTGCTGAAGGCCATCACCAACCAGTATTTCGCCATGGGCCTGTTCAATGGCCTGGCCATCGTGGGCATTGCCATCGTTTTTGACCGCGCCTCGCAGGCCTACGGCAAGCGCCTGCAGAAACACCTGGAGGCCCAGCATGGTTGAAGCCACACCGACCGGAATCCGGATCCTGCAGCTCTACAAGATCTTCGGTCCTCAGCCGGATCGCTTCATCGACCTGGTGCGCCAGGGCATGAGCAAGCAGGAGTTGCGCGACACCCATGGCCATGTGCTGGGGCTGCGCGATATCAACATCGACATGCCGGCTGGCCAGATCCAGGTGGTCATGGGGCTGTCGGGCTCGGGCAAGAGCACGCTGATCCGGCACATCAATCGCCTGATTGAACCCACTGCGGGTGCCATTCATGTCGGTGAGCAGGACGTCAGAGCGCTCAAGCCCGCCGCCTTGCGCCAGTTCCGCAGCGAACAGACGGCGATGGTGTTCCAGAAGTTCGCGCTGTTTCCGCACCTGACGGTGCTGGAGAACACCGAGTACGGGCTGCAGGTACGCGGCATGGGTCGCAAGCAGCGGCGCGAGAAGGCGGCCGAGTGGATCGAGCGCGTCGGTCTCAAGGGCTATGAAGACCATTATCCGAACCAGCTTTCGGGGGGCATGCAGCAGCGCGTGGGCCTGGCGCGCGCGCTCTCGAATGACGCCCCCGTGCTGCTGATGGATGAGGCCTTCTCGGCGCTGGATCCGCTCATTCGCAGCGACATGCAGCAGGTGCTGCTCGATCTGCAGCAGGACATCGGCAAGACCATCGTCTTCATCACGCATGATCTGGATGAGGCCTTGCGCCTGGGCGACCGTATCGCCATCCTGCGCGACGGCGAGGTGGTGCAGCAGGGCAATGGCCAGCAGATCGTGCTCCAGCCGGCCGACGACTACATCAGCAGCTTCGTGCGCGAGGTCAATCGCGGTCGCGTGATCAGTTGCCGCACCTTGATGCAGCCTGGCGTCAGCGTCGAAGGCCCTACGGTCGAGGCCAGCTTGGTGATAGAGGAGGCTGCACGTCTGCTCAGCGCCGAAGGCAAGGAAGCTGCCAATGTGGTGAACAAGCGTGGCCAGCTGCTGGGTAGCATCACCTTGAGCGACATCATCGCGGCCATGGTGCCGCCACGCGCAGCCGCCTGAGTCAGAGTTCAGCCAGCGGGATGCCGCCGGCCTGCTCGTCGGCCTTCAGTGCCTGGATCAGCTGGGCCAGGCTGAGCTGGAGCTGGTCCAGGGTCGCGCGCGGGAGTTGCTGCAGTGCCTCGGGCAACACCCCTTCGTAGGGGCCGGGCGCGCCTTGCAGCAGCAGCTGGCCTGCCGCCTCGATGAATAGCTGCACGCCGCGGCGGTCTGCTGCCGATTTTTCGGTCCGCACCAACTCGCGCTTGACGAGCTGGCGGATCAGGTTGCTGGCGGTCGACTGATGGATGTCCATCGCGCGCGCCAGCTCGTTGACACTCACGCCCGGCTGGTTCTGGATCACGTTGAGCGCCCAGACCTGGGCGCCGCCAATGCCGACCCGCTTTTCCACCTGCTGGAAATGGCTGCGTACCGCATTGAAGACCACGCGGAACTGGCGCAGCACCTGCGCTGCCTGCTCCGGGCTGGCGCTGCTGTGGACGGGTGAGGAGGAGGAGGAGGCAGGCTGGGGTAGGGCGGACAAGGTGCTGGGCCGGCAAGTTGCAATGCCGGCAATGATGCCCGAATGTCAAGCCGTGGTCAGCAGCTGGGTGCGGATTTTTTCCAGCAGCAGGTCATCGAAGCTGTAGAAGCCCTTGTCGCGTTGCGCCAGCTCCTGCAGCGCGAAGGCGGCGCCGGTGCCGAAGGCCTCGCGCCGGATCGAGTCGTGGATCAGCCGCACCGTCTGGTGCGGGAAGCCGAAGATCACCTCGTGATGGCCGACGATGCCGCCCACGCGCAGCGAGGTGACGCGGTCGTCTGCGAGCTCCAGCGTCTGGGCAATCTTGCGTGCGGTGCCCGAGATCTCGGGTTTTTCGCGGAAATGCTGTTCGACCACCTCGACATCGGCGAACGGTGCGATGCCGCGCAGCAGCTTGGCCGCCAGCAGTAGGAAGTTGATGCCCAGCGTGATATTGGGCGAGCTCATGACCCGGGTGTCCTGGCCCATTTCGCGCAGGTAGTCCAGGTGCTGCGGCGTGTAGGCCGAGATCGCGCTGACCAGCATGATGCCGCGCCGGCGCAGTTCCTGGCCATAGAGGTAGACCGAGTCGGCCTGCGAGAAATCGACGATCGCATCGACCGGATGTTGGTCCAGCCAGTCACCGATGTCCAGCCCGGCCAGTCCGACCACCGGTATCTGCGGCTGGCCTTCGAGGTGTGCCTGCTCGCTGGAACTGCGCCGCATGACCCAGCACAGTTGGTAGCGCGGGTCGTTGGCCAGCACGTTGGCCACTGCCTTGCCGGCCTTGCCGTAGCCCATCAGTCCTATTTTCATCATGCTTGTTCTCCTGGTTGGCGTCGATGGCACCCGTCAGCCGACGGGAATGAAGGGCTCATTATATTTGCACAAATGCATGTTGTAAAATCAGCTTGGCCTGAGCCTTGCTTGGCTACAGACTGTTGCCCCTTCCTTTCCAGGACCCGATGCCATGAGTTCCGACCCCCATATCGTCAATGCCTTGCGTGCCGAACTCAGCGACCGCGACCTGTGGCAGACCCGGGTCGTGGTGTTGACTTTCGGCACCCTGTCGGGGCTGGTCGTGGTGGCCTTCACCTGGCTGACCGAGCAGGCGCTCGAGCTGTTTCACCATGCCCGTGCCGGCCTGCCCTGGCTGCCCCTGCTCTGGACGCCCTTGTGCACAGCCGCGGTGGTCTGGACCACGCGACTATGGGCACCCGGTGCAGCCGGTTCGGGCATTCCGCAGGTGATGGCGGCGCTGCATCCCGGGGTCGAGCCACGCTGGCGCGGGCTCTATGTGTCGGTGCGGCTGACCCTGGCCAAGATGCTGCTGACGGCGGCTGGCTTGCTCGGCGGCCTGTCGCAGGGCCGCGAGGGGCCTTCGGTGCAGATCGGCGCTGGCGTCATGCATGCCGCGCGCCGCTTCCTGCCCCAGCGCAGCGCGGTCTCCGAGCAGGGCCTGCTGGTCGCGGGCGGCGCGGCCGGCATCGCGGCGGCCTTCAACACGCCGCTGGGCGGCATCATGTTTGCGATCGAGGAGCTGTCGCGCCGGCCCGAGCAGCGCAGCAACGGCCTGATCATGGCCGCGATCGTGCTGGCCGGCCTGATGGGGGTCTCGGTCTACGGCAATTCGACCTATTTCGGCGTGATCCGGGTCCAGCCCGTCAGCTGGGCCCTGCTCGGCCCCGGGCTGCTGGTGGCGCTGGGCTGCGGGCTGGTCGGCGGCCTGTTCGCCCGGCTGCTGACGCGTTCGCTGTCGGGCCGGTCGGAAGACCGTTTCACGCGCTGGCGCCAGCGCTATCCGGTCCGCTTTGCGGCGGGCTGCGGACTGGCGGTGGCGGTGATCGGTCTGGTCACTGGCGGGGCGACCTTTGGCAGCGGCTACACGCATACCCGCGAACTGCTTGAGGGCGGCAGCAGCGGCGAGATCGGCGGGCTGTACCTGCTGCTCAAGTTCGCCGCGACCTGGATCACCGCCTGGTCGGGCGCGCCGGGTGGCATCTTTGCGCCTGCGCTGGCGATCGGTGGCGCGCTTGGGGGCGACGTCGCGCAGTTGACCGGCCACTTCGATGCGCCGACGCTGATTGCGCTCGGCATGGCCGGCTTCCTGGCCGCCGTGACCCAGGCGCCGATGACGGCCTTCATCATCGTGATGGAGATGGTCGACGGCTACCAGTTGGTGCTGAGCCTGATGGCCTGCGCGATGATTTCGAGCGGCATCTCGCGCCTGGTCAGCCGACCGCTCTATGCCAGTCTGACCGATCTGCAGCTGGGCCGCCTGCCGGCCCAGGCTAGCGCCCCGCATTGATCATAAAAAAAGAGCCCCGGATGGGGCTCTGAAGATCACTAGATCAATGGTGAAAAATACTGAGCTCTCGTTAAGCCAGTACAAAAATTATATTTGTAAAAATGTATTCTTTGCCGCTGGCCCCGAAATAGTTTGCGCCTGCCACTGACCGAGCAGGGTGCTCAGCTGCCAGGGCAGGGGCAGTCCAGTTCGTAGAACTTCCTGATGCCTTCCCAGGCCTGTTCCGGCTCGTCGACATACTGGATCAGCTCCAGGTCCTCGGGCGAGACCGCGCCTTCCTCGACCAGCGCCTCGAGGTTGATGATCCGCTTCCAGTAGTCGCTGCCGAACAGGAAGATCGGCACCGGCTTTGCCTTCTTGCACTGCACCAGCGTCAGCACCTCGAACAGTTCGTCGAGCGTGCCGAAGCCGCCCGGAAAGGCGACCAGCGCCTTGGCGCGCATCAGGAAATGCATCTTGCGCAGCGCGAAGTAGTGGAACTTGAAGCTCAGCTCCGGGCTGATGTAGGGGTTGGGCTCCTGCTCGTGCGGCAGCAGGATGTTCAGGCCCACATTGAGCGCGCCGCGGTCATGGGCGCCTCGGTTGGCCGCTTCCATGATGCCGGGGCCGCCGCCGGTGGCGATGTAGAGCTGCTCGTCCTTGGCACAGCTCAGGCTGTAGTCGGCCACCAGCTGGGCGAAGCGGCGCGACTTCTCGTAGTAATGCGCGTTGCGCACCAGCGCCTGGGCGCGCCGGATCGCCGCCGCGTCGCCGCTGGCCTGGGCCTTGTGCAGCTGGCGCTCGGCCTCGGCCGGTTCGCGAAAGCGGGCGCTGCCGAACACGACGATCGTGTTGTTGACGCCGAGCGCTTCCTGCTCGAGATCGGGCTTGAGCAGCTCGAGCTGGAAGCGGATGCCGCGCGTCTCGCGCCGCAGCAGGAACTCGTTGTCGACAAAGGCCAGCCGGTAGGCGTCGCGCTGGGGCCTGGTGCCGGCCTCCGAGGTCAGGTGCATCTCGACTACCGCATCGGCCAGGCGCCTGGCCTGCAGGTCGTGGATGTGGTTGCCGTTGCTGTCCGCAGTGTTGCTGTCTTCCATGCGCACCACTGTAGCAAGAGCCGGCGGGCCTGCTGTCACGCAACGAAAAAATCTTCGCGCTGCCGGCCTGACGGCTTTCTTGGCCGACTGTCGGTCAGTTCGATGTATTTCAATCATTAACCGTCAATCAGTTGTCATAAATTTTCACGAGCCCTATTGGGTTGCCTGTGGGATGATGCCGAATTTAGCCGAAATCTAGGGTAAACCATGACAACTTAGCTGTGATGTTGGGCTTGCAAGCTTGGATCTTTTGCATAAACTACGACAACACGTTTACCTAAAACTGAATCCGGGTAGACGGCCGATTACCCCCACATGCACAAGGAATCCCCATGAGCAAGCTACAAGCCAAGACAGTGATCGTGACCGGTGGTGCCGGTGGCATCGGAGGCGCGACCTGCCGCCGCTTCGCCGCCGAGGGCGCAAAAGTCGCCGTCTTCGACATGAACCTGGAGGCGGCCGAGCAGGTCGCGGCCGACATCCGTGCCGCTGGCGGCCAGGCCGCCGCCTTCAAGTGCGACATCACCGATCGCGCCGCGGTCGACGCTGCCGTGGCCGCCACCGAAGCCCAGCTCGGCACGGTCGATGTGCTGGTCAACAACGCCGGCTGGGATGTCTTCAAGCCTTTCGTCAAGACCGTGCCGGCCGAGTGGAGCAAGCTGATCGACATCAACCTGACCGGCGCGCTGCACATGCTGCACGCCGTGCTGCCGGGCATGTCCGAGCGCAAGTCGGGCCGCATCGTCAACATCGCTTCCGACGCCGCGCGCGGTGGCTCCTCGGGCGAAGCCGTCTACTCGGCTTGCAAGGGCGGCCTGGTCGCGCTGTCCAAGACCCTGGCGCGCGAGCATGCCCGCCACAACATCACCGTCAACGTGGTCTGCCCGGGCCCGACCGACACCGCCTTGCTGGCGGGCGTGGCCGAAGGCGCACGCGATCCGGCCAAGCTGATCGAGGCCTTCCGCAGCGCGATCCCGCTCGGTCGCCTGGGCCAGCCCGACGACCTGGCCAGCGCCATCGTCTTCTTCGGCAGCGACGACGCTTCCTTCATCACCGGCCAGGTCATCAGCGTGTCTGGCGGCCTGACGATGCACGGCTGATCCCGATTCCCCTTCCTTACGAACCTCCGAGGAGCCTCACATGAATTTCGAAGACATCCTGTACGAAGTCCGCAACGGCGTGGCGTGGATCATCATCAACCGCGCCGACAAGATGAATGCCTTCCGCGGCACCACCTGCGACGAGATCATCAAGGCCATGAACAAGGCCGGCTACGACCGCAGCGTCGGCGCCATCGTGCTGACCGGTGCCGGCGACCGTGCCTTCTGCACTGGCGGCGACCAGTCGGCCCATGACGGCAACTACGATGGCCGCGGCACCATCGGCCTGCCGATGGAAGAGCTGCATGCCGCCATCCGCGACACCCCCAAGCCCGTGATCGCCCGCGTGCAGGGCTTCGCGATCGGCGGCGGCAACGTGCTGGCCACCATCTGCGACCTGACCATCTGCTCGGACAAGGCCATCTTCGGCCAGGTCGGCCCCAAGATGGGTTCGGTCGATCCGGGTTACGGCACCGCTTTCCTGGCCCGCGTGGTCGGCGAGAAGAAGGCGCGCGAGATCTGGTACCTGTGCAAGCGTTACTCGGGTGCCGAGGCCGTCGCCATGGGCCTGGCCAATATCTGCGTGCCGGCCGACCAGCTCGACGCCGAAGTGCAGAAATGGGGCGAGGAACTGTGCGAGCGCAGCCCGACCGCGCTGGCGATCGCCAAGCGCAGCTTCAACATGGACACGGCGCACCAGGCTGGCATTGCCGGCCTGGGCATGTATGCGCTCAAGCTCTACTACGACACCGAGGAATCGCGTGAAGGCGTCAATGCGCTGAAGGAAAAGCGCAAGCCCGAGTTCCGCAAGTACTTCAAGTAATCCCGCGCGAGGCACCAACCGATGAACCCGATCCCCTACATCGACGAAGACCTGCAGGCGCTGCAGGAGTCCGCGCGCCGCTTTGCCGAAGAGCGCGTCAAGCCCGGCTTCCTGGAGCGCGACCAGACCCGCGTGCTCGACCGCGCCTTGCTGCGCGAGATGGGCGAGATGGGCTTCATCTGCCCCGAGCTGCCGGAAGAGTTCGGCGGCCTGGGCCTGGGCACCGTCGCCGCTGGCGTGATCCACGAGGAGATCGCGCGTGCCGACCTGAGCTTTTCCTACCTGAACCTGCTGGCCTCGCTCAACGGCCAGATCCTGTCCAAGTACGGCAACCCGGAGGTGGTCGGCCCCTGGCTCAAGAAGCTGATCGCGGGCGAGGCGATCTGCGCCATTGCGCTGACCGAGCCGCGCGGCGGCTCGGACGCGGCCAACCTGCGCCTGAAGATCGAGCGCGACGGTGACCATTACGTCATCAACGGCGAGAAGACCTCGATCTCGGCCGCCGACCAGGCCGACATCGCGGTCGTGTTCGGCCGCACCGGCACGCCCGAGGACAAGGCGCATGGCGTCACCGCGCTGATGGTGCCGATGAACACCCCGGGCATCACGACCAACCGTTTCGACTGCCATGGCCAGCGCGCCATCGGCCGCGGTTCGATCTTCTTCGAGAACGTGCGCGTGCCGGTCAGCCACCGTCTGGGGGACGAGAACAAGGGCTTCGTGCAGGTCATGCACGGCTTCGACTTCTCGCGCGCGCTGATCGGCCTGCAGGTACTGGCCGTGGCCCGCGTCGCGCTGGAGGAAACCTGGGAGTACATCACCCAGCGCGAGGCCTTCGGCCAGCCGCTGTCCGCCTTCCAGGGCGTGACCCATCCGCTGGCCCAGTTCGACACCGAAGTCGAGGGCGCCCGCCTGCTGTGCTACCAGGGCCTGTGGCTCAAGGACCGCGGCCTGCCGCACACGGCCGAGGCCGGCATGGCCAAGTGGTGGGGCCCCAAGCTGGCCTATGACGTGATCCACCAGTGCCTGCTGTGCTATGGCCACGGCGGCTACGACCGCGGCCTGATGGAGCAGCGCATGCGCGATGTGCTGGGCTTCCAGATCGGCGACGGCACGGCCCAGATCATGAAGACCATCATCGCGCGCGTGCGCGCCGGCCGCAAGTTCGTGCCGGCCTGATCGGCCTGATCCCCGACACGACCGACGCTACCTACAAGAACATCAGAGGAGACAAAAATGGAATTCGACGCCGTACTGCTGGCCCCGCGCCGCGCCCGCATGATCGAACAGGGTTTCTGGCACGACCGCACCATCAACGACGAGCTCGATGCCTGCGTCGCGGCCTGTCCTGACAAGCGGGCGCTGACCGCCTATCGCACCGAGACCGGTGAGGTCAAGCGCTTCAGCTACCGCGAGCTGGCGCAGATGGCGGACCGGGTGGCCGTCGGCCTGTACCGCCTGGGCGTGCGCAAGAACGACATCGTGGCCTGCCAGCTGCCCAACTGGTGGCAGTTCACGCTGACCTACCTGGCCTGTTCGCGCATCGGTGCGGTCATCAATCCGCTGATGCATATCTTCCGCGAGCGCGAGCTCGGCTTCATGCTCAAGCATGGCCAGGCCAAGCTGCTGATCACGCCCAAGGTCTTCCGTGGCTTTGACTTCGAGCAGATGGCGGGCAGCCTCCAGCACAGCATCCCCGAGCTGCAGCAACTCGTGATCGTCGACGGCGACGGCGCCGACAGCTTCGAGGCCCTGCTCAGCGGCCCCGAGTGGGAAAAGGCGCCCGATGCGGCCGAGATCCTGAGCGCCAACCGCCCGGGCCCGGACGACATCACCCAGCTGATCTACACCTCGGGCACGACCGGCGAGCCCAAGGGCGTGATGCATTCGGCCAACACCACCATGGCCAACATCATTCCCTACGCCCGCCGCCTGCACCTGGACGCCGAGACCGTGGTGCTGATGGCCTCGCCGATGGCGCACCAGACCGGCTTCATGTACGGCCTGATGATGCCGATCATGCTCAAAGCCAGTGCGGTGCTGCAGGATGTCTGGGAGCCGAAGAAGGCGATCGAGGTGATCCGCACCGAGGGCGCGAGCTTCACGATGGCATCGACCCCGTTCCTGACCGACCTGACCCGCACCGTGGCGGAAAACGCCACCCCGGTGCCGACGCTCAAGACCTTTCTGTGCGCTGGCGCGCCGATCCCGAGCGCGCTGGTCGAGCAAGCGCGTGCCGTGCTCGGGACCAAGATCGTGTCGGCCTGGGGCATGACCGAGAACGGTGCCGTCACCACCACGCGGCTCGAGGATGACGACGAACGCGCCTTCACCACCGACGGCCTGCCGCTGCCCGGCGTCGAGGTCAAGGTGGTCGATATCGACGGCAAGACCCTGCCGCCTGGTGAGGCCGGCAGCCTGATGCTGCGCGCCTGCTCCAATTTCGGCGGCTATCTGCGTCGCCCGCACCTGAACGGCACCGATGCCGACGACTGGCTCGACACCGGCGACCTGGCCCGCATCGATGCGCAGGGCTATATCCGCATCACCGGCCGCAGCAAGGACGTGATCATCCGCGGCGGCGAGAACATCCCGGTGGTCGAGATCGAGAACCTGCTCTATCGCCATCCGGCCGTGCTGCAGGCCGCGATCGTTTCCTACCCCGACGAGCGCATGGGCGAGCGCGCCTGCGCCGCCGTCGTGCTCAAGCCCGGCCAGAGCCTGGACCTGGCCGGCCTGGTCGAGTACTTCAAGAGCAACAAGATGGCGATGCAGTACATCCCCGAGCGGCTAGAGATCCTCGAGGCCATGCCGGCGACGCCTTCCGGAAAGATCCAGAAGTTCAAGCTGCGCGAGCTGCTCCAGCAGCAGCTGGCCAGCGCCTGAAGCCGTTCATCGACAGATCAACATCAATTACAGGAGACAACGATGACAACCCAGCCCGCTTTCCAGACCCGCCGCCACCTGATCCGGGCCGCCGTCGCCTCGCTGTGCACCTTGGGCGTGCTCGGCAGCGTGCAGGCCCAGCAGGCCTGGCCCGCGGCCAAGCCGATCCGGATCGTGGTGGGCTTTGCCCCCGGCGGCACCACCGACGTGATGGCGCGCTCGATGGGCGCCGCTTTAAGCGAGGCGCTCGGCCAGACCGTGCTGATCGACAACAAGCCGGGCGCCAGCGGCAACGTCGCGGCCAGCGAGGTGATCCGTGCCCAGCCCGACGGCCATACCTTCCTGGTCGCGCCGACCTCGTTCGAGACCGCCAACCCCTTCCTGTTCAAGCAGACCATCAGCCCGGCCAAGGACCTGACCCCGGTCGCCGGCGTCGGCAAGAGCCAGATGTACGTGGTCGTGAACCAGCAGTCGCCGTTCAAGGACGCGCGCGAGCTGGTCGCGTTTGCGCAGAAGAACCCGGCCAAGCTGTCCTACACCTCGGCAGGCGCCGGCACGCCGCCGCACCTGGCGGGCGAGCTGTTCAAGCAGTCGGCCAAGTTCTTCGCGGTGCATATTCCCTACCGCGGCGCCGCGCCCGCGCTGCAGGATGTGCTGGCCGGCCAGGCCGACTTCGTGATGGACCCGGGCATCGCCTTTCCGCATGTGCGCGCCGGCAAGGCGCGCATGCTGGCCGTCGCAGGCGCCAAGCGCAGTGCCTTCTTTCCCGAAGTGCCGACGCTGTCCGAGCTCGGCATGAAGGGCGCCGAGCTCGACATCTGGTTTGGCATGTGGGCGCCCAACGGCACGCCGCCCGAGGTGGCCGCGCGCATGGCCAGCGAGATCGGCAAGGCGCTGACGCTGCCTGCCATCAAGACCCGTTACGAGGCGCTCGGCGCCGAGCCGGTGGGCCTCAACAACGCCGACTTCAAGAACCTGCTGGCGGCTGAGACCAAGCAGCTGTCGACCGTGATCCGCGACAGCAAGATCAGCATCGACTGACCTTCACAGGAGAAAGAATTGACTGATACGCCCATACTGGTTTCGACTGAAGGTCGCGTCGGGCTGATCCGGCTGAATCGGCCGGCCCAGCTCAACGCGCTCAATGACGCGCTGATGGATGCGCTCGGTGCCGCACTGCTGGCCTTCGATGCCGATCCCGGCGTGGGCGCCATCGTCATCACCGGCAGCGACAAGGCCTTCGCGGCTGGCGCCGACATCGCCGCCATGGCCGACTACGGCTACATGGATGTCTACGGCAGCGACTTCATCACGCGCAACTGGGAGACCATCCGCCAGGTGCGCAAGCCGGTGCTGGCGGCGGTCGCCGGCTTCGCCATGGGCGGCGGCTGCGAGCTGGCGCTGTCTTGCGACATCATCGTCGCGGCCGAGTCGGCCCGCTTCGCGCTGCCCGAGATCAAGCTGGCCATGATGCCGGGCGCCGGCGGCACCCAGCGCCTGCCGCGCGCCGTCGGCAAGGCCAAGGCGATGGACATGTGCCTGTCGGCGCGCCTGCTCGACGCGCAGGAGGCCGACCGCTACGGCCTGGTCTCGCGCGTGGTGCCGGACGCCGAGCTGTTCGAGCGCACGCTGGCGCTGGCGACGCAGATCGCCGGCTATTCGCTGCCGGCGCTGCTGGCGATCAAGGAGTCGGTCAACCGCGCCTGGGAGTCCTCGCTGGCCGAGGGCATCCTGTTCGAGCGGCGCGAGCTGCACGCCCGCTTTGCCAGCGCCGACGCCAGGGAGGGCATGCAGGCCTTCCTCGACAAGCGCAAGCCGGCCTTCCAACACCGTTAATCCTTTTACAGAGCAAGACCATGGCCCTCGACCCAGAATCATTTGACATCCTGCTGCCGACCATCCAGCGCTTCATCCGCGAGCGCCTGATGCCGGCCGAGAACCACCTCGAAGAATTCGACGAGGTGCCGGCCGACCTCATCGAGGACATGAAGGAAATGGGCCTGTTCGGCCTGACCGTGCCCGAGGAATACGGCGGCATCGGCCTGTCGGTGAGCCAGGAAGTGCTGGTCAACTACGAGCTCGGTCGCACCGCCACCGCATTCCGCTCGGTGTTCGGCACCAATATCGGCATCGGCTCGCAAGGCATCCTGATGGACGGCACGCCCGAGCAGAAGGCCGAGTACCTGCCCAAGGTCGCCAGCGGCGAGCTGATCATGTCGTTCGCGCTGACCGAGCCCGACGCCGGCACCGATGCCGCCTCGCTCAAGACCCGGGCTGAAGCAGACGGCGACCATTACGTGCTCAACGGCACCAAGCGCTACATCACCAACGCACCGCGCGCCGGCGCCTTCACGTTGATGGCGCGCACCGGCGGCCCGGGCGCGGGTGGCGTGTCGTCCTTCATCGTGCCGGCCGACCTGCCGGGCATCAAGCTCGGCAAGACCGACAAAAAGATGGGCCAGCGCGGCACCAAGACCTGCGACGTGATCCTCGAGAACGTGCGCGTGCCGGCCGCCAATATCATCGGCGGCGTGCCGGGCCAGGGCTTCAAGACCGCGATGAAGGTGCTCGACCGTGGCCGCCTGAACATCTCGGCCGTCTCCTGCGGCATGGCGTCGCGCATCCTCGACGAGTCGGTGCGTTATGCCTGCGAGCGCAAGCAGTTCGGCAAGCCGATCGGCGAGTTCCAGCTGATCCAGGCCATGCTGGCCGACAGCCAGGCCGAGCTGCTGGCAGCCTGGTCGCTGGTGCGCGAGGTCGCGGCCCGCTTCGACCAGAAGCCGGCCCATCTGTCGGACCCGGATGTCTCGATGCGCGTCTCCTGCGCCAAGCTGTTCGCCACCGAGATGCTGGGCCGCGTGGCCGACCGTGGCGTGCAGGTGCACGGCGGCGCCGGCTACATCAACGAGTACCCGGTCGAGCGCTTCTACCGCGACGCGCGCCTGCTGCGCCTGTATGAAGGCACGACCCAGGTCCAGCAGCTGATCATCGGTCGCGAGCTGCTGCGCCAGGCGGCGTAATCCCGGGCGGCATGAGTTGCTGTTGCGCCGAGCGCGCCAGCAGCCACGACTTGAACAAGGTCAGTGCCGGGCGCTCGGGCAGGTCGGGCTGCACCAGGTAGTAGCTGCGCCGGCTCAGCACCGGGTGGGCACTGGCGACCACCAGGCTGCCGGCGGCCAGCTCGGCCTCGATCAGCAGTGTCGGCATCAGCGCGACCCCGAGTCCGCTGGTCGCGGCTGCCACCTGCATCGAATACTGCTCGTAGCGCGGTCCTGCCATCGCACGCAGCGCATCCACCCCCTGGCTCTCGAACCACTGGCGCCAGGCGTCGGGTCGGGTTGACTGCTGCAGCAGCGGCAGCTCGGCCAGCGCGGCCGGGCTCAGCTCGTTGCGGCCGCGCAGCAGCGCCGGACTGCAGACCGGCACCACCACTTCCTCGAACAGCAGTTGCGCCCGCGTGCCGGCCCATTGCCGCATCTGGTCGTCGGTGCCGGCAAAGATGGCCGCGTCGACCCCGGTGTCGCCGAACAGGAACGGGCGGGTCTGGGCATCGATATGCACCGTCAGCTCGGGCTGCTCGCGCGCCAGCGCGGCCAGGCGCGGGATCAGCCAGCGTGTGGCCAGGGTCGGCACCACGGCCAGGGTCACGCTCTCGCCCTGGCCGCGCCGGCCCATCAGGTCGAGCGTGTCGCGCTCGAGCGCATCGAGCCGCTGCGCGACCTGGCGCGCGTAGTCGGCCCCGGCCGGCGTCAGTGTCATGCCATGCTGGGTGCGCCGGAACAGCTCGACCCCGAGCGACTCCTCGAGCGTGGCGACCTGGCGCGACACCGCGCCCTGGGTCAGGAACAGTTCCTGCGCGGCGCGCGTGAAGCTCTGGTGCCGCGCGGCGGCGATGAAGCAGACCAGCGCCTGGATCGAGGGCAGTTTTCTTCTCATGGGGCTACTGGCAATGCCGAAGCATCAGTCGTCGAACAGTTCGCTGAGCCACGACTTTTTCTTCTTTTGCGGATATTGTCCCTGGTTGTAATGGCCTGGATGGTGCTGGCCCTTGCCGAAATCCGAATACTGGAAGTCACGCGGTGCCTGTTGCTGGTAGGCCTGCTGTGGCGCCTGGGGCAGGGCGGCTGGCTGGGGCTGGGGCAGGGAGGTGGACTGGCTGTCCGCGCTGCGCTCGATCAGCTTGTCGAGCTCGCCGCGATCCAGCCAGATGCCGCGGCATTTCGGGCAGTAGTCGATTTCTATGCCTTGGCGCTCGGTCATGGCGAGCAGGGTGTCGGGACAGACAGGGCATTGCATGGTCTCACCTCGTTCGGGTTGCTGGGTAGAAGACAAATGTAGTCTGTCGATTCTAGTAAGCTGTTGAGCCCGTCGGCTTTGTCTGCAGGGGACAGGCCTTGGTCGGCATTTCCCTTCCTCTCGCATCTGATGTCGAGCCGGTGCTGGCCGCCAATCATGGAACCTGCGCGATTTGTTGCAGTGAGCGTGACAGCGACGAGGTGCTGGGATTCTCGACAAAAACGCATTGCTTGCCGTGTCGCTTGCAGAAATCCTTGACCCGCCAGTAGGCGTTGTGGCTGATGCAACCGGTCTGGCAGATGACCAGGTCGGCTGCGCCCAGCACGGCATCGAGCGCCCCCTGGTGGTTTTCCAGGCCCCCGTCGTGATGGGCAAACTGACCGCCCGCCCGTTCGATGACCTCCCGGTAGTGGGCCAGGTTGCCATTGCGACCACCGACACACAGGACGGTCTTCTTCCCGAGATGGAGCGTGATCGGTGCTTCCTTGATCGGGTCCTGCTGAGGCTCGCTGGCCAGCGCAGGCGCGTCTTCCGGTCCGCGCAGGCTCAGTGCGCGTTGCGCTTGACCGAGCTGCTGGCGCAGCTGCGCATTCTGCGTTTCGAGCTCGGCTTGACGGTGGGCGAGCTGTTCCAGTTGCTTGCGCAGCCTTGACGTGTTTTCATAGTCCGGTAGTGACGCCCTGAGCTGCTGCAGGTCCTGGAGCAGGAAGGCGATCCGGGTCTCCTTGCCGATGGTTGCTGCTCGCTGCTGTACCAGCTGGCTGTTCAACTGCTCGATCTCGGCAGACTTCTCCGCGAGCAATTGCGTGCAACGTTGCTGCGCCTTGCCCAGCTCCCGGGCCAGAACGCCATGCTCCCTGAGCAGCAGGTTGAACTTGCCAATGTCGACCCGGATGGCCGCTCCCGCCTGGTGCTGCAGCATGTGCATGTCCCTCAGAACCACTTCCTGCAACACCTCGTCGCAGCGTGGATGTGTCAGCGCGGCCCAGAATGCGCCAGCGACATCGCCTCTGCGCACCGCATCGGCCCACAGCCCGGCCAGCTCCTTGGTGGTCTTGGCTGCCCTGAAGGCCTGGACCGTGCTGGCGTAGCGGGACTCCAGGTCTTTCTGCAGCAGCTCCGAAAGCCGGTTGCGTTGCAGGCATTCGGACACGGCGCCGACGTGGACCTCGTAGTCATCGGCCATCGCCTTGCCGCCGAGCGCCTTGTTGACCAGCTGGCGCAGCGTGCTGAGCGGAAAACACACGCCCACCAGCGGGCAGTGGCACTGGTGCGGCAAGTCCCAAAGACGCCGGCGCCGCGACCCGGCGGATGCCGCAACGGTACTGATGCATTGATCACACATGCGAACGCCTTGCTCTGCGGGTTGAAGTGGCCATGTGCTCCATGTGAACCTCCTGGGAAACAAGTATCTGGCTCATTGTAAATGAGAATCATTGCTATTTGAGGCCAGGGTGCAACTGGGCTTGGCAAGACGTGCCAGGGCTGCTTTTCTCTCATGTCTGGAGCCTGGGAGTGCGGGTTTTCCTGAATGGGGTTTGTACCTAATTTGAATTTAGATATTGGCTATTCTCATATCTTGTTGAGAAAGATTCATGCAGGGCGTTTGGAATCAGAACTACCATGAGTTGGCCAAGTTCACCGGGTTACGCATGACCGGTACCGAAAGCGACCGTTCGCCATCTGGTCAACCTCGAACGACACAACACCTGCGCGGGCCGCCACGAGATGCCAGCGTGGATTCCAGGCCGCGCCATTGCAGGCATCCACCGCCTTCACTCACTGATTCATATGCAGACCAGCTTCCTGCCCCAGATGCTCGACGGTGTTCGAGTGCTCGACTTATCACGCGTGTTGGCAGGGCCCTGGGCCGGCCAGTTGCTCGCCGACTACGGCGCCGATGTCATCAAGGTCGAGCGCCCAGGCTCCGGTGACGACACCCGCGCCTGGGGGCCTCCCTGGTGGGGCAAGGGTGCGGACCGGGTCGCTGCCTATTTCCTGTGTGCCAACCGAGGCAAGCGCTCGCTGGCCATCGACATCGCCAGCCCCGAGGGCATCAGCCAGGTGCGAGAGCTGGCACTCGAAGCCGACATCCTGATCGAGAACTACAAGGTAGGTCAGCTGGCCAAGTACGGCCTGGATGCGGCCAGCCTGCAGGCTATCAACCCGCGACTCATCTACTGCTCCATCACAGGCTACGGACAAGACGGCCCGCTGTCACACAAGGCGGGTTACGACTTTGCCATCCAGGCTGAAGCTGGCTTGATGAGCATCACCGGAGACAAGGGGGGCGAGCCCCAGAAGGTGGGCGTGGCCGTCACTGACCTGATGACCGGGCTGTATGCCGTGACCGCCATCCTCGCCTCACTGCACGAGCGTGCGCGTACCGGACAGGGCCGGGTGATTGACGCCTCCTTGTTCGACGTCCAGGTGGCGATGCTGGCCAACCAGGCCAGCAACCAGCTGGTTGGCCGGACCAATCCGACGCGGATGGGCAATGCCCATCCGAACATCGTGCCCTACCAGGTGTTTCCGACCCGGGACGGCCACATGGTGCTGGCGGTTGGCAATGACGGCCAGTTTGCGCGCTTCTGCGAGGCCGCCGGCCATGCCGATGTGGCTGCCGACCCGCGTTTCGCCACCAATCCGGCCCGGGTCGCGCACCGCGCCGAGCTGGTGCCCTTGCTGACGGGTTGGACCATGTCGCGCAGTACCGCCGACTGGAGCGGGCTGCTGGACCGGGCGGCCGTGCCTTGCTCTCCCATATTGGACATCGAGCAGGTGATGGCGCATCCGCATGTCAAGGCGCGCGGCATGGTGCTGGAGTCTGCCGACAGCAGCGTGCCGCCGATGATCGCGAATCCGATGCGGTTCGATGGCCAACGCCCGACCGCCCCGCTGCCACCCCCTGCGCTGGATGGCGACCGGCAGGGTGGCCGGTGGTCGGATCGGTGTTGAGCATGAAAATCAAGGAGACAACAACATGAACCGCAAGCAATTCCTCTTGGCTGCACTGGCCGCCACATCCTGCCAGTTCGCCTGGTCGCAAGCCTGGCCGCAGAAAGTCATCAAGCTCCAGGTCCCTTTTTCCGCTGGCGGAACGACCGACATCATTGCCCGCAGCATTGCCGAACCGCTGGGCAAGGCACTGGGTCAGACAGTCATCGTCGAGAACAAGGCCGGTGGCGGGGGCACTGTCGGCGCAGCCGAGACCGCACGAGCCGCTCCCGATGGCTATACGCTGGGCATTGCCACGGTCTCGACCACGGCCGCCAACCCGGCGATCAACCCCAGGATTCCCTATCACCCGATCAATGATTTCACGCCGATCATCAACATTGCCGCCACTCCCAATGTGATTGCCGTCCATCCGGATTTCCCGGCCAAGGACTACCGCAGCCTGCTGCGCGAGCTCAAGAAGAGTCCCGGAAAATATTCCTATGCCTCGTCAGGCACGGGTGGAATTGCCCATCTGCAGACCGAGTTGTGGAAGGGGCTGACCGAGGTTTTTCTGACGCATATTCCGTACCGGGGTAGTGGGCCGGCACTCAACGATGTCGTGGCTGGTCAACTGCCTGTGATCTTCGATCAGCTTCCTTCGGCGCTACCCTTTATCAAGGCAGGGAAACTGGTGCCGATTGTGGTTGCAGCACCGCAGCGTGTGGCACAGTTGCCAGACGTGCCGACTTTCAAGGAGGTCGGCTTGGAGTCGGTCAACCGGATGGCCTATTACGGCATAGTCGGGCCCAGGAACCTGCCGCGTGAAATTGTCGACAAGGTCAACAGTGCGGTGCGCATCGCGCTGGAAGATCCTGTGGTGCGCACCCGCATCGAGAACACGAGTTCGATCATCGTGGCCAATACGCCGGAGCAGTTTTCCGCCCAGATCAAGTCCGAGTTCGAGACCTACAGGAAAGTCGTCAGCGACAGAAAGCTCAAGCTCGACTGAATGATGGATTGAAACGGCAATCATCAGGGAAAACCACTAGCTTTCGCTGATGATGGACTGCACAAAAATAAACCGCTTCGGGTTAGTATTTGCTTGCATTTTGTGACTTGAATTTTTTTAGACACAAAATGAAGCGCTTCATTTTTGATTGAATTCGAGGAGATACCTGTGCTGAAGAGAGTTAAAAGACTGACTACTGCAGTTGCCTGTCTGACTACTATGGCCGCTGCGTCGATTCAAGCTCAAGAGATCAAGATAGGAGCTTTGTACCCATTCAGTGGCGGTCTGGCGCTGTTGGGCGATGAAAGCTTTCGCGGTACCCAAATGGCCGTCGATGAACGCAACGCCAGCGGCGGCGTGGATGGAAAAAAGGTGGTCCTGGTGAAAGCCGATGCTGTCGATGCGAACCAGGCGGTCGGCGAAGCTCGCCGCTTGACTTCGGTTGAGGGGGTTTCGGCAATTTTTGGCAGTTTCTCGTCGGGTGTCGCTACCGCCGCCACACAAGTGACTGAACTGTCGGGTGTGCCATATTTTGAGCTCGGTGCGGTTGCAGACACGATCACGGCCAGGGGCTTCAAATATGTGTTCCGCAGCAACTCGACGGCCAAGAGCTTTGCTGATCGCAGCATCGAATCGATCGTCAAGGTCATCGCGCCGACGCTGAAGACTGATCCCAAGGCGCTGAGAATTGCCATCATCTATGAAGATGGCCCTTACGGTACCCTGGTCAGCGGCTTCCAGAAGGAGGAGGCCAAGCGCTTGGGACTGAACGTGGTCGAAAGCCAGGCTTACTCGGCTAAAAGCGTTGACCTGTCCTCTCTTGTGCTTCGTCTCAAGGGCGCCAATGCCGATATCGTTCTGCAAACCTCGTATCAGAACGACACCTTGCTGTTCTTCCGCCAGTCGGCAAGTGCCGGCTACAAGCCTCGGGCCGTGATCGGCGCTGGCGGTGGCTATTCGCTGCAGGAAACTGCCCAGGCCCTGGGTAGCGGAATCGAGGCAGTCTATAACGTGGACTTTCCGCAAATCACCATGAAAGAGGCGGGTGCGCCAGGCTTGAAAGAGTTCGTGGCGGCATATGAAAAGCGGTATGGATCGGCGCCACGCTCGGGTCACAGCCTGGTAAACTATGTGGGTGCCAAGTCGTTTCTTGACATCATGTCAGCGGCCAAATCCACTGATCCTGAAAAAATCCGCCAATCGGCGTTGGCCTATCGCAAGCCGATTGGTTCCAGTGCTGCCGGTTGGGGCTTCCATTTCGGGGAGAACGGGCAGAATCAGCTGGCCTCCAGCAACTTGATGCAGTGGCAAGGCGGCAAGCTGGTGACGGTCTACCCTGAGCATGTGGCCACGGCAAAGCCCGTGCCTGGCAAACAGTAATCCGTTCGCCAGACCTGCATTGAGCAGTTGCCGCTGTGCGATGACTGTGTCTCGCACGGCGGCAAGTGAGGAAATCATCTTCATGAACGTCGATTTTCCTTCCGATGCAGTTGAATTGTTCGCAACAAAGACCATCGATCTTGCAGCATGAATCCATTTCAATTCGAAACAGCGCCACGCATCGTCTGCCAGCCAGGTGCTATCGCTCAACTGGGTACGTTCGCGCGCAACCTGGGCATCTCTCATGTTCTGCTGGTTACCGACGCCGGTCTGCAGCAAGCGGGATTGACGCAAGCGGCTGTGGCTTCCTTGGCGGCCGCTTCGGTGGCGGTTTCCATCTTTTCCGAAGTGCAGGCTGACCCGCCCGAGGCCTGTATCTTGCAAGCCGTTGCGGTCGGCCAGTCTGCAGCTGTCGACGGCGTGATCGGATTTGGTGGCGGCAGTTCACTCGACACGGCGAAGCTGGTGGCCTTGCTGCTGCGCACGCCGCAACTTCTGCAGGACATCTACGGCGCTGGACTCGCGCGCGGGCCCCGGTTGCCGCTGATCCAGGTTCCTACCACGGCTGGCACCGGGTCCGAAGTCACCTGGGTCTCCGTGGTCACCACGCCCGGGCACGAGAAGAAGACCGTGGTGTCTTCCCTGCTGCTGCCCGACCTGGCATTGCTTGACAGCCAGTTGACCGTGGGCTTGCCGCCAGCTGTTACGGCCATGACCGGGATAGACGCCATGGTTCATGCGATCGAAGCGCTGACTACGGTACTGAAAAGAAATCCGATCTCTGATGTGCTGGCTTTGAAAGCCTTGCAGATCCTGTATTCCAACCTGCCGGCAGCGGTGGGTGATGGCCATGATCTCGTGGCGCGCGAGCAGATGCTGTTCGGCTCCTTGCTGGCCGGAATGGCGTTTGGCAATTCGTCCGTCGGAGCGGTCCATGCCTTGGCCTATCCACTGGGCGGGCATTTCCATATTCCGCATGGGCTTTCCAATTCCCTGCTGTTGCCGCATGTGCTGCGCTTCAACCTGGAATCGGCGCAGACAATTTATGCTGAAATGGGACGAGCCATCTTGCCTGGCCTGCTGGCGACCGACGATGGCCACGCTGCCGCAGCATTTGTGCAGGCAATTTCGCAGCGGGTAGCCCGCATGCCCTATGCACAAACCTTGCGTCAGGCAGGCATCCCGCGCAGCGAGCTGCCGCTGCTGGCGCGTGAAGCGATGAAGGTGCAACGCCTGCTGGACCACAATCCCCGCCCGATCGGCTACGAGGATGCACTCGCGATCTACCAGGCTGCCTTCTGATGCCTTCGCCATCCAGCCGCCTTGCGTCCGCTTGGCCGTTCCTAGGGAAAACACTTAGATTTTAGTGGGCGCGTCCGCTTGAAAAATGAAGCGCTTCATTTTATCATGGCGGGGAGTGATGGCCTATTCTCGTTTTTTTTCATTAAAAAATGAAGCGCTTCATTTTTATCGGTCAAATTCTGAAGGAGACAACAATGATCAAGCATTTCAAGCAACTTGCAACGGCCATGGCATGCCTGACCGTGATGGCTGTCACACCGTCACAGGCGCAGGATGTCAAGGTGGGTGCACTCTATCCATTCAGCGGTGGCCTGGCCTTGCTTGGCGACGAAAGCTTCCGTGGCGTGGAAATGGCCGTTGAAGAGCGAAACACCAGTGGCGGCATCAACGGAAAGAAAATCACCCTGTTGAAGGCCGATGCAGTGGATGCCAACCAGGCGGTAGGCGAAGCGCGGCGCTTGACGTCGGTCGAAAATGTATCCGCCATCTTTGGCAGCTATGCCTCCGGCGTTTCATCTGCCGCGACCCAGGTCACCGAATTGGCCGGCGTACCATATTTTGAACTGGGTGCAGTCGCTGACACGATCACTGGCCGAGGATTCAAGTACCTGTTCCGCAGCAATGCGACAGCCAAGAGCTTTGCTGATCGCAGCATCGAATCCATTGTCAAGGTGATTGCTCCGAATCTGAAGATCGACCCCAAGGCACTGAAGATCGCCATCATCTACGAAGACGGTCCTTACGGGACATTGGTGGGCGGATTCCAGAAGGAAGAGGCCAAGCGTCTTGGCTTGAACGTCGTCGAGACACAGGCCTATTCGGCTAAGAGTGTGGACTTGTCTTCACTGGTGTTGCGCCTGAAAGGATCGGGCGCCGATGTCGTGCTGCAGACCTCTTATCAAAACGACACCCTGCTGTTTTTCCGTCAAGCTGCAAGCGCTGGATTCAAGCCCAAGGCGGTGATTGGTGCTGGCGGCGGGTATTCCCTGCAGGAAACGGCGCAGGCACTGGGGACTTCGATTGAAGGGGTTTTCAACGTTGACTTCCCGCAAGTCACGATGAAGGAGGACGGTGCGCCAGGCTTGAAGAACTTTGTTGCCGCGTACCAGAAGCGATATGGGGTCCAGCCCCGGTCCGGGCATAGCTTGGTGAACTATGTGGGAGCGAAGGCTTTCCTTGATGTCATGGTGGAAGCCAAGTCAACCGACAAGGAAAAGATCCGGTCGGCGGTACTTTCCTACAAGAAGCTCGTTGGCTCCAGTGCCGCTGGCTGGGGCTTCCAGTTCGGCGAGAACGGTCAGAACCAGTTGGCCTCCAGCAACCTGATGCAATGGCAAGGTGGCAAGCTGCTGACGGTGTTCCCGGAATCGGTTGCTACAGCAAAGCCCATTGCTGCCAAATAAGGCGCTGCGCGACCTGTCGTTAATTTTTTAAAGTTGCGCGAGGCTAGTCTCTCGCAACATGGGGGTTGCTGTGTCGATATTTATTCAGCTCTTGGTTAACGGACTGCTGCTAGGCGGTGCTTACGCCATCATCAGCATTGGCTTGACACTGATATTTGGCGTCGTCCGGGTCGTGAACTTTGCTCATGGCGAGTTCCTGATGATAGGCATGTATGCCGTCTGGCTGCTGGCGCAACACGCGGGATTGCATCCCTACGCCTCAGCGGTGCTGGTGGCAGTGCTGCTCTTTGTGTTGGGGGCGTTGATGCAGCGACTTGTCATTCAGCCGCTGTTGACAGCAGATGCCCATATCCAGATCTTTGCAACTGTCGGTGTTTCGACGGCACTGCTGAATCTTGCGCTGATGCTGTTTGGTGCAGACATTCGCAAGGCCGAAGTAACCCTGGGTACCGAGCCCTTGACGCTGGGTTCGCTGACCTTCGTCAGCGGGCAAGTCATCACCTTTGTGGTTGCGATTGCCGTGGCTACCGGAATGCACCTGTTCCTGAAGCATACCTACACTGGCCGCGCATTCAGGGCGCTGGCCCAGAATCGGGTATCTGCTGCCCTGATGGGTGTCAACGTCAATAAATCCTATGTGCTGGCATTTGGCATTGGAGCCGGTCTGGTCGGCCTTGCTGCCGGTCTGCTGGCCGTCCAGTATCCCGCCTTTCCGACCGTGGGGCAGTATTTTGTCCTGACTGCTTTCGTGATCGTCGTGCTCGGTGGCATGGGGAGTTTGCCGGGTGCTGTCATCGGCTCCATTTTCATCGGACTGATTGACAGTCTTGCGGGTTACTACGTCGGTCCGGCATTGAAGGAGGTTGTCTACTTCCTTGTTTTCCTGGCCATTCTTATTGTGCGTCCGACCGGTCTGTTCGGTCTGGGTCGCGGATCTGAGTAAAGGACATCCCATGATGCCCCCCATCTTGAACCCACGGGTCTATATCGGACTTCTGGCGTTGTCGGCCATCCTGTGGCTGCCCCTGGCGCTCCAGTCGTCATTTGTCTACCACCTGGCCATCCAGGTCTGTGTCTTTGCCGGCTTGGCGACTGCCTGGAACATCGTTGGTGGATTTGCCGGCCAGTTGTCGCTTGGGCACGCCGTCTTCTACGGTATTGGCAGCTATTCGGCCGGTCTGCTGGTAGCGAAATTCGGCATCTCGCCCTGGATCGGGATGTTTGCGGGTGCCGCAGTCTCATCCGTGGTTGCCCTGCTGATTGCCTATCCGACCTTGCGCTTGCGCGGCCCCTTCTTTTCACTGGCAACGATTGCTTTCCTGGAGGTCGTGCGCCTGCTGGTCACCCACTTCGAGGGCTGGACCGGTGGATCGGCGGGCTTGAACGTTCCGTTGCAGATCGGTCTGCCCTGGATGATCTTTCGCGAAAAGTGGGCCTATCTGCTGGTTGCCTTCGGATTCTTCGCCGTCACCTTGCTGGTGGCATGGCTGATCCGCCGCTCGCGCTTCGGTTTCTACCTGATCGCTGTGCGTGAGCGCGAGGATGCGGCCCGTGCCGTGGGTGTCAATGCGGTGCGTGCAAAGATTGCGGCCGCTGTCATATCGGCGGTGCTGACCAGCCTGATTGGCAGCTTCCACGGCATGTACCTGACGTTCCTGGAGCCTTCCGCGGCATTCTCGCTCGAGCTCTCGATCCAGATTGCCATGTTTGCGCTCATCGGCGGTCTGGGAACGGTGGCGGGTCCGGTGGTCGGTACCGTGCTGGTGCTGCCTGTGGCCGAGTTGGCGCGCGGCTGGCTGAGTGCGTTTGGCAATGGCACTCACGGTTTTGTCTACGGCATGCTGCTGGTGTTTGTCGTGCTGTTCTTCCCCCGTGGTCTGGTCGGCCATCTCAGCCAGCAGGTCCTGCGCCTGATCGATCGGCTGCCGAATGGCCACAAGGCCAAGGCCGCAGAACCCGCCAGGCCGGCTGTCCAGAGGATTGCCACCAGTCTGGGCCAGCCCATCTTGAAGGCCGAGGGCCTGCACAAGCGGTTTGGTGGTCTGAAAGCCACCGACGACGTGTCGCTGACCTTGCATGAGGGCGAGATCCTGGGCGTCATCGGTCCCAACGGGGCTGGCAAGACCACGGTCTTCAACCAGTTGTCGGGGTTCATCCGGCCAGACCAGGGCACGGTGACTGTCCGAACCGGGGTCGACTGGAGTTCGCCGCGGTCTCCGGAAACCTTTGCCAGGGCCGGTGTCGGACGCACGTTCCAGATCGTGCAGCCGTTTGCAGGGTTGTCGGTCATGGAAAACATCATGCTCGGCGCCTTCATGCACACCCGCTTGCGTTCGGAGGCCGAGGCTGTCGCGCGCGAAGTGGCGCACCTGACTGACCTGACCGCGTTGCTCGATACCGAGGCGCGCAGCCTCACGGTGGGCGGAATGAAGCGCCTGGAAGTGGCGCGCGCCTTGGCCACCCGACCACGGGTCCTGCTGCTCGACGAGGTGCTGGCCGGATTGAATCCTTCTGATGTGGCACGCGCTATTGAAATGATCAAGAGGATTCGAGATTCCGGTGTTTCGGTGCTGATGATCGAACATCTGATGCAAGCGACCATGGCCTTGTCTGACCGCATCGTTGTCATCAACGTCGGCAAGGTGTTGCGCGAGGGCAAGCCGGCTGATGTCGTCAATGACCCGGCCGTGATCGAGGCTTATTTAGGAAAGGGCTACACCCATGCTCAAGCTGCGTGATGTAACCGCGGGTTACGGAAAAAGTGAGGTTCTGCGTGGTGTCTCGCTCGAGGTGCATGCGGGTGAGGTGGTCACGCTGGTGGGGGCCAATGGCGCCGGCAAGACCACTACGCTGAAAACCCTTTGCGGCCTTGTCAAGGCACGCAGTGGTTCGATCGAGTTCGACAGCTTGAATTTGACCAGCCACGCTCCGCATGAAATCGTGGAGCTTGGCATCACGATGATTCCTGAAGGGCGGCAACTGTTCCCGTTCCTGACCGTCGAGGAAAACCTGCTGATGGGTGCCTACAAGACTTCGGCCCGCCCATTCCACAAGGAGCGCATGGAGAAAGTCCTGGAGATTTTCCCGCGTGTCAAGGAGCGACTGGCACAGCTGGCCGGTTCTCTTTCCGGCGGTGAACAGCAAATGGTGGCGATTGCACGCGGCATGATGGCCGACCCGCGCTTGCTGGTCTTTGACGAGCCGTCGCTGGGCTTGTCGCCACTGTTGGTGGATCAGATGTTTGATGTGGTGCGAACCGTCGCCGATCAAGGCACCACGGTATTGCTGGTCGAGCAAAACGTTTTCCATACCCTGCAGATCGCTGATCGTGGTTACGTTCTCGAGAATGGCTGCATCACCCTCAGTGGCACGGGCCGCGAATTACTGGATAACCCGCATGTGCGACGCGCGTATCTGGGGCATTGAGATCACCCGATCAGGAGGCAACAAGTGGAAGCTACATTGACGCACAAAGGTCGCGTGGTCCTGGTGACTGGCGGTGGTGGTGGCATTGGTTCGGAGATCGTCAGGCAATACGCCCGCCAGGGTGCCGCTGTCGGCGTGGTCGATCGCTCGCCCGAAGTGGCCAATGCCCTGGTTTCAACCCTGGCGGCCGAAGGCTGCAAGGTGCATTTCGCCGCGGCTGATGTCGGAAACTATGCGGATTGCGAGGCGGCCTGCCGCAGCGTGGTCGCAGCGTTGGGGCCTGTTGACACCTTGATCAACAACGCAGGCATTTCACCCAAGCATGCCGGGCTTCCGTCACCGATCTGGCAGATGGAGCCGGCGGAATGGCTGCAGGTGATGGACGTCAACCTGAATAGCGTATTCAACTTCACCCGGTTGTTGGCGCCGGGCATGGTGCAGCGCCGTTTTGGTCGGATTGTCAGCATGTCTTCGGTCGCAGGAAAAGCCTATCTGGATATCGTTGCGGCGCATTACAGCACCACCAAGGCCGGCCTGATCGGCCTGACGCGGCACCTGGCGGGAGAGCTTGGCCCACATGGCATCACCGTGAACGCACTGGCGCCCGGTCGGGTGGATACCCCGATGGTGGCCGGAGCGCCGCGCGAAGCCAATGAGGCGGTCATTGCCGTGACTCCCCTGCGGCGTCTAGGTAAACCGGTTGAGGTGGCTGATGCCTGCCTGTTCTTGACTTCAGACCAGTCGAGCTTCATCACTGGGCAAGTGATTGATGTCGCCGGCGGTTGGCTGATGACCTGAAATAAATTGCGAGGAACCATTCAATGAACACCAAGTTGCACAAGAATTTCATAGCCGGTGAATGGGTTGAGGGAGTCACGGCTGGATTGAACATCAATCCGTCCGATACCCGGGACGTCATCGGTGAATACAGCCGAGCTGATGCGGCCCAGACCGAACAGGCAATTGAGTCGGCCTACCAGGCTCAGAAGACCTGGGCCCAGTGGACTGCCGAGCAGCGCTCCGACGCGCTGGACAGGATCGGTACCGAGGTGCTGGCCCGTCGCAATGAGCTCGGAGAGCTGCTGGCGCGCGAAGAGGGCAAGACGCTTGCAGAAGGCATCGGGGAGGTGGTACGCGCCGGTCGTGTCTTCAAGTTCTTCTCGGGCGAAGTGTTGCGCCTGGCCGGCGAGAAACTGCCCTCCATCCGACCGGGCGTCGATGTCGAGGTGACACGCGAACCTGAGGGTGTGGTGGGCATCATCACGCCGTGGAATTTCCCGATCGCGATTCCTGCCTGGAAAATCGCGCCGGCGCTGGCTTTTGGTAACGCTGTCGTCTTCAAGCCGGCCGATCTGGTTCCGGGCAGCGCCTGGGCCTTGTCTGAAATCATTGCCCGTGCCGGACAGTTGCCAGCCGGCACCTTCAATCTGGTCATGGGACCCGGCTCCAAGGTGGGTCAGACGCTGGCCCATTCGCGCAAGGTGCGGGCCCTCACGTTCACGGGTTCCGTCTCCACCGGCCGCAGCATCGGCATGACCTGCATGGAGCGCGGCGCAAAGGTTCAGCTGGAAATGGGCGGCAAGAACCCGTTGGTGGTGCTCAATGATGCAGATCTCGAACTGGCCGTCTCGGTTGCTATCAATGGCTCTTTCTTTTCCACCGGCCAGCGCTGCACCGGTTCCAGCCGCCTGATCGTGGAAGACGGCATACACGACCAATTTGTCGCAGCCATGGCGCAGCGCATGGCCGCACTGCGGGTGGATCATGCGCTCAAGGCCGGTACCGATATCGGTCCCGTCGCATCGCAAGACCAGCTCGATCAAGACCGCCATTACATCGAACTGGGTTGTCAGGAGGGTGGGGTTCTGTACGCCGGTGGTGAATTGTTGCAGCGTGACACGCCGGGCTTCTATCTGGCCCCGGCACTCATCACGCAAACGCACAACGCCATGCGAATCAACCGTGAGGAGGTATTCGGTCCCGTGGCATCCGTGGTGCGCGTGCGCGACTACGAGGAAGCGGTTCACCTCGCGAACGATACCGATTTCGGACTTTCTTCCGGTATCTGCACCACTTCCCTCAAGCATGCTACCGATTTCAAGCGCCGTTCCACGGCAGGGATGGTCATGGTCAACGTGCCGACCGCCGGTGTGGATTACCACGCTCCGTTTGGTGGAAGAAAAGGATCGAGCTATGGACCGCGCGAGCAGGGATCTCACGCGCGTGAGTTCTACACCTCTGTCAAGACTGCCTACACACTGGCCTGATCACATGCATCAAATTACTGGAAACACCCGGATCTTCGGCATACTTGCCGACCCCATTCAGCACGTCAAGACACCGCAAGGCATCAATCAGCATTTTGCTGCCGAGGCGTTCGATGGCGTGATGGTGCCGATTCATGTCGGTGAAGGCGAACTGGCCACCGTGGTGCAAGGCCTGCGTGCAGTGAGAAACCTGTCCGGTTTCGTGGTCACCGTACCCCATAAATCGGCCATGGTGGCCTTGTGCGACCAGGTCTCTGCGGCCGCGAGGCTCATCGGTGCAGTCAATGTGGTGCACCGTTCTGCAGACGGCCGTCTGCACGGCACCATGCTGGACGGCGAAGGCTTCGTCGCGGGCCTGCGCCAACAGGGCATCGAGCCCGCTGGCCTCAGTGCCTACCTGGCCGGAGCCGGAGGCGCTGCCAGCGCGATCGCCTTTGCGCTGGTGCGGGCCGGAGTCAGCCGTCTCACGGTGGCCAACCGCACGAGCGACAAGGCACTGCAGCTGATCGAGCGCATCCGCTCGATCCATCCTGCTGCCGTGCTGAACGTAGGCACGGAAGATCCGTCAGGGCATGAGCTGGTGATCAACGGCACCTCGCTGGGCTTGCGCCCGGGTGATGCGCTGCCCTTGCAGGCAGACAAGCTGCAGGCCTCGCAGGTGGTGGCCGAAATCATCATGCAGCCCGCCGAGACCCCGCTCTTGAGTGCGGCCAAGGCCCGAGGCTGCCGGATTCATTTTGGCGCACCCATGCTCTCGTCGCAGTTGGCACTGATGGCGGCCTTCATGCGGGGCAAGCTGGAGCAGCTTGAGGTGGCACCATGAGTGCCGAGGCGCTGTTGCTGGCCTTGCGCCAATCGCTGGGCGAACTTGCTGTCCTGACCGACGAACGAGACCTGGAGCCTTACTGCCACGACTGGCGCCACATGTTCAAGGGACGTCCCTTGTGTGCGCTGTTGCCACGCAATACCGAGCAGGTGGCCGCGGCGGTTCGGCTCTGTGCGGCTGCGGGTTATTCCGTCGTGCCTCAGGGCGGAAACACCGGCCTGTCCGGAGGCGCTACGCCGGATGACAGCGGCCGCCAGGTCGTGCTGTCTCTGGCTCGCATGAACGCGATCCGTCACATTGATGTCGTGGGCGAGACGATTGAAGTCGAGGCCGGCTGTGTCTTGCAAACTGCACAGGAGGCGGTGGCGGAGCAAGGGCTGCTGTTGCCGATCAGCCTGGCAGCAGAAGGATCCGCCCGCATCGGTGGCATCGTCTCGACCAACGCCGGTGGCACCAACGTGTTGCGTTACGGCATGGCCCGTGCCCGTGTCATGGGCCTGGAAGTCGTGATTGCCGACGGTCAAGTGATCAATGGCTTGCGTAGTTTGCGCAAGGACAACGCTGGCTATGACTGGAAGCAGTGGTTCATCGGTACCGAGGGGACGCTGGGCATCGTGACCGCTGCCGTCCTGCAACTGGCACCGATGCCCAGGTATCGGGTCACGGCGCTGTTGGCCGTGGCTTCGGCGCAACACTCATTGGCCGTTCTTTGCGCTGCCCGGCGTGCCATAGGCGAGACATTGACCGGATTCGAGCTGATGTCCGGCGCTGCACTCGAGCTGGTGGCGCGACATCAACAGCTCAGGCTGCCGTTGACCGATTCCGCCTGGTATGTCCTGCTGGAGGCCAGTTCTTCGCTGCCCGGCTTGCGTGAGGCGACTGAGTCCTTGCTCGGCGACTTGCTGGAGCAAGAGATGGCGACCGATGGTGTCGTGGCTGAGTCAGAGCGTCAGGAAGCCGAGCTGTGGGCCTTGCGGGAATCCATTACCGAAGCCGAGGGCAAGGAGGGACGATCGATCAAGCACGATGTGTCGGTGCCAATTTCCGCCATTCCCGCTTTCCTGGCGCAGGCTGACCAAGCGGTTCAGCAGGCATTTCCAGAGGCCAGGATCAATGCCTTTGGCCATGCCGGCGACGGCAACATCCACTACAACGTCATCGTTGCCCCGGGGGTGGATGCTGCTGCCTTGAATCGGCTGGTGCACGACGTCGTGTGTTCGTTTGGCGGCAGCATTTCTGCCGAGCACGGCATTGGGCAATACCGCGTCAGTGAAATGGTGCGGTGTCGCGCACCAGCGGAGCTTGAGATCGCACGGCGCGTCAAGCATGCCCTTGATCCTCACAATTTCTTGAACCCGGGCAAGGTGTTGCCTCTTCAATGATCCCTGCCGGATCTGATTTTGATTGCGCACGATCATGGAAACATTCGACTACGTCATCGTCGGTGGTGGAACGGCCGGCTGCGTGCTGGCAGACCGCCTGTCGGCCTCTGGCAAGTTCCGCGTTCTTTTGCTGGAGGCCGGCGGCGAGCCCTCCAGCCTGTGGATACCCATACCGGCCGGCTTCAGCAAGCTGCTGACCAACAAGAAATACAACTGGCTGTTCAAGACGGCACCGGAAGAAAATACCAAGGGACGGGTAATCTCCGTGCCCCGTGGCAAAGGCCTGGGTGGCTCAACGCTGATCAACGGAATGATCTACGTGCGTGGGCAACCCGAGGACTACGACGCCTGGGAGGCTGACGGTGCTGTCGGATGGGGATACCGTGACGTTTCACCTTATTTCAGCAAGCTGGAGAACTACCAGCCCGGCGGTTCGACTCGGGGGAAGGCGGGTCCGTTCCATCTGGAGCAGGTCAACGAACGCTTTCCGATCTCCGATGCTTTCTTGAAGGCCGCGGCCCAGGATGGTCAGCCTTACAACGAGGATTACAACTCGCCCACCCAGGAAGGATTTGGCTATTACCAGGTCAACCAGTTGAACGGTCGTCGCTGGAGCGCTTATGACGCTTATCTGAAGCCAGCCCGATCCCGCTCCAATCTGGTGGTTGAAACCCATGCCCATGTGTTGCGGCTGGAGCTCAGCGGCAAGCGCTGCACCGGAGTGACATACCGGCAGAATGGTCGCGAAGTGACGGTCGGCGCTGCGACCGAAGTCGTGCTGGCGGCAGGAGCGATCCAGACCCCACAAATCCTTGAGCTGTCAGGGATTGGTTGCCCTGAGTTGCTGCAGTCACTGGGGATTCCTGTTCGGCATGTGTCGAGAGGGGTGGGGGAGAACTACATCGACCATTTTGCCACCCGCATGAACTGGCGTGTGAAGAACACGGTCACTCTCAACGAGATGTCCAGAGGCTGGCGCTTGGCGCGTGAGGTTGCCAAATATTTCTCGGCCAAGAAAGGCATCCTCACCCTGGGAACGGGTCTGGTTCATGGATTCCTGAAGACTCGGCCGGACCTGCTGACGCCTGATGCCCAGTATTTCATGGTCCACGCCAGTTATGCCAACGCGGCTGAACGTGTCCTCGATCGATTGCCGGGCATGACAATTGGTGTTGCGCAATTGCGGCCAGAGTCGAAAGGTAGCATCCATATCCAGTCCAGCAATCCTTTTGATCAGCCTGTCATTCGCCCTAATTTTCTTGCCAGCGAAGTCGATCAGCGCTGCATGATCGACAGCATGAAATTGGCGCGCCGCATCGTCAGTCAACCCGCCATGAAGGATTACATCGATCACGAGATCAGCCCTGGCGTCGGAGTGAAATCGGATCTTGAATGGCTGGAGTTTGCCAGGAGCAACGGGCAGACCATCTACCATCCGATTGCCACTTGCAGAATGGGTTCCGATGCAAATGCCGTGGTGGACTTGCGCCTGAAGGTCAGGGGGCTCGATGGCTTGAGGGTC
Organism: Malikia spinosa; assembly: GCF_002980625.1. GTDB lineage: Bacteria > Pseudomonadota > Gammaproteobacteria > Burkholderiales > Burkholderiaceae_C > Malikia > Malikia spinosa. Next base: position 4,460 of record NZ_PVLR01000019.1, on the reverse strand, counting down.
GTTGACGCCTCGGTGATGCCGAAAATGGTGTCAGGAAACATACAAGGAGCGGTGATAATGGTGGCAGAAAAAGGCGCTGACCTGATCCTTGAAGACCGTCGTGCCTGAGAAGCCTGGCAGTTTCCCGCGAGTTCGGTCACTTTCAACCAGGTCGATCCAGTATTCAAATTTATGACAACAACTACCCGTCCCACTCTTGAGGATGTCGCTCGCTTGGCTGGTGTATCTTTGGGCAGTGCCTCGCGCGCATTGTCCGTTCCTGATCAGGTCAAGTCGTCAACATTGGAGCGTGTGACGCGGGCAGTAAAAGAGTTGGGGTATGTGCGCCATGGTCCTGCGCGCGCATTGGCTTCGCGCAAGACGCGTTCGGTGGCCGCCATTTACCCGACGCTGGACAACCCCATATTTGCCGTGTCCATACAGTCCTTGCAGCAGACGCTTTGGAGCCTGGGTTACCAGTTGTTCGTGGCCAGCCATGAATATCGGCCCGAGCGCGAGCTGGATCTGTTGCGTTCCTTTGTCGAGCGCGGCGTGGATGCTGTGGTATTGGTTGGAACGGACCATGATGATGCTGTCTTCGAGTTGCTTGAGCAGTACATGATTCCCTATGTGCTGACCTAGTCGTTGGACGAGGCGAACAGCCGTCCGTGCGTCGGTTTTTCCTATTACGACGCTACCTTCGAGATGGCTCGGCTGGTCTTGGCGTACGGGCACACCCAAATCGCCATCTGTCCCGGCTTGTCTTATCGCAACGAGCGTGTCCGCGCCCGTATTGCCGCGACGCAGGATGCACTCCAGGCCGCAGGTCTGAAGCTCAGGCCTGAATGGATCATCGAGCAGCCTTTCACCTTCGAGGGCGGACGGCAAGCCGTGATCCAGTTGCTCAGCCATCCGGACCGGCCATCAGTCCTCATTTGTGGCACCGATCTGCAAGCAGTCGGTGCCATGGCCGAGTGTCGCGAGCAAGGCATCAGCGTTCCTGACGACCTGTCCATCACAGGCTCGGACGACATTGAGCTGGCTCATCTGGTTCAGCCCAAGTTGACGACGGTTCATGTGCCGACCAACGAGATCGGTATCCGTGCGGCGCACCGGATCGTCAGTCTGATAGAGGGGAATTCCGTCTCCGATGAGCTGCCCTTGTTGTCCGGCGTGGTGCTCAGGGACAGCTTGAAGAAGATTGAAAAGCAATAACCAAGGGTAGATCATGAGCATGCTTTTTTCTGCTTTCGATCTGGGTCGGCTCAGGCTGGGCAACCGGATCGTGATTGCGCCGATGTGCCAGTATTTGGCCCATGATGGCAATGCCAGTGATTGGCACCTGGTGCATCTCGGGCATCTGCTGCTTTCTGGCGCTGGCTTGCTGATTCTGGAAGCGACTGCGGTCGAGGCTCTGGGTCGGATATCGCCGCATGACCTTGGCCTCTGGTCTGACGAGAACGAGCAGGCCTTGAGCCATGTGCTGTCATCCGTCAGAAAACATGCTTCGATGCCTGTTGCGATTCAACTGTCGCATGCGGGGCGCAAGGCTTCCAGCCATGTGCCATGGCAGGGTGGGCAGTTGATTCCTGTCGACCAGGGCGGCTGGACGCCCTTGGCGCCTTCTCCGGTTCCACCGTCGCCCGGCGAGCCTGCACCCGAGGCCCTGGACCAGGAATCCCTGGTCCGAATTCGAGATGCCTTTGCCTTGGCGGCTCAGCGGGCATGCCGTATTGGTATTGATGCGATAGAAGTGCATGCCGCGCATGGCTATCTGTTGCACCAGTTCCTGTCGCCCTTGTCGAATTTCCGCACCGATGAGTTTGGCGGTTCGCTGTCGAATCGAATACGGTTTCCGCTTGAAGTTTTCGAGGCGGTCCGATCGGCGGTGCCAGAATCAATGCCCGTTGGTGTGCGGATTTCTGCCACGGACTGGGTCGAGGGTGGTTGGGATCTCGAGCAGAGCCTCGCTTTTGCCGACGAGCTCAAGCAGCGTGGTTGTACTTTCATCCATGTTTCCAGTGGCGGACTCTCTCCATTGCAGAAGATTCCGCTCGGACCTGGCTACCAGGTGGATTTTGCGGCTTCCATCAGGCGTGCGACAGGGCTGCCGACCATGGCGGTTGGCCTCATTACCGAGCCGCAACAGGCCGAGGACATCATTGCCAGCGGCAAGGCCGATATGGTGGCCTTGGCGCGAACCATCCTGTTCAATCCACGCTGGCCTTGGCATGCTGCTGCTGCGCTGGGGGGGCAAGTCGAGGCCCCGGCGCCCTATTTGCGCTCTCTGCCGCGCGGCCTACCAGCCATTTTCGGCGATGTGCGGTTTGGTCAACGCTGAGTAGGACTACCTCTAGATATTTGTTTTTCTCATATCTTGTTGAGAAAGATTCGTGTCAGCTTCAGCAGACGGCAACTACCATGAGTTTGTCCGATCTATCGTTACTCGCATAACCCGTACAGAGGAGCCGTCATGAGTGCCAACGCCCGTTTTTCCTGGTCCGATCCCTTCCAGCTCGAAACCCAACTGACTGACGACGAGCGCCAGGTGCGCGACGCCGCGCATGCCTACTGCCAGGAAAAGCTGCTGCCGCGCGTGCAACTGGCCTTCCGCCACGAGTCGACCGATCCGGCGATCTTCCGCGAGATGGGCGAGCTCGGCCTGCTGGGCGTGACCATCCCTGAAGCTTACGGCGGCTCGGGCCTGAACTATGTCTGCTACGGCCTGGTGGCGCGCGAGGTCGAGCGCGTCGACTCCGGCTACCGCTCGATGATGAGCGTGCAGTCCTCGCTCGTGATGGTGCCGATCAACGAATTCGGCACCGAGGAGCAGAAGCAGAAATACCTGCCCAAGCTGGCGCGCGGTGAATTCATCGGCTGCTTCGGCCTGACCGAACCCAACCACGGCTCCGACCCGGCCAGCATGATCACTCGTGCCCGCAAGGTGCCGGGCGGCTATTCGATCAGCGGCGCCAAGATCTGGATCACCAACAGCCCGATCGCCGACGTGTTTGTGGTCTGGGCCAAGGACGACGAAGGCGCGATCCGCGGCTTCATCCTCGAGAAGGGCTGGAAGGGCCTGAGCGCGCCAGCCATCCACGGCAAGGTCGGCCTGCGTGCCTCGATCACCGGCGAGATCGTGATGGACGAGGTGTTCTGCCCGGAAGAGAACGCCTTCCCGACCGTGCGCGGCCTCAAGGGCCCGTTCACCTGCCTCAACAGCGCCCGCTTCGGCATCGCCTGGGGCGCCCTGGGTGCCGCCGAGGACTGCTACGCCCGCGCCCGCCAGTACGTGATGGATCGCCAGCAGTTCGGCCGCCCGCTGGCCGCCAACCAGCTGATCCAGAAGAAGCTGGCCGACATGCTGACCGAGATCAGCCTGGGGCTGCAAGGCTGCCTGGCGCTGGGCCGCATGAAGGACGCCGGCAATGCGCCGGTCGAAGTCACCTCGATCCTCAAGCGCAACAGCTGCGGCAAGGCGCTCGACATCGCCCGCATGGCTCGTGACATGATGGGGGGCAACGGCATCAGCGACGAGTACGGCGTGGCGCGTCACCTGGTCAACCTCGAGGTGGTCAACACCTACGAAGGCACCCATGACGTGCATGCGCTGATCCTGGGTCGCGCCATCACCGGTCTGGCGGCATTCGCCAACTAATCTTCTTCAACAGCTACCAGGGAACCAGCAGATGAACGCAGAAAACGGATACGACATCGAAGACCTGCAAGTGGGCATGACCGCCACCTTTGCCAAGACGATCACCGAGGCCGATATCGTGCTGTTCGCTGGTGTCTCGGGTGACAACAACGCGATCCACACCAACGAGGAGTTCGCCCAGACCACGATTTTTGGTGGCCGCATCGCGCATGGTTTCCTGTCTGCCAGCGTGATTTCTGCGGCAGTGGCCAATCGCCTGCCTGGGCCTGGCACCGTTTACCTCAGCCAGGCGCTCAGGTTCAAGGCGCCGGTCAGGCCGGGTGACACGGTTCATGCGACCGTCACTGTCAAGTCCTTGAATCCCGAGAAGGCCAGGGCCGAACTGGAGACGGTTTGCACCGTCAAGGGCAAGGTCGTCATCGAAGGCGAAGCGCTGGTGATGACATCTTCCTCGGCGCGTCGTGCCGCGGCAGCAGCCAAAAGCTGATCATTTTCAAATTCGGAGTCAAACATGAAGATCCTCGTCCCCGTCAAGCGCGTGGTGGACTACAACGTCAAGGTGCGGGTCAAGGCCGACGGCACGGGCGTGGACATCGCCAACGTCAAGATGAGCATGAACCCGTTCGACGAGATCGCGATCGAGGAAGCGGTGCGCCTGAAGGAAAAGGGCGCTGCGACCGAAGTGATCGCGGTCTCCTGCGGCGTCGCCCAGTGCCAGGAAACCCTGCGCACCGCGCTGGCCATCGGTGCTGACCGGGCGATTCATGTCGAAACCGACGCCGAGCTGCAGCCGCTGGCAGTGGCCAAGCTGCTGGCCGCGCTG
>NZ_PVLR01000018.1 GCF_002980625.1 Malikia spinosa | reverse complement strand
CCTGCCGCATCGATACGGTTGCCTTCGACAAGACCGGCACATTGACCCTGGGCGAGCCCACGCTGAGCGCGTGGGTGGCCGCGCCCGGCGTGGACGAGGCCGGTGCCTTGCAGGCAGCCGCCGCGCTGCAGCGCCAGAGCGCGCATCCGCTGGCGCGGGCGGTGGTGCTGGCGGCCGAGGCCGTGCCTGAGGCACAGGCATTGACGGCCCAGGAGGTGCAGTCGGTGCCGGGACGCGGCAGCCATGGCCTGGTGCAGCAGGCCCATTTGCACCTGGGCAGCCTGCGCTGGATGGAAGAACTCGGTGCCGGGCTGGGCGAGCTTGGCGCTCGGGCCGAGGCCTTGCAGGCCGAGGGTGCGACCGTCTCGGCGCTCGCGCTGCAGCTGCCTGACGGCCGCTTTGCGCCGCTGGCCCTGTTCGCCTTTGCCGACCTGCCCAAGCCCGGTGCGCAGATCGCGGTCGCCCGCTTGCGCGCGCGCGGCCTTCGGCTGTCGATGATCTCGGGCGACAACCGGGGCGCGGCCGAGGCGATGGCGCGCCGGCTCGGGCTCAACCCCGATGCCGGCGAGGTGCTGGCCGAGGTGCTGCCCGGCGACAAGGCCGCGCGCATCGTTGCGCTCAAGCAGGGCGGTCATCAGGTGGCGATGGTCGGCGACGGCGTCAACGACGCGCCCGCGCTGGCCGCCGCCGATGTCGGAATCGCGATGGCCTCGACGCGCGGCGGCTCGGACGTCGCGATGCATGCGGCCGGCATCACGCTGATGCGCGGTGATCCGCGGCTGGTGGCGGCGGCGCTCGACATCTCGCGCCGCACGGTCAGCAAGATCCGGCAGAACCTGTTCTGGGCCTTTGCCTACAACGTGGCGGGGATTCCGCTGGCGGCACTGGGCTATCTGGACCCGGTGTTCGCGGGTGCCGCGATGGCGCTGAGTTCGGTCAGCGTGGTCGGCAACGCGCTGCTGCTCAAGCGCTGGCAGCCCGAGGCCTGAGCCGGCTGTTGTTTTGCTGCCAGCCGGTCGGGTTGGCGGTTGCCGGCAGCTTCTTTGCACCGCAAAATCCCTGGACAGCAGGGAGGAACGATGCGATGAGTGAAACACCGGATGGGTCCGGCGCCTTGCGGCTGCGGGCCGGCGACGCGCTGCTGTTGGTCGACTTGCAGCGCGACTTCCTGCCGGGTGGTGCGCTCGCGGTGCCGGATGGCGACCGGGTCGTTCCGGTGCTGGCGCGCTACCTCGACCGATTCGCGTCCCTGGGCTTGGCGATCTGCTGCACGCGCGACTGGCATCCGCCGGATCATGTCTCGTTTAGCAGCCGGGGCGGGCCCTGGCCGCCGCATGGCGTGGCCGGAACGCCCGGTGCGGAATTCGCTCCGGAGCTGCAACTGCCCGTTTCGACGCAGATCTTCTCGAAGGCGACCGAACCCGAGGCGGAAGCCTATTCGGGTTTCGAGGGCACCGGGCTCGCGGCCAGCCTGCACCGCCAGGGCATCAGCAGGCTGTTCGTCGGCGGCCTGGCGACCGACTACTGCGTCCAGGCCACCGTGCTCGACGCGCTGCGCGAAGGCTTCGAGGTCTTGCTGCTGGGCGATGCGGTGCGGGCGGTCGAGCTCGAGCCGGGTGACGGCGAGCGCGCCTTGCAGCTCATGCGACAGGCTGGTGCCCGCATCATCGGCTACGAGCAGCTTGCGGGGCAGGGCGCATGAAACAGGCGGCAGACAGTGCGCTGCTGACCGACCTCTACCAGCTCACGATGCTGCAGGCCTATCACGACGAGGGCCTGGACGGCAGCGCGGTGTTCGAGCTGTTCGTGCGTGCGCTGCCGGAGCAGCGCAACTTCCTGCTGCTCGCCGGCATCGAACAGGCACTGGCCTTCCTGGAGCAGCTGAGCTTCGACTCCGGCGAACTCGACTGGCTGCGCGCCACGGGCCGGTTCCGGACCGATTTTCTCGACTGGCTCAGCGAACTGCGCTTCACGGGCGAGGTGCACGCGATGCGCGAAGGCACGGTCTTCTTTGCCAACGAACCGGTGTTGCGGGTGCAGGCACCGATCGCGCAGGCGCAGCTGGTCGAGAGCCGGCTGCTGAACCTGATCCATTACGCCACGCTGGTCGCGAGCAAGGCCGCGCGCTGCCGGCTCGCCGCGCCCGACCGTCTGCTGGTCGATTTCGGGCTGCGGCGCGCACATGGCGCGGAGGCCGGACTGGTCGCAGCGCGCTCGAGCTATCTGGCCGGTTTTGCCGGCAGCGCGACCGTGCTGGCTGGCCAGCATTACGGCATCCCGGTGTTTGGCACCATGGCGCATTCCTACATCGAGGTCCATGAGCTCGAGGTGCAGGCCTTCCGGGCCTATGCGGATTCGCTGACCGGACTGCGCGGGCCGCTGATGCTGCTGATCGACACCTACGACACCGAGGCCGCCGCACGCAAGATCGTTGCGCTCGCGCCAGCGCTGGAGCGGCGTGGCGCGCGCATCGCGTCGGTGCGGCTCGACAGCGGCGACCTCGCCGCGCACGCGCGTCTGGTGCGGACGATATTCGACCAGGGCGGCCTGCAGGAGATCAGCATCTTCGCGAGCGGCAACCTCGACGAATGGCGCTTGCGCCAGCTGTTGCAGGCCAGCGCGCCGATCGACGGCTTCGGCGTCGGCACCGCGCTGAGCACCTCGGCCGACGCGCCAGCGCTCGACGCGGTCTACAAGCTGCAGAGCTATGCGGGCAAGCCACGGCGCAAGCGCTCCGAGGGCAAGGCGACCTGGCCCGGTGCCAAGCAGGTCTGGCGCTGCAGCGGGCCGGACGGACGCCTCGAACGCGATCTGGTGGCGCTGGCCGACGAGGCCGCGCCGGCCGGTGGACTGGCGCTGCTGCAGCCGGTCATGCGCGCGGGTCGTCGCCTCGCGCCGCCCGAACCGCTGGACGCGCTGCGCGCACATGCGGCGGCGCAGCTGGCCGCCTTGCCCGCACCGTTGCGCGGACTTGATGCCGTCGCAGCGGCGCAGGCCTATCCGGTGGCGATTTCGGACCCGCTGCAACAGCTCGCCGCCAGCCTGGACCGGCAGCCGCACTGAGCACCGATTCAGTCTGTGCGAGACTTGTTGTCCATGGACCAGGAAGAAATTGAACACCAGATCAACTGCATCCACGGCTGTCTGCTGGCGCATGAAATCGCGCTGCAGCTCGTGCTGAGCCACAGCCCGCAAGCGCTCGATGCGCTGCAGGGCATCGATCTCGCGCGGCTGGAAGCCAAGCTCAGGCCGCAGCCCCAGCTGTCAGATGCCACGATCAGGACCGCGATCGAGCAGCTGCGCCGTTTCCAGTCAGTCGGCGGCTGAAGCCGGCGTCGGCTGCCTGCCAAATGCGGTCCATCCAGCACATGACGGCAAAACCGACATCCAATTTCAGCAAACATGCGATATGTTCAAGCACTTGATCGCCTGTTAACTGTTACCCCTCACAAAATGTCACCAAAAATGCGAAGGCTTATGGTCGTGGCCATTGCGTCGTCGCTGGCGTTTGGTTTTACGTCAGTCCACGCGCTCCCGGGTCCGACTGCATGCATGTTTGTTGGGGTTGCAGGCCTTCATGTGCTTCCTGATGGCTCGCTCACTGACAGCCCGTCTCCCGATGAGCAAGAGCGTTATGTGCGGCTGACCCTTGAGTCTCGGGAACGGATCGCGAATACGTTTGGCGAGCCGAAGGCCAAGCCTGTTCTTGTGTACTTCAGCCGTCCGGATGGATTCGGTCCCTTCAAGCTAAATGCATTTGGCAGCACCCAATTCATCGGGCCGCATACTTGTGTGATGATCGGTCCGGCAGGGCAGAGCATTGATGTGGTTGCACACGAGTTGATGCATGCCGAGATCCACGAACGTGCCGGGTTCTGGAGCCGCTTCATGAAAATACCGACCTGGTTCGATGAAGGACTTGCCATGCAAGTCGATTTCCGGCCCAAATACCTACTCGCCGCAGAAGATGCGCATGGGTTGGACGAGGTGCGCCATTTGACCTCATTCTCATCGTTCTTCAGTGGCGGCGAACAGGTGATCATCAGCCACTACGCCAAGGCGCGTGTGCTGGTTGCCAACTGGGTCGAAAGAGTCGGAAGGGCTGCTGTCTATCAGCAGCTCCATCAGTTGCGCTACGGGCAATCCTTTGCAGAGGCCATCGAGTGACGGGCCAACACCAAGCGCAGCAGAGCTGCGCAAAAACCCGCATCGGCCAGTTATTCTGAATGCTACGGAATGTCCGATTCTTCGGGCCGGCAATTTCCGCTCGGGGTCAATGTCGTCCCCGGATGATGGCGTGGTGGAGCACAGCCGGAGTTCAGCCGCGCAGGAACAGCCCGATCGTCAGCAGGATGCCGATGCAGACCACCAGCACGCGCAGCAGCTTTTCGTTGATGCGGTGCAAGGCCCAGGAACCGGCCATGCCGCCGAGTACGGCGCCCGCGCCGAGCACCAGCGCCTCGCGCCAATGCGCTTCGGGCGACAGCACGAACAGCGCCACCGCCGAGGCGTTGATCACGCCGGCCAGCAGGTTCTTGGTCGCGGCCGCGTTACGTGCCGCCAGGCCGGCCATGGTGAGCGCGGCGAGCATCAGGAAGCCGATGCCGCCGCCGAAGTAGCCGCCATAGATCGCGATCAGGAACTGCATCAGCGCGGCAGGCAGTGGCCCGAGATGCGTACCCGGTGCCGATGGCTTGCGCAGGAAATTGCCCCAGGCGAAGACAGAAGTCGCGAACAGCACCAGCCAGGGCACCAACCGCGCGAAGACCGAGGACGGCGTGTTGAGCAGCAGCAGGCCGCCGAGCGCGCCTCCGGCCAGACTGATCCAGAACAGCGCCTTGAACGACAGCTGGCCGGCGCCGCTGGCGAGCTTGCGCCCGGCCAATCCGGTGCTGACCTGGGCCGGGAACAGCGCCAGCGTCGAGGTGATGTTGGCCGCCAGCGGCGACATGCCGGTCAGCATCAGCGCCGGCAGGGTGACGAAGGAGCCGCCGCCGGCGAGGGTGTTCTGCAATCCGGCCCAGAGACCGGCAAGGAAGACGATGGTGATCAGCATGGTGCGCGCGGAACTTGGACAAACCGTGAGCATAGCGGCATCATGGCAACGGGAAGGCGCGCGGGAATGGCGACTGCCACACGGCTTTGTGAGAGACTGCGCGTCCGCCAGATTTTCAAACCCTGTCCGCACAGAAACATAGACCCGATGAGTGATTGGAAAATCCAGCAAATGATCAAGGCCTCGGAGTGGCCACTGGCGCCCGAGCTGCTCGCGCCTGGCGCCGACTTCAACGCTCGCCTGGCTGACGGCCTGGTGCCGCTGCACTGGGCCTGCCAGCAGGGCAAGGCCGGCCTGGTCAAGTACATGATCGAGCAGGGTGCCAACATGCTGGACCGGACCGAGAAGGGACGCGGCCTGCTGGAACTGGCCACCGATTCCGAGAGCTTCCAGGTCGTGATGCTGGTGATCGACCAGCTCAAGCTGCTGGCCGCGCCGGCGCCCGACGAGGCCATGCGCAAGCGGCTGACCCATGTGTTCCGCAACGGCCACCCGAATTCGAAGAACCGGCTGCAGCAGACCTTCAAGGACTGGGATCGGATCAGCGGCAAGCCACGCACACCGGGGGCCCCATGAGCGACGACGACAGCCCGGAAGCGATCCAGGAACCGCGCCTGTGGAGTGACGGTCGCTGGACCGCGCGCGTGATCAAGAACGAGGACGACGACGGCTGGGCGGTGGCGATGCTGCTGCGCGGCCAGGACGAGCCCGCGCTGGTCGGCCCCTGGACCATGGGGCGCGACAAGAAGAACCCCAAGCCGCTCGATAGCGCCGCCTTCAACACCCTGGTCAAGACCGCCAGCGAGGTGATCAGGCGCCACGAGCAGCAGCTCCATGCCCAGCTCAACAAGAACGTCAGCGTCACGCTGCAGGGACAGCGGATCAAGGTGCTGCTGGCGATCCGGCCCGACGAGGAAGGCGCGACTGCCAGCCTGAGCGCCGAGAACGAGTTTGGCGAGGAACTGGCCCGGGTGCCGGTGTCGCCGGCCTTCAAGCTCAACGCGGGCAGCGCGCAGGCCTGGATCGAATCCGGCTTCGAGCGCCCGCGCTGAAGCGCGCGGGCTTGGACAAACCGCGAGTCTGGCCGCATCATCCTGATTGCAGCGGCTGACGGCAGCCCAGGCTGCAGGGAGGCGGGCAGGAAATGACGGATGACAGGCATGTCGCCGAGCAGTCGATTGCCGAGGCATTGCGCAGCCTGGGCAGTTCCGAGCTGGGGCTGACCTCGGCCCAGGCCGGGCACCGGCTGCAGGAATATGGCCCGAACCGGCTGGCCGAGATCGCGCAGGAAGCCCGCTGGCGCCGGCTGCTGCGCGAGTTCACCCATTTCTTCGCCATCATCCTGTGGATCGCAGCCGGCCTGGCGCTGTTCGCCGAGACCCGCAGCCCCGGCCAGGGCATGTGGCAGCTCGGGATCGCGATCCTGGCCGTGATCCTGGTCAACGGCCTGTTTGCCTACTGGCAGGAACATCGGGCCGGGCGCGCGATCGACGCCTTGCGCGAATTGCTGCCGCAGCAGGTCAAGGTCATGCGCGACGGTCAGATGCTCACGCTGGCCAGCGCCCAACTCGTGCCCGGTGACGTGATCCTGCTGGAGGCCGGCGACAACGTGCCGGCGGACTGCCGGCTGCTGACGGCGCAAGACCTGCGCGTCGATGCCTCGACCCTGACCGGCGAGTCGCTGCCGCAGGCCCGCAGCGCCGCTGCCGATCCCGAGCACGACCTGGTGCTTGAGCGGCGCAACCTGCTGCTGGCCGGCACCGCGCTGGTGTCGGGTGAAGGGCGGGCGGTCGTGTTTGCCACCGGCATGCAGACCGAGTTCGGCCAGATCGCCCGGCTGACGCAGACCGCGAGCAAGTCGGAATCCCATCTGCAGGAGGAAATCCGTCGCCTGTCGCGCCTGGTCGCGCTGCTGGCGTCGGGACTGGGCCTGGTCTTCTTCGGCGTGGGCCTGGCGCTGGAACTGCCGTTCTGGGCCAGCCTGATGTTCGCGATCGGCATCATCGTCGCCAACGTGCCCGAGGGGCTGATGCCCACGGTGACGCTGTCGCTGGCGATGGCGACCCAGCGCATGGCGCGCCGCCACGCACTGATCCGGCATCTGCCCGCGGTCGAGACGCTGGGCGCGACGACGGTGATCTGCACCGACAAGACCGGGACCATCACGCAGAACCGCATGACGGTGCGGCAGTTCTACCTCGACGGCCGGGTCCAGGACGCGGCGTCTGCCAGCAGCGGGCCGGCCGAACGGCAGTTGCTGCGCAACGCGGCGCTGTGTCACAGCCTCAAGGTGGGCCAGCGCGAGGGCCAGGCGGTCTGGCAGGGCGATCCGATGGAGCTGGCCCTGGCCGAGTTCGGCCGCCGCGCGCTGGATTGCTCGGACCTGAAGCTGCTCGGGATGATCGCCTTCGATGCCGACCGGCGCCGCATGTCGGTGACGGTCGAGCTTGATGGCCAACGCTGGCTCTTTTGCAAGGGCGCGCCCGAGGTGGTGCTGCCGCTGTGCGACTGCCTGGAACATGAGGGCCAGGTCTGTCCGCTGGCCGAGAGCGACCGGCTGGCCTTCGAGCAGGCCCAGCAGGCGATGGCGGACCGCGGCTTGCGCGTGCTGGCCTTCGCCTGCAAGCGGCTGGACCCTGACGCGCCGCCTGCCGAGCAGGGCCTGACGCTGTCCGGCCTGATCGGCCTGCACGATCCGCCGCGCCCCGGCGTGGCCGAGGCGATCGGGCGCTGCCAGGCGGCCGGCATCCGCGTCATCATGGTGACCGGCGATCACCCGCACACCGCGGTGGCGATCGCGCGCGAGATCGGGCTGGTGCGCAGCGAGCACCCGCGCGTCATCCTGGGCGAGTCGCTGCGTGGCATGGCGGCCGCGCAGCTGCAGACACTGCTCGAAAGCCCTGAACTGCTGTTCGCCCGCGTCAGCGCCGAGCAGAAGGCGCTGGTGGTCAATGCCCTCAAGCACAAGGGCGAGATCGTCGCGGTGACCGGCGACGGCGTCAACGACGCGCCAGCGCTCAAGTCGGCCCATATCGGCATCGCGATGGGGCTGTCGGGCACCGATGTCGCCAAGTCGGCTGCCGACATGATCCTGCTCGACGACCATTTCGCCAGCATCGTCAATGCGATCGAGGAGGGGCGGGCGGTGTTCGAGAACCTGCGCAAGTTCCTGACCTACATCCTGACTTCCAACATCCCGGAGCTGGTGCCCTATCTGGTCTATGTGCTGCTGGGCGTGCCGCTGCCGCTGACCATCATCCAGATGCTGGCGGTCGACCTCGGCACCGACTTGCTGCCGGCACTGGCGCTGGGTGCCGAACGGCCCGATGCAGCCGTGATGCAGCGACCGCCGCGCCCCGCAGCTGAGCGCCTGCTGTCCTGGGGGGTACTGGCACGCGCCTACCTCTGGCTCGGGCCGATGCAGGCGGTGATTTCGCTGTTCGTCTTCTTCCTTGTGCTGCAGCAGGGACGCTGGCAGTGGGGCGCGGCGCTGGGCGCCCACGAACCGCTCTACCTGCAGGCGACGACCGCCTGCCTGGCGGCGATCGTTGCGGCCCAGGTCGTCAACGTGTTCGTCTGCCGCCATCCGAGCGCGCCGGCCTGGTCGTTCAGCCTGCGCAGCAACCGGCTGCTGTGGCTCGGGGTCGGGGTCGAAATCGCGTTGCTGCTGCTGATCGTCTACAGCCCGCCGGGTCAGTGGCTGTTCTCGACGGCGGGGTTCGACCCAGCGCTCTGGTGGCTGATCGGGGCGCTGGCGGTCCTGGTCGGGCTGGCCGAGGAGGGCCGCAAGTGGCTGTTCAGGCGCTGGCGCCCGCGACAGCAGGCCGGGGGTTCCCGCGACTGAACGCTGGGTCGGCGGCCGTTGCCGGCCCAGCTCACCTCACCTTGGCACCAGGAAGCTGCTCTTCTCGAGCACCTGGTGGCCCGCCTGGTCGCCACTGAGCTGCTCGACCGCGAAATGGATGGCCAGGGCCTGGCCCGCCAGCGGTGCGGCCTGCTGCCCGGCCAGGCGCACGGTCGCGGTGACGGTGCGCTCCTCCATCGGTCCGAGTTCGATGCTGGGCGCGGCGGCCAGCGTCAGGCCTTCTGGTCCGGTGACGCCGATCCGGTAGCGCTGCACGCTTTCCTGGCTGTTCATGATCTGCAGGCGATAGGCGTTCTCGATCGCGCCTTGCTCGACCATCCGCGCCAGCACGCCCCGATCCCGCATCACATCGACGCGGAACGGACTGCGCTGGAGCAGGCCGGTCACGAAAGCCGTGCTGATGGCCAGCAGCAAGGCGCCATAGACCAGCACGCGCGGCCGCAGCGCCCGCTGCAGCACCCGGTCCCGGCCCCAGCCCTGCTCAAGGCCGGTCTGCGACGAGTAGCGGATCAGCCCGCGCGGGCTGCCGATCTTGTCCATCACCTCGTCGCAGGCGTCGATGCAGGCGGCGCAGCCGATGCAGTCGCTCTGCAAGCCGTCCCGGATGTCGATGCCGGTCGGGCAGACCTGGACGCACATCGTGCAGTTGATGCAGTCGCCGAGGCCGGCCGCCTGGGCATCGCTAGCGCGCGCACGCGAGCCGCGGGGTTCGCCCCGGGCGCTGTCGTAGCCGATGATCAGCGTGTCGCGGTCGAACATCACGCTCTGGAAGCGGCCGTAGGGGCACATGTGCTTGCAGACCTGCTCGCGCAGGTAGCCGGCATTGCCGTAGGTGGCCAGGCCGTAGAAGCCGATCCAGAAGGTCTCCCAGGGCCCGGTGTCCAGGCTGAGCACGAGGCCGCCGAGGGTCTGGATCGGCGTGAAGTAGCCGACGAAGGTGAAGCCGGTCCAGAGGCCGATCGCGATCCAGGTCGCCTGCTTGCCGGCCTTGCGTGCCAGCTTGGCCGCGGTCCAGGGCGCGGCATCGAGCCGCATGCGGGCACTCCGATCGCCTTCGAAGCGGCGCTCGACCCAGAGGTAGATCGCGGTGTAGACCGTTTGCGGGCAGGAAAAACCGCACCAGACCCGTCCGGCCACCGCCGTCACGAAGAACAGCCCGAGGGCGCAAATCACCAGCAGCACCGCCAGGTAGATGAAATCCTGCGGATAAAGCGCCAGCTTGAACAGGTAGAAGCGACGCGCATCGAGGTCGAACAGCACGGCCTGGCGATCGTTCCAGTTCAGCCAGGGCAGGCCGTAGAACAGCAGCTGGGTCAGCCAGACCATGGCCCAACGCCATCGGCTGAAGCGCCCGCTGCTGGCTCGGACATGGATCTTGATGGGGGCGGGCTGTAGGGTCGGAAACTGGGACATGGGGCGAACGGCTGGGAAAAGCCTCACTGTGCCGCTCTGGCATCTGATCGGTAAGATCCAGTTTCCTGAAAAATCACCGTATCAGTTGCAACATGAAGCTGTACGAGCGCTACGCCGAAGAAATCGCCGACCTGATCCGGGCCCAGGTGCTGCGCCCGGGCGACCGCCTGCCCTCGGTGCGCCAGGCGCGGCGCAACCGTCAGATCAGCGCCTCGACGGTGTTCGAGGCCTATTACCTGCTGGAGGCGCGCGGACTGATCCAGGCCCGCGCCCGATCCGGCTATTACGTCAATGCCTCCCAGCCGAGCAGCGAGCCGGGCACCGCGCGGCCCGTAGCGCAGTCGGCCGTGGTCGAGATCAGCGATCTGGTGTTCGAGGTGCTGGGGTCGACCCGCAACCCCGAGCTGGCACCGCTGGGTTCGGCCTTTCCGTCGCCGCTGCTGTTCCCGCTCGAAAAGCTCGCGCGCGGCCTGACCCCGGCCATGCGCCGCCTACCGCCCGAGCGGCTGACCGAATACCTGACGATCGGCGACGAGCAGCTGCGGCGCCAGATCACGCTGCGCTATGGCATCGAGGGCCTAGGCATAGCCGCGCATGAACTGGTGATCACGAACGGCGCCATGGAGGCGCTCAACCTGTGCCTGCAGGCAGTCACTGCTCCTGGCGACGTGGTCGCGGTCGAGTCGCCGACCTTCTACGCGGCGCTGCAGGCGCTCGAGCGGCTGAACCTGCGGGCGGTCGAAGTCGCGACCCATCCGCGTCACGGGATCGAGCTGGACTCGCTGGCCGAGGTGCTGCGGCGTCATCCGGTCAAGGCCTGCTGGTTCATGCCGAGCTTCCAGAATCCGCTCGGCAGCCTGATGCCACAGCAGAACCGGCAGGCGCTGGTGGAACTGCTGGCGCAGCATCGGGTGCCGCTGATCGAGGACGATGTCTATGGCGAGCTCTACTTCGGTCTGCAGCGCCCCTTGCCGGCCAAGGCCTACGACCGCCAGGGCTGGGTCATGCATTGCAGCTCGTTCTCGAAGAACCTGGCGCCCGGCTATCGCGTCGGCTGGGTGGCGGCCGGCCGCTTCGCGCCCCAGGTGCAGCGCCTGAAGCTGATGAGCACCCTGTCGACCGCCATTCCCTCGCAGCTGGCGCTGGCGGACTTCCTGCAGAGCGGTGGCTTCGACCGCCATCTGCGCCAGATGCGGCAGACGCTGGCCGAACGACAGGCCCTGGCCTTGCGGCTGATCGCCGAGCATTTCCCGCCCGGAACCCGGGTGACGCGGCCCGAGGGAGGCTACTTTCTCTGGGCCGAGCTGCCGCCTGCGGTCGATGCCCTGCGCCTGCAGCAGCTGGCGCTGGAGCAAGGCATCAGCGTGGCCCCGGGCCATCTGTTCTCGGCCGACCAACGGTTCAGCCATCACCTGCGGCTGAACTACGGCCATCCGGACCTGGCCCGGCTGGCGGCGGCATTGCCCGTGATCGGCCGGCTGGCGGCTGGGCTGGCTGCTGCGGCCAGCCGTTAGCCGAGCCATTGGCCGCCGTTGACCCACCAAGGGCCTGGCCTCATGATCGACGCTGCGATGAAGCCAGATACCGAACGCCTGCTGGAGCTGATCGCCGGGCTGTGCCGCGAGCTGCGGCCGGGCCAGCCGGTACCGGCGCTGACGCTGAATAGCGAGCTCGAACGCGATGCCGAGCTCGACAGCCTGGCACGCGCCGAACTGCTGGTCCGGATCGAGGCGGCCTTTGGCGTGCGGTTGCCGCAGCGGCTGATCGGCGAGGCGCAGACGCCGCGCGACTTCCTGCGCGCGCTGGCGACGGCGGACAGCCAGGCCCTGCCAGTGCCTGAATCCGCGCCTATGCTGGCGACGGGCGTAACGGGAACAGGCGAACCGGCCCCCGACCTGCTGGCGACACTGACCGAGGTGCTGGCTTGGCATGCCCAGAAGCAGCCCGAGCGCCTTCACCTGATCCTGCTCGATGAGGACGGCGCCGAACAGCGCCTGGGCTACGGCGAACTGCTGCAGCGGTCCCGCGCCGTCGCGGCCGGCTTGCAGGCACGCGACATCGTGCCCGGCGATGCGGTCGCGCTGATGCTGCCGACCGGGCTGGCATTCTTCCCCTGTTTTCTCGGCATATTGCTGGCTGGTGCGGTGCCAGTGCCGATCTACCCGCCGGCGCGGCCGTCCCAGCTCGAGGACCATCTGCGGCGCCACGCGGCCATCCTCGACAACGCCGGTGCCCGGTTGCTGATCGCCAGCGGCGAGGTCGCCTTGCCGGCCGGGCTGCTGCGCGGACTGGTGGCTGGACTGCGCGGCGTGGTGCTGGCCGACGATCTGCTGGCCTGCAGCGCCAGCCCGACCGAGGAGCCGGCAGCTGGCAAGGACCTCGCGCTGCTGCAGTACACCTCGGGCAGCACCGGCAACCCCAAGGGCGTGACGCTGACCCACGCCCAGCTGCTGGCCAACATCCGCGCGATGGCACGCGCCGCCCAGGTCGGGCCGGACGATGTGTTCGTGAGCTGGCTGCCGCTGTATCACGACATGGGGCTGATCTGCGCCTGGCTGTCCTGCCTGGTCTACGCGATTCCCTTCGTCGTGATGTCGCCGCTGCGTTTCCTGGCGGCGCCGCAACGCTGGCTGCAGGCGATCCACGACTACCGCGGCACGCTGTCGGGCGCGCCCAACTTTGCCTACGAACTCTGCCTGCGCCGCGTACCCGAAGAACTGCTCAGCAAGCTCGACCTGTCTGGCTGGCGCATCGCGTTCAACGGCGCCGAGCCGGTCAACCCCGGCACGATGGAGCGCTTCGCGGCGCGCTTTGCCGCCTGCGGACTCGACGGACAGGCGCTGGCGCCGGTCTACGGCCTGGCCGAATGCGCGGTCGGGCTCGCGTTCACGCCGCAGCGCGGGCTGCAGGTCGACCGCATCGAGCGGGCGGCGTTCTCGACCCTGGGCCAGGCGATCCCGGCCGCGCCCGACGACCCGAACCCGCTGCGCTTCGTCGCCTGCGGCCAGCCGCTGCCGGGCTACGAACTGCGCGTGGTCGACGCCAGCGGCGCCGAGCTGCCCGAACGGCGCGAGGGCCGGCTGCAGTTCCGCGGCCCGTCGGCAACCGCCGGCTACTGGCGCAACCCACAGGCCAACGCCCAGCTGTTCTGCGACGGCTGGCTCGACACCGGCGACTACGCCTATCTGGCGGGCGGCGAGCTTTACCTGACTGGCCGTTCTAAGGACATCGTGATCAAGGCCGGCCGCAACATCTACCCGCAGGAGGTCGAGGAGGCCGTGGGCCGGATTGCCGGCGTGCGCCCCGGCTGCGTCGCAGTCTTCGGCAGCCCCGACCCGGCCAGCGGCACCGAGCGGCTGGTCGTCGCCGCCGAGACCCGACTCACCGAAGCCGCCGCGCTGGCCGCCTTGCGCCAGGCGATCCAGGACCAGGTGGTCGAACTGCTCGGGCTGCCGGCCGACGAGATCTGGCTGTCCGCGCAGCGTATCGTGCTCAAGACCTCGAGCGGCAAGGTGAGGCGCGCCGCCAGCCGGGCGCTGTTCGAACAGGGCCTGTCAGAAGCCAAGCCGCGCGCGGCCTGGCTGCAACTGGCGCGGGTCTTCCTGGCAGGCGCGCTGCCCAGGTTCAGGCGGCTGGTCACGCTGGTTAGCGAGCGGCTGGCTGGCGCCTGGGCTGTTACGGCCTTCAGCCTGCTCGCGCTGCCGGTCTGGCTCGGGGTCGCGCTGACACGCCAACCCGCTTCGGCCTGGCGGCTGCTGCACCACGCGGCCCGGCTATGGCTGGCGCTGGCCGGCATCAAGCACGAAATCGTCGACCAGTCCGGGCCAGCTACAGCCAATGCCAGGCTGCTGGTCGCGAACCACGCCAGCTACCTCGATGGCCTGGTGCTGATCGCCGCGCTGCCGGCGCCGGGCTGGCGCTTCGTCGCCAAGCGCGAGCTGATCCGCAACTTCTGGTCGCGCGTCTTGCTGCAAAAGCTCGGCTGCGAGTTCGTCGAACGCTTCGACCTGCAGCAGGGCCTGGCCGACGCCGAGCGACTGTCCGAGGCGGCGCAACATGGCCACCGGCTCGCGGTTTTCCCCGAAGGGACCTTCACGCGCGCGCCGGGGCTGCGACCGTTCCACATGGGCGCCTTTGTCACGGCGGCACGCGCCGGCCTGGCACTACAGCCGGTGGCGCTGGCCGGCACCCGTGACCGGCTGCGTGACGGCCACTGGCTGCCCAGGCGCGGAACGGTGCGCGTCACGCTCGGTCCGGTGCTGGACCCTGGCCCGCTGCCAGGCAGCGAATGGGAACGGGCGCTGGTGTTGCGCGATGCCGCACGCGCCACGATCCTGGCCGGCTGCGGTGAACCTGACTTGCAGCGCTGACCGGCCTGAGCCTCAGCCTCAGCCCCCCAACGCCGCGCGCCGGCCGCGTTCGGCATTCACGCCCGCCAGCAGCGCCAGCCCGATCACGAAATAGCTGCCAGTCGCCAGGATCGCCAGCCGGTGGTCGCCGCCGCTGAGCCAGCTCACCGCGCCATAGGTCAGCGGTCCGAGGATCGACGACAGCTTGACTGCCAGCCCCCAGAGGCCGAAGAACTCGCCATGCCGGCTCTCGGGTGCCAGATAGCCGACCAGCGCGCGCGCGGCCGACTGGCTGGCGCCCAGGCACAGGCCAGCGATATTGGCCGCGATCCAGAACGGCGTCGGCCCCTGCGCCGACCAGGCCAGCAGCACCATGACGATCCAGCCGACCAGCGTCAGCGCGATCGCGCGCACATGGCCGATGCGGTCCTGCCAGCGCCCGAAGGCCAGCGCGCCGAGCGCAGCCGTGATGTTGACCAGGAAGATCAGCTGGATCGTGTCGGCGGTGGAAAAGCCCATCGCCTGCTCGGCATAGATTGCCGCCAGCGCGATCACGGCCTGGATGCCAGCCTGGTAGAACACGATGCAGAGCATGAAGCGGCGCATGTCGCGGTAGCGGCCGGCCTGGCGCAGCGTGGCCAGCACCCGGCTCCAGGCCGATTCGGTGCTCTGGGGCTGCGGCGTCGCGCGCTCGCGCAGCAGCAGGAAGGTCGGCAGCGACGCCAGCGCAAACAGCGCGGCCGTGATCAGCATGCAGATCGGAACGAAGTGCGCGGCACCCTGACCATTGGCCTGGGCCCAGGTGATGTAGCCCAGGCAGGCGCCCAGGCTGACCAGTCCGCCGACATAGCCCAGGCCCCAGCCCCAGCCCGAGACCTGGCCCAGGCTGTCGGGCTCGGCGAGCTCGGGCAGGAAGGCAGCGATCAGGTTCTCGCCGCTGCCGAAGCAGAAATTCGACAGCACGACAAAGGCCAGCGCCAGCGCGACCGCCCCCGGACCGGCCAGCGCCAGCCCGACGGTGCCGAGCACGCAGCCCAGCGTGGTCCAGGCCAGCAGCCGCTTCTTGCCCGCGTGCGTGTCGGCCCAGGCACCGAGCAGCGGCGCGCTCAGCAGGATCAGCGCGTAGGACAGCGACAGCGCAGCAGTCCAGGCGAAGGTGGCCCAGGGCGCACCGCCCGCCACCACCGAGACGAAATAGGCGTTGAACACCGCCGTGATCACGACCGTGGTGTAGCCCGAGTTGGCGAAGTCGTACATGGCCCAGGCCCAGGCTTCGCGCTTGCGCACGCCGGGGCGCAGCGGGCCGGTGCTCGCAGCCTGCCGGGTAGCAGTGGCGGTGGCAGCGGTAGCCGCAGCGGAGGAGGGCGGGATGTCGGGGCGGTGGAGGTCGGACATGGGGGCGATGTTAGCCCCGCGCTGCGACAGCCAGCCGCCCCCGGGCCGTCAAGCCCGTGCCGGCAGCACCTGACCCCAGCACTCGCCAAAGCCGATGCGCGCAGCACCCGCCTGCTCGCACCAGCCGCGCAGCACCACCGCGTCGCCATCCTCAAGGAAGGTGCGGCTCTCGCCGTTGGGCAGTGCGATCGGGTGCTTGCCACCGCTGGTCAGCTCGATCAGCGCACCGGCCTGGTCCAGCGTCGGACCCGACAGGGTGCCGCTGCCGAACAGGTCGCCCGGCTGCAGGTTGCAGCCGTTGACGGTGTGATGGGTCACCATCTGCGCCACGGTCCAGTAGGCATGGCGGTAGCTGGTGCGGCAGAGCTGCGCGTCGGACTGGCCGGCGGCACGCATCTGGTCGGTCAGCAGCCCGACCTGCAACTGGATGTCGAACGAACCGCCTTGACGGTTCGCTGCGCTGTCCAGATAGGGCAGCGGTTGCGGGTCGCCCTCGGGCCGGGTGAACGGCACGCGGTACGGCGCCAGCGCCTCCAGCGTCACGATCCACGGCGAGACGGTTGACGCAAAGTTCTTCGACAGGAAGGGCCCGAGCGGCTGGTATTCCCAGGCCTGGATGTCGCGCGCCGACCAGTCGTTGAGCAGGCAGATGCCGAACACATGGTTTTCCGCGTCCTCGATGCCGATCGGTGAACCCTGCTCATTGCCCTGGCCGATGAAGATGCCGAGCTCCAGCTCGATGTCCATGCGCTTGCTCGGCGCCAGCACTGGGGCTTCGGCATCGGGAGCCTTGAGCTGGCCCTTCGGGCGCGGGAAGGCCTGGCCCGAGATGCCGATGCTCGACGCGCGGCCGTGATAGCCGATCGGCACCCATTTGTAGTTGGGCATCAATGGGTTGTCCGGGCGGAACAGCTTGCCGATATTGGTTGCGTGGTGCACCGAGGTGTAGAAGTCGGTGTAGTCACCGATCTGCGCCGGGACGGTGTATTCGACTTGCGCCTGCGCGACCAGACAGCCACGCAAGGCCTCCACCGCCGTACCGGCCACGTCTGGCGCGTCGGCCTTGAGCAGATCGAACAGGCCGTGGCGCAGCGCCTGCCAGGCCGCCGGGCCAAGGGCCATCAGCGGATTCAGGCTGGCACCGGCACCCGCCAGCGCGGCCTCGGCCGCCAGGCCTTGCAGCGCACCGGCCGCGCCCAACTGCGCCAGGTCGATGACCTGGTCGCCGATGGCGACGCCGCCGCGGAACGCTGCGCCGGAACCCCGGCGCCGGAAGACACAGAACGGCAGGTTCTGGATCGGGAAATCGCTGCCCGCTGCGTTGGCGGACTGAACCCAGCTGCGGGCGGCCGGGTCGTGGGTGTGATTGAGCAGGCTCATGAGTGTTGGAATAAGGTCAGAAACAGCGATCAGGCGGACATGCTGCCATCATGCATCCAGGCCGCGTGCTTGGGCGCCTGTTTGGTCCGGTCCCACTCGTTGACCATGTCCCATTTCACCTGGTCGAGCATCTGCATCATCTGGGGCGTGCCGCAGTCCCAGGCCAGTTCCAGGCGGTGGCCGTTCGGGTCGAAGAAGTAGATCGACTTGAAGATGGTGTGGTCGGTCGGGCCCACCACGGCTATGCCTGCGGCTTCGAGCCTGGCCTTGGCGTCAATCAGGTCCTGATAGCTGCCGACCTTGAGCGCCAGATGCTGCACCCAGGCCGGGGTGTTCTCGTCGCGGCCCATGGCGGGCTGGCTCGGCAGCTCGAAGAAGGCCAGGATGTTGCCGTCGCCCGCATCCAGGAAGATATGCATGTACGGGTCCGGTGCCTTGGTCGAAGGCACTTCGTTTTCGGCGATCGCCAGCACCAGCTTCATGTCGAGGTGCTTTTCGTACCAGTCGACGGTGGTCTTGGCGTCCTTGCAGCGGTAGGCGACATGGTGGATCTTTTGCACGAGCATGGGGTCTCCTCGGGTGGTTGTTGTCGGGTGAATGTCAATCGGATGTCGCCATTGGACGCCAGATCCATCTATCATTCAAACGGTTTTTTCTTATGGATTTATCGGATTAACAGATGAATGTCACCTTGAGGCAGCTGCGCGCCTTCCTGGCCGTTGCGCGCACCGGCAGCTTCACCCTGGCCGCCGAGAGCCTGTACATCACGCAATCGGCGCTCAGCGGCCTGATCAAGGAACTCGAGCAGACCCTGGGCACGCGCCTGGTCGACCGCAGTACGCGGCGCGTCTACCTGACCGAGATCGGCGCCCGGCTCTACCCGCAGCTCGACGCCAAGCTGCAAGACCTCGACGACATGCTGCACCAGGTGGTCGACCCGACGCTGCAGCAGACCGGGGTGGTGCGGGTCGCGGCATCACAGCTGCTGGCCTCGACCCTGATGCCGGACCTGATCGCCGACTTCCAGGCGCAACACCCCTTGAGCCAGGTCAAGCTGATCGATACCCCGGTCGAGAGCGTGATGGCGCGCGTCTTCGCCGGCGAGGTGGAGCTCGGCATCGGCCCGGAGCGCGAGCCGAACTCCGACATCAGCTCGACCCGGCTGTTCGACGGACCGTTCATGGCAGTGTTTCCGCCCGATCATCCGCTGGCCGGCATCGAGCGCCTGTGCTGGGCCGACCTGGCCGATCAGCCGGTCATCGCCCTGCAGGGCCAGTTCACCGAACGCCTGAGCCAGGACCTGCGCGCCGCCGCCCCCGACCTGGCCTTCAGCGCCACCACCGAGGTCGCCTACATGTCGACCGCGCTGTCGATGGTCAAGGCCGGACTCGGGGTGGCGCTGTGCATTCCCTACGCTGCCCCGCTGGTCGAGCTCTACGGCCTGCGCATGAGCCAGCTGTTCGGCCCTGAGATCCGCCGCAACTTCGAGGTCTTCACGCGCCGCGGCCGCTCGCTGTCGCCGATTGCGCAAAGCTTCCTGGACTTCATCGGCCCGAAGATCAGGGCCATGCCTTATCTGCAGTGAACAGCCGGCCGGAACGCTACTGGGGGCGGGCGCTAGGCCTTGCGCATGGCCTGTGCCATGGCGTCATGTCCACGCGCCTGCAGCCTATCGGCGGCATTCAGACGATCGCGCGCCTCCCGGTTCTGGCTCAGCTTGACCTTGCCGACCAGCGAGGTGATCGCGATCTCGATGCCCACGATATGGCGCAGCAGGCCGTCGATGTAGTCCGGCGCCGCGTCGCTCATCTTCCAGGGGACGGGCTCGCCGGCCTCGTGCCGCTTCGTCAGTCGCCCGACCATGCCACGCACGAAGCGCTCGTCGTCGCGCACGGTGAGCAGGCCATGGGCGTGCACCACCTCGTAGTTCCAGGTCGGGACCTGGCGATGCGTCTCGTGCTTGCTCGGATACCAGCTCGGCGAAATGTAGGCCTCTGCGCCACGGAACACGACCATGACCGGCGTGCCGGTCGGGCAGCGCTGCCAGAGCGGGTTGGCGCGCGCCACATGGGCCGTGAGCAGGCCATGCGTCCCCGCGCCGGCGTCGTACTCGAACGGGACATGGTCGGCGTCGAGCCCTGCACTGTCACTCGTGACCAGCATGCCGAGCGGGTGCGCGCGGATGATGCGGGTCAGTTCGTCGGGCCGGGTCTCGGCGAAATGGGCAGGGATGTACATCGTGGGTGGGCGGATGAATGACGGCAATAGCTTTCACTATCCCACAACCGGCCCGTCGTGCGCGCCCGTCGCAAATCCCAGTCACTGCGCATCGATGATGCGGCGGCCCTGCTCGGCGTGTCCGTGGACCTCATGTCACGGCTCGAGAACGGGCAAGGTTCGGTCCGCCTGGACAAGGTCATGGCGGTGCTGGACGGCCTGGGTCTGGCACTGATGGTCCTGCCGAAGGAGCATCCCTGGGTGCGCGAGACGGAGCACGGCGCCCAAGAAAGCCTCAAGCAGTAGGACGGTTATCGCGAATGACGGACTGAAGTCCAAGATCCATGGACAGCAACTGCAAGCCATGGCACAGAACAGTCGCTGCAATCAGCGCGTCGGGCAACTTTACGCGCTGTGTACGCCGCGCAACTGGTCCTGAATGTCCAGAGGGGAGCCAGCAAAAGTGGTGGACTCACGCAGGCCGCCACACAACGATGCCAGTGTCACGGACTGGCGAGCCGCCTCCTGCCGGGCCTGGCGAGCGCTCAGGAACTCGGCAAAATCCAGTACCTCTGCCAGCAAGGGTTCAGGCAATGTATGGGCTGTCTCCCATAGGCGTTCAGCGATTGTCGGCATGGTGGGTGCCCTCCGGCTCAGTTGCAATGCAAATGCAATGTTAATCCTTCTGGTCGCTAACCCATGCACGATGATGGCTGCGATAACGCCGCCTCCTCCCCATAATCAGCATGACATCAGCCATGATCCACGGCCAAACCCTCGAAGCCTGGTGCGCCAGCCACCCCCTGATCCGCGACCTGGTAGCGCTGCGCGAAACCAGCTGGTTCAACCCCGCGATTGCACCCGCAGCCACCGCGCTGGCTGATGTCGGGCTCGGGGCCGAGGAGGTCGCGCAGGCCAGCGCTCGCCTGCAGCGCTTCGCACCCTACATTGCCAAGGTGTTCCCGCAAACCGCTGCGGCGGGCGGACTGATCGAGTCGGGCATCCGGCCCTTGCCGCGTATGCAGCACCTGCTGCTGGATGAGGCTGGCCTGCCGATGAGCGGCCAGCTCTGGCTCAAGACCGACAACGAGCTGCCGATCTCGGGCTCGATCAAGGCGCGCGGCGGCATCCACGAGGTGCTCAAGCATGCCGAGGACCTGGCGCTGCAGGCAGGGCTGATCCGCCCTGGCGACAGCTACGCGGTGCTGGCGAGCGATAGCGCGCGCCGGTTCTTCGGCCAGTACAAGATCGCAGTTGGCTCGACCGGCAACCTCGGGCTGTCAATCGGCATCATGAGCGCCCAGCTCGGCTTCCAGGCCAGCGTCCACATGTCGTCGGACGCGCGGCAATGGAAGAAGGACAAGCTGCGCGCCAGCGGCGTGACAGTGGTCGAGTACGGATCGGACTACAGCGTCGCGGTCGAGCAGGGGCGCCGGCAGGCCGAGTCCGACCCCAGCTGCTACTTCGTCGATGACGAGAACTCGCCGTACCTGTTCCTGGGCTACGCGGTGGCGGCGGAACGGCTCAAGCACCAGTTCGAGCAGGCCGGCGTGCGGGTCGACGCGGATCATCCGCTGTTCGTCTACCTGCCCTGCGGCGTAGGCGGCGGGCCGGGCGGGATCGCCTTCGGGCTCAAGCTGGCCTTCGGCGACGCGGCGCACTGCATCTTCGCCGAGCCGACCCACTCGCCCTGCATGCTGCTGGGCGTCTACACCGGGCTGCACGACGCGGTCAGCGTGCAGGAGTTCGGCATCGACAACGTGACGGCCGCCGACGGGCTGGCAGTGGGACGGCCCTCGGGCTTCGTCGGCCGGACCATGCAGCGCCTGATCGACGGCTATTACACCGTCACCGACGAGGAACTGTTCCGGCTGCTGGCGCTCGCGCACCAGGAGGAGGGCGTCAAGCTGGAGCCCTCGGCGCTGGCGGGAATGCCGGGCATGGTGCGGGTGCTGCGCGACCGGAACTACCTGGAACGCATCGGCGCCACTCCGGAGCGACTGGCGAATGCCACGCATCTGGTCTGGGGCACGGGCGGGAGCATGGTGCCGGAGGGAGAGTTTGCCGCTTATGTCGAGAGGGGGATGGGCGTGCAGTGCAAGCCATCACCTGGAGATGCTGTCTGATGGAAAACCGTGATGCTCAACCCAGCCTGTCAATCCGCCTGGCCGCCTCGTCCAGATGTGCGGCCAGGGCTTGCAGGCAGGGCGCGAAGTTGCCGGAAAACCGTTCATCTGCGCGTAACTTGTCCAGGTAGTCACGCGCCAGGGCCAGCATCGCGGGCCAGACCATCAGCATCGACCCGGTACACCGGCAAGTCGGCACAGCCACGGTTGCGATCGCACAGCCGGTACTGAATGGATCGGGCGGCGCCAATCCGCACCACCTCGCCGCCCAGCGTGGGTTGGCTCAGCCCAAGCTTTTCCTGCAGCGAGCGGGACGTGGCGGGGCCTCGGCCCACGTGCAGGCGGAGGCTGGCAGCATGGAGAGGCACGGCTTGAATCGATGCATGAATAGATCAATGAATGGATTCTGGGTGATCGGTCCACACTTTTCCCGAGCGGCGCACTGCGTCTTTGCCGAGCCGATCCACTCGCCCTGCATGCGACTGGACGTCCATACCGAGGTGTACGAAACGGCCAGCATCCAGGATGCTAGGCATCCATCTGCTGACGGACGAGGCACTGTTACGGCTGCTGGTGCTCGTGGACCAGGAGGAGCGCATCGGCGTCACTCCCGTACGACTGTCCAATGCTGCACATCTGGCCTGGGCACGGGCGGGAGCATGGTGTCGGAGAGGGAATTTGCGGCTTATGTCGAGGGGGGACTTGACTTGAAGTAAAAACTGTCACAAAGTGAATCGTCATGGTAGGTCAAAAAATGGAACTCACATTTATCCCAATCGCGGCGATCCTGATTCTGTCTATTAAACTAGCCGGACAACCCCAGAGAAAGTCTCAAGCGGGTATCTTACTCGGCTTGTCTGTTGCCGCTTTTCTGATTAATGAAATTGCCCTACGTCAATTTCACCCTGAATACAATATCAGGGTTGATCTGATCATATTAATCCCCTTGGTGTTGGTCGCTGCATCACGAATTATCTTTCCGCATGCAGACAAGAATTCTCAGTCTTCTGCCAGTCGTTTGGCAGCTAGCTGCCTCACTCTTAGTCTAGTTAATTTGGTCGCATGGATGCTTCCGATACTCGCTTCAGTTGCCGTGCTAAAAGGACACAAGGCGCTGAAAGAAGGCGTAAGCGGATCTGATCGCATCAAGGTATTTTTTGGACTTTTCTTGGGCTATGGGCAAATCATGGCAGCCGCTTACCTGTGGCTTTCCATATTTGAATAAATTTCAGCTCAACCTCACATCATTTCATCCCCCCGTTGTGATGGCGAACACCGGCTTGAAATCCATCTTAGACCAAATCACTGCAGCAGGAAATGCAGCCGCAGCATGGTTTCGTGATCAAACGGCGAAAAACTCGCCGCCTTGGGTGGCGACGCATTCGTGATCAACGAGATCATCTCATGCCAAGAGGAGCTACAAGGTCTATCTCATCAGGGAACTCCGTTTTTCAAGTGCACGGCATGCTCAGATTCAAACTCAGATCTTGCTACTTCATGCTGACATTTTCTCGCGACTCAGGCTATGCCCGTCACCGTGGAAGGCCGAGTTTTGATCAACATCAATAAAGCCATACAGACTACATGCCATCAACCTCCAAACACCTTCGCATTGCCGCAGCGCTGACAATATGCCTATCTGACCAATACGCGACCTCCGCGACACCGTCAGTTGATATTTCCAATATCCGAAAAAGCGTAATAGGTGAATTAGTCTCTGGTTGTGTGGCGGCAGTCATTGCTCCAGCAGTAAGAAGCTACATGCAGCGTGCAGAACAAGATGGGGAGCCTTTTTCTTCGGAATTCGAGGCAAGAGCTGAAATGACCGGCAGCGCCAAATGGAAATCCGAGATGGAACCGATTATCCGCTCAAGCTGCGAGTGCTTAATGAAGCAGGAGATCGATGATATTAAAAACTCCCAATCAACCGATGATATTGAGAATATTGTTCTGATTTTATCGAAACGACATGTAGGCTCAATGAATATAGAGGCCGAAGAGGAAAAACTCAAGCACTGCTTTAAACACGTATTCGACAGGTAGAAAGCAAGAAATATTCACCCAATACACGGCAAAGCAAACGAATTCAAAATTTCATATCTACCTTTATCCCAAGCCATTTAAAACCGAAGCACAGCACAGCTAAACGCCCGCCGGCAACTTGGTGGCCATCATCTTCCTGCGATCCAGCCGGCGGCCATCAACGATGAAGGTCCCGTCGCCCACCGCGTGGAGCCTGCGCTGCTCCTTGCGGTCGGTGTCGAGGTAGGCGGCGACCCCCTCCAGCACCACGATATCGTGCCTTTCGATGATGTCGATGACCTGGCACTCGATGTTGGCGACGCATTCCTTGATCAGGGGCGGCCTGACTTGCATGGCCGGCACGGGCGTGAGCCCGAAGCGGGAGAACTTGTCCGTATCCGCCCCGGAACAGGTCCCTATGCCGACCACCTGGTCCAGCAGATCGACGGTGGGAATGGCAATGACGCATTCCCGGTGCTTGCGCAGCGCCGCGAAGGAGTGATTCCATGCCCCCGTGGTGATGGCGAACACCGGCTTGAAATCCATCACCATGGTCCAGGAGATGGTCATGATGTTGTCCTTGCCCCCGTCATGGGTGGTCACGAGGACCACTGGCCCTGGCTCGATCAGCGTGAATGCCTGGTTCAAACTCGATCTCAAGTTTGTATTTCTGCTTCCTGATTCTCTTCTCCGGTTTTTTTAAGTAGAAAAAAACCAGCCTTCATGGATTCATTTGTTAGTGGGTATTCTTTCAATTGTCCAAAATATTGTGGATTATAAGTTATAATTGTAATTCCTGCCTTTGTTTTGGCATCTATTATTTTAGGTATTTTTGGGCGAGATTTTAGGATGACAGTTGCGAGGTTAAGATTTATGGTGTTAACTTCACTTATTGCAAGTCTAGATTCTTTTGTTCCTTTGTTTTCTATTGGATTTCCATGGCTAATAGCCAGCTTAATTAGTTGTGAAAATAATTCATCAGCCTTTATTTTTAATTCATGTTTTCTATACGGAGATTTAGTGCTGCTCTCTTGATTGCTTGAGCCTGCAGGAATACTATTCTCCGATGGATTCTTGTTTAAGCTTAAAATTGTCGTTTGGTTGCATTTGACTTTTATGATTTGAGATTTTTCTATTTGATTTGCAAATGAGGTCAGATTTTGTGAATCTGTTTTCTTTAATTTATTTTGTTCAATATATGCTTTTGTTAATGGGAATCTCCAGAGGTGATCTCGATCCATAATTATCGACACACTACTTCCGACGTTCTTTTTGATTCGGAAAAGATGCGGGAAGCTTTCCGGTGCTTTAAGCAGTAAATTTTGAATGTTTTGATAATGCTGCAATGGCATGTCCTGACCCGTAAACGAAAGCAGGTTTTTGCTTGACGATTTCTGCTTCCATTTTTTAATTTCAATTTCTTTACACATGGCAAGGTAATTGGAGTCTGCTTTCTCTAGAAGTTCTTTAAGAACATCGTGAGCCTCGCCCGTTGCTTTAATAATTCTTGCGGTCGGTGATTGACACGCTGGTGTCTTTGAAATTGCACATGCCGTTTTTGGAAATATTTCCAATACAATATTTGACTGATTTCCTGGCTGTATGACCAAGCATCCTTCATGAACATTACTTACTTTAACGATGAGTGGGCTTTTAAATCTCAGCTTCCCAGAAATTGCTGAGGATACATCACTTTTTTGAAGAGATCTTCCGTTGATCAATTCCCCAATCAATTCCTTCATAGACATTCTGAGTAGCGATCCAC
Source organism: Malikia spinosa (assembly GCF_002980625.1). Taxonomy (GTDB): domain Bacteria; phylum Pseudomonadota; class Gammaproteobacteria; order Burkholderiales; family Burkholderiaceae_C; genus Malikia; species Malikia spinosa. Next base: position 43,914 of record NZ_PVLR01000018.1, on the reverse strand, counting down.
TCGATGAAACCAATTTGCACAACTGAGTAAACACCTCATCCAATTCTGCATTCCTTATTTTTTCACGGTGATCATAAAAGGAAGTGAGATTGTTAAGAATTACTTGATCATGGGCTTCATTTTTCCGAACAAGGTTAGACCGAATGTAATGAACTCTCCCGTCTTCACTGTTGTCTATTTGATTAATTAGATCTGTCTGTAATTTTTTTGACTCAACCAAAGGCTCTGGAAAGGCAGTCTTTACATCTGCGACTTCTTCACGATAGAGCATAAATACCCGATATTTAGTCTCCCAGTCGTGATGGCTCTTATTAAACAGCTTGAATCGTGACGTCCATTGCCAGGACTCGTTGAGGCGAAATCCATCTCCCCGGATCAGTAAATTGTTTTTTAATAATGATTCGATCAGTATCTTCTGTTCATGTTGAGTAATCTCCTGGTTATCAGCAAGCTCTTTTCCGAGTTCTAATGGTCGGCTTTCCTTGAAATCAAGGCGTCGAACAATGTTTCTGAGAAATGCATCAAAGGGTGTCTGTACCTTATCAAGCAGTTGCTTATTACTCTGGATAAACCGTCCATCCGTGTAGATCAAACGGTTGACCGTTTCGGTGGAGAACACCGATCGCACACGGTTGGCGCACAAGGGAAGGATGTCGAAGTAGAGTTGTGCCGCTGTTATTCTCAAACCTCGGGATCGCAAATGGGCTAACGCCTGACTGAAGGAGAAACCACTCGTGGCATAAATGTCTACGTAATGAAGAAACTCCTCGATGTCATCTGAGCCAGTGAATCTTGCTCTGATTCTTGGCAACTGAACGATAGGTTCTTCAGCCTCGTGGATTTCCGTTTTTTTGAGTTTAGGAATCGAATTTTTTGAATTCACCTCCTGCACTTGTTTGGTCTTCTGGGTCTCTGTACTTTCCAGTCGAACGAGTCTAGCCCTCGTCGACCTGATTGACCTGCCAACCGTCACAACTTTTTCGTTATCAAGTCTGTTTGGCTGTAAGTCAAGATGATCGATGACGTGTTGCACATCCTTCATTTCAGCGAACGTCGCTTGGTTCCACAAATCATCGAACCAACGGTGCAACTCATCCAAGTGTTCTGTTGTCTCTACCCGAAACCCCAGTTCGACCCGGCTCAGAAGGCCTCTGAGTGTCAGGTTGGCAGATCCCACATAGGCTGCCAGAGGGCCAATAACCGTCTTGGCGTGTACGCCCGAGTAGTGACGTACCTGATCTCGATTCACGTCAAGAAAGTCGTGTATGAGTGGACGTTCATTCCTAGGTGCAGCAGCCAGCCACTCATCAAGATCTGATATCAATTTCCACGACGAGCTGATACCGACGATCCGCTTCAGATAACCAAGTCCGATGTAGGGGCTCACGATCTTTATCGGGTTTCCTTTTGATGTCTGCACAATGGCATCATCAAATGGCGACGTTTGTGATGAATGGGTGGTCGATTGGTACAGTAGCTTTAGCACGACTCTGACTTTTCTTGTTTGGGGGATAAATAGCAAAAAGACTATGTAGGATCTTATCATCCAACAGATTTTTCTACTGTAGCAAGCACTGCGTATGATGGCGAAAGCATTCCCCGTGTATTGAGACCACTACAGCACCTGATTGGGTGTGTTCGTTGTCCGGCTCCTCCGCGCGGAAATCGGAGCCGTTCAATTAAGGCCACTATGACTGCAATGCTGCACACAGCCGTCAGGTGATCGTCCATGACCAACGTCCTCATCCGCTGCGTAGCCACTACTTGCAGGAGGCCCTTTTACTACCTCACCACTCACCAGAGAGACCACCGACAGTCCAACTCACGAAGCAGAACACCATTGACATTTTTGCCCACTAATCATCACCATGACTTTTGTTTTTGATCATTATGCACAGCTTGGCGCAGTTCCTGCTTCCCAGGATCAGTCCCAGCACCTTGCCTGGGAGCCGTTTCCCCCGTAGAATGACAACAAGCCAGAAGGACATGAACATGACGCCCCCACCCTGCCTGGTCTGGCTGCCGGCCGACCATCGTCAACTGGGCCCGCATGCCACGCCCTACCTGCTGCTCGGCGACAAGTACGCCCGCGCGGTCCGGGATTGCGCCTTGGCGCAGCCCGTGATGTTCCCGCTCGCGCAAGCCACTGATCTGCCCGGCTTGCTGGGCCTGGTCGACGGCGTGCTGCTGACCGGGTCGCCGTCCAACGTCCATCCCTCGCATTTCGACCAACAGGTCCACGACCCCTTGCTGCCGCTCGACCCGGCGCGCGATGCACTCACGCTTGCGCTGGTGCGCAGCTGTGTCGAGCAGGGCGTGCCGCTGCTGGGGATCTGCCGCGGTTTCCAGGAGATCAACGTCGCGCTCGGCGGCAGCCTGCACCAGACCGTGCATGGCGTGCCGGGGCTGATGGACCACCGCGAACGCGGCGACACGCCAGAGCAGGAATACGCCCCCAGCCACGAGGTCCGGCTCGCACCCGGCAGCGCGATGGAGCGCTGGGCCGGCGGGCCGGTGGCGCGGGTCAATTCGCTGCACGGCCAGGGCGTGGACCGGCTCGCGCCCGGCTTGCGTGCCACCGCGCATGCGCCTGACGGCCTGGTCGAGGCGTTCGAGCTCGAAGGCGCGCGCAGCTTTGCCTGCGCGGTGCAGTGGCACCCCGAATGGCGCTGCGCCGAACACCCGTTCTACGCCGCCATCCTGTCGGCCTTCGGCGCGGCGGTGCGCCAGCGCCAGGCCGAGCGCCTATCCGGCAGCAGAACCATCCCACAGAGGCAAACATGAACAACCGCAAGGACGCTCCGCAGAGCTACAACGACCTCGAGCATTGGCTGAACCAGCGCCGCGTGACCGAAATCGAGTGCCTGGTGCCCGACCTGACCGGGGTGGCGCGCGGCAAGATCCTGCCGCGCGAGAAGTTCACCGAGGACCGCGGCATGCGGCTGCCGCAGGCTATCGTCGCGATGGGCGTGACCGGCGAATTTCCGCCCAGCGGGCCCTATTACGACGTGATCGCGCCGACCGACCACGACATGCAACTGCGCCCCGACCCGTCAACGGTGCGCATCGTGCCCTGGGCCAGCGACCCGACCGCGCAGGTGATCCACGACTGCTTCGACCATGACGGCAAGCTGATTCCCTACGCGCCGCGCAGCGTGCTGCGCCATGTCTGCGGCCTCTATGAAAAGATGGGGCTGAGCCCGGTGGTGGCGCCCGAGCTCGAGTTCTACCTGACCGCGCGCAACACCGACTCCAACATGCCGCTGAAGGCGCCGGTCGGACGCAGCGGCCGCGCCGAGACCTCGCGCCAGGCCTACAGCATCGACGCGGTCAACGAGTTCGACCCGCTGTTCGAGGACATCTACGACTACTGCGGCAAGATGGAGCTCAACGTCGACACCCTGATCCACGAGGTCGGTGCCGGCCAGATGGAGATCAACTTCTTCCACGGCGATCCGCTCAACCTCGCCGACGAGGTGTTCATGTTCAAGCGCACCGTGCGCGAGGCTGCGCTGCGCCACGACATGTACGCGACCTTCATGGCCAAGCCGATCGCGGGCGAGCCCGGCAGCGCGATGCATATCCACCAGAGCCTGGTCGACCAGGCGACCGGCCGCAACATCTTCAGCAAGGCCGATGGCTCGCCGTCGGACGAGTTCTTCTACTTCATCGGCGGGTTGCAGCGCTATATCCCGGCCGCGATGGCGCTGGTGGCACCCTATGTCAACAGCTACCGCCGCCTGGCGCGCCATACGGCGGCGCCGATCAACATCGAGTGGGGCTATGACAACCGGACGGTGGGCATCCGCTCGCCGATCTCGGGGCCGCAGGCGCGCCGGGTCGAAAACCGTGTCATCGGCGCCGACGCCAACCCCTATGTCGCGCTGGCGATGACGCTGGCCTGCGGCTACCTCGGGCTCAAGAACAAGATCCGTCCCAAGCCCGAGATGCGCGGTGACGCCTATCTGGCGCCCTACACGCTGCCGCGCAGCCTGGGCGAGGCGCTCGACTGGCTGCGGCGCGAGACCGATCTGCACGAGGTGCTGGGCGAGGGCTTCATCACGGTCTACACCGAGGTCAAGGAGCTCGAGTTCGAGGAATTCATGAAGGTGATCTCGCCCTGGGAGCGCGAGCACCTGCTGCTGCATGTCTGATTTCAGGAGACCCGACCATGACTAATAAGCCAACCCCATCCAGACAGCCCTTGACCGTCGAGCTGCAGGCGCTCGACAGCGCGCATTTCCTCCATCCCTTCACCGATCACCAGGGCCTGGCGGCCAAGGGCGCGCGCATCATCACGCGCGCCGACGGCGTCCATGTCTGGGACAGCGAAGGGCACCAGATCCTCGACGCGATGAGCGGACTCTGGTGCGTCAACGCCGGCTACGGCCGGCGCGAGCTGGCCGAGGCGGCCTACCGCCAGATGCTCGAGCTGCCTTACTACAACAGCTTCTTCCAGACCACGACCGAGCCGGCAGTGCGGCTGGCCGCGCGCCTGAGCGAACTGGCGCCGCCGGTCGGCGGGCGGCGCTTCAGCCATGTGTTCTTCTCGAGCAGCGGCAGCGAGAGCAACGACACCAATGTACGACTGGTGCGGCGCTACTGGGACCTGATGGGCCAGCCCAGGCGCAAGGTCATCATCAGCCGCATCAATGCCTACCACGGCAGCACGATGGCGGGCGCCTCGCTCGGCGGCATGAGCGGCATGCACGCGCAGGGCGACCTGCCGCTGCCCGACATCACCCATATCCAGCAGCCCTACTGGTACGGGTTGAGCCAGCCGGGCGAGAGCCGGGACGATTTCGGCCTGCGCGCCGCGCGCTGGCTGGAGGACAAGATCCTCGAGGTTGGCCCGGAGCGGGTCGGCGCCTTCATTGCCGAGCCGGTGCAGGGCGCCGGCGGCGTGATCATCCCGCCCGACAGCTACTGGCCCGAGGTGCAGCGCATCGTCGACCAGTACGGCATCCTGCTGATCGCCGATGAGGTGATCTGCGGCTTCGGCCGCCTCGGCCACTGGTTCGGCTACGAGAAGTTCGGCATCCGGCCCGACCTCGTGACCTTCGCCAAGGGCGTGACCAGCGGTTACCAGCCGCTGGGCGGCACGCTGATCAACGAGCGCATCGCGCAGGTGATGGTCGAGAAGGGCGGCGAGTTCACCCACGGCTATACCTACAGCGGCCATCCGGTGGCCTGCGCGGTGGCGCTGGCCAACCTCGACATCCTCGAACGCGAGGACCTGCCGGGCCGGGTGCGCAACGACACCGGGCCCTACCTGGCGCAGCGCTTCGGCGAGCTGGCCGAGCACCCGCTGGTCGGCATTGCCGAGAGCTGCGGCTTCGTCGCCGGCCTCGCGCTGGTGCAGGACAAGGCCAGCCGCAAGCCGTTCGCGCCCGAACTCGGTGTCGGCATGCTGTGTCGCAACCACTGCTTCAACAACGGGCTGGTCATGCGCGCGGTCGGCGACCGCATGATCGTCGCGCCGCCGCTGATCATGGACCGGGAGCAGATCGACCAGATGATCGCGCTGATCCGGCTGGCGCTGGACCGCACGCTGGCGGACTTGCGCGAGCGTGGCGTCGCGATCGGAGCCTGAGGACAAGTCTGAATTATTCCCGTCAGTCGTGCACAGCGATGTGGACAACTTGTTGACCGCATTTGCAAGTTATTGATTTTTAAAGCGCCTCATCGAGGCGCTTATTTTTTGTGCAATCAGAAAAACCAAGTTGCTAACAAGCCTGTGGATTAAATTCTGGTAACTTGATGGTTATCCACAGAGGTTTTGTCAAGCGGGAAGTTGCTATACCCAAAGATGTCCACAGAAAACTAGTTATTCACAGACTTTTAAATCTTGCAAGATTTTGATAAATTTCTTGAAAAACAAGTTATCCACAGACTTCTTCAACCTTCTACTACTACGACTATCTTTAAAAAATTAGTCATAAGAGATAACAGTAAAACTTCCGCGGACAGGAAAACCGGCTGGCAAGGACAGGGACCTGCTGAGAAACCAGGCATAAATACCCCCTGGGGGTACTTGATTTGGCTTGGCATACCCCCGCAGTCAGGTTTCAGAAACCGGTTTTGCCACTACCCTTTGACTACAATGTTCCGAGATGCCTGGCACGGGAAATGCAAGGCCTTGCCGGTCAGGCCATGGCCTGGACCACCGATCACCTGAAACAGGAAAAATGATGCAAAAACGTGTTCTGTTGCTGGCGACCGTTGCGGTCGCTGCCCTGGCGGCTTGTGGCAAGAAGGAGGAGCCGGTCGCGCAGGCTCCGGCGCCCGCCCCGGTCGCTGCCGAGGAAAAGGTCCTCAACATCTACAACTGGCCGGACTACATCCCCGAGGGCATGGTGGCTGCCTTCGAGCAGGAAACCGGCATCAAGGTCAACTACGACACCTTCGAGACCAACGAGGCGCTGCATGCCAAGCTGGTGGCTGGCAACACCGGCTACGACATCGTGGTGCCGGGTGCGGTGTTCGCCAAGCCGCAGATCGAGGGCGGCCTGCTGCAGCCGCTCGACAAGGCCAAGATCGCCAACCTGGGCAACCTCGACCCGGATGTCATGAAGATCCTCGACAAGGCCGACCCAGGCAACCAGCACCTGATCCCCTGGGGCTGGAGCTTCACTACCGTCGGCATCAACAAGACCAAGGTCGAGAAGGCGCTGGGCAAGACCCCGATGCCCGAGAACGCCTGGGACCTGGTGTTCAAGCCCGAGTACACCGCCAAGCTCAAGTCCTGCGGCATCGCCTACCTCGATTCGCCGACCGAGATCCTGCCGGCTGCGCTGCACTACATCGGCAAGGACGCCTACTCGAACGATGCGGCGGATTACAAGGCCGCGACCGAGATGCTGGGCAAGGTGCGCAAGGACATCCGCCTGTTCAGCGCGACCATGATCGACGACATCGCGGGCGGCAAGGCCTGTGCGGTGGTCGGCTGGGCTGGCGACATCAACATCGCGGCCGGCCGCGCCAAGGAAAACGGCTCCAAGGACGTGATCGAGGCCTTGCTGCCGAGCACGGGCGCCTTGAGCTTCTTCGACACCATGGCGATCACCAAGGACGCCAAGCACCCGGACAACGCGCACAAGTTCATCGAGTTCTACCTGCGCCCCGAGAACGCGGCCAAGATGGCCAACGAGATGAACTACAACACCGGCAACAAGGCGGCGATCGACCAGGTCGACCCGGCCATCGCTGGCAACAAGACCATCTTTGTCGAGTCGGCCTACCTGGCCAAGATGGTGCCGCCGAGCAGCTTCAGCAACGAGGCACGCGAAGCCATGGCCAACGCCTACAACGCCTTCAAGCAAGGCAAGTAAGACGCCGGCTGATCCGGTGAAGCAGGGCTGTTTGGCGCAAACAGCCCTTTTTTTTGACAGAGCATTTGGGCATTCCGAGGGCCACCATGGCAGAGATGAAAGAGGGCTATCTGGTCACCGAAGACCTGGTCAAGCGCTTCGACGAGGCAGTCGCGGTCGACGAGGTCAACCTGTCGATCCGCCAGGGCGAGATCTTTGCCCTGCTGGGCAGTTCGGGCTGCGGCAAGTCGACCCTGCTGCGCATGCTGGCTGGCTTCGAGAAACCGAGTTCGGGCCGCATCCTGCTCGGCGGGCAGGATGTCGCCGCTCTGCCACCCTACGAGCGCCCGATCAACATGATGTTCCAGAACTATGCGCTGTTTCCGCATCTGGACATCTGGGAGAACGTGGCCTTCGGCCTCAAGCGCGAGGGTTGCCCGAAGGACGAGATCAAGCGCCGGGTCGGCGAGATGCTCGAGCTGGTGCAGCTGGCCCCCTATGCCAGGCGCAAGCCGCATCAGCTCTCGGGCGGCCAGCAGCAGCGCGTCGCGCTGGCGCGCAGCCTGGCCAAGCGGCCCCAGTTGCTGCTGCTCGACGAGCCGCTGGGTGCGCTCGACAAGAAGCTGCGCGAGCAGACCCAGTTCGAACTGGTCAACATCATCGAGAGCGTCGGCGTGACCTGCGTCATGGTGACGCATGACCAGGAGGAGGCCATGACCATGGCCAACCGGATCGCGATCATGAGCAAGGGCCGCGTGCTGCAGGTCGGCAGCCCGAAGGAGGTCTACGAATTTCCGTCCAACCGCTTCGTGGCCGACTTCATCGGCAACGTCAACCTGTTCGACGGCCAGCTCAGCCTCGACGAGGTCGACCGCTGCGCGGTCACGACCGCACTCGGCGAGATGCAGGTCGGCCATGGCATCAGCGGCGCGCTCGGCATGCCGGTCACGCTGGCGGTGCGCCCGGAGAAGATCAGCATCGCCAAGCAATGCCCTGCTGGCGTGGACCGCAACCTGTTCCGCGGTCGGGTCAAGGAGATCGCCTACTTCGGCAGCTTCAACACCTTCATCGTGGTCACGCCGGATGGCTCCAAGGTCAAGATCACCGAGCCCAACGGCTCGCGCCATGACCTGCTCGACCTGACCTGGGAAGACGAGGTCTTCTTCTGGTGGGACGACACCGACGGCGTCGCGCTGCGCGACTGAGGGAGCTTGCGATGAACCGCTTCTTCCGTCTGCTCGGGCGCGAGTTCGTGATCGGCCTGCCGTTCACCTGGCTGGCCGTGTTCTTCTTGCTGCCGTTCCTGATCCTGGCCTACATCAGCTTCGTCGAGATGGGCAACGACATCCACCCGTTCAAGCCGCTGTGGGACAGCGCGAGCGGGGTGCTCAACCTCAAGTACGAGAACTACAGCTCGATCTTCCGCGCCGAGGACGGGGCGCTGTTCGACACGATCTACCTCGAGGCCTATGGCCGCTCGCTCAAGTACGCGTTCGCGACCGGGCTGCTCTGCCTGGCTTTCGGCTATCCGTTTGCCTATTTCCTGGCACGCGCCGATGCCCACTTGCGCCCGGCGCTGCTGATGATGGTGATGCTGCCGTTCTGGACCAGCTTCCTGCTGCGGGTCTATGCCTGGAAGGGTATCCTGGCCGACCAGGGCCTGCTGAACCAGTTGCTGCTGGCGCTCGGGCTGATTGCCGAGCCGGTGCAGATGCTCTACACCGATGTCTCGATGCTGGTCGGCATGACCTATGTCTACCTGCCCTTCATGGTGCTGCCGCTCTATGCCAACCTGGTCAAGCTCGACTACGGCTTGCTGGAAGCGGCCTACGACCTCGGCGCCACGCCCTGGAAGGCGTTCTGGCTGGTCACGGTGCCGCTGTCGCGCGCCGGCATCATCGCGGGCTTCATGTTGGTCTTCATTCCGGCGCTGGGCGAGTTCGTGATTCCGTCGCTGCTCGGCGGGCCCGAGAACCTGATGATCGGCCGCGTGGTCTGGGACGAGATGTTCACGGCCAACAACTGGCCGCGCGCGTCGGCGCTGGCGGTGGTGATGATCGCGGCCATCGTGGTGCCGCTGGCCCTGTACTACCGGCGCCATGGCCAACAGGCCGACGGCCGGCATTGAGCGGGAGCACAAGCGATGATGAAATTCCTCGAAAAGCACCTCGGCAAGGCCTGGCTGTTGCTGGTCTATGCCTTCCTCTACCTGCCGCTGCTGTTCATGGTGGTGTTCTCGTTCAACAGTACGCGCCAGGACGCCCGCTTCACGGGCTTCTCGCTGCGCTGGTACGAGGCACTGACGCGCGACAGCAAGATCGTCGAGGGCTTCTTCCTCTCGCTCAAGGTCGCGGCCGTGACCGGGGTGCTGTCGGCCACCCTGGGCACCTTCGCGGCCTTCGTGCTGGTGCGCTACCGGCGCTTCTTCGGCCGCACGCTGTTCTCGGGCATGGTCAACGCGCCGCTGGTGATGCCCGAGGTCGTGATCGGCCTGTCGCTGCTGCTGCTGATGGTCGGCGCGCAGAACCTGCTGGGCTGGCCCGAGCGCGGCATGCTGACCATCATCCTGGGCCACACGCTGGTGGGTATGGCCTATGCGATGGTGGTGGTGCAGTCGCGCCTGCTCGAGATGGACCGCGCGATCGAGGAGGCGGCGATGGACCTCGGGGCGCGTCCGCACCAGGTGTTCTTCCTGGTGACGCTGCCCAACATCTTCCAAGCCATCCTGGCGGCCTTCCTGTTGTCGTTCACGCTGTCGTTCGACGATGTGGTGATCTCGGAGTTCCTGTCCGGTCCCGGCGTCAACACGCTGCCGCAGGTGATCTTCGGCTATGCGCGCCGCGGCATCAACCCGACCATCTACGCCGCGGCGACGCTGCTGATCGCGACCGTGACGGTGGTGATCGTGGCCTACAGTGTCTGGGTCGCGCGCCAGACCCGAAGACGTGCGCGCGAAATTGCAGCCGCGACCCGCAGTTGAGACCCGCACCGGCAGCCGCACCGTCCGACGGCTTGGCTGCCGGCCCTGCTTGGCGCTAAGCTAGCCTGACATTCCCAGTCCCGGAGTCCCATGACCGATATCAGCCCCCCGAATTTCGATGGCCGCGCCCTGATCAACGGTCGGCGCTGTGCCGCACAGGATGGCCAGACCTTCGATGACCGGTCGCCGGTCGATGGCCGCGTGATCGCCCAGATCGCCCGTGGCGGCGCTGGCGACATCGATGCCGCCGTCGCGGCCGCGCGCGCCGCCTTCAACGACCGGCGCTGGGCCGGCCAGCCGCCGGCGCAGCGCAAGCGCGTGCTGATCAAGCTGGCCGAGCTGCTGATGGCGCAGCGCGACGAGCTCGCGCTGACCGAATGCCTGGACATGGGCAAGCCGCTGCGTTTCGCGCGCAGCGTCGATGTCGCGGGGGCGGCCAACTGCATCCGCTGGTATGGCGAGGCGGTCGACAAGATCTACGACGAGATCGCGCCGACGCCGGCCGATTCGCTGGCGCTGATCACGCGCGAGCCGCTCGGCGTGGTCGGCGTGATCGTGCCGTGGAACTATCCGCTGCTGATGGCGGCCTGGAAGATCGCGCCAGCACTGGCGGCCGGCAATTCGGTGGTGCTGAAACCGAGCGAGAAGTCGCCGCTGACCGCCTTGCGGCTGGCCGAGCTCGCGCTGGAAGCCGGCATTCCGCCTGGCGTCTTCAACGTGGTGCCGGGCTACGGGCCCGAAGCCGGCAGCCCGCTCGCGCTGCACATGGATGTCGATGGCATCGCCTTCACCGGTTCGACCCGGGTCGGCAAGCAGATCCATGTCATGGCCGGCCAGAGCAACCTCAAGCGCGCCTGGACCGAGCTCGGTGGCAAGTCGCCCAACATCGTGTTCGCCGACTGCCCGAACCTGGATCGCGCGGTCGAGGCCGCGGTCAACAGCGTCTTCTTCAACCAGGGCGAGAGCTGCAACGCGCCGTCGCGCCTGTTCGTCGAGGAATCGATCAAGGACGCCTTCCTGGAAAAGGCCTTGGCGCTGGTGCCCAGATACCAGCCGGCCGATCCGCTGGCCTCGGGCACGATCATGGGCGCAGTGGTCGACCGTACTCAGCTCGATACCGTGCTGGGCTTCATCGAATCCGGCCGGGAGCAGGGCGCACGCCTGCTGACTGGCGGCGCGGCGGTCGAGCCGGTGGCCGGCGGCTGCTATGTGCAGCCGACCATCTTCGACGGCGTCAGCAACGACATGCGGATCGCGCGCGAGGAGATCTTCGGCCCGGTGCTCAGCGTGCTGTCCTTCAGCGACGCCGCCGAAGCGGTGCGCCAGGCCAATGACAGCCTGTACGGCCTGCAGGCCGCGGTCTGGACCCGCGACCTCAACAAGGCGCATGGCGTGGCGCGCGCGCTGCGCGCCGGCACCGTGCATGTCAACCAGTACAACGACGACGACATCACCGTGCCCTTTGGCGGTTTCCGCCAGAGCGGTATCGGGCGTGACAAGTCGCTGCATGCCTTCGACAAGTACACCGAGCTCAAGACGACCTGGATCAGGATCGACAGCCCGGTCTGAGGCCTGAATGCCGCACCACCCATCGAACAGCCCTGGTCCGGGCAGCGGGCTGCACCAGCGACGCGTGCGCCGCATGCTGCTGGTCTCCAGCGCGATCACCCTGCTGGTATCGATGGGCTGGGCGCTGTTCTTCGGCTGGCGTGGTGACTGGCTGATCGTCGCGTCCGACCTCTTCCTGTTCCTGCTGGCCATCCACGGCGGCCGTCTCGCCCAACAGGGTCAACTGCGTCGTGCCGCGCTGACTCTGTTGCTGGGCCTGCTGCTGGTGGTGCTGGGCCATACGATCTACCTTGACCTGCCGACCGCAGCCGCGCCGCGCACCACCCACCTTTACTTGCTGCCGATGGCGATCTTCTCGATCGTCGTCTTTCGCCACGACGATCCGCGCCTGCGCCAGGGCCTGCCCTTGCTGTTCCTGATGCTGTTCGTGCTGTTGAGTGCGACCCAGTTCGGCATACCCAGTTCCCATGCCATGTCCGACAGCCTGCGCGTGCCGGGCTCCTGGATCACCTCGATCACGGCAATCGGCACCCTGCTGATCCTGCTGCATCTGCTGCAGTCCGATCTGGCCGAAACCTCGACCCAGGAGGTCGAGTTGCGCGAGGGCCTCGCACGCGCTCAGTTCGAGCTGTTCTACCAGCCCCAGCACGATGTCAAGGGCCGGCTGGTCGGCGCCGAGGCGCTCGTGCGCTGGCGCCATCCGGAGCGTGGCTGGGTCACTCCCGACGAGTTCATCCCGCTGGCCGAGCGCACCGGGCTGATCCTGCCGCTGGGCCAGTCCGTGCTCGAGCAGGCCTGCCGCCAGCTCGCGCAATGGTCGCGCCAGCCCGGCCGGCAGGGCTGGTCGCTGGCGGTCAACGTCAGCGCGCTGCAGATGCAGCAGGCCAGTTTCGTCGCCATGGTGCTCGGCCTGGTCGAGTACCACGCGGTGGTACCCGGCCGGCTCAAGCTCGAGCTCACCGAAGGGGTGTTGCTGCAGGAGTTCGACCAGGTCAAGGCCAAGATGCATGAGCTGCGTGCGGCTGGCATCGCCTTTGCGATCGACGATTTCGGCACCGGTTATTCCTCGCTGCAGTACCTCAGGCATCTGCCGCTCGAGCAGCTCAAGATCGACAAGAGCTTCGTCGCCGACCTCGGCCACCAGGACCGTGACAGCGCGATTGTCGGCACGGTGCTCATGCTCGGTCGCGGCCTGGGCCTGCAGGTGATCGCCGAGGGGGTCGAGAACGTCGAGCAGTGGCAGTTGCTGTCCGAGCTGGGCTGCCGGCTGTTCCAGGGCCACTGGTTCTCGGCCCCGCTGGAGCTGGTCGACTTCGAGGCCTATGCCATGGCCGGCTGCCTCCCGTCCGATTGGGCGCAGCCGGTGGCAGGGGGGTCGGCGCTGGAGGAGCCGGCGTTCGCTCAGGCCAACGCGGGGTAGTCGGTGTAGCCCTTGGCCGCGTCGCCGCCGCCGTAGAAGGTGTTGCGGTCCGGCTCGTTGAACGGGCCGCCCTGGCGCAGGCGCTCGGTCAGGTCGGGGTTGGCGATGAAGGCCTTGCCGAAGGCGACCAGGTCGGCCCCTTCGGCCAGCGACTGCTGGGCCAGCGCCAGGTCGTAGCCGTTGTTGACCATCCAGGCCGCCTGCCCGCCCGCGTCGCGGTAGGCGGCGCGCAGCGCGGCATAGTCGAACGGCTTGTGGTCGCGCGCGCCACCGGTCTGGCCTTCGATCAGGTGCAGGTAGGCCAGTCCCAGCGGGGCCAGTTGGCGCAGCAGCTGCTCGTGGATGGCCTGGGCCTGCGGGTCGCAGACCGCGCCATTGCCTTCCATCACCGGCGACAGGCGCAGGCCGACGCGGTCGGCGCCGATGGCGTCGCAGCAGGCGCGCACCATCTCGACCACGAGGCGGCAGCGGTTCTCGATCGAGCCGCCATAGGCGTCGTCGCGCCGGTTCGATTCCTCGCGCAGGAACTGGTCGAGCAGGTAGCCGTTGGCGCCATGGATCTCGACCCCGTCAAAGCCGGCCGCGATCGCGTGGCGCGCACCCTGGGCAAAGCTCTCGACCACGCCAGCGATCTCGTCAAGCTGGAGCGCGCGCGGCTCCGAGCAGTCGACGAAGCCGCCGCTGCGCTGGCCGTTCTCGTCCTTGATCAGATAGCACTTGGCGTTGGCGCGCACCGCCGACGGCGCGACCGGTGCCTGGCCGTTGGGCTGCAGCTCGACATGCGAGATGCGTCCCACATGCCAGAGCTGGGCCACGATATGGCCGCCCTGGGCATGGACGGCGGCGGTCACGGGCTTCCAGGCCTCGACCTGTTCCGGGCTGTGCAGGCCGGGCGTGTCGGAGTAGCCGTGGCCTTCGGCGCAGACCGGCGTGCCTTCGCTGACGATCAGGCCGGCACCGGTGACCGGGTGGGCGCGCTGGCCGTAGTAGGTCGCCATGATGGCCGTGGGGATCTGGCCCGGGGCGCGGTTGCGCGTCAACGGCGCCATCACGACGCGGTTCGGCAGCTGCCAGGCGCCGACGGTGACAGGATCAAACAGGGTAGGCGAGTTGGACATGGAGTTTGCAGGGGACAGTTGTGACGGCTTTCAAGTTTAGGCTTGGCCGATCCGGTTCGCTGGGCGGCATGGCCCATTTCCCCTTGACGGCGGGTGCATTCGGGATAATGGCGGCTTCCTGTCCATCCTGGCCTGTCTTGACCCAGTCCGTCCGTTCCGTTTCCGATCGCGTCCAGCGTTGGCTGGCCAAGCTGCCGCTGCCTGTTTTTCGGGCGGCTGGGGCAGCGTTTGGCCTGACGCTGTGGGCGCTCGCGCGCCGGCGCCGCTACATCGTCGAGCGCAACCTCGAGCTCTGCTTTCCCGAGGCCGACCCGGGCCAGCGCGCGCGCTGGGCGCGCGAGACCTTCGTGAGCTTCGGCCAGAGCTTCGTCGACCGGGTCTGGCTCTGGCATGGCAATGACGGCCTGATCGAGCGCCGCGTCGCGCTGACCGGCCGGGTCGACCTGCTGCAGCAGCCGGGTGCGGTGCTGTGCTTCGTGCCGCATTTCTACGGCATGGATGCCGGCTGGACCCGACTGACGCAGGCAATCGCGCGCAACTGGTGGACCTTCTACTCGCCCCAGAGCGGACCGGCGATGGACCGCTGGGTGCGCGAGGGCCGGTTGCGCTACGCCGCGCCGCGCCTGGTCGCGCGCCGCGAGGGGGTGCGCCCGCTGCTCAAGGGTCTGCGCGAGGGCGCGGCGCTCTGCCTGCTGCCGGACATGGACCTGGGCGCGCGCGATTCGGTGTTCGTCAAGTTCTTCGAGCAGGATGCGGCCACCGTGACCTCGCTGCCCCGGTTGGCCAAGGCCGCTGGCGTACCGGTCGTGCCGTGGATCTGCCGCATCGTGCCGGGCGGCTACCAGGTCGAGGTCATGGAGGCCTGGGCCGGCTATCCGAGCGGCGACGACAGCGTCGATGCCCGCTTCATGAACCAGCAGCTCGAGGGCTATATCCGGACCATGCCGGGCCAGTACCACTGGCTGCACCGCCGCTTCAAGACCCGGCCGGACGGCCAGGCCAGGCTGTACCGACCTTGAGCCGCTTCCCCGGTCTGGCACGGCAAGATGCGACCGCTGTCGCCAGCCCAGGATTCCGACCGGCTTTCCTGTTTATTTGTATTCGAATTTTTCGAATCAAGGCTTCAAGCCGCTTGTCGTCACTGACCGGGCCCGGTTCCTAAACTAGCCTGCATGTCCAGTACCACTTCACCCATCACCCGTTACCACGGCGTTGCCATTCTGCTGCACTGGCTGTTGGCCGCGGCGCTGATCGGCATCTTCGTGCTCGGCTCCTACATGACCGATCTGCCGTTCTCGCCGCAGCGGCTCCAGCTCTACAGCTGGCACAAATGGGCGGGTGTCGTGATCCTGCTGCTGTCCGCGCTGCGCCTGTTCTGGCGCCTGACCCACCGTCCGCCCGCGCTGCCGGCCCAGATCGAGCAGGCGATGCCGCGCTGGCAGGCCATTGCCCACCACGCGACCCATCATGGCCTGTACCTGCTGTTCTTCGCGGTTCCGCTGATCGGCTGGGCCTACAGCTCGGCGGCTGGCTTCCCGATCGTGCTGTTTGGCGCCCTGCCGCTGCCTGATTTCGTGCCGGTCTCCCCGGAGCTGGCCGAGTTCATCAAGCCCTGGCATGAGCTGTCGGCCGTCGCGATGCTGCTGCTGGCGGGCTTGCATGTGGCTGGTGCGCTCAAGCATGTGGTGATCGACCGCGACGGTCTGCTGCAGCGCATGTGGTTCGGCCGCTGAACGCTGCCAGCGCTGATTTCAATTGAATTTTCTGGAGTGTTTCCCATGAAACAGAAGTTTTTCGGTCTGGTTCTGACCCTGGCAGCTGCCGCTGCCTTTGGCCCGGCTCATGCCCAGCAGAAGCTGGTGCCGGCGCAAAGCGAGATCACCTTCGTCAGCAAGCAGATGGGCGTTCCGGTCGAAGGGCGCTTCCGCCAGTTCGACGGCCAGATCGCCTTCGAGCCGGCCAAGCCCGCAGCGACCAAGATCGCCTTCAGCGTCGATCTGGCCAGCGTCTCGATCAGCAAGGAAGCCGATGCCGAGCTGCCCAAGCCGGTCTGGTTCAATGCGCCCAAGTTCCCGAAGGCGACCTTCCAGTCCGGCGCCGTCAAGGCCCTGGGCGGCGGCAAGTTCGAGATCGCCGGCAAGCTCGCGATCAAGGGTGCCAGCAGCGATGTCGTCGTGCCCGTCACGCTGACGCAAAGTGGTGCCGTCACCACCGCGACCGGTGCCTTCCCGATCAAGCGCCTGGCGTTCAAGATCGGCGAGAACGAGTGGGCCGACACCTCGATGGTGGCCGACGAAGTGCAAGTCAAGTTCAAGCTCGCGCTGACCGGCGTGGCCAAGCTGTAATCCATCCCACCTCATTTTTTACTGGAGTCAACCCCATGCGCAAGTCCCTGACCCTGATCGCCGCTGCTCTGCTGTCGGCCGGTGCCGCCCAAGCCGCCAACTACACGGTCGACCCGACCCACACCTTCGCGACCTTCGAGATCAGCCACTTCGGCGCCTCGGTCAACCGCGCCCGCTTCGACAAGAAGGAAGGCACCATCGAGTTCGACCGCGCTGCCAAGACCGGCAAGGTCGACATCAGCCTGGACATGACTTCGGTCAACTCCGGCACCGCCGCCTTCGACAAGCACCTGCAAAGCGCTGACATCTTCAACGTCGCCCAGTTCCCGAAGGCACGCTTCGTGTCCGACAAGTTCGTCTTCGACGGCGACAAGGTGACCGAAGTCCAGGGCCAGCTGACCCTGCTGGGCAAGACCCAGCCGGTGAGCTTCAAGGCCAACCAGTTCAACTGCTACCAGAGCCCGATGCTCAAGCGCGAAGTCTGCGGTGGCGACTTCGAAGCGACCATCGACCGCGCGGCCTTCGGCGTCAACTACGGCATCGATTGGGGCTTCCCGAAGAACGTCCGCATCGTGCTGCAGGTCGAGGCCGTCAAGCAGTAATCGGATTTCAGCAGCCACCCGTCTGGGTGGCGGCCGACCGCAACCCGCCCACCGTGGCGGGTTTTTTTTCGCCGCGTAACACTTATGCTTACAATCAAATTTCTCAAATAAACAATCGAGACGACGAGTGGGGACCGAGCCAAGACCGAACAGGCAACCCTATGTGCGCAGCCTGCTGCTTTTCCTTGCGTTCTGCCTGCTGGTTGTGCTGATGGCTGCCGGGGAACTCAAGCGCAGCTACGACGATGCCTATGCCCGGACTTCGATCCGGCTGCAGAACAATGCCCTGCTGGTCGGTGAATGGGTCAAGGGGGTGTTCCAGACCTCGGACTACCTGCTGCGCGATGTCGCGGCCAATTTCCCGCCCTCCGAGCTCAGGCTGGGGCGCACTTCGGCTCAGCAGCAGCGCCGCTGGGTGCACTGGCTCGATGCCAAGCTGCAGACCTTGCCGTATGCGCAGGGCCTGAGCCTGTTCGACCCGGCCTGTATCCGGCGCTACACCCACGACGCCCGCGTCCAGTCCTATTTCGATGCCAGCGAGTGGGACTATTGCCGCCTGCTGCGTGAGCGCCCGACCGCCGAATCGGTCGTCACGCCGATGGTGATGTCTAACCTCGGCCGCTATGCCGTGACCCAGGCCCGGCGCATTCCGGGCCCTGGCGCCATGGGCAGCGGCTTTGTGGTCATCGGGCTCGACACCACGATGTTCTCGACGCTGCTGGACCGGATCGACACCGGGTCCGATGGCGTGATCACCTTGATCGACTCCCAGTTGCAGGTGGTGGCACGCAAGCCAGCGCTGGCCGGCGTGGTCGGCAAGTCCCTCGACAGTCCGATGATCCGGGCCTTCATCGACGGCAATGTCGATGTCAGCGTCGGCCGCCGTGTCTCGCAACTCGATGGCCAGCCGCAACTGGGCGTGTTGCGCAAGGTCGAGGGGCTGCCGCTGATCGTCTATCAGGGCGAGCATGACCAGGTCTGGCTGCGCGACTGGTATGCCCGAATCTGGAAGATCGGACTCGCCGCGCTGCTGCTGATGATTGTCGCCGCCCTGTTGCTGCGCGGCTACTGGGTGCAACTGGCGCTGGCGCTCCGGCTGGAGCAGGACATCGTCCAGCGGCAGCGGCTCGAGGACGAGCTCAAGGCCAGCGAGAAGAAGTTCCGCACCTTTGTCGAGCAGGCCCACGACATCATCTACACCCTGGACCTGCAAGGCTGCTTCCAGTATGTCTCGCCCAACTGGCGTGACCGGCTGGGCACCGACCCGGCCTCGGTGGTCGGGCAGCATTACACCAGCCTCGTGCATCCGGACGATTGGCCGGTCTGGCTCAGCAGCCTGCCCGGGAAGACCAGCGGCATCGAGTACCGGGTCCGCCATGCCGATGGCAGCTGGCGCTGGCATACCTCGAGCCTGACGCCGCTGTTCGACGAGCAGCAGCGCCCGAGCGGCATCCTGGGCGTGACCCGTGACATCAGCCTGCGCAATGCCCATGAACTGGCGCTGCGCCAGGCCCGCGATGCTGCCCAGGCGGCCAACCGGGAGCTGCAGCTGGTCAATGCCCAGCTCAGCAACCTGGCCACGACCGACACGCTGACCGGGGCCTGGAACCGGCGCCATTTCGAGCAGGAACTGCAGCGCGAGCTGATCCAGTCGCAGCGCTACGCCGAGCCGCTGTCACTGCTGATGTTCGACATCGATCATTTCAAGGCCGTCAACGACCGCTACGGGCATCCGGTGGGCGATACGGTGCTGGTCGGCCTGACCCGGCTGGTGCAGCGCAACCTCAGGGCGGCCGATACGCTGGCGCGCTGGGGCGGCGAGGAGTTCGTCATCATGATGCCGCATTGCGACGCCGACGAGGCCGTCGGTCTGGCCGACAAGCTGCGCGCCTTGCTGGCCTTGCAAACCTTCGAGACCGTGGGGCAGGTGACCGCCAGCTTTGGTGTCACGCAGTGCAGGCCCGAGGACTCGCCGCAGTCCTGGCTCAAGCGGGCCGACCTCGCGCTCTACCAGGCCAAGGCCGAAGGCAGGAACGCCGTGCGCCTGCTCGCCTGAGCCGGCGCTCGCCGTCCTTCTTGCCAGTCCCGGCGCGATGGGCGAGACTCCTGACATGGACAGTCTGTAACTTGATAGCCCACCAACCGGAGAAGATGCGATGGCAAACCCGAACGATCAGACCCAGGCCGGCAGCAGCGCCGCCGCGCAACTCGAAGCCGATGTCAAGCGAGCGGTCGAGCAAGGCCTGAACCTGCAGGATCAGGTCCGGCAGTTGACGCTGGCCCAGATCGGCAGCGGCAAGTTCGACCTGGCCGCGCTGCGCGAGCTGAGCCAGGCCGTGCTCAACGGCGCGCTGGCCGGTGCCCAGCCGCTGCTGCAGCCAGCGCTGGCCCAGACCGGCCAGGCCAAGGAGCAGCTGCAGCAGGTCGTCGCCGGGCTCGATGCCGCGCTGGCCCAGCTGGCGCAGAGCGCCAGCCTGGCGCTGCAGGAGGCGGCTGGCAAGGCGCAGGCCTTCTCGGCCACCGACCTCAAGCATGCGCGCGCCGATTTCGAGCAGCTCGAGCAGATGTTCCTCGAAACCCTGCAGTCCACCGCCAGCCGCACGCGCGATGCGGCCGGCGTCATCCTGTCCGAGCTGCTGGCCCATTCCCGCCTGCACGGCTCGGCCGTCGGTGCCCAGCTGCAGCAGGGCTGGCTGACGACGGCGCAGCAGCTCGGCGAGGTCGGCAAGGCCCAGCTCGATGCCGGACTCAAGCTCGCGCAGGCCAGCACCGACCTGCTGCGCCAGATCGCCGCCGGCGTGCTGGGCGGCCTGGCCGAACAGGTCAAGCCGGCGGCCAAGGCCGGACCCGGCCACAAGGAGACCTGAACGTCGCCTGCCGGATTGACGCCTACCCGTGCGGGTCCGGACGGTTTCGCCTCAGATCTCGATCTTGCTGCCGAGCTCGACGACGGCGTTGTTCGGCAGTTTCAGGAACTCGGCCGCCGAGCTCGCGTTGTGGTGCATCTGCGCGAACAGCTTCTCGCGCCACTGTGCCATGCGCCCGCCCATCGAAGGAACGATGATGTCGCGCGACAGGAAATAGCTCGTTCGCATCGGGTCGAGCGCGACGCCGCGGCGCTCTAGCTGCGCCAGGGCACGCGGCAGGTCAGTGTCGTCCATGAAGCCCAGGTTGACGATCACTTTCCAGCAGCCGCGTCCCAGCGCCTCGGCCTCCAGGCGCTGCGCTGGCTTGATCCAAGGTACTCCGTGGTTGCGCACCGTCACGAACAGGTTCTGCTCGTGCAGCACCTTGTTGTGCTTGAGGTTGTGCAGCAGCGCGTTGGGCACCGTGTCTGGCTGCGCGGACAGGAAGACAGCCGTGCCGTCCGCGCGCACCGGCGGGTTTGCGAAGATCGATTCGAGGAAGTCGCCCAGATCGAGCGCGTGGTTGCTGATCGATTCGCCGAGCAGCCGGCGCCCTTCGTGCCAAGTCGTCATCAGCAGGAACACGACTGCTCCGATCGCGAGCGGGAACCAGCCGCCCTCGGTGAGCTTGAGCAGGTTGGAGCCGAAGAACGCCAAGTCGATCACGACGAAGAAGCTGGTCGCGCCCAGGCTCAGCCAGAGCGGGTAGCCCCAGCGGTAGCGGACGACGAAGAAGGTCAGCACGGTCGTGATCAGCATCACGAGCGTGACAGCGATGCCGTAGGCGGCAGCCAGGTTGCTTGAGGTCTTGAACATCCCCACCGCCAGCACGATGCAGACAAACAGGCCCCAGTTCACGAAGGGCAGGTAGATCTGGCCGCTTTCCTCGGCGCTGGTGTGCTGAATCTGCAGGCGCGGCAGGTAGCCCAGCTGTATGACCTGCTTGGTCACGCTGTACGCGCCCGAGATCAGCGCCTGCGACGCGATCACGGTCGCAGCTGTCGCGAGACCGACCATGGGCAGCATGCCCCACTGCGGAATCATCAGGAAGAAGGGGTTCTCTACCGCCTCGGGCCGGGCGAGCAGCAGAGCGCCCTGGCCCAAGTAGTTGAGCGCGAGCGCCGGCATCGCCAGGCCGAACCAGGCCAGCCTGATCGGCTTGCGGCCGAAATGCCCCATGTCCGCATAGAGCGCCTCGCCGCCCGTGACGCATAGCACCACCGCCCCGAGCAGTACGAAGGTCAGACCAGGGTTGCGCCACATGAAGCCGAGCGCGTGATGCGGGCTGATCGCCCACAGGATCTCGGGGCGCTCGAGCACCTGCACCGCGCCAGCCGCACCGATCACGACGAACCAGACCACCATGATCGGGCCGAACAGCCTGCCTATGCCGGCAGTGCCGTGCTTCTGGACCGCGAACAGTGCGAGCAGGACCAGCAGGGTCAGCGGGATCACCGCCTTGGTGAAGGTGAGTGAGACGATCTCGAGCCCCTCCACTGCGGACAGCACCGAGATCGCCGGCGTGATCACGCCGTCACCGTAGAACAGTCCGGCACCGAAGACGCCGAGCAGGAGCAGGAAGTTGCGCAGGCGCGGCCTGTTGCTGACCGCCTCCATGGCCAGCGCGAGCAGTGCCACCAGGCCGCCCTCGCCGTGGTTGTCGGCGCGCATCACGAGCGTCACGTACTTGAGCGTAACGATCAGCGTCAGCGTCCAGAAGAACATGGACATGACGCCGTAGACGTTGGCTGTGGTCGGCTCGAGATGGCCGGAGCTGAACACTTCCTTGACGGCGTAGAGCACGCTGGTGCCGATGTCGCCGTAGACGACGCCTATGGCTCCCAGGGTCAGGGGTCCCAGCGAGGATTTGGGTGCGGACATGTGTCAGTACGGTCGCATTGAAGGCCGCTGCGTGGTTGCAATGTCCGGATTGTGTGGCGCTTCGACTGCTCCGGTCGGCCGCGCGGTGCATGGTGGCGTCTGGCACTTATGCTTTCCTTATGCGTGCGGTGACATACTGCAAACTGAGTTTTTCTGCACGGTGGTCGCCATTTCCGGCTGATTACCCGGCACGAAATCTCCGGCACAACCGATTCCAGCCTTCGTCTTGTCCTTGATCCTAGACCTGTATCCCGTACGCTGGGCGCTCGTCCTGCTGCTGCTCGCGGCGGCGACCGCGTTCGGCCTGCTGATCGATTCCTATGTCTCGCTGACCAGCCAGGCCATGCTCTATGTGCTGGTGGTGGAGATCGTTTCCTACCGTCTGGGGCGGTTGGAGGCGGCGGTCTGTGCGGTTGGTGCTGTCGCGGCGCTGAATTTCTTCTTCGTGCCGCCGCGCTGGACCTTCGCGGTCGACCAGCGCGAGCACCTGATCGCGCTCGTGGTCATGCTGTTTGTCGCTTTCATGACCAGCCGCCTGGCAGCCGGCCTGCAGCGCGAAGCCCGTGCGGCGCGCCTGAGCGAAGGCCGGGCGCGGCAGCTGCAGGAGCTCGCGATGCGCCTGTCGGCTGCTGCTGCCATGCACGAGGTCCGTACCATCGGGCAGGCCGCGCTGCAGGCTGCGTTTGGCACTGGCGCCATTCTGACGTTCGCGGATGAGGGCAATAGCGTGCCAGAGGCGGCGCAGGGCATCTGCCTGCCGCTGGGCGAGCAGGGCAGGGTGTTCGGCATGGCTGTAATTCCGGCCGCTGCCGCACAAGAGCAGGAGGGGCTTGAGCATGGCCGCACGCTGGCGGCGCTGCTGGCGCAGGCGCTCTGGCGGCTTGAGCTCGACGAGGCCGTCCTCGCTGCCCGCAGCGAGGCGCAGCGCCACGAACTGCTCAACACCTTCCTGGCATCGATCTCGCACGACCTGCGCACGCCGCTCGCGACCATTCTCGGGGCATCGTCCTCGCTGCAGACGCAGCGCGACCGGCTATCGCCCGAGCTGCAGTCGCGCATGCTCGGGAGCATCGCGACCGAGGCGCGCTACCTGACCGTTCTGACCGAGAACACGCTGCAGCTCGCTCGTCTGTCAGACCCAGTCGTCGAACTCCACCGGGACTGGGAGTCGGTCGAGGAGATCGTCGGCGCCGTGCTGGCGCGGGTGCGACCGCAGGACTCCGGGCGTCGCATCCGCTCTGTGATTCCGGCCGGGCTGCCGTTGCTACGCGTCGATCCGGTGCTGCTCGGCCAGTTGCTTATCAACCTGCTGGACAATGCGCTGAAGTACGCCGAGGGCAGCATCGAGATCCAGGCCTTGTACGGGCCGGGACGAATTGACCTTTGCGTTTCTGACTGCGGTCCCGGCATTCCCGTGGCGCTGCGCGAATCCGTCTTCCGTCCCTATTCGCGCAGCGACCGCTCGGGGCAGCGTGGCGCGGGTCTCGGCCTGGCGGTCTGCCGCGCGATCGCGATGGCCCACGGTGGCATCCTCGTCGTCGAGGGCCGTGAGGGCGGCGGCTGCCGCTTTCGCCTGAGCCTGCCGGTCGAGCTTCAGCAGCCCTTGGAGGAGTCGTCATGACCCTGCGCGTACTGGTGGTCGAGGACGACCGCGAGATCAGGACCTTCATGCAGTCCGCGCTCGCTGTCGAGGGCTTCGACGTCCTGACGGCGGTTTCGCTCAGCGAGGCCTGCGCTATCCTGCGATACGATTCACCCGATCTGGTCCTGCTCGACCTCGGTCTGCCCGACGGCGATGGTGCCGACCTCGTGCACGAGCTGCGTCAGCGCTCCAACCTGCCCGTCATCGTCGTCTCGGCACGCGACCAGGAGGCGCAGAAGATCAGGCTGCTCGATGCGGGGGCGGATGATTACCTGACCAAGCCCTTCAGCATCGGCGAGCTGCTCGCGCGCCTGCGCGTCGCGCTGCGCCATCGCGGCACGGCGCTCGAGCCCGCCGTCACGCTGCACGAGCTCGACGACCTGCGTATCGATCTTGCCGCTCGCATGGTGTTGCGCGACGGCGAGCCGGTGCATCTCACGCCGACCGAGTTCAAGCTGCTCGCGCGGCTGGTGCGCAGCGCGGGCCGGGTCGTGACTCACCGGCAACTGCTGGCCGATGTCTGGGGCGAGGCCTTCAGCGGCCATACGCATTACCTGCGCCTTTACATGGGCCAGCTGCGGGCCAAGATCGAGCGCGATCCGGCCGAGCCCAGGCACTTGCTGACCGATGTCGGCGTGGGCTACCGCCTGGCGGCGGTCTGAGCGGAACTCCCGGTCGGATGCTACGATATTCGCTTGCCGTCTTTCGCCGCAGCTTGCCAGCAGCAGGGCTATGCGGGAGGCTGGCTTGGGACCATCGCCGCCACCTACCAGCAGGAGAATCTCATGGGCGCAGAGCAATACCGCAGGGAAGCTGCAGCGCAAGCTGCTGCTCAGCTCTGGCTCGTCTGCTGGGCTGAACAGAGCAGCAAGGACGCCTGATGCTGTGGCAGGCGCTGGCCTCGGTCCGCGACTTGGGCCGCCTGCACGACATCGCCTCGGTCCTGATCCGCTACGGCTTCGGCGACCTGGTCCAGCGCTTCGGGCTGGCCAATGCGCTCGAGGATGCCGGCCGCGCGCTGCACTGGCGCGACAGCCATGAGCTGACCCATCTGACGCCGCCGCAGCGGCTGCGGCGCGTGCTCGAGGAGCTCGGACCGACCTTCGTCAAGCTGGGTCAGGTGCTCGCGACCCGGGTCGACCTGTTCGAGCCCGAGTGGATCGCCGAGTTCAGCCAGTTGCAGGACAGCGCGCCAGCCGTGCCCTACGAGCTGCTGTTGCCGCAGCTGGTCGAGGACCTCGGCGGCCTGCCCGAGCAGGTGTTTGCGGCCTTCGATCCCGTGCCGCTGGCGGCGGCCTCGGTCGCGCAGGTGCACCGGGCCCGCTTGCATGACGGCACCGAGGTGGTGGTCAAGGTGCGCCGTCCCGGCATCCGGCCGGTGATCGAGGCCGACCTGCGCTGGCTGCTGCGGCTGGCGCAGCTGGCCGAGTCCGAGAGCCCCGAGCTGCGCACCTTCAGCCCGCAGCAGGTGGTGCAGCAGTTTGGCAAGTCGCTGCGCAATGAGCTCGATTTCGCGGTCGAATGCCGCAACGCGACCCGGATCGCGACCCAGTTCGAGGGCTATGCCGATGCCGACGCGAGCCAGCCCCGGCCCGGCGGCGGCGAGCTGCTGCAGGCCGCGCCGCTGATCGTGGTGCCGCGCGTGCACTGGCAATGGAGCGGCGAGCGGGTCTGCGTGCAGGACTACATCGCCGGCATACCGGGGCGCAAGCTGGCCGAGGTCGATGCCGCCGGCCTGGACCGCAAGGTACTGGCGCGCCGGGGCGCGCATGCGGTGCTCAAGATGATCGTGCAGGATGGCTTCTTTCATGCCGATCCGCACCCCGGCAACGTGTTCTATCTGCCGGGCAACCGGATTGCCTTCATCGATTTCGGCATGGTCGGTCGCCTGTCCGAGCAGCGGCGCGAGCAGCTGATGGCGCTGCTGCTGGGCCTGGTGCAGCAGGAGCCGGCCCGTGTCGCCGATGTGCTGACCGACTGGAGCGGCGACGGCGCGGTCGACCACGAGGCGCTGGTGGCCGAGATCGAGGCCTTCGTCGAGCAATACCGCGGCTTGCCGCTGCGGCAACTCAAGCTGGCAGCGCTGCTGTCGGACGTGGTCGCCATCCTGCGCCACCACCGCGTCGCCTTGCCGGCCGACCTGGGCCTGCTGGTCAAGGCCTTCGTCACGCTGGAAGGTATGGGCCGCGAGCTCGACCCCGACTTCGACATGGCGGGCGAGGCGCTGCCGCTGTTGCGTCAGCTGCTGCGCGAACGCTACCAGCCCGCCGCCCTGCTCGGACGCGGCTGGCGCAGCGTCAGCGAGCTGCTCGGCCTGCTGGCCGGGCTGCCGCAGGACCTGTCGCGCCTGTTGCGCGCGGCGCGCAAGGGCCGGCTCGACATCCACATCGACGTGCTCGACCTGCGCCGGATCGGCAACCAGCTCGACCGGGCGGCGAACCGGCTGGTGGTCGGCATCGTGATCGCGGCGCTGATCATCGGTTCGTCGATCGTCATGACGGTGCCGGGCGGCCCGAGCTGGCTCGGTCTGCCGGCCTTTGGCCTGCTGGGCTTCCTGGGCGCTGGCCTGGGCAGCGTCTGGCTGCTGCTGTCGATCTGGGCCAGCAATCGGCGCGATCGGGATGATGGGTGAGCGCCTGTTCTCACGCCCGGCGAGCCAGCATACGACTCGCGTGAAATTCAGGAATCAAGTACCGGGAATTCCGGATTCATGAGGCGTGAAAGGCGGAGGATGAACCCGCCTTCACCAGTCTTGCCAGCAGGCCTGAGCAAGTCTGAAAGGATGGACCATTCTTATCGACCTTACCAAGGTTTATCAAATAACGGTAACCTTGGGTAAGGTCGAGAACCTGGCTGATCTTGTTGAGCCGGTGCGCCAGGGGGGGAGATCAGGGCGGCGCGACGTTCCTGCAGCAGGGTGATGGCGGACTGGACTTCGGCCACCAGCGCGTCGATCCTGGTGGTTTCGCGGTCAAGGAAAGTGGGAGCGGGAACGTCCAGTTCCAAGATAGGCGCTGAGCATCGAGCTACTGGCTCCTGCTGCGGAATTTCAATCTGACCGCGAACTTGGGGAATGCCGAGATACAACGCCAGAAACACTGGTGCGCATGCGTTGGGACGCAAGCGCAACCGGTACAGCTTGTCGCATGACATCAACTTGGTATGGTCTTGCAGCCTGAGTAGTCCTGCTTTCATTGTGCAAGATGACTTGCAGCTCAGAATCGTACCAGCACCTGCCGGAGTCCATTCGGTGAAATGGAACCGACGATTCCCTCCCGTTCAAGCTGTGCCATCAGATTCGATGTCCGGGAGTGCCCAAGCCTCAGCTTGCGCTGAATAAGACTGGTCGAGCATCTCTGGTGCTTTGTGAGCATGCGACATGCACGCCGCAACAGGATTGCCTCGGACTCCGTCTGATCCAGCAGGCGCGAGATTTTTAGCAAAGCTGCATCCAGTGTCAAGTATCGGTTGGCTGCCAGTTGCTGATCGATTGCTCTTGAATGGTTGTCATTCACCACCAAGGTGTAAACCTCATGCCGGCCAGTAGTAGCCTCGCTGGCAATACAGCTGTAAAGGCGTTGCGCCGAATCTGGACTGTGCTGCCAGATTTCGCGTAATCCAGTGCGGACTGCACTCAGTTTGATGGTCGCATGTCGCGGTGTCCGGATGATGACCAGAACGCCAGTGGCCGTTTGCAGCAGATCCGGGTTCTCAGTCAGGAGGCCATGAACCGAAGCCTTACAAGCCTGGATGATGTTGCCTGTGTCGGTGGGCGCTTGGCCGTACCCCAGCGAAAGATATCCCTGCCCGATCAGGCTGCGGACTTCATCAAGCTCGATCGAGATGACCGAGTCTGGGCCAAGTGCTGACATCACTGCCTGGCAGCATCCTTCAACATTCACAGGCTGTGCTGCAGCAGCACCGAGTGGGAGGGATGCGCCTTTGATTGCAATTCGAAGATCGTTTGGAAGTGGACAACTCGAAGCGCAGTGGTGGCTGCAGTTTTCCATTTTTGTACGGCATTACTTCAAAGAAATGTTTGCAAGCTTGAATCTTGAAAAAGTGTCGCTATTTTCAAAGTCCCAGCCTTCTGGCATTTTTGATTTGTAGCCAAGATCAAAATCTAATGTCATTTTCTCTTTCTTTGTTATGGTGGCTACCTTCCAGTGTTTCTGCAAAAGATGGGCGATCTGCTCGTCCGTGTGATGGCCGGCGCTGATTAAACGCTTACATTCCTCGATCAGCGTGGCACATGGGACAACATGCTCGGGATGAGTCGGGGTATCTGCGGTGACTTGCTCAGAATCACCCGCATGAACAAATCGGTGTTCTGGGTGCAGTATGTGCGAAAAGATACGGGTGTGGAAGCCATAACCTGAATCGTTCAGTTCAATCAAATTTCGGAAATGCCGAACGAGAAGTAGGCAGGTTGCTTGAACGATGACATCATTATCTTTTTTGCATGCGATTGTTTTCATGATTTACCTTGTTGAAGTTTGGCCGTGTTCACGATTGAATGAATTGCCTGTGATACAGGCTTACCCCCGTTCTAACATTCCCGAAATCCCTGGTATTTTGTAACAAAATGTAAAATGCATTCTGTCCGAGCTGGCCAGTGTCGGCCTGGTGCAGCTGGAAGACAATAGGTGCCATGACCCCGATCACGAATATTGACGACCTGCGCCGTCTCGCCCGCCAGCGGGTGCCGCGCATGTTCTACGACTACGCTGACTCCGGCAGCTGGACCGAGAGCACCTACCGCGCCAACGAGGCCGATTTCCAGGCCATCAAGTTCCGCCAGCGCGTGGCGGTCAACATGGAGGGGCGCAGCACCCGCACCACGATGGTCGGCCAGGAGGTCGCCATGCCGGTGGCGCTGGCGCCGACCGGCCTGACCGGCATGCAGCATGCCGACGGCGAGATCCTGGCCGCGCGCGCGGCGCGAAAGTTCGGCGTGCCGTTCACGCTCTCGACCATGAGCATCTGCTCGATCGAGGACGTGGCCGAGCAGGCCGGACCGGGCTTCTGGTTCCAGCTCTACGTGATGCGCGACCGCGCCTTCATCGAGCGCCTGATCGCGCGCGCCAAGGCCGCCGGCTGTACCGCCCTGGTGCTGACGCTGGACCTGCAGATCCTGGGCCAGCGCCACAAGGACATCAAGAACGGCCTGTCGACGCCGCCGCGGCTCACGCTGACCAATCTGCTCGACATCGCGACCAAGCCGCGCTGGGCGCTCGGCATGCTGGGCACGAAGCGGCGCCAGTTCGGCAACATCGTCGGCCATGTCAGCGGGGTGGAGGACATGGGCTCGCTGTCCGAATGGACCGCCAGCCAGTTCGATCCCACGCTCGACTGGGACGCGGTGCGCTGGATTCGCAGCCTCTGGGACGGCAAGCTGATCCTCAAGGGCATCCTCGACCCCGAGGACGCCCGGCTCGCGCTCGACATCGGTGCCGATGCGCTGATCGTGAGCAACCATGGCGGGCGCCAGCTCGACGGTGCCGAGTCCAGCATCCGCGCGCTGCCGGCCATCGTCGACGCCGTGCGCGATCGGATCGAGGTGCATCTGGATGGCGGCGTGCGCAGCGGCCAGGACCTGCTGCGTGCCCGGGCCCTGGGCGCGCGCGGTTGCTACATCGGCCGGCCCTTCCTGTACGGCCTCGGTGCCCTGGGCGAGGCTGGCGTGACCCGCTGCCTCGAGATCCTGCACAAGGAGCTCGATGTCACGCTGGCGCTGTGCGGCCAGACCCGGCTCGACAGCGTCGGCTGCGACATCCTGCTGCCGGGCAGCTATCCCGGTTCGCCTTGATCGTCGATTCCCGCCGCCGCCGGTTCTTCACCCTTTTCTTGCACGAGGCCCGCATGAGATTCCCTGTCCTGTCCCAGCCCTTGTCCTGCCTGGCCGGCGCCTGTCTGTTCGCCGTCACCCTGCTGCAGCCGGCAGCCGCGCAGACCGATGCCGCGCCGATCAAGCTGCTGGTCGGATTCCCGGCTGGCGGCGGCACTGACGCCATCGCCCGCCATCTGGCCCATGGCCTACAGCAGGAGCTGGGCCGCAACGTGCTGGTCGAGAACAAGCCTGGCGCGGGCGGGCAGATCGCCGCCCAGGCCTTGAAGGCGGCGCGCCCGGACGGCAACACCCTGTTCGTCTCGAACAGCCACACCGTGGCCATGATTCCGCTGACGCTGCTTAACCCCGGCTTCGATCCGGAGCGGGACTTCGCTCCGGTCGGCCTGGTCGCGATCAACCCGGACCTGATGGCGGTGAGCACCGCGCTGCTCGGCACCAAGGGCAGCGGCCTGCGCGTGCTGGCGCAATGGGCCAAGGCCAATCCGGACAAGGCCAATATCGGCGTGCCGGCGCCCGCCAGCGCGCCGGATTTCGCGGTCGGCATCGTCGGCCGCGCGCTCGGCACCGATTTCGTCTCGGCGCCCTATCGCGGCGATGCGCCCATCGTGCAGGACCTGGTGGCGGGCCAGATCGCTGCCGGCATCGGCTCGGTCGCCGTCATGCTGCCGCAGGCCCAGGCCGGCAAGCTGCGCATCGTCGCGGTCAACGGCACCCGTCGCCTGCCGCAGCTGCCCGATGTGCCGACCTATGCCGAGCAGGGCATCAAGGGCTACGAGGAGGTCATTTTCACGGCGGTGTACGCGCCTGCCGGCCTGCCGCCCGCGCTGCTGCAGCGCTACAACCGCGCGATCAGCAAGGTCGTCAAGTCGGCCGAGTTCAGCGACAAGATGAGCGCGCTCGGCGTCATCCCCAGCAGCAGCACGCCGGCGCAGCTCGGCGCGCGCCTGCAGGCGACCCGTGCCACCTGGAGCCAGATGGTGCAGGACGCCGGCTACCAGCCGCGCTGACCCGCTGCGTTCGGGTCGGGCAGGCTGGGCCAGCCCGGCGTTCAGCGCCGCGCAGCATGCCTGAGCGCGAAGTCGGCGATCGCCCCGATGTCGGCCAGCTCCAGCGGCTCCAGCCCCGGCGGCACGCCATCGGGCAGCGGGCCGTCGCTGGCGATGCCGATGATGCCGGGCCAGGAGCCCGCCAGCGGCTCGCGCCCGGGCTCGGCGCGCCAGACCTCGAGCTTCGGGAAGTTTCCGCCCTTGAAGCCCTCGACCAGCACCAGGTCGCAGGCCTGCATATGGCCGAGCAGCTCGTCGAGCTCCGGCTCCGGGGCACCGCGCAGCTCGTGCATCAGCGCCCAGCGCTGGTTGCCGAGCAGCAGCACCTCGTGGCAGCCGGCCTCGCGCAGCCGGTAGGAGTCCTTGCCGGGCCGGTCGATCTCGATGTCCTTATGGCTGTGCTTGATCAGCGACACCGTCAGGCCGCGCGCGCGCAGCTCGGGCAGCAGGCGCTCAAGCAGGGTGGTCTTGCCCATGCCGGAATGGCCGGCGATGCCGAAGACCCGGGTCCGGTCGGAGGCTTGGGAGGTCATGTGGGGTGTTCCTTCGTCTGGTCCGGGGTCAAGCTCAGCCGCCCATGCCCAGGCCCTGGCGCAGGCCGATCAGCACCGCCATGCCGAGCGCGAACGGCAGCCAGGGCTTGCGCGTGTGCAGCGCCACCGCGATCACCGCCAGCCCGGCCAGCAGCTTGGGGTTGAAGGGCTGTAGCTGGCCCTGCACCAGCAGCAGGTCGGGCGCCACCAGTGCCGCCAGCGCGGCGGCCGGGGCATAGCGCAGCGCGCGCTGCAGCGCGGGCGGCAGCCGGCCTTTTTCTCCGGCCATGATGAAGCTGCCGCGCGTCAGGAAGGTGGTTGCCGACAGCAGCCCGAAGGCCAGCCAGAGCCAGAAGCCCTCGATCATTGTGGTTCTCCTCGGGTTTGCCAGTGTTCAGCCGCGAAGCCGGTGGCAATGCCTGCCGCGATGCCGGCGAACAGGCCCAACCGCAGCGGCAGATCGCGCAGCAGCACGGCCGTCAGGCCGCCCGCGAGCGCGGCCAGCAGCATCGGGCGCGTGCGTGCCATCGGCACCAGCATCACCATCAGCGCGATCGTCGCCATGAACTCGAGTGACCAGTTGCTCGGCAGGATCTCGGCGCCGAAGACCCCGATCAGCACGCCAGCCTGCCACAGCAGCCAGCCGTACAGCACCGGAGCGAGGTAGTAGCCCCAGCGCCATTGCGGGTCCGGTGTCGTCAGCAGGCGCGGCGACAGCAGCGTGAAGGCGCTGTCCGTCAGCAGGTAGCTGCTGGCCAGGCGCTGGGCCCAGGGCCGGTCGTGGAAGGCCGGCGCGATGCTGGCGCTGAAGATCAGGAAGCGCAGGTTCAGCACCAGTCCGGTCAGGAAGATCAGCCACAGCGGCGCGCCCGAGGCGATCAGCGGCAGCGCGCCGAGCTGGGCGGTGGCGGCGAACACCAGCACGCTCATTCCCATCGACTCGAGCTCGCTCAGCCCGGTCGAGCGCATCGCCAGCCCGGTCACGATGGCCCAGGGCAGGGTACCGACCGAGAACGGCAGCACGGTGCGCAGGCCCTCGCGGGCACCTTGTCGAAAAGCGGGGTCCATCAGCAGCGGTCCAAAAGACATCGAGTCTACGGCCTGTCGTCGCTGCGGGTGCTGCGCCGGGACCCATCCGTGGCCGGCGGCGGCGGGCTGTTGCAGCCCAGTCGCCGCGCCAGCCGGGCCAGGTTGGCCCGGTCCATCTGCAGTTCCCGCGCCGCGGCGGCCCAGTTGTGCTGATGGCGCAGCAGGCATTGCTCGATCAGGCGGCGCTCGAACGCCTCGACCGTCTGGCGCAGTCCGGGCGCCGGCACGGCTGGCTTGGCAACCGCCAGCGGGGCCCCGAGCGAACTCGAATCGTCATCCCAGGGCCTGGACATGGGGTCGGGGCTGGGCAGGCCGAGGTCCTGGGCGCTCAGGCTCAGGATGCGCGGCCGCGGACTCTGGCGCCCGAGCGCCTTCAGTACGCTGCGCCCGATCAGGTGCTCGAGCTCGCGCACATTGCCCGGCCATTCATAGGCCAGCAGCGCCTCCTGCGCGTCGGGCTCCAGCCGCAGGCTCGAGATCCCCAGGCGGCAGCGGTTTTCTTCCAAGAAGAAGCCGCTCAGCAGCAGCACGTCGCGGCCGCGCTCGCGCAAGGGCGGCACCGGCAGCGGGTAGACGCTGAGCCGGTGGTAGATGTCGGCCCGCATCCGGCCGGCCCGTACCTCGCTGGCCAGGTCGCGGTTCGTCGCGACGACCAGGCGCACATCGACCCGATGCTCCCGGTCGGAGCCGAGCCGCTGCAGTTGCCCGCTTTGCAGCACGCGCAGCAGCTTGGCTTGCACCGCCAGCGACAGCTCGCCGACCTCGTCGAGAAACAGGGTGCCGCCATCGGCCAGCTCGAACTTGCCCTCGCGCCCGCTGACCGCGCCGGTGAAGGCGCCGCGCACATGGCCGAACAGCTCGCTCTCGACCAGCGTCTCGGGCAAGGCGGCGCAGTTCAGGCTCACGAAGGCCTGGTCGTGCCGGGCCGAGCGCTCGTGCAGCGCCTGCGCCACCAGCTCCTTGCCGACGCCAGTCTCGCCGGTGATCAGCACGGTCAGGTCGCTGGCACCGACCAGGTCGAGTTCCTTCAGCATGCGCTTGAAGACCGTGCTCTGGCCCAGCAGCGGCCGGTTGGGCTGACTGGCGGCGCGCCGGTAGCGTTCGGCCTGCAGATGTTCGCTCTCGGCCCATTGCTCCAGTCGCTGGATGCGCGTGGCGGCGGCGACCGTGGCAGCGGCGAAGTTGCCAAAGGCGCCCAGGCTCTCGACCTGGGCCGGCGTGAAGCGGCCCGGTGTCAGCGCGTCGAGCGTCAGCAGGCCCCAGGGCTCGCCTTCCATCTGCAGCACCACCCCCATGCAGTCATGCACTTCGAGCTGGCCCTGGCTGGCCTCGACCAGGCCGTCGTAGGGGTCGGGCAGCGAGCTGTCGGGCGGAAAACGGGTCGCCTGCCTGGCCTCGAGCAGCCGCTGCAAGCGCGGATGCTCGGCGACGCGAAAGCGCCGGCCCAGCGTGTCCGGGCTCAGGCCGTCGATCGCCAGCGGCAGCAGGCAGTCGTTCTCGAGCCGCAGCAACGCGACCGCATCGCAGGCGAACAGCCGCCGCACGGTGGCCAGCAAGTGGCGGTAGCGCTCGGATGCCGGCATCTTCTGCGGCAGGTTGGCGACCAGCGGGACGACGGCATTGAGCCAGGCGGATGGAGTCATTTTTACACCCATTGAAGTCGTATTGACTCTATCAAAGATTAGGTCATTACGACTCGGTCTGCGCCAAGTCCTTGATCGGTATCGTTGCCGGGCCTGGCATGTGCATTGCGTTAGAGGGGGCAGGGCCATCTGGCCTGACCGAACCCACCGATGAGGAGCCTCCATCATGTTGAACGACGCCCAGCGCGCCATTGTGAAATCGACCGTCCCGCTGCTTGAAACCGGCGGCGAGACCCTGACCCAGCATTTCTACCGCATCATGCTCGGCGAGTTTCCCGAGGTGCGGCCCCTGTTCAACCAGGCCCACCAGGCCAGCGGCGACCAGCCGCGTGCGCTCGCCAACAGCGTGCTGATGTATGCCAAGCATATCGACCGCCTCGAGGCGCTGGGCAATCTGCCGGCGCAGATCGTGCACAAGCATGTGTCGCTGCAGGTCAAGCCCGAGCATTACCCGATCGTCGGCGCCTGCCTGCTGCGCGCGATCCGCGAAGTGCTGGGGGCCGAGATCGCGACCGATGCCGTGATCGACGCCTGGGGCGCGGCCTACCAGCAGCTGGCCGACCTGCTGATCGGTGCCGAGGAGCAGACCTACGCCGCGATCGAGGCCGCTCCGGGCGGCTGGCGTGGCGAGCGTGCCTTCCGCGTCACGCGCAAGCAGGCCGAGAGCAGCGTCATCACCTCGTTCTACCTGAGCCCGGTCGATGGCGGCCCGGTGATCGCGCACCAGCCAGGCCAGTACATCGGCCTGCGCCTGGTGCTCGACGGCCAGGAGCAGCGGCGCAACTATTCGCTGTCGTCGGTCGCCAATGGCAGCGAACTGCGCATCAGCGTCAAGCGCGAGCCCGGTGGCCGGGTGTCCGAGCATCTGCACGACCAGGTCGCGGTCGGCGATGTCCTGCAGCTGTTCCCGCCGGCGGGCAACTTCGTGCTGCGCGACGGCGACAAGCCGCTGGTGCTGATCAGCGGCGGAGTCGGCATCACCCCGACGCTGGCGATGCTGCAGGCGGCGCTCGAGACCGAACGCGCGGTCCACTTCATCCACTGCGCCCGCGACCGCGCCAGCCACGCCTTCCGCGACACCGTCGATGGTCTGGCTGCCCGTCATCCCCAGCTGCAGCGCTTCTACTGCTACGACCAGGCCGATGCTGCCGATCAGGTCGATGCGGTCGGTCTGCTCGACCAGCAGCGGCTGGCCGACTGGCTGCCGGCCAGCCGTGATCTGGATGCCTATTTCCTCGGCCCCAAGCCGTTCATGGCGCAGGTCAAGCGCCAGCTGAAGGCGCTCGGCGTGCCGGAGGCGCAAACCCATTTCGAGTTCTTCGGTCCCGCCGCGGCGCTGAACTGAAATCGGCCGGAGCCCTGCTGTCGTGAACCGGCTCTGGGATCGCTTGCGGGCCTGCTGCCCTGCGGCCCTGCCGATGGGGCAGCGGGAGCTCTGGCTCGGCAGCCTGGGCATCGGCCTGGGCCTGTGGCTGACCGGCTGGCTGAGCCGGCAGGCCCTGGGTGAGATGGACCCCTGGTTGATCGCCCCGATGGGGGCGTCGGCCGTGCTGCTGTTCCTGCTGCCGGCC
Source organism: Malikia spinosa (assembly GCF_002980625.1). GTDB lineage: Bacteria > Pseudomonadota > Gammaproteobacteria > Burkholderiales > Burkholderiaceae_C > Malikia > Malikia spinosa. Next base: position 8,408 of record NZ_PVLR01000018.1, on the reverse strand, counting down.
AGTCCGCTGGCCCAGCCCTGGGCTATCCTGGGCGGCAACCTGGTCTCGGCGCTGATCGGTGTCAGCTGCGCACAGCTGCTCGGCCACAGCGTCGCGGTAGCCGCATTGGCCGGGGCGCTGGCGGCCGCGGCCATGCTGGCGCTGCGCTGCCTGCATCCGCCAGGGGGAGCGGTGGCATTGACCGCGGTGCTCGGCAGCCCGTCCGTCCAGCTGCTGGGCTATGGCTTTGCGTTCTGGCCGGTCGGCATCAATTCCGCCTTCATGCTGCTGGTGGCGCTGCTGTTCAACAACCTGAGCGGTCACCGCTATCCGCATCGCGGCGGTGCCGGCGGCCGCGCCCGTGGCACGCGCGATCCGGCGCCGAGCCTGAGGGGCAGCCTGAAAGAGGACCTCGACCTGGCGCTGGCCTCGTTCGGCGAACGGCTCGACATCGACCGCGAGGACCTGGAGGAGATCGTGCTGCGCGCCAGCCTGCAGGCGCAGAACCGGCGCTGGGGCGACATGCGTTGTCAGGACCTGATGTCGCGCGACGTGATCCGGGTCGGGCCGCAAGACAGCATCGACCTGGCCTGGAGTCGGCTGACCCGCCATCACATCAATGCCTTGCCGGTCACCGATGTGCAAGGCCGGCTGCTCGGCATGCTGTCGCTGCACGACTTTGTCGTCGGGCAGACGACCGCTGACCCGAGGCGGCTGCCGCGCCTGAGCACCGCCCGCCGCGTCGAGGACATCATGAGCAGCCAGGTCGTGAGCGCCAGTCCGCGCCAGCCGATTCCCGAACTCGCGCGGGCCTTTGCCGATGGCGGGCTGCACCACATGCCGGTGCTCGATGAGCAGCAGCGCGTGGTCGGCATGGTGACGCCCTCGGATCTGCTGGCGGTGCTGTTCCAGGCCAGCCGCTAGCCCGCGTTCCGGCCTGTCGGTGCTGGCGCTGGTCGGGGCCGGGCTTCAGCCCAGCGAAGCGCTTGCCAGCCGCAGCGCGAAGCCGATGAACAGCGTGCCCATCGCCCCCATCCCGCCTGCGGCCAGGCGCTGGTGGCGACCGAAGCGTTCGGCCAGCCGCACGCCGCCGAAGATCAGCGCGCTCAGGTAGAGCGCACTGCAGGCCTGCACGATCAGCCCGAGCAGCAGGAAGGACAGCGTCGGGTAGGCGTAGTCCGGATCGACGAACTGGATGAAGAAGGAGACGAAGAACAGGATCGCCTTCGGATTCATCAGGCTGATCAGGAAGGCGGTCCGGAACGGCCGGCCCGCGTTCCGCTCCAGTTTCGCGTCTGTTGGCCTTGCCGTGCCGGCCTGCGCCGGCCGCGCGGTCCATTGCCGCCAGGCCGCGCGCACCAGCCCGATGCCAAGCCAGGCCAGGTAGGCCGCGCCCAGGTACTTGACCAGCATGAAGGCCAGCGGTGTGCTGCGCAGCAGCGAGGCCGCGCCGGCCGTCGACAGCAGCATCAGCACCGTATCGCCGGCAAAGATGCCGGCCGCCCCCCGGTAGCCGGCCGCCACGCCGTGGCGCGAGGCCAGCGCCATCACGTAGAGCGAGTTCGGGCCCGGCAGCAGCACGATGAAGATCGTGCCGAGGATGAAGGTGGTGAGGTCGGTGATGCCGTAGGCCATGGGCTTAGGCTACCACTCCAGGCCGTCGGTGGCGTAGTCGGTCGGCTTGCTCTCGAAGAAGTTGCTGCGCGTGCCGTTAGGCTTGCTGAAGTCATCGAACCAGGGCACGGCGTTGACCACGCCCGGATAGATCACGCCCAGGTTCAGCGCCATCGCGCGCTTGTTGGCCAGGCCCTTGACGAAGTTCTCCACCACCTCGTCGGTCAGGCCCAGGATGCCGCCCTGGATGATGTACTGGCCCCAGCTGACCTCGAGCTCGACCGCGTCCTTGATCAGCTGGATCGCGTCATGGCGGAATTGCTCGTCATACAGCTCGGGGTTCTCGGCCTGGAACGCGTGGTGCAGGTTGGTGAACAGGTCGAGATGGGTCTCGCCCTCGTCGCGGTTGATGTACTTGATCATGTCCGCGCTGCCCAGCATCTTGCCGTTGCGCGCCAGCGTGTAGAACACCAGGAAGGCCGAGTAGAAGTAGATGCCTTCCAGGATCACGTTGCCGACGATGGCGCGCGCGAAGTTGGCCGGCGTCGGCTCGTCCTTCAGCACCGACGAGGAACGCATGATGAACTCGTTCTTCTTGGCCAGCATGCCGTCATGCTCGAACATCATGTAGACCGATTCCGGATCGAGCGAGACCGCCTCGATCAGGAACTGGTAGCTGCGCACATGCACGCCTTCCTCCGAGGCCTGGCGCGCGATCGCCAGGCTGACCTCGGGTGCCGTGATGTGCTGGCCGATGTTGTGGATCAGGTTGTTGAACTGGATGCCGTCCAGGTTCGACACGAAGGCCAGCGCCTTGTCATAGGCATTGCGCTCGCGCGCGTTGAGCGCACCGCTGCGGTAGGTCTCGCGGTCGGCCACCAGCGGGATCGACTTCGGGAACCAGGTGTTGGCTTCCATGCGGTCGTAGATCTCGGTCGCCCACTTGTACTTGGTCCGGCTCATGTTCATGAGCTGGTCCTGCGGCCCGAAGGCGATGCGGCGCTCGTTGGTGATGCGGGTGGTGTTGTTCAGGGTCGAGCTCATTGGCAGGCCTCGCAGTTCGGGTTGTCGATCGAGCAGAAATTGGTCGGCAGTTCGGCTTCGGCCACGTCGCCGGCCGGCAGCGCGGCATTGGCCAGCGCCGGCTTGGCCACTTCCTTGGTCTTGGTCTGGCCGCGCAGGTAATAGGTGGTCTTGAGTCCCAGCTTCCAGGCGCTCAGGTAGATCTCGGCCAGCTCGCGGCCCTTGGTGCCCTGCTTGACGAAGATGTTGACGCTCTGCGACTGGTCGATCCATTTCTGGCGCGCGGCGGCGCTCTGCAGGATCCAGCCCGGATCGATCTCCCACACCGTCTTGAGCAGGTCCGGGCGGCCGTACTTGACGCAGGGATCGACCACCTTGAACTGGCCGCTCATGTTCTTTTCACTGCGCTCGATCTCGAAGATCGGCTCGATGCAGGGCGTGGTGCCGGTGATGATGCTGATGGTCGCGGTCGGCGCGATCGCCATCACGTTGCTGTTGCGCATGCCCTGCGCCTGGACCTGGGTCCGCAGCGCCGCCCAGGCCGCTTCGCCCAGGCTGGTCTCGCGCTGGCGTGCGGTGTCGATCGGCAGCAGGCCCCGGCTCCACTTGGAGCCCGGGAAGGTCTCGTAGGCGCCGCGCTCCTGCGCCAGTGCGCTCGAAGCCTGGATCGCGTGGAAGCTGATCAGCTCCATGGCCCGGTCCGAGAACGCCACGCCAGCGGCGCTCGCAAAGTCGATGCCGCAGGCCACCTTGGCCTCGGTCTCGCCCATCAGGCCCAGGCCGACCGGACGATGGCGCAGGTTCGAGGCCTTGGCGCGGTCCGACGGGTAGAAGTTCAGGTCGATCACGTTGTCGAGCATGCGCAGCGCGGTCTTGACCGTGCGTGCGATCTTGTCGCCATCGAGCTGGCCGTCCTTGACATGGCGCGCCAGGTTGACCGAGCCCAGGTTGCAGACCGCGGTCTCGGTGTCGCTGGTGTTCAGGGTAATTTCTGTACAGAGATTACTCGAATGCACGACGCCGACATGGTCCTGTGGGCTGCGGCGGTTGCACTCGTCCTTGAAGGTGATCCAGGGGTGGCCGGTCTCGAACAGGTTGGTCAGGATGCGCTTCCAGACCTCGACCGCCGGGCGCTGCTTGTAGGCCTTGCCCTCGCGCTCGAGCTGCTCGTAGCGCGCCTTGAAGGCATCGCCATAGAGCTCGTGCAGTTCAGGGAAGCGCTCGGGCTGGAACTCGCTCCAGATGCCGTTGCTCTCGACCCGCTCCATGAACAGGTCGGCGATCCAGGCCGCCGGGAAGATGTCGTGCGCGCGCAGGCGGTCGTCACCGAACTCCTTCTTGATCTCGCAATAGTCCCAGAAATCCGGGTGCCAGACCTCGAGGTAGGGCGCGAAGCTGCCCTTGCGCCGGCCGCCCTGGTTCACGCCGACCGCGGTGTCGTTGTAGATCTTCAGGTAGGGGATGACGCCCGAGCTCTTGCCGTTGGTCGACTGGATATGCGAGCCGGCCGCGCGAACCCGGGTCCAGTCGGTGCCGATGCCGCCAGCGTACTTGCTCAGCCGGGCCGATTCCTCGATGGTGCCGAAGATCGAGGCAAAGCGGTGCTCGCCGGCATCGATGTCGGCGCTGATCTGGTCATTGACCGTATTGAGGTAGCAGCTCGACAGCTGCGAGTGGACGGTGCCCGAGTTGAACAGCGTCGGCGTCGAGGCCATGTAGTCGAAGCTCGACAGCAGGTCGTAGAACTCGATCGCACGCGCGGTCGGGTTGTCCTCCTGCAGCGACACGCCCATCGCCACCCGCATGAAGAAATGCTGCGGCAGCTCGATCAGCTGCTGCTGCACGTCGCGCATCAGGTAGCGGTCGACCAGGTTCTGCAGGCCGTAGTAGTCGAACTGGTAGTCGCGCTCGGGCTTGATCGCCGCGTCGAGTGCGGCCAGGTCGAAGGCCTCGCCCATGCGCTGGGTGTAGCGGCCGGCCGCGACACCGCGCGCGATGGTTTCGGCCAGCGCCGGATAGCGCGCCGAGCCGGTCGCGATCTTCATGGTCTCGGCCAGCAGATAGCGCGCCGCGACGAAGGTGAAGTCCGGGTTGTCGGTCGAGATCAGGCCGGCGGCGGCCTTGTTCTGCGCCTGGAAGATCTCGCGCGTCTGCATGCCATCGTAGACCAGCAGCTTGATCTGGCTGCGCAACAGGCCCAGGTCGACATTGAGGCCCTGGGTGGCAAATTCGTTGAGTCGCTCGATTTTGGCGAAGTCGAAGGCTTCGCGCGAGCCGTCGCGCTTGATGACGTCCATGGCGGTGGTGCAGAAAAAAACAGGAAACCTGCCGCCCGTAGGCAGCAGCCGGGGCGGTCGGTCGGGAATGGCGATAGGCGGTCGGCTAGGGGGCCGGCCGCGAGGGGGGCGCGCCGATGGCCTTCAGGGCCAGTGCGACAGCGGGCCGCCCGGGCGCTGGTCCAGGCAGGCAGTGGTGAGCAAAGACATGCATTCGAATCCTCCCGTCGAATGGTTCCGAGAACGGCACCAGGCGGAGGATGAAAAAAAGCCGCCAGCCCGGCTCATGCCAGGGCGATGCGGCCGCTTTTTCCCGTCACCCCGGGGAATGGTGCTGGCTGTTTTTTCGGGCCGGTATTCTGGCTTGCCTTCATCCTTCTCCGCGCCTTCCCATGCTTGCGCACAGTGGCAACAGGCGGAGTCGTCAGGCTTACAGCAGCGGGGGCTGCGCCGGAATGGCTGCTTGCAGCAGCGGCACCGGCTTCCCGTTCAACGTCGCCCAGCAAGCTGAGCCGACACACCCAAAAACAGAATCATACCGGTTCGTGGCGGACCGGCAGTCTGTACGGGCATCTACGCATGCACCAGGAATTAACCCTTCTGTTTAAATAATGTTTTTTATTTAGCAGTTGCAGAAGGAAACCCTATGGTGGATTTGTCAATTCGTAGCAAGCTGGCGATCGTTTTTAGTGTAATTATTGCAGTTGTCATCGTGATTTCTGGTGCGGGCATCATGCTGCTGTCGGAGGCAAATGATCGTTTCGATCACATGGTCAACGTCATCAGCGCCCGTGCCCATACTGTCGAGCGTGTCCGGGAGGGAGTCGAGCAGCGTGCCATCGCGGCGCGCAACCTGGTGCTCGTGACCCGGTTCGAGGATCTCGCTCATGAAAAGGATGCTGTCGACAAGGCGCATGCGGATGTCTCCGAGGCGCTGGCGCAACTCAAGAAACTGGCCGAGACCACTGACGCAGCGCCCGAAGGGCGCCAACTGATCGCGACGATCGAGGACACCGAAAAGCTCTACGCCCCGGTGGCCCTGGGCATCGTGGCGCTGGCGCTCGAGGGGGAACACGCGACGGCCATCCAGCGCATGAACGACGAATGCCGTCCCTTGCTGGCCAGGCTCATCAAGGCCTCCAAGGACTATGCCGAGTTCGCTCAGCGTCGCTCCAACACCCTGCTGGCCGAGGCACGCGAGTCCTATGTGGCCCAGCGCAACGGACTGATCCTCGGCATCGTGCTGGCGGTCGCGCTATCGGTCATGGCTGCCGTGTTGATCGAGCGCAGCCTGGCCGCCGATCTCGGGACCGAGCCCCGGGAGTTGCGCGAGATCTTCAATCAAGTGGCAGCCGGAGACCTGACCCGCCAGATCGCGCTGCGCGCTGACGACTCCAACAGCGTGCTGGCGGCCGTCAAGCGCATGCAGGACGGCCTGATCGAGATCGTGGCCGGGGTGCGCCGGGATGCCGATGCGGTGTCTTCCGCCTCGCAACAGATCGCGGCCGGCAATATGGAGCTGTCTTCGCGCACCGAGACCCAGGCCCACTCCCTGGCAGAGATGGCCGGTTCGATCGACGAATTCGGCTCCACCGTGCGCCAGAACGCGGACAGCGCCACGCAGGCCAACCGGCTCGCCCAGAGCGCCAGCCAGGTTGCCGCCTATGGCGGTGAAGTGGTCGGCAATGTGGTCGACACCATGCAGGGCATCAACCAGAGCTCGCGCAAGATCTCGGACATCATTGCCGTCATCGACAGCATCGCGTTCCAGACCAATCTGCTGGCGCTCAATGCGGCCGTCGAGGCAGCCCGTGCTGGCGAGCAGGGCCGTGGCTTTGCCGTCGTTGCCAGCGAGGTCCGCAGCCTGGCCGGTCGCAGCTCGGCGGCAGCGCGTGAAATCACGTCCCTCATCACCGACAGCGTGCAGCGGGTCGAGCAGGGGGCGGCGCTGGTCGAGAGCGCTGGCAAGACCATGGCCGACATCGTTGCCGGAATCAAGCAGGTGACGGATGTGGTCGCAGTCATCACCGTCGCCAGCCAGGAGCAGAGTCAGGGCGTGGCGCAGGTCGGCAGCGCCGTCACCAGCATGGACCAGATTACCCGGCAGAATGCCGGCATGGAGGAGGAGATGGCCACTGCGGCCAGGAGCCTGGATCGCAAGGCGGCTGATCTGGTCGAGGCGACTTCCGTGTTCAGGCTGCCTTCCCTGGCCATGACAAGGGTGGCCTGAGCGCGCCTGACCCTCAGAGCGCCGAGCTTGATTGGCTCGCGCGGCCAGGCCGGCTCAGCCCTGGCGCCGGCGCCAGAGCCGGCTCAGGTCGTCGATGGCGGGTACGCCGGCCAGTGCCAGCAGCAGCAGCGCCAGCGGCAGGGTGGCCAGATAGCCGATCAGCTTGAAGCCCAGCGCCCCGCTGACGCCGCCGACGAAGAAGCAGACCGCCAGCTGCAGCAATACCCGCAGCCGGACCGGATTGGCGCGCACCGGCGGCAGGGCGGGGTCGGACGAGTTCCAGTACGCCATCTTGCCGAGCTCGATCCCGATGTCGGTCACCAGGCCGGTGATATGGGTGGTGCGGATCTCGGCATGTGACAGCTTGGTGATCAGCGCGTTCTGCAGCCCCATGATGAAGCTCAGCAGCATCACCGTCAGCGGCACGAACAGGCCGGCGACATGGGACAGCCGTTCGCCGAGCGCGCCAAAACCGAGCAGCAGCAACGCCTCTGCCATCAGCGGCAGCGCGAACAGGCTGTGCAGGCGCCGACGGCGCGCGAAGTTGACCAGGATCGCGCTGCAGGCCGCGCCAGCGATGAAGGACAGCAGCGCCCCGAAGCCGGTCAGGTAGTCACGGAACTGCCCGAGCGCCAGGTGGTCGGCCATGGCCGAGACGATGCCCGTCATGTGGGAGGTGTACTGATGCACGGCCAGGAAGCCGCCCGCGTTGGCGGCGCCGGCGACGAAGGCCAGCATCAGGCCAAGCTGGTGGTTGGCCTGCGCGCTGCGCCGGCTTCCGGTCAATTTTCTGGCGTACTGGATCGGCATCTATGCGCGGCCTGTTGCTCTTGGCAGGGGCCAATGTTCTGGTATGTTAACAAGATGCCGGATCGGCCCTGACGGCTGCCGAATCGTCGATCCAGCCCCTACCCAGAAGGAAAACCCATGAGTTCACTGCCCCCCTGCCCGAAATGTCAGTCCGAGTACAGCTACGAGGACGGCAGCCAGCTGATCTGCCCGGAATGCGGCCACGAATGGAGCGCCACCGAGTCCGCGCCGGCCGAGGAAGCCGCCAAGGTCTGGAAGGATGCCCACGGCAACCTGCTGCAGGACGGCGACACCGTCACGCTGATCAAGGACCTCAAGGTCAAGGGCTCGTCGACCGTGATCAAGGTCGGCACCAAGGTCAAGAACATCCGCCTGATCGAAGGCGACCACGACATCGACTGCAAGATCGAGGGTTTCGGTCCGATGCAGCTCAAGTCCGAGTTCATCAAGAAGGCCTGAGAGCGTGTTCAAAGTCT
>NZ_PVLR01000017.1 GCF_002980625.1 Malikia spinosa | reverse complement strand
CAGCCCCTGCTCGTAGGGATTCAATCGGGTCACGGTGTCTCCTGATGGCCTGCATCACCTCGGGCGGGTGACTTGCTGAAATGAATCTATTTTCATGATTGAAAACATTCCTTGCGGCAGGCTGACAACGGTACTGCATGAAAACCCTAGCTTGACGGGCGGCAGCGGGAGCGTTCCGGCGCGATCCCGTCGTCAGAGCGGGCGCGACAACGAAAAAAGCCGCTCCCGTTTCCGGTAGCGGCTTTTCGCTGGGTTGACTGTTCTACTGGCAGCGCACCCGGGGCAAACGCGGTTCTATCCTGGGATGGAACCGGGCGATTGTTGCCTGATTAGGCGGCGGCCAGGGCCAGTGCCTTGACCTTGGCGGACAGGCGGCTCTTGTCGCGAGCAGCCTTGTTCTTGTGGAAGATGCCCTTGTCGGCGATGGTGTCGACCACGGCTTGCATCTTGGCAAACAGCTCGGTGGCCTTGCTCTTGTCGCCGGTCAGGACAGCCTTCTCGACGTTCTTGACAGCGGTACGGTACTTGGAACGCAGCGAGGTGTTGGCAGCGTTCAGTTTGATGTCCTGGCGGACGCGCTTGCGACCGGATGCCAGGCGGGGGTTCTTTTTCTTCGGCTTGGTTGCCATGATTGTGTTCCTTTGAGTTTGTGGATGTTGCCAGCAGAACCCAAGATTGTAGCGCGCGCACTGCGAACCTGCAAAGGACAACCGTCGTCGTTTCGGTCCCAAATGTGGTTTCGATGCTGCGTCGCGGCGCTGTGAGCAGCGAAGAATCGCTTTTTTGTCCCTCGTTTCTTCCCGAGGTGAGACAATAGAGGTTCAGATGACACAAGCTTTCTCAGAACTTTCGCTGGCAGAACCGCTGGCACGCGCCATCGCCGAGATGGGTTTCTCGGCCATGACTCCCATTCAGGCGCAAGCCATTCCGGTCGTGCTGCAAGGCCGCGACGTGATGGGAGCAGCGCAGACCGGCACCGGCAAGACGGCCGCCTTCTCGCTGCCACTGTTGCAACGCATGCTCAAGCATGAGAACGCCTCGACCTCGCCTGCCCGGCACCCGGTGCGTGCGCTGGTGCTGCTGCCCACGCGTGAGCTGGCCGACCAGGTCGCGCAGCAGATCGCGCTCTATGCCAAGCACACCCAGCTGCGCAGCACGGTGGTGTTCGGCGGCATGGACATGAAGCCGCAGACCGCCGAGCTCAAGAAGGGCGTCGAGATCCTGGTCGCGACGCCGGGCCGTCTGCTCGACCATATCGAGGCCAAGAACTGCGTGCTGAACCAGGTCGAGTACGTGGTGCTCGACGAGGCCGACCGCATGCTCGACATCGGCTTCCTGCCCGACCTGCAGCGCATCCTGAGCTACCTGCCCAAGCAGCGCACCACGCTGCTGTTCAGCGCCACTTTCTCGTCCGAGATCAAGCGGCTGGCCGGCAGCTATCTGCAGGACCCGGTCACGATCGAGGTCGCGCGCTCCAACGCCACCGCCTCGACCATCGAGCAGCGCTTCTACCGCGTTGATGAGGATGACAAGCGCCAGGCCTTGAAGCAGCTGCTGCTCGAGAAGGGGGTCAAGCAGGCCTTCGTCTTCCTCAACAGCAAGCTCGGCTGTGCCCGCATGGCGCGCGCGCTCGAGCGCGACGGCCTCAATGCCGTGGCGCTGCATGGCGACAAGAGCCAGGACGAGCGCCTGAAAGCGCTCGACGCCTTCAAGAAGGGCGAAGTCGACCTGCTGATCTGCACCGACGTGGCCGCGCGCGGTCTCGACATCAAGGATGTGCCGGCGGTGTTCAACCTCGACATCCCGTTCAATGCCGAGGACTATGTCCACCGCATCGGCCGTACCGGCCGCGCTGGCGCCTCGGGCATCGCGATCTCCTTTGTCACCGGTCGCGACGTCAAGCAGCTGGCCGAGATCGAGAAGCTGATCGGCAAGAAGACCGAGGTCGAGTCGCTGCTGCTCGGGTCCGATCAAAGCCGCTTCGGCGGTGCTCCGTCGGGGCGCCAGAACGACGGCCAGCGCCTCTGGAGCGATCCGCAGGCGCGCGCCGAAGTGCGCAGCGAGCGCCCGACCCGGATTCGTGCGCCGCGCGCCTCGTCCGATCCCTTCTTCGACCAGCCCTACCAGCCGCCAGCGACCGATGCCCGTCCGGCCTGGGAAGGCAATGCCCAGCCGGCTTCGGCGCGCGGACTGTCGCCCTACATCAAGTCGCGCAAGAAGGTCGCCGCGCTGTTCCGCCCGATGGCGCCAGCCGCGGTCGAATCCAGCACCGAGGCCGCCAGCTGATCCTGGCGCAATGACCCCCGGCCTTCCGGGGCTGTCACTCCTGTTGGCACAGGACCTTCACTGACCTTTCAGACGCCGGGTTTGCGCGCCTGCGGGCAGTTCACCTGCACGATTTCAGCCACCCGCGCCGGGCCTTCGGGCTGCGGCAGCAGTCGCGCAGCACTCAGGCAGCCGCCCCACAGGCAGCCGGTATCGAGCGCGAGCAGCTTGTCACGCTGCACCAGTCCCAGCGTCGACCAGTGGCCGAAGGCGACCGGCGTCTCCGCGCTGCGCCGCCCCGGCACGTCGAACCAGGGCAGGTAGCCCGCCGGCGCCGATCCGGCGCCGTCCTTGCTTTCGAAATCCATCCGGCCCTCGGCATCGCAAAAGCGCAGCCGCGTCATCGCGTTGACCACCACGCGCCATCGCTCGTCGCCGGCCAGGTCGTCGCTCCAGCGGTCGGGCTGGTTGCCGTACATGCGCTGCAGCCAGTCCTGGCCTTCGCTGCCCGACAGCATGGCCGAGAACTCGCCCGCCAGCGTCAAGGCCTGCGTTGCGGTCCATTGCGGCAGCAGGCCGGCATGCACCAGCAGCCAGCCCTCGACCTGCAGCGCCAGCGGCCGCGAGCGCACCCAGTGCAGCAGCTGCGCCCGGTCGGGGGCGGCCAGGATGCCCTCGAGCGTGTCGCTGCGGTGTGCCCGGCGCACGCCTTCGGCAACCGCCAGCAGATGCAGGTCATGGTTGCCGAGCAGGCATTGTGCCGAGGTGCCATAGCCCATCAGCCGCCGCAGCACCGCCAGCGACTGCGGCCCCCGGTTGACCAGGTCGCCGAGCAGGTAGAGCGTATCGCGGCTCGGGGAGAAATCCAGCGTCTGCAGCAGGCGCTGCAGCGGCTCGTCGCAGCCTTGCAGGTCGCCGATCAGGTAAAGTGACATCCACAAATTATGAATGTCCTGCTGATTATTTTTCTGACGCTGCTCAACGGCGCCTTCGCGATGTCCGAGATGTCGCTGGCCGCCAGCCGCAAGGCCCGCCTGGCCGCGATGGCCGAGAGCGGCGACAAGGGGGCCAAGACCGCGCTCCAGCTGCTCGACAACCCGACCGAGTTCCTGTCTTCGGTCCAGGTCGGCATCACTTCGATCGGCATGCTCAACGGCATCGTCGGCGAGGCTGCCTTCAGCAGCGCGCTGGCCGCCAAGCTGGCGCTGCTCGGCCTGCCGCAGTCGAGCGCCGAGATCAGCGCGACCGCGATCGTGGTGGTCGTGATCACCTTCGTCACCATCGTCTTCGGCGAGCTGGTGCCCAAGCGCATCGGCCAGATGCATCCGGAGGCGGTCGCGCGCTTCATCTCGCGCCCGATGGCTGGCGTCGCCAAGGTGGCCAAGCCCTTCGTGATGCTGCTGTCGGCCACCACCCGTGGCGTGCTCAAGCTGTTGCGCTTCGAGAACACGGCAGTCCAGCATGTGACCGAGGAAGAGATCAACGCCAGTCTGGAGGAGGGCGTGGGCGCCGGCATCATCGAGGAGCATGAGCACCAGATGGTGCGCAACGTGTTCCTGCTCGACGATCGCCAGCTCGGCAGCATCATGGTGCCCCGGTCCGACATCGTCTGGCTCGACCATGCCGACACGCTCGAGCAGGCGCTGGCCAAGGCCTGGCGCGGCGGGCATTCCTGGTATCCGGTCTGCCGCGGCAGCCTCGACGACGTGATCGGCGTGATCCATCTGCCGCACCTGATGGCACTGGCCGACGATGGCAACGCCGAGGGCTGGCAGCGCAATGCCAGCTCGCCGGTCTTCGTGCCCGAGACGCTCAGCGGCATGGAGCTGCTCGAGCAGTTCCGCTCGCGCGCCACCCGGCTCGTGTTCGTGGTCGACGAGTACGGCGTGGTCCAGGGCCTGCTGACGCCGCTCGACATGCTCGAGGCCATCACCGGCGAACTCTCGCCCGAGGTGCCGCACGAGGCCTGGGCGACCCAGCGCGAGGACGGCAGCTGGCTGGTCGACGGCGCGATGCCCGCGCATGAACTCAAGGCCCGGCTCGACATCGCCGAACTGCCCGACGAGGACCGCGAGCGCTACAACACCGTCGCCGGCCTGATGCAGGCGGTCTCGGGCGAGCTGCTGGGCGTCGGCGAGTCGGTCGAGGTCGCCGGCTGGCGCTTCGAGGTGCTGCAGGTCGAGGGCCGGCGCATCGAGCAGGTCCTGTTACAGCGCCTGCCCGCAGCGTCAGACCGGCATTCGGCATGAGTCTTGCTGCCTGAGGCAGTCACCCGCTGCCCCCGCCACTCCATGAACGACACTCAAGCCCCCTCCATGGTCGAAGATCAGCCAGTCCCGGTGTGCAGCGCCAGCCTGCTGCCGCCCGACGACCCGCAGCGCATTGCACTGCACAACGAGGTCCATGCGCGGCCGGCGGCCCGCATCCGCCTGCCGGCGCTGGTCACGCTGGTCGCAGTCCTCAACGACGGTGTGTCACGCGAGGACGAACGGGCTCACCTGTGTCACCTGCCGGGACAGCAGGCCCTGTCCCTGGCCGAGCTGCAGGACAATTTTCTGCGCCTGCGGCTCGATGGCTATACCGTCAAATGGGAGCGGCATACCGAGTTCACGCGCTATTCGATCGTCCAGCCGCTGCCGGCCGGGGCCGGCCTGGGCAACAGCATGCCGGCGCTGCTCGACCATCTGGTCACGCCGCCTGGCTGGCTGGGGCAGATTCCGGGTCGCACGGTGGCGGCGATCCAACTGGTCATGCTGAGCGCCGACCTGGCGGCGGGTCCGGTCCTGATGGAGCAGGCCAAGCAATGGCTGCGCCGGCGCACCGTGGTCGGCTCGCAGCTGGGCAGTTCGCAGGCCTGGGCCATCACCGACCTGCAGCTCAATGCGGACGGTTTCGAGCGCATGCTGGTGCTCGCGCCCCCGGGCACCAGCGAGGCGGCTGCCGGGCGCATCGCCATGCGGCTGCTCGAAGTCGAAACCTATCGGCTGATGGCCTTGCGCGGATTGCCGGTGGCCAAGAGCCTGGCGCCGGTCCTGTTCGCGGCCGAGGCTGAGCTGGCCGACCTGACCGCACAGCTCGAGACCAGTTCCGTCTCCGAGCAGGATTTGCTGGACCGGCTGATCGGTCTGGCGGCACGGGTCGAGCGTGCGACCGCCGCCCATTCCTTCCGCTTCTCGGCCACCCAGGCCTATGCCGATCTGGTCAGCCAGCGCATCGAGGAGCTGCGCGAGCTGTCCTTGCCGAGCACCCAGACCCTGGGCGCCTTCATGCGCCGACGTCTGGCGCCGGCGATGGCCACGGTGGCCTCGACCGCGCAGCGGCTGACTTCGCTGTCGGAGCGGATCGCGCGCACCAGCGCGCTGCTGCGGACCCGGGTCGACATCGCGACCGAAGGCCAGAACCAGCAATTACTGGCCAAGCTGACCCATGGCCAGGAGCTGCAACTGCGCTTGCAAAGCACGGTCGAAGGCCTGTCGATCGCGGCGATTTCCTACTATGTCGTCAGCCTGCTGCTGTACGGCGCCAAGGCGCTCAAGGGCCTGGGCCTGCCGGTGCAGCCCGAGCTGGCGGCTGGCGCGCTGGTCCCGGTCGTGCTGTGGGGCGTCTGGCGCACGACGCGCCGCATCCACGAGAAGCTGCACGCCGGCCACTGAGGCCGGTTACCGCAGTTGGCCGGCCTGGCAGGCCCGATACCAACAGCCCCGGGCAGGCCGGAGGCCAGCGCGGCAATCAGCTCAGCAGTGCCTGGGCGAATTCCTGCGCGCTGAAAGTCTGCAGGTCCTCGAGCTTTTCGCCGACGCCGATGAAATAGACCGGGATCTCGCGCCCAGCTTCCTTGGCCCACATCGCGATGGCCGCCAGCACGCCGCCCTTGGCCGTGCCGTCGAGCTTGGTCACGATCAGGCCGGTCAGCTGCAGCGCGGCATCGAAGGCCTTGACCTGGGTCAGCGCGTTCTGGCCGGTGTTGCCGTCGATCACCAGCAGCACCTCGTGCGGTGCGCTGGCATCGGCCTTCTGCACCACGCGCTTGATCTTTTTGAGCTCCTCCATCAGGTGCAGCTGGGTCGGCAGCCGGCCGGCGGTGTCGACGATCACGACATCGCGCCCGCGCGCCCGTCCCGCCTGCACCGCGTCGAAGCTGACCGCGGCCGGGTCGCCACCTTCCTGGCTCACGATCTCGACCAGGTTCCGGTCGGCCCAGACGCCCAGCTGCTCGCGTGCGGCGGCGCGGAAGGTGTCGGCAGCGGCCAGCAGCACGCTGGCGCCCTCGTTGGCCAGATGCTTGGTCAGCTTGCCGATGGTGGTGGTCTTGCCGGCGCCGTTGACGCCAGCGACCATCATGACGGTCGGCCCTTCCTGGCTACCGATCGCCAGCGGCTTTTCCAGCGGCTGCAGCAGATCCGTGATCGCCTGGGCCAGCAGGCCCTTGACCTGGGCCGGGTCGGTGACCTTGGCTACCTTGACGCGGCGCTTGAGGTCGTCGAGCAGGTATTGCGTGCCCTGGGTGCCGGTGTCGGCCATCAGCAGCGCAGTCTCGAGCTCCTCGTAGAGCTCGTCGTCGATCCTGGTGCCGGTGAAGACGGTCGACAGGCTCGATCCGGTCTTGCGCAGGCCCTGCTTGAGGCGTTCGAGCCAGCCCTGACGGCCAGATTCGGCGGTCGGCTTGTCCACCGGCACCAGTGTGGCAGGGGCAGGCGTAGCAGGCAGCTTGGCGCCGGCTGGCGCCTTGGCGGCTGGGGTTGCGGGCGCGGCCGGCGCTGGCGCCGCCTCGGGCTTGGCGGAAGAGAATTTTTTCTTGAGGAAGCTGAACATGGCGCGTGTTTCTAGAATCCATGCATTCTATGAAACCTGCATCACACCGTCCTGTTATTGTCCCGGCCGCGCCGGGTTTCGTTCGCATCATCGGCGGGCTGTGGAAACGCAGCAAGCTCGCGGTGCCGGCCCGGCCCGGTCTGCGCCCGACGCCCGACCGCGTGCGCGAGACGCTCTTCAACTGGTTGGGTCAGGACCTGACCGGGCTGCGATGCCTCGACGCCTTCGCCGGCAGCGGCGCGCTGGGCTTCGAGGCCGCCTCGCGTGGTGCCGTCCAGGTGCTGCTGTGCGAGCAGGACCCTGGCCTGGCAGCCGGCCTGCGCGCCAATGCCGAACGCCTGAAGGCGACCCAGATCAAGGTCCAGCGCGGCGACGCGATCGCGACCCTGAAGGGCGCGTCGCGCAGCAGTTGGGACCTCGTCTTCCTCGATCCGCCGTTTGGCGACAATGGCAACGAGGCCCTGTTCGCCCAGGCGCTGCAGGCCGCCGTGCCGCTGCTGTCGCCGCCGGGCTGCGTCTACCTCGAGGCGCCGCGCGCCTGGGGCGAAGAAGAACTGCTGGCGCTGGGTCTGCGTTGCAGCCGCCACGGCAAGGCCGGCCAGGTCCACTACCATCTGCTGGAGCTGGCGCCCTCGGTTTGAGCTGACGTTGCCGGCATAAGCCGGATCTGAAGGCGGTGGCGGCATTGCCGCGCTGGTGCCATGGCGCTGGCGCAGGGCTTTTCTGCGCCTGCCAGTCCGGCTCGGGCCTGAAGGCGGATAATTCCATCCATGACGACATCCCTTCCCTGTGACGCCCAGATCCGCCGCGTCGCGGTCTACAGCGGCACTTTCGATCCGGTCACGCTCGGTCACGAGGACGTGATCCGGCGCGCCGCCGGCCTGTTCGACGAGCTTGTCGTCGCGGTCGCGGTCGCGCATCACAAGAAGACCCTGTTCACGCTCGAGCAGCGCATCGCGCAAGTGACCGAGGTCTTTGCCGACCTGCCTGCCTTGCGCGTGCTGCCGTTCGATGGCCTGATGGTGGATTTCTGCCGCCAGCAGGGTGCTTGCGCGGTGGTGCGCGGCATCCGTAACGTGGCCGATTTCGACTACGAAGCGCAGATGGCGGCGATGAACCAGAAGATGGCGCCCGAGGTCGAGACGGTGTTCCTGTTGCCGCAGCCGCAGTTGCAGTGTATCTCGAGCACGCTGGTGCGCGAGATCGCCAAGCTTGGCGGCGATGTGTCGCAGATGGTCAGCCCGGCGGTGGGCGAGCATCTGCGCGTGGCCACTCTGGCTATCTGAAGGGGAGAGCGCCATGGCACTGATGATCACTGACGAATGCATCAACTGCGACGTCTGCGAGCCCGAATGCCCGAACCAGGCCATTTCGATGGGCCCGGACTTCTATGTCATCGATCCGGCCAAGTGCACCGAATGCGTCGGCCATTTCGACGAGCCGCAATGCGTCCAGGTCTGCCCGGTCGAGTGCATTCCGGTCCACCCGCAGCATGTCGAGACCCGCGAGCAGCTGCAGGCCAAGTACGAGCAGCTGCAAAAGCCGGGTTCCGCGGCGGCCTGATTGCCATTGGGCTGGCTCAGCGGGGCAGCTCTTGGTTGGGCAGTCTTTGTTGGAGCCGGACTTGCTGTGGCGGGTCTTGGGCGGGGGTAAGGCCGCCGACCTCATCTGTCCGCTGCGCGTCCAGCAAATCGGTCGTCAGCCTCACCCCCGCCCCAGACCATGGGTCGGTCGTGAGCTTTGCTCCCGCCCGAAACCTTAAACCGGTCGTGAGTTTCACCTGCACATCAGACCATGAGTCGGTCGGAAGCTTGGCCCTTGCTTAGGGCCAGGAATCGTCAGCAAGATTCCATCGCTGCCGTGAATTGGTCTGCGGCGCATGGAGCTGACTTTTGCTGTCTTTGACTTTCCTGTAGCCGACTCAGCCACGCTCGAGCCCGGTGGGTGGGCGTGCGCATGGCCGATTTTTGGCCGCGCAGCGGACGGTATGAGGCCAGGCGCATGCCCGCCCGCCGGGCCGGCCAATCAGCTCCATGAGCCTGATCAGCTCAACCAGCCGAATCAAGCTTCACCAGAAAGCCTCCGCCCGATACGAGCCGAGACTCCGCTGACGGTCCGCTTATTCGGCAACAGCCGGTGGCGTATCCGCCTTGGGTGGCCTGGGCGGCTTCGGACGCGGCGGCTTGCTGGTGTGGATGGCTGCCGTCGCCTTGTCCATGCGGCCGGCCAGCAGGTCGGGCAGGGCGCGCACCGCGCGCTGGATCGACTGCTCGAGTGCATCGCGCTGGTCCGGTGCCGGCTTCTTGAGCACCCAGTTCGCGACTTCGGACTTCACGCCCGGGTGACCGACGCCGATGCGCAGCCGCCAGTAGTCGCTGCTGCCGAGCTGGGCGTGGATGTCGCGCAGGCCGTTGTGGCCAGCATGACCGCCGCCCTTCTTGAGCTTGAGCTCGCCGGGTTCCAGGTCGAGCTCGTCATGCGCGACCAGGATTTCCTCCGGTGCGATCTTGAAGAAGCGCGCCAGTGCCGCGACCGACTGGCCCGAGCGGTTCATGAAAGTCATGGGCTCGAGCAACCAGATTGGCTGGCCTTCGAAACTGCCACGCCCGGCAACGCCGAAATAGCTGCGTTCCGGGTTCAGCTTGACCTTGAGTTCGCGTGCGACCGCCTCCAGCCACCAGAAACCGGCGTTGTGACGGGTATCCTCGTATTCCGGGCCCGGGTTGCCCAGGCCGACCAGCAGTTTGAACATGGCAGCAGCTTAGCGCCCGCAGGGCGCGATCAGTGAACAATGGATGTGAAAAAGGCCCGCCGAAGCGGGCCTTTGCCTGACAAGCAGGGCAGAGAAGAATTACTTCTTCTTCTTCTTCTTGTCGGTCGAGGCAGCGGCCACCGGAGCAGCGATGATCTCTTCCTTCGGCTCGACCAGGCTTGCGACGCCCGGGTTCGGCTTGCCGTGGATGACCAGCTTGGCGCCAGCCGGCAGGACCAGGTCGTTCGTGTGGATGGACTGGCCCTTGACGGCGTTGCCCAGATCGACAGTGATGAACTCGGGGATCTGCATGGCCAGGCAGTCGATCACGACTTCGGTCAGCGCGTGGTTGACCAGGCACTTGTCCTGCTTGACAGCCGGCGAATGCTCGGCGTTGATGAAGTGCAGCGGCACCTTCTTGCGCACGCGGGTGGTCTCGTCGACACGTTGGAAGTCAACGTGCAGGACCAGCGGCTTGAAGGGGTGGTACTGCACATTGCGCAGCACGACCTTTTCGGTGTTGCCGTTCAGTTCCATGTCCAGCAGTGCCGAGTGGAAGGATTCCTTCTTCAGGGCGAACCACAGGCTGTTGTGATCGAGTTCAACGACGGCCGGGGCAGTAGTGCCACCGAAGACGATGGCGGGGGTGCGGCCGGTGTTACGCAGGCGGCGGCTCGCACCCGTGCCCTGCTTGGCGCGCTCAAAAGCGGTGAATTGCATGATATCTACCTTAAAGAGGGACCATCCGCGACCAGCGGTCCCCAACAGAAAAAGCGCCCACTTGCGTGGACGCTGCTTTTTGTCGTCGAATCAGTTCGATTCGGCGAACAAATCCATCACCGAGTCGCCGTTGGCAATGCGCTGGATGACTTCAGCCATCAGCGGTGCCACGGAAACCTGGCGGATCTTGGTACAGGCTTGTGCCGCCTGGCTCAAGGGAATGGTGTTGGTCACGACCACCTCGTCAAGGGCGCTGCCCTTGGCGATGCGCTCGATGGCCGGGCCCGAGAAGACCGGGTGGGTGCAGTAGGCGTAGACGCTCTTGGCGCCGCGCTCCTTGAGCACCTCGGCGGCCTTGACCAGCGTGCCGGCGGTGTCGATCATGTCATCCATGATCACGCAGTTGCGGCCTTCGATGTCACCGATCACGTGCATGACTTCCGACACGTTGGCCTTCGGGCGACGCTTGTCGATGATGGCCATGTCGCAGCCGAGCTGCTTGGCCAGTGCACGGGCGCGCACCACGCCGCCGACGTCGGGCGACACGACCAGCAGGTCCTCGTACTTCTTGGAGCGCAGGTCACCCAGCAGCACCGGCGAAGCGTAGACGTTGTCGACCGGAATGTCGAAGAAGCCCTGGATCTGGTCAGCGTGCAGGTCCATCGTCATCACGCGGTGCACACCGACGGCCTGCAGCATGTTGGCCACGACCTTGGCCGTGATCGGCACCCGGCTCGAGCGCGGGCGACGGTCCTGGCGTGCGTAGCCGAAGTAGGGGATGACAACCGAGATGCGCTCGGCCGAGGCGCGCTTGAGCGCGTCGACCATGATGATGAGCTCCATCAGGTTGTCGTTGGTCGGGGCGCAGGTGGACTGCACCACGAACACCTCGCGGGCACGCACGTTCTGGTTGATTTCGACCGTGACTTCGCCGTCGGAGAAACGACCCACGGCAGCCTGGCCCAGGCTGGTACCGAGCTGCTGAGCGATCTCAGCGGCCAGTGCCGGGTTGGCATTACCCGTGAAAATCATGAAATCCGGCGATTGCACTGGCGTGGTGATTTGCATGGAGAACCCGGCAAAATGTTGGTCTTCAGAAACACAATGCGGCCCTTTAAGGCCGCGTTGTGTGTTTGCTAACAATAAATTTGGCAGGGGAGGAAGGACTCGAACCCTCGCATGTCGGAATCAAAATCCGATGCCTTGACCAACTTGGCGACTCCCCTACACGGGTTTGCAGTTTGCACTACATACCGAATGCAGTTGTGTTTGTCATCTGCTCTTCACAAACAACGAAAGAGATTGTACTCTACTTTCGCCACTGTTTGAGAGGATGTTCAAACAAATTCTTGCAGCTTCTTGCTATCCAGTTTGCTGGCAATGTCGTAATATCTACAACACTTGCTTGACTTGCTGGTGCAAACAGCGCGCTGCCTGAGCCCGTCATTCTACCAGATAAATTCTGGTTTTTTAACCAATCCAGTCCGATTTTGATGTCGGGGCAGAGATCGGTTGCGACCGGCTGCAGGTCGTTGTGTCCATGACTGAAAACACAAGCGCTTGCAACGAAGTCTTCGATTGTAGAACAGGAACTGTCGCGTTTCAACGCCGGACTCTGAAAAATTTTTGGCGTCGAGGCGCCGGTCGGCGGCTTGAGCACCAGGAACTCGGCGGCTGGCAGCGCTATCGGGGTCAACTGCTCACCCACACCCTCGACCCAGGCGTTGTCCCCGCCCAGGAAGAAGGGCACGTCGGCGCCCAACTGCAGCCCGATCTGCATCAGTTGCTCGAGCGGCAGCTTCAGGCCCCAGAGCCGATTGAGCGCCAGCAGGCAGCTGGCCGCGTCGCTCGAGCCGCCGCCCATGCCGGCTTCCTGCGGAATCTGCTTGTCGAGCGCAATATGCGCGCCCCATTCGCAGCCGGTGGCCTGTTGCAGCGCCTGTGCGGCGCGCACGACCAGATCCTGCTCCGGCAGGGCTGGGCCGCTGTCGCCAATGTCCTCGCGGCTGATGACGCCGCCCGCACGCCGCTCGAAATGCAGGGTGTCGCACCAGTCGATCAGCATGAAGACCGATTGCAGCAGGTGGTAGCCGTCGGCGCGGCGGCCGGTGATGTGCAGGAAGAGGTTGAGCTTGGCCGGTGCAGGCACGTCCAGCAATTGACGCAGCGACATATATAGAGGGAACGGATTTCAGGGTTGCGGGCGGTCGAGTATCAGGCGCAGCGTCGCGGTCGGAGCCGGCTCCAGCCGGCGCGCGCGTACCCGGCCGTCGGTCTGGCCGAGCTCCACGCTCCAGCCTGGCAGCTCGACCGCGCGGCCTTGCAGCCACTCGAACAGCGTCGCGACCGGCAGCGCCGCGCCAGTCAGCGCGGCGGTCAGCGATTCGATATCGGGGTAGGAGCGCCGCTCGTCGCCGCGCAGCAGCAAGGCCGAGCCGGCATCCCATTGCGCGCTCGCGAGCGCCGAGCCCAGCGGCGAAAACAGCCTGAGCTCGCCGGTTTGTGCGTTGCCAAGCAGCTCGAAGCCGGCATGGAAGCCCTGTGGCGGTTCGCTGTCGACCTGCAGCGACAGCCGCCCGCTCCAGGGGCCGCTGCTGGTCTGGTCAGTGGCGCTGGCCGACAGCGGAGGGGTGCTCGGCGGGCTCGCGCAGCCTGCGGCCAGCAGCAGGCTTGCCGCACAGAGCCAGCCCGCGAGCCAGGCCTTGCCGATCCGGCGGGTCACGGCTTGACCTGCAGGCGCTGCAGCGTGCGCAGCAGGGTGTCGTTGTCTGCCTGCAGTTGCAGGCCCTGGCGCCAGACGGTCAGCGCCGCCTCGTGCTGGCCGGCGCTCCACAGTACCTCGCCCAGGTGGGCGGCGATCTCGGGGTCGGCCCGCCGCTCGAAGGCCGCTTGCAGGATGCGCCGGGCTTGCGCCAGGTTGCCGAGCCGGAACTCGACCCAGCCCAGGCTGTCCTGGATGAAGGGATCATCGGGAATCAGCGCCACCGCGCGCCTGATCAATTCGCGCGCCTGGTCCAGGTCCTGGTTGCGGTCGGCCAGCGAATAGCCAAGCGCGTTGTAGGCGTGTCCGTAGTCGGGCGCGCGAGCGATCAGTTCGCGCAGCAGGCGCTCCATTTCATCGCGGTGGCCGGCCTTTTCTGCCACCATGGCACGCTCGTAGGCCAGGTCGTTGTCCTCAGCAAAGCGCTGCGTCGCTTCCTCGTAGACCTTCAGTGCTTCGGCGTAATGCCCGAGCTCGCGCAGCAGCTGGGCTTCGGTCACGAGCTTGCGGCGTTCGTCGGCCGGGCCTTCGGCGGGCAGTCCGCGCAACTGTGCGCGCGCCTCGTCCAGCCGACCGGCGCGCGCCAGCAGCAGCGCGCGACGCGACTGCACGGTGGCCTGGGCTTCCTGGCCCTCGACTCGGTCCAGCCAGTCCAGCGCGGCATCCAGCTTGCCCTGTTTCTCGGCGATCTGCGACAGCAGCAGCTGAGCCTGGGTCCGGCCGTTGTGTCCCGCTTCGCTCGACTGCAGGGCCAGGTAGCGCTGCAGCGATGCGGTCGCTTGATCCGGCTGCTCGAGCTGCAGGTAGAGCAGGCCGTCGAGCAGCCAGACTTGCGCCATCGAGGCCTGCTCGCGCGTCAGCAGATCGAGCTGCGCCCTGGCTTCTGGCTGGCGGCGTTGTTCGATCAGCAGGCGGGTGTATTCAAGCCGGATCTGGTTCGCGTCTTCGCCGTTGCCGCGCTCGAGCCAGCGCAGCAGCAGGGCGTCGGCGCCCGGTTGGCGTTGTTCGAGTAGCGCCAGCGCCAGCCAGGCTGGCGGCGCCGACCGGCGGTCTCTGGCCATGGCCTGCTGCGCCGATTCGAATGCCTGGGTCTTCTGTCCCGCTGCGAGCTGGAGTCGACCTAGGCCGGCCCAGGCCGCCATGGCCTGGGTCGGCTGCTGGCCGGCTTCCTTCAGCAGTGGGGTCACGGCCTGGAGGGCCGCTGTCTTGTCGCTCAGGCGCGCGAGCATCTGCGGCAGCGCCAGGATCAGTGGCTGGCGCTCGGCGGCCGCGGTCAGGCGCAGCAGCGAGCGCAAGGGCGGGGCGATGTCGGCCGGGCGGTCCAGCGCCAGCGCCAGTTGCAGCACCACGCGCTGCGCTTCGGCCGAGCGCGGCAGCGTTTCGGTCCAGGCGCGCGCGGCTTGCAGCGCGGATTCGCCCGAGCGTGCCTGCAGGGCGATCTGGATCGCACGCTGGAACAGTTCGGGCCGCCGCATCTTGCGCGCGGCATCGAGCGTCAGGCTGAAACCCGCGCCAGGCTGGCCCTGGGTGATCTGCAACTCGCTGATCAACAGCTGGTAGAGCAGCTCGCCGCCCATGCCCGAATCCGCCGGGGCTTTCAGCGCTGGCAGGGCTTGGGGCTGGGTGCCGGGTGGCTTGGGATTGGCTGCCTGCGCCGAGCCGCCCCAGGCCAGCATGGCCAGTGCCAACGCGGCGCTGATGGAGGCCAGCTTCCCACCCGTCATGGGAGGAACAGTGCAAGGAGGCGAGGAGGGTGCGCGACGGCGCGTCAGAGCGGGGCTGTCCATCGGCCCATGATAATGGAAGCCCTGTTCCCCTGTCCGACCCTGCGCCCTACCATTTTCCATGCCCGAATTGCCCGAAGTCGAAGTCACCCGGCTGAGCTTTGCCGACCGCATCGCTGGCGCCCGCATCGAGTCCGCCGCGATCGGCAAGCCCTTGCGCTGGCCCCTGGGTCTAGCGCCGGCAGCGCTGCAGGGCCGCCAGGTGTTGCGGGTGCGCCGGCGCGGCAAATACCTGCTGCTCGACCTCGATCATGGCCTGCTGCTGATCCATCTGGGCATGTCGGGCAGCCTGGCTTTTGCCGACCAGCTGCCAGCGGCTGGTCCGCATGATCATTTCGAGCTCGTGACCAGCCAGGGCCGGCTGCGGCTGCATGACCCGCGCCGCTTCGGTGCCGTGGTCTGGGCTGAATCCGAGGCTGATCCGGTCGCGCGCAAGCTGCTGGGGCATCTGGGTGTCGAGCCGCTCGGGCCTGGTTTCGAGCCGCTCGCGTTCTGGCAGGCGCTGCAGGCGCGTCGCTCCGCGATCAAGCAGGTGTTGCTGGCCGGTGACATCGTGGTCGGGGTCGGCAATATCTATGCTTCCGAGGCGCTGTTTGCCGCTGGCATCGCGCCGACCTTGAGCGCATCCGGCCTGAGCCAGGTCCGGGCCGAACGCCTGCACGGCGCGATCCGGTCGGTGCTGGCGCGCGCGCTCGAGCAGGGCGGCAGCACGCTGAAGGACTTCTCGAGTGCCGAGGGCAAGTCCGGCTATTTCCAGCTCGAAGCCATGGTCTACGACCGCGCGGGCCTGCCCTGCCGGGCCTGTGGCGCTACCATCCAGACCCTGCGCCAGGGGCAGCGTTCAACCTTCTTCTGCCCGGATTGCCAGACTTCCTGATTGCCTCATCTTTTTTCATGCCGCTCGCCGCTTCCGCCCCCTCGCTGACCGCTTCGCCCCTTCTTTTCTTCCCGCGCCTGGTCGAGTGGCAGCGCCGCCATGGCCGCAGTGGCCTGCCCTGGCAGGGCACGCGCGATCCCTACCGGGTCTGGCTGTCCGAGATCATGCTGCAGCAGACCCAGGTCACGACCGTGCTGGGCTATTACTCGCGCTTCCTTGAGCGTTTTCCCGATGTCCGCACCCTGGCCGCCGCGCCGCAGGAGGCAGTGCTGGCGCTCTGGAGCGGGCTGGGCTATTACAGCCGCGCGCGCAACCTGCATCGCTGCGCCCAGGCCGTGGTCGAGCAATGGGGCGGTGCCTTCCCGGCCAGCGCCGAGCAGCTGCAGACCCTGCCCGGCATCGGCCGCTCGACCGCAGCGGCGATCGCGGCTTTCTGTTTCGGCGAGCGGATCTCCATCCTCGACGGCAATGTCAAGCGCGTGCTGTCACGGCTGCTGGCCTTCGACGGCGACCTGGCCACGCTGGCGCAGGAGCGCCGGCTCTGGGCGCTGGCGCAGGACCTGCTGCCTGCCGCGCCGAGTCATGACGAGATGGTGGCCTGGACCCAGGGCCTGATGGACCTGGGCTCAAGCCTGTGCTCGCGCAGCAAGCCCGACTGTGCTGCCTGTCCCGGCACCGGTCTGTGTCTGGCCAGCGCGCAGGCCAGGACCGGCGAATTCCCGGTCCGCACGCGCAAGCTCAAGCGCAGCACGGTCGAATGGTGGTGGCTGCTGCTGCGCCGGCCCGATGGCGCGGTCTGGCTGGAACGCCGGCCGGCCGAGGGCATCTGGGCCGGTCTCTACAGTCTGCCGACCTATGGCTCGCGCGCTGAAGGCCTGGCGGCGTTCGGCGGCGAGCCGGCCTTGCGCCAGGAGCATGAAACCCTGCGTCACACGCTCACGCACCGCGATCTGGTGCTGCGTCCGCTGGAACTCGACTGGTCGGCGGCGCTGCAGGAGGCGCCAGGTTCGGCTTGTGCTGCGCCTGGGCTCTGGGTGCAGCATCAGTCCGATCTCGACCTCGGCCTGCCAGCGCCGCTGCGCAGCCTGCTCGAGCGCCTGTTGCCGGCTTGATCCGGCGCTGCCTTCTGGCGCAGGATCAGGCCAGCCTCGGTTTCAAGGCCCGGCGTGCTTGATCGCGTCGAGCTCGCGGTGGCGACGGCGCACCGTCCAGCGCGGCGAGAAATGCATCGCCAGTTCTTCCACCAGATAGGTCGAGCGATGCTGGCCGCCGGTGCAACCGATCGCGACCGTGACATAGCTGCGATGATCGCGCACCATCGACGGCAGCCAGCGTTCGACGAAATCGATGATCTGGGCCTGCATCGCCTGCACTTCGGGCTCCACGCTCAGGAAATTGGCCACCGGAGCGTCCAGCCCGGTCAGCGGCCTGAGCTCGGGTTCATAGTGCGGATTGGGCAGCATGCGCACATCGAACACGAAGTCGGCATCCATCGGTACGCCGCGCTTGAAGCCGAAGGACTCGAACACCAGCGTCAGCGAATTCGGTTCATGGTCGAGCAGCTTGCGAACTTCCGTGCGCAGATGTGAAGCCTTGAGCTGGCTGGTGTCGATCACGAGCGAATATTCGCGCAGCTCGGACAGCAGCTCCCGCTCATGCTCGATCGCCTCGATCAGGGCCCGGCGCTGGTCCTGACTGTCGCGCATCGACAGCGGATGCAGTCGCCTGGTTTCGGAAAAGCGCCGCACCAGGGTGTCGGTGGTCGCGTCCAGGAACAGCACGGTCAGCGGCTGGCCGCCCTTGCGCAGCTTCTGGATCTGCGCCGGCATGCCCGGCAGCGATTTGGCGCTGCGCACGTCGATCGCGATCGCGACCCGGTCGGCCCGGTGTTCGCGCTCGATCGCGATGAAGTCCGCCAGCAGTTCGGGCGGCAGGTTGTCGACGCAGTAGAAGCCCGCGTCCTCGAGCGCGTGCAGCGCGACCGATTTGCCCGAGCCCGACATGCCGGTGATCAGCACCAGCTGCATCTTGGATTTTTGTTTCATGGCAACAGCATCTCACGGGCGTGCGCCAGCGACGCGTCCGACAGCTTGTCGCCGCCCAGCATGCGCGCGAGTTCCTGCACGCGGGTCTCGTCCGCAATCGCGCGCACCTCGCTCGCCGTGCCTTGATCATCCTGCCGCTTGGAGACGAACAGATGGTGGTCGGCGCTCGCCGCCACCTGGGGCAGGTGGGTCACAGCCAGCACCTGGCGGTCCTGTCCCAGCTGGCGCATGAGTCGGCCCACGGTCTGTGCCACGGCGCCACCGATGCCGCTGTCGACCTCGTCGAAGATCAAGGTTGGCGCCTGGCCGAGCTGGCTGGTCGTGACCGAGATCGCCAGCGCGATGCGCGAGAGCTCGCCGCCCGAGGCCACCTTGCCGACCGGTCGCGGCGTGCTGCCTGGGTGGCCGGCGACCAGGAACTCGACGTTCTCCATTCCATGCGCCTGCGGCTCGGGCAGCGGCACGAGCCGGGCTTCGAAGCGCCCGCCCGCCATGCCCAGACCCTGCATCGCGGCCGTGATGGCCTGCGACAGCTGGACGGCGGCTTGCTCACGCGCGGTGCTGACCTTGCTGGCGGCCTTGAGCAGGGCCTGCTGCGCGCGCCGTTCGGCCAGCTGCAGCGCATCAAGGTCGCTGCTGCGGTCGAGCTCGGCGAGCTGGCGCTGCCACTGCGCCAGCCGCTCGGGCAGTTCCTCGGGCTGGCAGCGAAAGCGCCTGGCCAGCGACAGCCACTGCGCCAGCCGCTGGTCGAGCAGCTCGAGCGCGCCCGGGTCGAGCTCGGTCGGGTCGGCATGGTGTTGCAGGTCGTGGCAGGCATCCTCGACCTGGGCCAGCGCGCTCTGCAGCACGGCCGCGATCTCGCCGTAGCGCGGCTCGATATGCTGCTGTTCCTGCAGCGCCTGCAGCGCGCGGTGCAGCAGCTGGGTTGCGCCGCCTTCCTCCTCGTCGAGTGCCTGCAGCGCGCTGCGCGCGGCATCCATCAGACCCTGCGCATGGGCCAGCCGGCCATGCTGCAGATTGAGCTCGTCCCATTCGCCCGCGGCCGGAGCCAGCTTGGCCAGCTCCCCGAGCTGCCATTGCAGCCGCTCGCGTTCCTGCTGCAGCGTGGCTTGCTGCTGCCGTGCCTGCTCGAGCGCGTGCAGCGCCTGACGCCAGTCAGCCCAGAGTCCGCGCAGTTCGCTGCTTGAGATGCGACCGTAGTCGTCGAGCAACTGGCGCACCGCGTCGGGCCGGGTCAGGCTCTGCCAGGCATGCTGACCGTGGATGTCGACCAGTTCCTCGGCCAGGGCCTTGAGCTGGGCCACCGTCGCCACGCTGCCGTTGATCCAGGCCCGGCTGCGGCCCTGGCTGTCCAGGCTGCGCTTGAGCAGCAGCGCTTCGCCGGGTTCGATCGCAAAGCCGTTCTCGTCCAGCCATTGCTGCGCCAGCTCCGACAGGTCGAACTCGGCCGCGATCTCGCAGCGCGGCGCACCCTCGCGCACCACGCCGGCATCGGCGCGTGCGCCGAGGGCGAACTGCAGCGCATCGATCAGGATCGACTTGCCGGCGCCGGTTTCGCCGGTCAGCACGGTAAAGCCGGTTTCGAGCTCCAGGTCCAGGGCCCGCACGATCACGAAATCGCGCAGGGACATGCGGCGCAGGCTCATGTGGTCATTCCTTCATTCCAGTGCAGTTTCTTGCGCAAGGTGTCGAAATAGCTCCAGCCCTTGGGATGCAGCAGGCAGAGCTTGTAGGGTGCGCGCCGCACCGTTATACGATCGCCGTGCAACAGGCTGGTGAAAGTCTGCATGTCGAAATTGGCGCTGGCGTCGCGTCCGTTGACCAGCACCAGCGCGATCTCGCCGCTGGCCGGCAGCACGATCGGGCGGTTCGACAGCGTGTGCGGCGCGATCGGCGCCATGATCCAGCCGTCGATCGCCGGATGCAACAGCGAGCCGCCCACCGACAGGGTATAGGCAGTCGAGCCGGTTGGCGAGGCAATGATCAGGCCGTCGGCGCGCTGATTGGCGACGAAGCGGCCATCGACCTCGACCCGCAGCTCGATCATGCTCGGTGCGCCGCCGCGGTTGACCACCACGTCGTTGATCGCGACGGTATCGAACACGCAGTCGCCGTCGCGCCAGACGCTGGCATGGATCAGGCTGCGATGATCCTCCTCGTATTCGCCGCGCAGGATCGGGCGCAGATGGGTCTCGAAGTCGGCGAACGGGATGTCGGTGATGAAGCCGAGCCGGCCCTGGTTGATGCCGACCACTGGCACGCCAAAGCGCGCCAGCTTGCGTCCGATGCCGAGCATGGTACCGTCACCCCCCATCACGAGCGCCAGGTCGCATGAGGTGCCGATGCCACTGGCGGACAGGCTGTTGTACTGCGTCAGACCGGTGTTCTGCGCGGTCTCGCGCTCGATCGACACCTCGCAACCCATGCCGTGCAGGAAATGCGCCATGCGCTCGAGTGCATCACGCGAGCCGACCGCGTGATACTTGCCTACCAGCGCCACATGGCGGAAGCGGGATTTGCCAGCCCGGCTTGTCGTGGGCGTCGGGCTTGATGTGGGCAGGTTCATCCTCAAATTAAATCACAAGCTTTTCTACAATGGCCCGCATGTTAGACGACCGCTCCAAACTGCTGCTCAAGACCCTGGTCGAGCGCTACATCGCCGACGGCGAGCCGGTCGGTTCGCGCACGCTCTCGCGCGCAGCCGGGCTGGAACTGTCGCCAGCGACAGTGCGCAACGTCATGAGCGACCTCGAGGACCTCGGCCTGATCGTCAGTCCGCACACCTCGGCCGGGCGCATTCCGACCGCGCGCGGCTATCGCCTGTTCGTCGATACCATGCTGACCGTACGGCGCGAGCGCCTGGCCGTGGTCGATGGCCTGGCCGGGTCGGGTCTGGCGGCCGAACAGCCACGCCAGGTCCTGAGCCAGGCCGCGCTGCTGCTGTCGAACCTGTCGCAGTTCGTTGGTGTCGTCATGACGCCGCGCCGGCCCTCGGTGTTTCGCCATATCGAATTCCTGAGCCTGTCCGAGCGGCGCGTGCTCGTGATCCTGGTCTCGCCCGACGGCGATGTGCAAAACCGCATCATCCACACCCAGACCGACTACAGCCAGCAGCAGCTGCAGGAGGCGGCCAACTTCCTCAACGCGCATTACGCCGGGCTCGCGATGGACGAGGTACGCCTGCGCCTGAAGACCGAGGTCGACGCGTTGCGCGGCGAAATCACCTCGCTGATGGTCAAGGCGGTCGACGCCGGCAGCGAGGCGATGGAGCAGGACGATGTGGTGGTTTCGGGCGAGAGCAACCTGCTGTCGGTCAGCGAGTTCTCGCACGACATGGGCCATTTGCGCAGGATGTTCGACCTGTTCGAGCA
Organism: Malikia spinosa; assembly: GCF_002980625.1. Lineage (GTDB taxonomy): Bacteria > Pseudomonadota > Gammaproteobacteria > Burkholderiales > Burkholderiaceae_C > Malikia > Malikia spinosa. Next base: position 33,041 of record NZ_PVLR01000017.1, on the reverse strand, counting down.
AAAGACCCAGCTGATGCGGCTGCTCGAGGTTTCGAACCAGGCCGATGGGGTGCGCATCTTCATCGGCGGCGAGAGCCAGATCGTGCCGTTCGAGGAGCTGTCGGTCGTCAGCGCTCCCTATGCCGTCAACGGCGAGGTGGTCGGCACCCTGGGCGTGATCGGCCCGCAGCGCATGGCCTACGACCGCATGATCCAGATCGTCGACATCACGGCCAAACTGGTCAGCAATGCGCTGAGTCACGGCAAGTAGACGCTACAATTTAAGGCTTGGTTCGGGGCGTTAGCTCAGTTGGTTAGAGCAGAGGACTCATAATCCTTTGGTCCACGGTTCAAGTCCGTGACGCCCTACCATTAAAAACAACGACTTAGCCCGGCCTTCAAGCTGGGCTTTTTCGTTTCTGGGTGGTCTTACAGACTATTTACAGACTGCGGTACAGGGTTTACAGCTTATGTGGCCTCAGGCGTGCGGCCACAGTCAGTCGTTCCCGGGCTGCTTGCCAACTAAAGAAGGAAGCTAGGGGAGGGCGCTTGGGCTCATGGCGGCGTGGGCTTGAACGGCATGGTCAGCGCTCTGCACGAGCCGGTTCGCTTCGAGGTAGCGTGGGGTGCAGACTTGTGCTGGATGTTCGAGGGCTTCGAGCACAGCAGGCCGTAGACGTGCTGGCAGCAACAGCTGCGGCATCCGTGATGCATGTCTCGGGCAATCCTGGTGCTCGAGCCTCACACGCTCTCATCGGCGTAGGGCAGGAGCTATGGCGGTTGCGGGGCGTTCAACCCGACGGTTCAGTCAGCGCTCGGAGAGAAGGGGACTCGTCGAGCAGCTGCTGGACCGGCTCACGCGTGACATGTCAGACCGGCCTGACTTGTGCACAAGCCACCTATAAGGAAGCTCTCCCGGCAAGCAGGAAAAACGGCGCCAAGGGCCAAGGACGAGCCCACTTCCGCATAAGGGGTAGAAGGTCCACCACATACATGGCGGACCCTATTCACTTCACGTCAATTTATGATTTCACTTCCCGCTATACACGATTACTTCAATGCCGTTGGACGAAAGTTTGATAAATGACTTTTTGCCACTTTTGACTTCATCGCAGGCATCAAGTACCTCTTGATAGTTTTTGATTTGGAATGGGTGTATGGCTTTCAGCATATTTAGGTTGAAATCAAAGTCTCTATCGGAGCTCAGGGCCATAAGTCCAGCTGTTATGTTCCAATCCATTTCTAAGCATACATTTGCGAGTATGCTCATGGAAGGGATAACAAGCCCACTTCTGAGAAGTTCCAAGTTTCTTGCTTCCTTTAGACCTAGCTTTTCGGCAATCTGTTGATCGGATAAGCCTTTCGCCTTTTTATGTGAGTCGATGTAGTCGATAAGGCGTTTTGGTTGCTCAGTACCCGAAGTCGTGTCGGAATTGTTGTTCGTGCTGGTCATTGCGCTTCTCCTGTCACCAAGGCAGCCACTAGCGAATCTGCCTTGTGCAGGATAGGTGCAATGCCTTTCCCCTTCGACTCCTTGCGAAGTGTCGTTATCAACTGTGCCTCACCCGGGGTCAAATGCAGCGGCCCCAAGCATGTTTCTATCGCCGCTAGAGTAGTGGGGTCCAGTTCCTTGAGCACCATCCGCATCAGGTGCCCCGGGGCCAGTTCAAGTGCCTGCGCCAGTTCTGGTACCCGGCCAGCAGGGAGTCGCATCAATCCCTTCTTGATGCACGCCACCAGGTTGCCAGATTCGTAGCCCAAGGCTGCTGCCAGCTGATCGTCGCTTAACCCCAGACGTCCTTGACTGATAGCGATCTGCTCTCTCACGGTCGCTGCGGGACTGCCCGCCATATCTTGCAATGTCATCATTCGTTCCCTTTCGTTGGTTGCAGGTCAAAAATTTCTGACCTGAGACCTATTATTGAGAGTCAACCTCGGACTGCAGCAGGCAATAATAAGATCTTGATGTGGATTGAATCGACTGATGGAATTCAGGGGTGGGGTGACAGATTGCTTGTGCTTCCAGCCTTGCTTGGACTGGATGTAGGTGAATCGGATGAGTCGGAGTCGTGCGGACCTGCGCTGGACGTGCTGATGCAAATCGTGAGCCGAAGGTCGTAGAATGCGCCAGAAGCCCTGATCACACCAGAGTACCAACCTTTCATGCCCTTCACAAAGAAAACGCGCTATGGGTCGATTTGAGCCCTTCTCTGGGGTACGCAGCGCCCAGGTACTAGCACGTATACCTTGTCGGTAGCTAAAACGATCAGCTGGTGCGTGACCGGGCCACGGCAGAGCTTGCTTTGTGCCGGCAGATCAGTTCAGGGCCGGTTGGTGACCTCCCTGGCAGGCCCGATGCGTGACCTGATCGTCGCAACTGGCACCGAGATCTCTGGCAACGAGTCGTACTTTGACCAGGTCTCGCGTGCGCGCGAAAGGTTTTTACTTGTTCTTCTTTGTCTTTGAGAGGGTTGTATATAGGGAAAGAACCAAAATCGCTAACTCCTCATTTTTCTAAATTGAATCACAGACTTGCAGAGAAAAATTGTAGTTTTTTAGATCGTTAACGCTGAGAATTCCGGGACGGTGGAAATCGTCAGATTTCATGATGTGAAATCACCAGCCTTATCAGAAGAAAAATCGCTAATGCTCTCGGGACTGCTGTCCCAGACCTTCATGCCCATCCTGTGGGGCGGGGGCAGTCCGTCTTTTCATCCACTAGGCTGGGCTATGCACTGCAGACTGGAGGTAAACGTCTTATTGCGGCCCTGTGCGGTCAGTTGTCAACAGAAAAGTAAATATTTAAACGTCTGAATTCTCTGCTCTGCGCGATACTTTGCGCAGGTCCGGTGGAATTGGTGGTTAGAACTCAGGCCAGAATTCACTTTTTCCCATCTCTTTTAGCAATAGCATCAATTGCCCCTTGGGGGAGTTGAGCGTAGAGAGCTTGAATTTCTTTTGGTTTAGCGATGCGATCGTCAACGATAAAATTTATCATTTTAAAAAGTTGATGCGCAATCTCTGGGGTGTCGTCGATGTTCAGTTCGCCAGGGTGAACCGCATTATTTCCAACTACCCGACAAACATCGAGCGCCTGCTGTACAAGCGAGGGAAGCCCTTTCGTTACTAGAGATTTAATGTCATCGTTAATGTTCTTGCCCTCTTCATTAATATGAGGCATGAGCTTTTGGAGGCAAAGGCGAAGCAATGCAACCGCACCTCTAGGCGAACGGCTGGCGATGTCTCTGGCCTCTTCATAATCAGAACGGCATGAATCTGGCAGATCATGATGAGGTGGTTCAACAGGACTTTCAGTCGGAACTACCATTCGACCATCAAACCAATAGCTTCTTTGCTTGCAATGAGCGCACAGGGAAGATCTGAATGGGGTTTCCATCCAGTGACTGTGCGGGATCATTGCTTGCAACTCATGCCAATTCTGTGATGCATAGACGCCACATAGAGGGCAATTGAAATGATCTTTATTGAATTCAGGAGGATAATAGCGATTTTTCATTTGAGTTATAAATTTGTTTTAGCGCAACTGCCCTGCTATGTGGCATCGGATCTGTGACCTGCTCCGTAACATCGAACACCGACGTGGGTCGTGCCTGAAAGCAATCGATGCCGCATCCAGTAGCCGTTTTTGGAAGATACTTCCTGTGTCTGCTCTTGGCCGTAAACGGCCCTTCGCAGCAAGTTTGGCGAATGGTGGCAATCGATTTATTACATTCATCCAACCGCCGATAACTCCGACTTATGGAGGCTAAAAAATGATCGTTAAGCCGTTTTTAAATTTGACGCCACCAGATGGATTAACTTCTAGTCCAGCTCTTTGAAGACTGTCTTACAATAATTGATGCTCATGTATGAGGCATCAATAACTGCATCACCCGATGCAGCGATAGCTGTCTCACAGTTTTCAATATGAGAATAATCAATCATCAGATTGCCACCTTCAATGTGAATGGCAGTTCTGCAGTTAACGACTGAGCAGTTGCTGATTGTGATTCCGCTTCTGCTTAGACTTCTGATCCTGTTTGTCTCGGGCATGTGAGATGGCTTGGAAATAGTTTTTATCCAGCCGCGGCACATTGCTAGCCGAATCGCGTTCTGTAGCTCTGTATTCATAAGAATTTAGGCTAAATACTTATTAAGTCTATGCCAAGGGCTACAGCTGAAGACAATATGCCCAGCATAGGCTCAGCTTTTCCCAGGAGTCTAAAAATTGCCGACTCTTTAACTTTCTCTTTGAGCGCCTCTTTGCTTTGTGTTGGTGTCTCTTTTAGAGAGGAAACAAGGTCTTGGAAGGCTTTTAACTTTTCCTGATCGTCTTGAATTCCCAGCTCTCCAAGTAGCGTTGCGAGAATTTTTCCTGGATTTTCGTCTCTTTCTTCAAGACCTTTTTCCATGCCTCGGATTTTTACGTCGATCATATTGATTTCTGCACTGGAGCCGTGCGGAACACTTGCCATAATGCCGATATTTTCAAGATCAGACGACTCTAAATTGAATTTAACTGCCATGATTAAATTTTCTCTATCCCATTAAAAACATTTGTTATTTAGAAATTTTACTATTGAATTAATGTTTGGCACTTGCGGAAATGTGTCCGTCAAACCCAAGCCTCCCCCAGCGTCTCGACCTGCTGCAGTACCAGCTCCACCGCCTCCTCGGCCTGATCCGGCGGGTACTTGTACTTGCGCAGCACCCGCTTGACCATCAGACGCAGCGTGGCACGTACGCTCTCGCGCTGGGCCCAGTCCACGCTGATGTTCTTCTTCAGGTTCTCGGTCAGCTCGTGTGCGATTTTCTTGAGCGTCTCGTCGGTCAGCTCGCGCACCGCTGACTCGTTGATCACCAGCGCGTCGTAGAACTTGACCTCGTCGTCGCTCAGGCCCAGCTGCTCGCCTCGGCTGGCGGCGGCCTTGAACTTCCTGGCCATCTCGACCAGCTCTTCCATCACCTGCGCGGTCTCGATGCTGCGGTTCTGGTAACGGGTGATGACGTTAGCCAGCAGGTCGCTGAACTTCTTCTGCTGCACGACGTTGGTGGCGAACTTGGCCTTGATCTCGCCTTCAAGCAGGCGCTCCAGCAGCTCGACCGCCAGGTTCTTCTCGGGCAGGTTCTTCACCTGGGCCAGGAAGTCCTCGTCGAGCAGGCCGATGTTCGGCTTGTCCAGCCCGACAGCGTCGAAGATGTCCACTACCGACTCGCTCACCACCGCCTGGTTGATGATCTGGCGGATCGCCAGGTCGCGCTGCTCGTCGGTCTTCTTCTGCAGGCTGATATCGCGTTTGGTCAGGATCACCTTGACCGCTTGCAAGAAGGCGACCTCGTCACGCACTGCCTTGGCTTCGTCCAGGGTGCAGCACAGGCTGAATGCCTTGCTCATGGCCAGCGCCGCGTCGGCGAAGCGCTTCTTGCCGTCCCGGACCGAGTTGCCGTTCTTGTCCTTGGTTTCTGACTTCAGGCCCAGCACATGGTTGGCCGCGCCCGCCAGCGTCTTGTGGCCTCCGGTGTGGAAGCCGCTGTAGTCGAAGCCGTGCAGCATGGCCTGCAGCACGTCGAGCTTCTCCAGCAGGACGGACAGCGCCTCGTGGGCATCGACCGTGGGCTTGCCGCGGCCCTTGCTGGCGGTGTACTCCTTCATCGCGGCTTTCAGCTCGTTGCCGATGCCGATGTAGTCCACCACCAGGCCGCCCTGCTTGTCCTTGAAAACCCGGTTGACGCGGGCGATGGCCTGCATCAGGTTGTGGCCCTTCATCGGCTTGTCCACGTACATGGTGTGGACGCACGGCGCGTCGAAGCCGGTTAGCCACATGTCACGCACGATGACCAGGCGCAACGGGTCGGCCGGGTCCTTGAAGCGCTTCTCGAGCCGCTTCTTGATTTGGCTGCCATAGATATGCGGGCGCAGCAGCGCCTTGTCGCTCGCGCTGCCGGTCATGATGATCTTGATCGCGCCGAGCTCCGGGTCGTCGCTGTGCCAGTCGGGGCGCAGCTTGACGATCTCGTTGTAAAGGTGGACGCAGATGTCGCGGCTCATGGTCACGACCATGGCCTTGCCGTCCTGGGCCTTGTTGCGCTCCTCGAAGTGGGCGACCAGATCGGCCGCGACGCTGGCTACGCGCGGCTCGGCGCCGACCACCTTCTCCAGCGCGGCCCAGCGGCTCTTGAGCTGGGCCTGGGTGCTTTCCTCCTCGTCCTCGGCCAGCTCATCGACCTCGTCGTCGATCAGCGACAGGTCTTCCTGTTTCAGCTTCAACTTGGCAAGCCGGCTCTCGTAGTAGATCGCGACCGTGGCGCCGTCTTCCCGGGCCTGCTGCATGTCGTAGACATGGATGTAGTCGCCGAACACGGCGCGGGTGTCGCGGTCGGTGCTGGACACGGGCGTGCCGGTGAAGGCGACGAAGGTGGCATTCGGCAGCGCATCGCGAAGGTGCTGGGCGTAGCCCGCCTGGTAGGTGGTCTTGTACTCGGGCGGGGTGAATTCGGCAGTCGCCGCGTGAGCCGTGTCCGTGCCGTCGCTGCTGGTCAGAGCGCCAAAGCTGGCGCCCGACACCTTGCGCGTCCTGAGCTTGGCCTCGAAGCCGTACTGCGTGCGGTGTGCCTCGTCGGCCACCACGACGATGTTATGCCGCTCGGACAGCACGGGGAACAGGTCCTCGTCCTCGCCGGGCATGAACTTCTGGATGGTGGCAAAGACGATGCCGCCCGAGGGCCGATGGCTGAGCAGTCGGCGCAGCTCCTGGCGGGTGGTGGCCTGCACCGGGGTCTCGCGCAGCAGGTCATTGGCGAGGCTGAAGACGCCGAAGAGCTGGCCGTCGAGGTCGTTGCGGTCGGTGATGACGACGATGGTCGGGTTGGCCATCACGGGCTCCTGCATCACGCGCGCGGCAAAGCAGGTCATGGTGATGCTCTTGCCGCTGCCCTGGGTGTGCCAGACCACGCCACCCTTGCCGCGGATATTCGCCGCGCTGTCGGCCCGGGATGCCGCCACTACATGCTCGATGGCGGCGCGCACCGCGTGGAACTGGTGATAGCCGGCGATCTTCTTGACCAGATGAGCATCGTCCTCGAACAGCACGAAGTAGCGCAGGTAGTCGAGCAGATAGCGGGGGGCCAGGGCACCGCGCACCAGGGTTTCGAGCTCGTTGAACTCGCCCAGCGGGTCGAGGTTGACGCCGTCTATGGTGCGCCACTGCTGGAAGCGTTCGGCATTCGCAGACAGCGAGCCCAGCCGTGCGTCCGTGCCGTCCGAGATCACCAGCACCTCGTTGTACTGGAACACATCGGGGATCTGCGCCTTGTAGGTCTGGAGCTGGTCGTAAGCCTTCCAGATATCGGCTGCCTCGTCGGCCGGGTTCTTGAGCTCGATCAGCACCAGCGGCAGGCCGTTGACGAACAGGATGATGTCGGGCCGGCGCGTGTGGTGCGCGCCCTTGATGCTGAACTGGTTGACCGCCCAATATTCGTTGCGGGTCGCGTCCGACCAGTCTAGCAGGCGCACGAAGTCGCCGACCGTCTCGCCATCACGCTGGTACTGCACCGGCACGCCGGCCACCAGCAGCTTGTGGAAGGCGCGGTTGGCTGACAGCAGCGACGGGATGCCGAGGTTGAGCACCCGGTGCAGCGCGTCCTCGCGGGCGGCGGTGGGCACCTGGGGGTTCAGGCGCGCGATGGCTTCGCGCAGGCGGCCAGCCAGCACCAGCTCGCGGTAACTGGCGCGCTGCGGGTTGGGGCCGTCGTGGGCGATGTCGTAGCCGCTGTGGACCGCATAGCCCAGCTCGGACAGCCAGCCCAGGGTTTCCTGTTCGAGTTGATCTTCGGTCATGGCTTGGTGTGCTCGCTGATTTTTGTCAGTGACGTGTTAATTTTCGCCAAGGCATCCGGAATCATGCTCACAGCGTACTGCGCCCTAAGCAATTCAGTTTCATCTACGAGTGACCACTGAAAGAAAGAAGTCTCAATATAGAAAGGCTGTCTGTGAAGGTTACCTTTGATGTCGCGGAAAACAACTTGGCCTCGCAGCTCCTTCTCAAGCATTTTGATTTTCTTTGCTACCCAGTGACTCGCTCCCAGCATGGTTGCTTGCTCTTCCCCGGGCATCAAAACCGCGATGGCATGTGCGTCATCACCTGCGAAATGAATAGGTTCAGCCTCCTCAGGACCGCTCGACTGTCTAAGTTTTGGTACTGAGCCTTCCCATTCAATGTAAACGTGGTGTGCAGCACTACCCCCAGCATTTTTTATCTTAATCAACGCCAGGCCATGGCGACTCTGCGTGTCTATATACGGATATGGATACGGCTTCTGAGCTTCCTCAGCTATTGAAATAGTACGAAAGGAAACCAATGCTGAAATTGATGCCGCCAGTACCGCGCCAGCGCCAGTGAAAGCATTGGCGAAATCTGGATTTTGCGTAGACCAAAACTGCTGTGCGAAGTACACCAGTACAGCAAGTGAAAAAATCGCCAGCACCAAAGAAAAGTAGTTCCCGATGTTTCCGAGCGTGATACGGGTCATGATTCTGGAAGTGAGATAGTCCAAATGCGCTTGAGCGGCAGTTCTGCCTGGATATCCTGATCCAGCTTTTCGTAGTTTTCTAACAATTTTTCGATCAGATCCTCCTGGTTCCACACCCTGACCTTGAAGAACTGGGTGGGCACCTCCTTGAGGACGGTAGGTTTGAATCCCGACCATGACACGAACAGGCCCTGGTTCGCACTCACGCTTTGCATGGCACCGATCAACTGGGTGAACTCGGGTCGGTCAGCAGGCGTGTCGCCCGACTTCACTTGGACGCAAATACGTGGGCTGTCGAAACCGAACGCGCCACCTGCTGCCAGAATATCGATGCCTTTGTCCGGCCCCTCGGGGCTGAGGTAGGTGGTGAAGCCCTGTGCCTTGAGTACTGCCTCCACAAGACGCGCCATGCCATGGCCCTTGAACTTCTGAATGATGACCCTGGCAATCGCGTCACGAGCCAGTTGCTCCAAATCGACCTCGGCTTCGTCATCTGGTTGGTTGACGTCCTTGGCGACTTTACCCACGCTGACTGGCGCCACGGGTACCGAATGCCAGCCATTCTTGCTCATGGCACGGATACGCTTTTCCGCATCGTTTCGCTTGATCTCGCACACCGTCATGATGGCGCCCAACGAATACAACAGGTCTTGGTCGAAGGAGCTGCGAGGCACATCGGTGTTGAGCCACTGCACTGTACGGTAGTGGCGATACATGGGGGCATTTCCCGGATCGAAGGTATAGCCCGACTTCACCTCTCCCACTGCGATGCTGCCGTTACTCTTGCGAGGCACCACCACCCAGTCGCCCAGTTGCGTGGCGAGCACGAAAGCCCACACCTGACCTGACCAGTTTCCGATGCGGCGTGCTGGCTCGCCAGGGTACTGTTGCTGCATGAGGGACTTGATGCCCTCGTAGTCCTTGGCCACCGAGAGGTCGGTGCCCGTGAACTCCTCCCAGGTCAGATAGACACGATTGTCCTGAAAGAACCGGGGTTCGTGTTCGCCGTACTTGCCAGCGCGGACCAGCCAGAGTGCCATGTTGAGCTTTCTGAACGATACTTTATTGGGTCAGGTTTTCGAGCTCTTTGGCACGATTGCCCGTCATCTTCATCACGCAATCCTTGGCGCTGACTCGGGCCTCTGGGTCGTAGCAGAACCCGCCGTTGTCTTCCTCGGCCAGCCAGGGCGTGAAGTCGTTGGCTTCGTGCTTCCAGGCTTCACGCATCGGAACCCGGACGAGCTTGCTGAGCGGCTGTTTCATGCCGGACCTTTCTCCACTTGTGGTTCGAGCTGGTCTTCAGTCATGGCTCAGTTTTCTCTCATGTTCACACCATCGACATGACGGGTGAATATGTTTATTTTTTCGGACGAAATCGACATATCCCGGCAACATGTCGATCGCATCGTCACTTCACCAGCTCGGCAAACAGGGCGTCGTTGATGTAGTACATCTCGCGGCCCTGCTTGCTCGGGCGCAGGAAACCCAGGCCAGCCAGGGTCTGCAGGTAGCTCGAAGCCGTCTGGCGCTTGGCAATGTTGGCGTCCACCAGGAACTGAATCTTGGTGTACGGGTGCCGGAAGATGACCTCGATCAAGTCCTTGCTGTAGATGCCCGGTGCCTGCTGCTGTACCTGCTCGCGCACCTGTTCCATCAGCGCGCGGATGCGGGTGACCTGATCAAAGGTCTGCTGCGCCGTGCTCTCGACCGCCCGCAGCATGAACAGGACCCAGGTTTCCCAATCCTGCTGCTCGGTGACACCACGCAGTCCTTCGTAGTAGGCGGCCTTGTGGGCGATGATGTAGCGCGACAGAAACAGCACCGGGATGTCCAGCAGACCCTGCTCCACCAGGTAGAGCAGGTTCAGGATGCGTCCGGTTCGGCCATTGCCGTCCTCGAAGGGGTGGATAGCCTCGAACTGGTAGTGCATCACGGCCATCTTGACCAGCGGGTCGAGTTCGTCGCGCGCGTGGATGAACTGCTCCAGGTTGGACAGCTTGTCGCGGATGACCGCTTCGCTGACCGGAGGCGTGTAGATCACCTCGCCCTGGGCGTTCTTCAGCGCCGTGCCGGGTACCCGACGCACGCCAAAGTCCACCTCCTTGATGATGCGGACAATGTCGATGAACAGGTTGGTGCTCAGCGGGCGGGTGCGGAGTTCCCGGAAGCCATGGTTCAGCGCCTGCCGGTAGCGCAGAACCTCCTTGGTGTGCGGGTCGGTCTTGCCGTCGGCGTCGGCGTCGGCGCGGTACAGCTCGTCGTTGGTGGTGACGATGTTCTCGATCTCGGACGACAGCCGCGCTTCCTGCAGCACGATGCTGTTGATGAGTACCCCCTGGTTGGGAATCTGCGCCGCCAGCCCGCGCAGGTTGGCCAGCACGCGGTTGGCCGCGATCGCCTGCTTGAGCACAGCCTTGGTTTCCAGCTCGGCGGACGGTGGCAGCAAGGGCAGGTCGTTGTAGGGTTGCAGGCGGTCAAACGGCATCGACGGCCTCCAGTTCGGCTTGGGCCTCGGGCAAGCGGAGCTGGCCGGAGATCAGGCGGGGCAGCAGGGTGTCGCGTGCATCTGAGAAAAGATCAGCTTGCTTTTCGTTTTCTCGAATCTTTTGAAAGATGGGCCTTACTACATCCGAAAACTTTTCAAGGGTTTGTTCCGTTGGAAGACAGATCGGACTTCCTAGTACCGCTGCCGCAGGGAGCGCGAGCACTGTCGTCCCTGTCGCAAATCCAATAGCTCGCTCCCGAAATGAATTCTGCTGCAAAGCAAAAAATATGAAAGCACGCAGGGCTTCAGCTTGCCTAGTTTCACCCACTTTAACTTTTACCCTGAAAACATGATGAGATATGAAGCCAGGCGTCATGCCATCTGGAACAAACACAGGGCGTCCGAGAATTTCACGCGACTGTGTCATGTCAGTGTTGGCAATGATTAGATCCCCGGCGACTACCTCATGATGGGGCTTGTAATCTCCGGTGTAGCGCTTAACTTTCTGAGTGGCGAAAATCCGATGCGCATTAAAGCAACCCAAATTGAACATGTAGGCGCCATTAAATTCGGATAATCCATCGCCCTTGTATGAGCAACCCTTGGTCAACTCCAGAATTTCCCCAAACTCAGCGGTACGCCACCCTCTCGGCACCGCCCCCAACTCCGACTCTTCAAAGGCATCCGGGAACAGTGCCACAGTGTCCTCATCGATGCCTTCGGGGGCGCGACCCTGCATCTTGGCGCGCACGGGATCGAAATCGACGAACCACGACTTGAACAGCGCCTGGGCGATGGCTTCGAGCGTGGCGTTGGTTTCGCGCAGGAGGGTGATGCGGTCGTCGAGCGACTTCAGGATGTCAACAATCGACCTTTGAATCGAAACTGGTGGCAATGGTACCTCCAGTGCAGTGATGGCCTTTCCGGTTAGGTGCTTGATGGTTGTACCTGTGAAGTAGGGCTCCAGCGTTCCTGTTTTCGCGGCAAGGCAGAACCAGTAGAACAGGTAATAGTTGTCGAGCGTATCTTTCGGCCTGATGCGATGAAGAGCCTTCTGGATTTTCATGCCAGGCGAACCTGTCCAGATGGCACAGCGTCCAGGCTCACCGCCCTCACACACGACCAGATCACCAGGATGGAGGCTGTAGCGCTCCTCCTCGTGAAGCTCGAACTTCATTTCGGCCAAATCAACAAGATCAAACGTACCCCATCGAACATTACTGTTGCCAAGGTATTGCTGCGGCATTCCTTTGTTTTTCTTGGCATCGAGCATCTTGCCTAGACAAGAATCGACATGATCACCAAGGCGCACCAGCGGCCAATCAGAACTCATACCCCAGCTCTCCCAGCTTCTGCGGCAGCATCGCCGTCTGTCTCCAGGCCCCGTTCCCGCTCGGGTGGTTTTATATTGGGCAACAGGCTGTTGCCCAATTGATCCTCATCGTCCCGACCGGCTTGCAACACCACATAACCGGCTTCGATATTGGCATGGAACGACTGTGGCAAGCGTGACCACATGTGCAAATCCACCAGGATCGGCAAGCGGCTGTTCTGGATCGCCTCTTTCAAGTCATCCCAGCCGGGTACGTCTTGGCTCAAGTCGCCAGGGTAGCGCAGCACCACGTCCAGATCGCTGGTCTCGTGCGCCGTGCCATCCACGCGGCTACCATAGGCCCAGGCTTCGGCCTGCGGCGCATGGCGTGCCAGCAAATCGCGCAACAACGCCCAGTGCCGGGCTTGCAACTGCAGGCAAGCAAAATCACGCGGCGGCATCGAACACCTCTTGCAGCTTGGCCGCCACGGCACGCACGTCGCGCACATAGGCTGGCAGCAGCGTCAGGGTTTCATCGGCAAACGCCACGCCATAGTCGTGTGCGGTGTTGTTGCGGTTGGCGCGATAAGACAACCAACGCTCCACGGCAGGCAAATCCAGAATGCCATGCTTTCCAGATTGGCGTAGCACGTCATTGAAAACCAGCTTGTCCACCTCACGCGGGCTGCCGCCAAACGCTTTGCACGCTTTGCGCATCAGCTTGCCCGCTGTTTCCAGAGACAGCTCAAAACTCTTGATGGCCGCGTTGCGGTACAGGTCGTACAACACGCCGGTGGGGTCGGTGCAGCCTTGCAGTGCCAGCAGGGCTTGCTCCAGTGTGTCGGCGGTGCGCAAGAGGTGTTCAACGTTGAGGCTCATGGTAGTTCCTCGTTTTCAAAATTCGTAGCCGAGTCCGGCCAGCTTCTGCCTGATCAGCGCATCGAGTTCGGCACCCCGGGCCATCTGCTCGCCCAACTTCTCGGTCAGCTTGCGCATCTTCTCGTCGAAGGCTTCGTCATCGTCCTCGACCGCCTCGGCGCCCACGTAGCGGCCCGGGGTCAGCACATGGCCGTGCTGCGCGATCTCGGCCAGCGGCACGCTGCGGCAGAAGCCCGGCTGGTCCTGGTATTTGGTGATGCTCGCGCCTGCTTCCACCTCGCCGCGCCAGGCGGCCACGGTCTCGGCGATGCGCTGGATGGCTGCGTCGTCCAGCTCGGCTTGTACGCGGCTGATCATCCTGGCCTGCTTGCGGGCGTCGATGAACAGCACTTCGCCCTTGCGCTTCTTGCTCTTGGCCAGGAACCACAGGCAGGCCGGGATCTGGGTGTTGAAGAACAGTTGCCCGGGCAGCGCCACCATCACCTCGACCACGTCGGCCTCGACCATTGCGGCGCGGATCACGCCTTCGTTGTTCTGGCTGGAACTCATGCTGCCGTTGGCCAGCACGATGCCCGCGCGGCCGGTGGGCTTGAGGTGATGCAGCATGTGCTGCAGCCAGGCGTAGTTGGCGTTGCCCTGCGGCGGGTCGCCGTACTGCCAGCGCGGGTCGCCTTCCAGGCTGCCGTGCCACCAGTCGCTGATGTTGAACGGCGGGTTCGCCAGGATGAAGTCGGCGCGCAGGTCCGGGTGCTGGTTGCGCGTGAAGGTGTCGCCCGGCTCGCGCCCCAGGTTGAAGTCGATGCCCCGGATCGCCAGGTTCATCGCCGCCAGCCGCCAGGTGGTCGGGTTGGCTTCCTGGCCGTAGATCGAAACGTCGCCGATCCGGCCGCCGTGGGCTTCGATGAATTTCTCGGACTGCACGAACATGCCGCCCGAGCCGCAGCATGGGTCATACACCTTGCCCTGGTGCGGGGCCAGCACCGCGACCAGTGTCTTGACGATGGAGGCCGGCGTGTAGAACTGGCCGCCGCGTTTGCCTTCAGCGCTGGCGAACATGCCCAGAAAGTATTCGTAGACCTGGCCCAGCACGTCGCGCGCCACTGCGGCGTCGGTGCCGAAGCCGATGGTCGAGATCATGTCCACCAGCTCGCCCAGCTTGCCGTCAGGCAGTTGCGCGCGGGCGTAGCGCTTGTCGAGAATGCCCTTGAGCTTGGGATTCTCGCCCTCGATGATGGTCAGCGCGTTGTCGATGAACTTGCCGATCTCGGGGTTCTTGGCCAGCGCGCGCAGCGTCTCCCAGCGTGCGCCCTCGGGCACCCAGAACACGTTGGCGCTCTTGTAGTAGTCGCGGTCTTCCAGCTCGGTAGCCAGGTCTTCCGGCGTGGCGCCCGCGTAGTAGAACTCGTCTTCCGGGTTCTGCAGCCGGGCCTGCACCTCGGCCTGGCGCGCGGTGAAGGTGTCGCTGACGTACTTGAGGAAGATCAGGCCCAGCACCAGGTGCTTGTATTCGGCCGCGTCCATGTTGGCGCGCAGCTTGTCGGCCGTGGCCCACAGGGTTTTCTTGATGTCGTCGAGCATGGGGGCGTGTTCTTGTCTGTGCAGGATGAGCAAATGCTGGTCCTGGATCTTAGGTCCTGAGTCCACACCGGAACCACATCTGGTTCGGACGAGATCAGGGTAGCCTCCAGAGGAAAGGCAAGTTCTCAAACTGAAACTTGTTCGATCCTACCGTACTGGAAGAAGGAGCTGAAATCAGCCACATTCATGCACCCAAACCAAGAACTGCTGTTTTTGCGTGCTTGCTGGTTTGAGGTTCACGTCGTCTCGGCTTCTTCCTGCACCTCGTCGGTCTCGATCGCCTGAGCTTGGGTTTCGGTCCAGCGCTTGGCTTCGTCGCTGTTGCTCAGCAGTGCCTGCTCAATGCGCTGAGACTCCCGGAAGCTCGCCGCCTTGGCCGCCAGTGTCCAATGCGCCTGGATGCCGCTGCCATCGACGTGCTCCATGATTTCGTTGATGCCGACACGGAAGAACTCCTTGCGCGGGTTGACCTTGTTGACCTGCGCGCGCATGAAGTGGCTGTGCAAGGATTTCTCCAGCTTCGGCGCATCCTCGCTGTAGATCATGGCGTGCACGTCGAACTCGAATGGCACGCTGGCATCGCCCAGCTCGCGAACGCGGTCCAGTGGGTCCAGTCGCCGCGTCATGCCGATCTTGTAGACGTTCTCGCCGAACGAGCCGATGTTCGAGATCACGTAGACATGGCCGACCCGGGTCTGCTGCGCCATGGACAGGGCACGCTGGCCCTTTTCCTCGGCTTGCCGCAGCTTCTCAGCCAGCTCGGCCAGCTGGGCCTCGAACGCTGCCTTCTGCTCCGCGCTGGCCTTCTGCACCTGGGCCTGCACCTTCTCCATCGCCTTCTGGATCGCCGCTTCTTCCTTCTCTGCCTCCTTCATCGCGCGCTCGAACTCCTTGCGTGCGCGCTCTTCCTCGCGGATCTGCTCGCGCAGTCGTCGCTGCTCTTCACGCTCCTGCTCCTGCAGCGCCTTCGCGGTCGCCGCCCAGCGCAGCTCGTCGAGTCGAGCCTCCAGGTAGGTGCTGTTCAACCGCGCGTTGCGGAAGGCCGCGCCATCGTGGTTCACCAGCTGGAAGGCCCCCCGGATTTCCTGCTCCAGCGTGCCGACGTTGTCGCTCTTGACCCGGCTCAGGATGGAGTCGACCTTGCCGTTGAAGGCATCGATCACGAAGCGGATAGCCGTTTCGCGCCTGGCGGTTTCCACATAGTCGCAGTTCGCCGCCGTGCGGCTGAGGACCAGGTTGCGGGTGTGCTCCCGCGCCCGGCGCAGGTTGTTGCCGGCGTCGGTGTGCGAGAACTCATCAGCCAGGTCATCGAGCAGGCTGTGCGTCGGCACGATATAGGCATCGCCATAGCCCTTGACTGCACCCTCCATCGCCTGCAGCGTCTTTTGCAGCGAGTCGGCCTGCTGTAGCGCCACGTAGGCGTCGCCGGCGATCTGCTCGGCTTCCCGTTTAGCCTTCAGGATGATGGCCTGCGCTTGGTCGTGCGCGCCCGCAACCTGCTTCTGCGCCTCGGCCAGCCGCTCGTCAGCCTTGGTACGGGCCTTGTCCAGGGCTTCCTTGGCCTGGCTTTTGATCTGCACGGCCTCTTGATTGGCGCGCTGCACGATGGCATGGGCTTGCTCATGCGCAGCGGTGATCGAGTTGTTAGCGTCTGCCTGCTGCATCTTGGCAGCTGCCCGTGCCCGATCCATAACTTCCTGGGCTGTTGCCTTGATCTGGTCTGCGCTTTCGACAGCGGCGTTCACGATTCGCTTCGCCTCCTGCTCGGCATCCTTGATAGGCAGGTATGGACTCAGCTCATCGATCGTCTGCCGGGCATCATGCAGTTTTGCCTCCAGGCTTTGGATGTTGGCCGCCAGTTCGTCGCTCTTGGTGCGCTGCTGCTTGAGCTCGGCCTCGGCCTTGCGGGTGCGGGTGGTACTGTTGAGCCACTTGACGACGCTGTAGACGAGCGCCAGAAACAGCAGAAAGGCAAGAAAATCCATGACAGAAAATGTTTAGTTTTTGACAACTGAAGTATCGCATTGCGGCATGTGGCTTACGAGATGACGCCCACCTCCGGGCCTCACAGTTGTCCCTGCATACATCCAAAATGAGAATTTCTGTCTGCCTGGACCAGGCTACTGCGTCCCGGGACATGTCCAGGACAGGGCGGGTTGGTGTATATACAGCTCGTGAGAAGTTGGGCTTTTTAAAGTCAGCTAGCCCCAGAACCTTTCCCGTTTCTTATAGGGAAGATGCAGCTCCCACGCTGTCCATCGCATCGCGCCCGCACCACCAAGGTCTGGGATGGCGACTTCTCAGTGCCTGTCCTGTTCTTGAAGACGGCTAGAGCCGCACAGGAATCGCTAACTCTGTAGGAGCAGATGACCGTCTGGGCTTGTTCCTAGCCCGGCGCAGTCAGCGCGTTGAATCGGCTATGTGAACGTGTCCGCAGCGTCTTGCAGTGCGCGATTGATCAGCGTTTGGTAGGGAGTTCCGGTCTTCTCTGCCTGCTCCCGGAACGCCAAGAGAACGCGCCCATCGATTCGGATGGAAATGGGACGCTTGCCACTTACAGGTAGCGGTGCTTTGGAAACTGTAGGCGACTTCCAGTCTGGCATCGTGCTGAAAAGGGCGTCATCGATGTCAAGTTCAGGAACTTCAAAGCTGAGGTCCAGTAATTCTGGTTCGCTGAGCAACGCTTCCTCGGTGAGTCCTGCTCCCTTCATGATAGTCTGCAAAAGGGCAAGCGCCGCAGCCAAATCATCTTTCTTCTTGCGAGTAGATTTACTTATTTTCTTGGTCATTTATTTCTCTTTCTTCTTATTGTTTCCGGTGAAGACAAAGCTCTCCCAAGGCCAGCATAATTGCTAGCCTCGGACTGAGAGCCTGTCTCAACTGCGCTGTACGAGGATGACCTCGCTCGCTTCCGTCTGAGTGGGCCGCACACGACTTGCCTTCGGTACGATTGATTCCCTGGCCACGGCGCAGACTTATCAGGAAAGGCTTTCCTGCCACTCTAGGGTTCTGCAAGCCGTTAGCCCCCGCCCCCACCGCCATTGAGTTCCGTCTTGCGGTGATTTTGTTCCAGGCCCGGACCGCCGTTGGTTTACCCTCCTACCTTCCGGATCGTCAGATTTCTCTGAGCGAACACATGTATTGTAGGTAGCCCACAAGACCTAGGTATAAGGCAATGCCTTGATGAACTCAATTAAATGGGGGCGGATACCGAAAATGTTCAGTGCCTCCGACGACCGGGTCACAGTCTTCTGGACAGCGATCCGTGGCTCGCGGATGGCGCAGACCAAACCGACAAAAGCGACTAAACCGACACGACCTGCCAGCTCTCCACGTTCCGGGACTTCGGCGCTCGCATCAGTCGCTTGCCGTTAACCACCCGTCCCTCATTACGAGACAGCCATCGCCCCAGTTTGCGCTGGTTCACCGAACCCTGCCCGCCGCTGACTTCTATCAGGGAGTCGTGCAGATCATCGTCTACAGCCAGCTTGCTTATTGCCGTCTGAGTCACTTCACGCGCCAGAACTGGACCACTCCCCAACCGAACCTGCCACCCTTCCAGAATCCTGCCCAATAGCTGGCGTTCGGGATCGTCCTCCAGCGCCTTGAAAACCGACTCGACCGGATCAGGGCAACCCAACCACAGCAAGGGCTGACGACACCAATCTGACCATTGGCCAAAACTGCCCAATGGAGGACATTCAGTCATCGGTCGTCCAGCCACCACCCATGCTTTCACGATCGTAAGCGCTGCACTGATGTACCTGTTGCGATCCCGGAGCACCTCCGTCATCAAATTGGGGCGCTTGAACTTACGCGCCGCAGGGACTTCCGTCGCCGAATCGAGCAAGATGGTCAGGGTTCGGCGTGCCATGTCGGCAGACGGCCCCACGTTGTTGCCACTGCTCAACATGAGCGTTCTTGTGCTGACCCGGGCGATCGTGTTTCCGCCGAGCAGTCGCCCCTCCAGCCATTCAGATGTCAGCGCCGTGCACAAGCTGGCATACGCCGGTATGTCACTGGTCAGGTTGTCGAAGTCGATCACTGGCGGCGAACGCTTGAACTGGGACAGCAGCAAGTTCTTGCAGTCGCCTTCACTGCGCGGAAACGAGACCGGAGCCCCCGACTTATCACTGGAAAAAGCTGTGATCAACTGGCAAAGAAAACTCTTGCCCGTTCCCATCTGGTGCGCCTTGACATGAAACATCGGTGCCGTTGGCAAACCAGGACGCACTGCTGCCGTCAACATCGCGGAAATGGTAGTAGATCGGTCAACTGGCGTTGCTACAGCGCACTCTTCAATCAAGCCTTGCAGGCAAGCCAGTGCCGTCCGAGCATCTTCCATTGTCGGTGCTTCCGGTACTATGACATCATCGACGTTGAATACTCCAAAGAGTCCTGTTTTCTCGTCATAGCCGGGAACATTGCAGATTGTCGCATCTGGTCTCAAGTGAGGCTGGAACGCCAATCCGTTGAGCACCTGAAGGTACTCGAATTGACCAACCCGGGAGAGCATTTTGCACACGAGAGGATGAGGGTCAACGTACTTTAATGATCCTTTATTGTCCGGGCGCATCCATTGCGTCAGTCCAGCCAAGGCATGAAGCACTCCCAGCTCGTCAAGATCCTTGATGCACCACGAGCCATCACCCGGTAGCTGTAAAACTTCCGCGATTCGCCCATCTCGTTGGAAATAACGGCCAGACTGTGCCAACGCGAGCTCAGCCTCAGTCAATGCCTTACGAACTTGACCGGAGCCTATCAAAATCTCGGTCTTCATGACTTTTGGTTGTGCATGGTCACCACCAACAATATCCGCTTCAGAAGCGTCAGTTATATTTTTCAAAGTTGAAATAGCCTTGCCTTTGATCGTGGCTGAGCCTGACTCCAACGGAAAAGTGACTTCTTGGGGAGTGATGCAGCGGTCGGTTACGTCGGTCATGTCGGTTACGTTTTCAACAAGGATGGCAACTCTGTCTTTTTCCATGGCTACGAGCAGAATTTTTCAGGAATGACGCTGAGTTTTAAGAATTGGCGTGGACTTAGGCGCTGAACTTGTACCGGGTATCATTGTCTGCGGGAACACATCCCAGAATGCGACGGATTTCAGCTACCGGCCAGCCCATGCGACCGTTGATGTAGATCGGACGAATCGGACCATTCTCTTTGCTAGACCAGCTACGCAGCGTCTGAGGTTGCCGGTTCAGATGATATGCGGCAGTGGCAGTATCAACAGCAATGCGGATTTCTTTTTCGATGGGGGTGATGTGGTCGAAGTTCAACATATTGGACAGAGAAATCTGGTGTAAAACGAAGCTGGTTGGGTAGTGCCGGCAGCAGTCCATGGGGCATGCTCTAATTAGTAAGTCATACGTGACTTACCGGAATGCTCGGCAACCTGCATAGAACGGTGTTAAAGCGAGGTTTTTGCTTCAGGAAGATTCTTGCTCGCGCACGAATTTCTTGACAGAAAACGACCTCTCCAGACGGCCCAATGCTTGGCCGATGCGGTTGTTCAGCTCGATGTCGCGCTTCAACACCAATGCAGCTGCCTCACGTTTCCCGCCGCGCTGAAAGCTTCCCACGCCGACTTTTTCCCAGTGAGCCTGATCAATCTGGTCCTGCTTGCCCTGAAGCACTGCAAGGAGTGGCTTTGTCTTCGCTTGGCGCACCCTGCGGTGGCGTGAGCCGTGAACATGGGTGAAGTACGGCATCAACTGCTTTCGGAACTTGAAGACGGTCAAGTCCGTCAGATGGAGAACGCCATGCTGATCCAGACCCTGCTGGCCAAGTCGAACCTCGACCCGGACGCTGCGCTCCTGACGCTGGAGGTCGCGTCCGTTGTCGGTTTTCTTGTAGTAGCACTTCACCTGGGCACCGTCGTTGCGATGCCCATATAGCAGCTGCTCCTTGCCCTTCGGCACCCTACGGTTGAAGGGACATAGACGCTTGTGGTCGGGGTCGTAAGCACCGCGGAAGCCGCTATTCGTCCCTTCGCTGAACGTCGGCTTGAGACGCTTGGCTACGTACCCCGACTTGAACGCCTGTAGTGCTTGATCCTGCAAGTCTGGGGGTAGGTTCTGTGCGGTGCGAACGTCAACGCTGACTTCGAGCTCGTCGAGCAGTGCGGTCGGGAACAGCGTTGCCAGCGTGTGAACGTCCGCTGCGCTGCAGTCTTGTACGGTGAGCTTTCCCGGTGTCGATCTGGGCCACTTGGCCTTGCCATGCAGTTCAGGCAGGGGTCCCTTGGCTAGACCCTTCACCGACAGGTAGTCGATCTTGGCACTGAACCGAAACTGTTCGAGGCCATGGGGGGCGGTGTTCGTCATCTTGTCCTTTCCTTGTTAGCGGCGAGCTGCCGTGGAAAGAACTGTGAGTCACGTCTTTTGGCCAGGAGTCCAGTTCAAAAAAAGAAATTACCGCAAGCATACAGCTCCCAAGCACGAGGATGGTAACCATTGAACTTGCGCCTACCAACTCGTTCCATCAACGCGAAAACTGTGGACTTCGGGATGTTGCGACCAGTCTTCTTCTCAAGCGCTTTGCGCACAAGTAGATGAATCTGAAGATCTTCTCTTGTAAAGTCGGCGCCCTTGAACAAGGTAAAGTTCATTGTTCGGAACTCTCTACACACCTCATTCATAAAGGCATTTTCCTCCCTTCGAGTGAGTATTTGGTTCCGGCGCCCCCCGTGAGTGTTGCGGTTGGCAACCTGCTTGCCTGAGAGGTAAGCCTGCCTTGCAGCATAGACCCAACTGGGTGATCGACCAATCACCTCAGCGGCCTCTTGGACCGAGAGCTTGTGCTTCAGGGTGAGCGTGACCGTGAGGGAGCGCCGGAGTTCATCGAGTGTCTTTGCTTGGCTGGCGGCCAGGGTTGCCCGAGCTACGGGATCGCCATCATCATCTTGCGATGCCTTGTTTTCTGCGTCGAGATTTTCCATCTTGATTTTTTCGGTTCAGCTGCCAAGCCCGGATTTTCAGGGTGGAACTGCCGAAAACTCGAGCTGAGGCTGAGTTGTGACCGCTTTTTTATCGCTTCTAGAGCGGTCCAGCCGCATAAAAGCTGGGCAAGCCGGCCAAGCTCGTGTTGACTGCCAGCACGGTGTGAGGATCACGCAGTGATGTCGGTGAATGCTGCTCGTGAGGTGCGACAGCAACTGTTAGATCCGGTTGATCGACAGCCGGCCCGGAGCAGTCTTGAGGTGGGCGTAGCGGCCGGCCGTGCACCGCGCCTGCACGCTCACCTGCGGTGCAGCTCAGCGCAGATGTCAGCAACTTCTTGGCGCGTGTACTCGAGGGTGTCCCACGCGCCAGGGAACCAGTTTTCGGTCATGACTGCGACCGTGAAACCTCAAGCGGTCAAGCCAGCGCAGCTATGACGGCTTCGGGGTTGCGCTCGATCACGTTGAGCAGCACCAGCGCAGAGCCGTTGGGCGAACGGTCACCCCGTTCCCAGTGGCGAAGCGTCGCCGTTGAAAAGCCGAACCGTGCAGCGAACTGCTCTTGCGTCATGCCCACACTGGCGCGCAGCGCCTTCACGTCAACCGGCCTGGGACGGTGAACGCGGGTCTCGGGCGAGCGCCCCTCGGCGTGCCCGATCGCTTCCATCAACCCCTGCTTGATGCTTGCAAATGCCGTGCTCATTTCCGCTTCCTTTTCCAGATGAGGTTCTAATCTAACGGGGCGGTCTACGCCACCTTTGCCAGCACCAGCTTGCCCGGCTCGGTCTTGCGGTCGAACGTCACGCCGGCCTGCTCCAGTACCCATGCTTCGATCTTTTCATGGTGAATGCGCAGTAGGTCAGGCGGGCGTACGCGGTAATGCTTTTCGGCGGTTGCGCTGGGCTTGTGGCCTTGAATCTGTGCCACTACCCCTGCGGGCACATCCAGCCACTCCGAAAGGGTGCCGAAGCTACGGCGAAGGCCATGCAGCGTTAGGTAACCAATTCTGGCCACCTGGCACGCCTTGTCATGTGCATGGTTGGGCTCAGTCAGTGGCTGGTTTTCCTTGCGGTTGCTGGCAAACACGAACTCATTGCGGCGGGGCAGTGCGGCCAGCAGGTGGTGGACGTATGCGGTCAGCGGAATGACTCGCTCGCCTTCTACCTTGTCACGGATGGTCAGGCCGCGCCATTGGATGTTCAAGTCCTCCCAGCGCATCGCCAGGACTTCACCGGGGCGGGCGCCTGTCAGCAGCAGCGTTTGCAGGTAGGCGGCCACAGTCTGGTTGCCGATATTGCGCACGGCGGCAAACCATGCCGGCAGTTGCTCTTTCAGCAACGAGTCATCCTTGGCTTTCGCCTTGCCCAATGCTTCGCGGGCCTTCTTGGTCTTGGCGGGGTTGGTGCCCGACATTACAGGTGCATATTCCGGCTGTTCTGCGCACCAGCCTAGGAACGCTTTCAGCAGTCGCCATGCCAGCCGAGCGGCAGTGGGGCGGGTCTGTGCTTCGCGTACGGCCCATGCCTCGATCACTGGCGGCGTAAGGTCACGCAGCGCCAGTCCCAGCAGTGGATGCAGTGGCCCGGCAATGGTCACGCCACGGCCTCGGGTGCCACGTTTAGCGACCTCGCCACCGGCACGGGCTAGGCGCTCATGGTCCTTGATGTGCAAAGCCCCCCAGTACGGCTTGCGCTCTGCAACATATGCTGCCCATGCTTCACCTGTAGTCAAGGCTTGGGCGACGGCTTCGCGCTCGGCCTGGGCTTTAGCTGCGGCGGCGGCTGCCTTGGCAGCTTCGCGCTCAGCCTGTTGCTGTCGTTCTATCTCGCGGGGGTCCGTGCCTGTCTCCGTCAGCCCGCGCAGGCGGTGGGCCTCTGCCTTGGCCTCGGCAATCGAGACGGCGGGCCACTCCCCCAGGGCGCGCGTGATCAGCTGGCGCTTCAGGCGGGTCTCGAACTGCCAGTGTTTGCCACCTGCCTTTGTCACCCGCAGGCGCAGTCCCTTCTTGTCTGCATCCTTTAGCAGCACAAACTGCTTCTCGGGCGGACAGCTTGCGCGCTCAAGCAGTCCATGCGTCAAGTCGTGAGTGGTGGTGTAGTCGATCGCTGCGGTTTTGCCCGGCCTAGCCATGTTGGAGTCCTCGATAGATTTACAGACTGTTTACAGACTGAAGTACCCCATTATCCGGCATATAAATCAACACTGAAGCGCAGAAGTTCAGACCGAAAAACCTGTATGTTGTTGATTTTGTTTGGTTCTATCAACATGCATCAACACTGTGATATGCCTAATTGATGGGACTCATAATCCTTTGGTCCACGGTTCAAGTCCGTGACGCCCTACCATTCAAATCAAGCACTTGGCCCGGTTCTCAGACCGGGCTTTGTCGTTTCTGGGCTGCTCTACGGCTCATCGGCAGACGATTTGGCCGATTTCTTGTCACTCGTACTTGGGCTGGCGGCGCCAAGTCTGCATCCTCACTCCGACCATGCACCAGGCCATCGAGCCATAAGCTCATGGCTGCATGCAGGCTGGCGGTAGAAAAAATTGTGGCAGAAATGGTGATTTTTTTAGGAGGGGGGCTTCACTCTTCATTCTGGTGGTGCAAGAATGTCCTTGCTTGGCAATCGTCTCGAGCAATTTGGTTCACTCAATCCAGGAGGTCATCATGAAGAATTTGAAGAGCCTAAAGCAGCAGGCCCAGCGCGGCTTTACCCTGATCGAACTGATGATCGTGGTTGCGATCATCGGCATCTTGGCGGCGGTCGCCTTGCCCGCCTACTCGGACTACACGATCAGGGCCCGGGTCACGGAAGGCTTGGCTTTCGCCGACAGCGCCAAGGCCACGGTAGCCGAGAACATTTCTTCCAACGGTGGGGTGATTGCCGCAGGTGCCTGCCAGGGGGTCAACTTGGTAGGGGGGGCGGGAAATGCAGCAGCGACAGCCAACATCACTAGCTTGGCGTGTGCTAACGCCACGGGCGTCATCACAGTGACCATGACGGCCAAGGCCGCCAGCGTTGCGTTTACTTTGACCCCGACAGCGAGTGCAGGCAATCCTATAACATGGGTCTGTGCGCCGACTGCTGCCGCAAACAACAAGTACATGCCCAGTTCTTGCCGTGCCTGATCTAGTGTTGGCTTCTGCGCCTCATGTGTGAGAACGGCCGCCTTCTTGAGGGGGCGGCTGTTTTCCCTTGGTCCTCTCAGTCAATCTCAACCGCCGTTCTCGAAGCTCGGGTCCGTTATGGAAACCGTCCATTCTCGCGTGGTCAGCATAGTTTGCTACAGCTCGACCGCAAAGATCACCGGTGACCATGCGCGCCAGGGCAGCTAACGTGGTGTTCTATCTGGAGCCCACCGTGTCGGCGGGCAGCCCGACCACCTGGACCTGCAAGGTCGCTGCCGCCGCCAACAACAGGTATGTACCTGCCAACTGCCGGATCTGAAGCGGGCGGCGCTCTCAGGCCGCAGCCGCTTCCCTGACCAGCACCTCGCCGCGCAGCGAGTGCGGGTAGGCCAGCGTGATCTTCACGTCCAGCATCTGGCCGATCAGGCGTGCGCCGTTCGGGCCGCCGTCGAAGTTGACGATCCGGTTGCACTCGGTGCGGCCCATCAGTTCGGCCGGGTTGCGGCGCGACGGGCCTTCGACCAAGATGCGTTGCACCGTGCCGACCCGACTCTGGCTGATCTTCTGCACATTCTCTTCGAGCAGGGCCTGCAGCGCCTGCAGCCGCTGGAGCTTGACTTCATGCGGCGTGTCGTCGGGCAGGTTGGCCGCCGGCGTGCCGGGGCGCGGGCTGAAGATGAAGCTGAAGCTGTTGTCGTAGCCGATGTCGGCGATCAGCTTCATCATCTTCTGGAAATCCTCCTCGGTCTCGCCGGGGAAGCCGACGATGAAGTCGCTGCTCATCGACAGGTCGGGGCGGATCGCGCGCAGCTTGCGGATCGTGCTCTTGTATTCCATCGCGGTGTAGCCGCGCTTCATCGCCATCAGGATGCGGTCGCTGCCGTGCTGGACCGGCAGGTGCAGATGGCTGACCAGCTTGGGGATCTTGGCGTAGGCCTCGATCAGGCGCGGCGTGAACTCGTTCGGATGGCTGGTGGTGTAGCGGATGCGTTCGATGCCGGGGATCTCGGCCACATACTCTAGCAGCAGCGCGAAGTCGGCGATCTCGTCGCTGTCGCCCATCTTGCCGCGGTAGGCGTTGACGTTCTGGCCCAGCAGCGTGACTTCCTTCACGCCCTGGTCGGCCAGGCCGGCGACCTCGACCAGCACCTCCTCGAACGGGCGGCTGAATTCCTCGCCGCGCGTGTAGGGCACGACGCAGTAGCTGCAATACTTGCTGCAACCTTCCATGATCGAGACGAAGGCGCTGGCACCCTCGACCTTGGCTGGCGGCAGGTGGTCGAACTTCTCGATCTCGGGGAAGCTGATGTCGACCTGGGGCTTGGCCTTTTGCGCGCGCGCGTTGAGCAGCTCGGGCAGGCGGTGCAGGGTCTGCGGGCCGAACACGATGTCGACATAGGGCGCGCGCTTGATGATCTCGTCACCTTCCTGGCTCGCGACGCAGCCGCCGACACCGATCAGCACGCCCTTTTCCTTCAGGTGCTTGACCCGGCCCAGGTCGCTGAAGACCTTTTCCTGCGCCTTTTCGCGCACCGAGCAGGTGTTGAACAGGATCAGGTCGGCCTGCTCGATGTCCTGGGTCGGCTCGTAGCCCTGTGCGGCGCCCAGCACGTCGGCCATCTTGTCCGAGTCGTACTCGTTCATCTGGCAGCCGAAGGTTTTGATGAAGACTTTTTTGCTCATGGCGGGTATTGGAGGAAAAACGCAACAGGCAGGCCGGCACCCAGGTGCCGGTCTGCGACAAGAAAAAGAGGGCAGAGTAGAGGAGAAGGGCAGGCACCAAAGCGCCCGCCGAGGATCAGTTGGCCGGCAGATCCGCCTCGGAGGCGAAGCGGTAGTTGCGTTGCACCGGGTCGCCCTTGCCGGCGCGGTGCTGCGCCTGCTCGGCCGGGGTCAGCAGCCAGACCTCGTGCACCAGGCCCATGCCTTCACGCAGGTAGTTGACCGGCAGTTCCTGTCCAGCCAGTTGCTGAGGCAGAACGATGCGCCGGTCGGTGCTGCGGATGCGCGCGCCCGGCGAGAGCCTATCCGGCTTGCCGTCGAGCTCGATGTCGGGTGGCGCCGTCACGCGCAACACGCCACGGCGTGCCTGATCGGGAAACTGGCGCTGCAGCTGGTCGGTCGCGTTCTGTGCCAGAGCCAGCGCGGGCAGCAGGATCAGCGCGGCGGCGCAAGCCGCTTTCAGCGGGTGGCGCTTGTGCATGAGAATAGGCAGCGGTTCATGGTGTAGATCCAGAGGCTGACGGGTCAGTGAAAGAGGCCTGATTTTACCCGGCTCAGCTTCGGCTGTGTCGGCTGGCGGCGGCGACGCCGCGCAGGAAGTCGAGCAGGCCGCTGTCAGCTGCCGACTGTTGCAGCAGCTCGATCGCACGCAGCAGGTCGCGTTCGGCCCCGATGCGGTTTTGCACCCGGCTCGACTCGCGCAGCCAGCGGCCTGCCTTCTTCTCGGGCAACAGGTCGAGCAGGGTCTCCACGCTGTAGCGCACGCGTTTGGCCAGCAGCCGGGTCTGGTGCTGCTCGGGCATGGTGGCGTCATCGCGGCTGGAGTGCTCGATCGAGCGGTGCAGCCGGCTCAGCAGGCGCACGCTGCGCTCCCTGGCCCAGGCGCGTTCGGCCTTGCGCTGGGCGGCTTCCTGTTCCGCGGCGGCGCCCGACAGTTCGTGCAGCCAATGGGCCAGCCCGAGCAGGCCCAGGCCCGTGCCGGGCTGGGTCAGCAAGGCGCGTGTCACGTCACGCTGGGCCTGGCTGGCCGCAGCCATCTGGTCCAGGGTCTGGCGCGCGAGCTCGAGTCGCGCCGGGTCACTTTCGGCATAAGCCGCGATCCAGCCGGGCAGGGTTTCGCTGCAGGCCACGTCGAGATCGCGCAGCTGGCCCATGGCATCGAGCAAGGGTCGCAGCGGCTCGCGCGGCGCCAGTTCGGTCAGCCAAGGGCGGAACAGCCGTTCTGCGCTGCGCCAGCGCCGCCAGGCGACGCGTGCCTGGTGCACCAGTTCGGGGTCGTCACCCTGCAGCAGCCCGGCCAGGTTGCGCGTGAATTGCTCGAGCATTTCGCCCATGGCCTGTTGTGCGGCAGCCAGCGGCGTCACGCCAGCTGGCAGATGGGTGGCGCGCGCGCGCGCCGGGGCATGGCTCACGCCTTGTGCCAGCGCATAGCCGCGCTCTGCCTTGCTGGCGTCGCAGGGCAGTACCGCGATCTCGCGGGCGATCTGTTGCGCCAGCTCGAACAGGGCTTGCGGCATGCCGGCCTGCAGTTCGAGCTCGAGTTCGAGCAGTGGCAGCACCTGGCCAGCGGCGGCGATCTCGCCGATGTCGAGCGCGACCTCGATCCGGCTGCCATCGGCCTGCTGCAGCAGCCAGGTGGTGCGGCGGCAGCGGGTGTCGAAACAGGGCTGGAGCTGGTTGAAGAGCAGGCCTTGAGGGTCGAGCGCAGACCAGGGCGTGGCGGCCAGTGCCGCGCGGTCGAGTTCGCCGCTGGCGACCTTCGACTCCCATTCGCCGCGCTGGCTCAGGCCACCGCGCGAGAGGCCGGCGGTCTTGAAGGTCTGGATCCACTCACCCGTTGGCGCTTGACCCGCTGCGTCCTCGGGCCAGTGCTGGTCGCTCACGCAGCGCAGGCGCAGCGCGCTGCGTTGCTGGCGCAGCGCCTGTTCGGTGGTGTCGTAGTAGCGGTTCCACAGCCATTGCCGGCGTGGCGTGCAAGCTGCCAGCGCTGGTATGAGGGAGAGGGTCTGCTCCACTGTCAGCGCATCGGCGCCAGGCAGCAGCAGCTTGAGTTCGACTTCGGTCGGGTTCATGTCGGGTCGTTCGCTTGTGTGGCGTCTAGTGTCGCATGGGGCCGCGGCTTTGGCCTGTGAATATTTCGTGAAGAATGCGACCGATTCTTTCCGGCACAATTTGATCCGTATTCCATCCAACCCAAGCATCAGCCATGACCCACATTCCCCACGACCTGTCCCATGTCCAGTCCCGCGACAAGGCCGAGATCCTCGCCCAGGCGCTGCCCTATATCCGTCAGTTCCATGGCAAGACCATGGTGATCAAGTACGGCGGCAACGCCATGACCGACCCCGCGCTGCAACAGGCTTTCGCCGAGGATGTGGTGATGCTCAAGCTGGTCGGCATCAATCCGGTGGTGGTGCATGGCGGCGGTCCGCAGATCGAGGGCCTGCTCAAGCGCCTGGGCAAGCAGGGTCAGTTCATCCAGGGCATGCGCGTGACCGATGCCGAAACCATGGAAGTGGTCGAGTGGGTGCTGGCCGGCGAGGTGCAGCAGGACATCGTCGGCATGATCAACCGCGCCGGCGGCAAGGCGGTCGGTTTGACCGGGCGTGACGGTGGCCTGATCAAGGCGCAGAAGCTCAAGCTGATCGACCAGCAGGACCCTACGCTTGAGCATGACATCGGCCAGGTCGGCGACATCGTCAGCATCGATCCGAGCGTGGTCAAGTCGCTTGAGGAAGCCGGCTTCATCCCGGTGGTGAGCCCGATCGGCTTTGGCGAGCAGGGCGAGAGCTACAACATCAATGCCGACGTGGTCGCGGCGCGACTGGCCACCGTGCTGCGCGCCGAGAAGCTGCTGCTGCTGACCAATATCCGTGGCGTGCTCGACAAGGCCGGCGAGCTGCTGACCAATCTGAGCGCAGTCGAGGTCGATGCGCTGATCGCCGACGGCACGATCTCGGGCGGCATGATCCCGAAAATCGCCGGCGCGCTGGAAGCCGCGCACAGCGGCTGCAACTCGGTGCACATCATCGACGGCCGCGTGCCGCACGCGATGCTGCTCGAGATCCTGAGCGACGAGGCCTACGGCACCATGATCCGCTCGCACTGACACCGACTCCTGTCAGCTCTTGCCCGGCACTCTCTGTACCGGGTAGCAGTGAAATGCAAAAAGGCGTAACCTGGATTGCGCCTTTTCACTTGCCTGGCGCCCGCCAGGGCGCTGCAGCAGATTCAGTGGCCGTGGCCGACGACTTCACCTTCCTTGAGCTGGTAGACCGTGCCGCAATAGGGGCACTTGCCCTTGCCGGTCTTGGCGATGTCGAGGAAAACGCGCGGGTGGCTGTTCCACAGCTTCATGTCGGCCTTCGGGCTGGGGCAGAAGACGCCACCGTTGCCGTTGAGGTCGTGTGCGGAGAGTTCGATCGGCTTGCTCATCGTGGGGCTCCGGTTCAGACCTTGGTCAGCCAGTGGGCGTACTTGGGGTTGCGTCCGTTGACGATGTCGAAGAAGGCCGACTGGATCTTCTCGGTGATCGGGCCGCGGCTGCCGCTGCCGATCTCGATGCGGTCGAGTTCGCGGATCGGGGTCACTTCGGCGGCGGTGCCGGTGAAGAAGGCCTCGTCGGCGATGTAGACCTCGTCGCGGGTGATGCGCTTTTGCACGATTTCCAGGCCCAGGTCCTGGGCGATGTGGAACACGGTGTTGCGCGTGATGCCGTTGAGCGCGCCGGCCGACAGGTCGGGGGTGTAGATCACGCCGTTCTTGACGATGAAGATGTTCTCGCCCGCGCCTTCGGAGACGAAGCCCGACGCGTCGAGCAGCAGCGCTTCGTCGTAGCCGTCGTCGGTGGCTTCGGTGTTGGCCAGGATCGAGTTGGTGTAGTTGCTGACCGCCTTGGCCTGCGTCATCGTGATGTTGACGTGGTGGCGGGTGTAGCTGGAAGTCTTGACGCGGATGCCGCGCTGCATGCCTTCCTCACCGAGGTAGGCGCCCCAGGTCCAGGCGGCGACCATGGCGTGGATGGTGTTGCCCTTGGGGCTGACGCCGAGCTTCTTGTCACCGATCCAGAGCAGCGGGCGGATGTAGCCGCTTTCGAGCTTGTTCTCGCGGATGACGTCGAGCTGGGCCTGGTTCAGCTCTTCCTTGCTGAACGGCACCTTCATGCGCAGGATCTTGGCGCTGTTGAGCAGGCGCTCGGTGTGCTCGTCAAGGCGGAAGATGGCCGGACCGTTGACGGTGTTGTAGGCGCGAACGCCCTCGAAGGCGCCGCAGCCGTAGTGCATGGTGTGGGTCAGGACATGGACCTTGGCATCGCGCCAATCGACCATCTGGCCGTCCATCCAGATTTTGCCGTCGCGGTCGGACATCGAGGGAACTGCGCTCATCTTCTTCAACCTTTGTCGTGGGGGAATGGTTTGGGGCTTGCCAGTGACATTTGCCCGCAATCTTGCATTTTACGGCGTCCGCCCGCCCCATGACCAGAGCTGTCGTGGCATGATTTCCGCCATGACCAGCTTGCGTGTCGTCACCTACAACATCCACAAGGGGGTGCAGGGCCTGGGCCCGGCCAGCCGCCTCGAGATCCACAACCTGATGCAGGCGGTGCAGGGCTTCGAGGCCGATGTCGTCTGCCTGCAGGAGGTGCGCGGCTTCAATCGCCAGATGCAAAAGCGCTTCGCGCACTGGCCCGGCGTCGGCCAGGCGACCCATCTGGCACCGCCGGGCTACGAGGCGGTCTACCGCACCAATGCCGTCACCCGTCACGGCGAGCATGGCAACGCCCTGCTCACGCGCTGGCCGGTGCTGGGCCATGGCCACCACGATGTGTCGGATCACCGCTTCGAGCAGCGTGGCCTGCTGCATGTGCGACTCGAGGTCAAGGGCGCTCCGCTGCATGTGGTGGTGGCGCACCTGGGCCTGATCCATGCCAGCCGCGAGCGTCAGGTCCGGCAGATCGGCGCCATGCTGGAGCGCGAGGTGCCCGCTGGCGAACCGCTGGTGGTGGCGGGAGACTTCAACGACTGGGGCGAGCGGCTGCACGAGGCGATGGCGGCGCTCGGGCTGCTGACTTTCGAGAACATCCGCCACGCGACCTATCCTTCCCGGCTGCCGCTGTTGCACCTGGACCGGATCTACACCCGTGGCCTGCGCCCGTTATCGGCCCATGTGCCGCATGGCGGCAACTGGGCCAGGCTGTCCGACCACCTGCCGCTGATCGCGGAGCTGGCCTTCGAATGAGGAGCCTGGCCGGGGAATCGAGTTGAAGTCGCCACTGCGCGGTGGGCATCAGCTGCACCTGCTCGAAGGCGGGGGCGAGCTGTTCCCGGCCATGGTTCGGGCCATCGAGCAGGCCCGCCATCTGGTGCATGTCGAGACCTATATCTTCGAGTTCGCCGGTACGGCGCTGCAGGTGGCCGAGGCGCTCGAGCGCTGCGCCTTGCGCGGCGTCACGGTTCGGCTGGTGGTCGACGGTATCGGCACCGCCAGGCTGCCGCAGGCCTGGCGCGAACGGCTCGAGCACGCGGGTGTGCAATGCCGGGTCTACCTGCCGCTGGGTCATCTGGGGCTGCTGATTCCGAGCCGCTGGCGCCGGCTGCATCGCAAGCTGTGCGTGGTCGATGGCGCGCTGGGTTTCTGTGGCGGCATCAACCTGATCGATGACCTCGACGATGTCGCACTGGGCCGGCTCGAGCGGCCGCGGCTGGATTTCGCGCTGCAGGTCAGCGGACCGCTGGTGGCCGACATGCTCGAGAGCATGGAGCAGCTCTGGTGGCGCATGCAGGCCGTCAGCCGCGCGCGCCAGCATGAATTCCGCGCCGCTTGGGAGGCCTTGCGCGCCGGCTGGCCGGTCTTGCCGGCCGATCATCCGCCGCGCGGGCGCAAGACGCCACCGGCGGCGGCCGCCTTGCTGCTGCGCGACAACCTGCGCCATCGCCACGACATCGAGCGCGCCTATCTGAAGTCGATCGCCCAGGCGCGGCGCGAGATTCTGATCGCCAATGCCTATTTCATTCCGGGGCGCAAGCTGCACCGCGCCTTGGCGCTGGCGGCTGCCCGCGGCGTGCGCGTGCGCCTGCTGCTGCATGGCAAGTACGAGCATTTCCTGCAGTACCACGCGGCCAGGACGGTCTACCAGCGCCTGCTCGAGGCCGGCATCGAGATCCACGAATACGCCCCGAGCGCCTTGCATGCCAAGGTGGCGGTGGTCGATGGCAGCTGGGCCACGGTCGGTTCGACCAATCTCGATCCGCTGAGCCTGCTGATGGCGCGCGAGGCCAATGTCGTGACCCGTGATCCGGGTTTTGCGCGCGGGCTGCAGCAGCGGCTCGACCACCTGTTGCAGACAGCCGGCGTGCGCATCGAGCGCGAGCAGCTGGGCCTGCGCCCCTGGCGCCAGCGCCTGCTCGACCGGGTGGCCTACGTCATCATGCGCACCCTGCTGATGCTGCTCGGTCAGCGTTATTAGGGCGTGTCATCAATCAAC
>NZ_PVLR01000016.1 GCF_002980625.1 Malikia spinosa | reverse complement strand
CGGAGACTTTGAACACGTTCTAAGAAGGGCAACCAGTGGCACCACGGCATGAAGGCCCACATCGGGGCGGACGCTGATTCTGGCCTGGTTCACACCGTGACCACCACGGCTGCCAACGCACACGACATCACGCAGGCGCACGAGCTGCTGCACGGCGAGGAAACCGACGTCTTCGCGGACTCGGGCTACCGGGGCGTCGAGAAGCGAGCAGAAGTGCAGGACAAGCACCCTGAGGTGAACTGGCATGTGGCCATGATGCCCAGCAAGCGCCAGGTGCTGGACAAAGACACGCCGATGGGAGCCATTCTGGAGAAGCTGGAGAAGACCAAGGCAAGCATCCGGGCCAAGGTGGAACACCCGTTTCGGGTCATCAAGCGGCAGTTCGGCTACGTCAAGGTCAAGTACCGGGGACTGGCCAAGAACACGGCCAACCTGATGACGCTGTTTGCGCTGAGTAATCTGTGGATGGCGCGCAAGCGGCTTTTGAACATGGCCCAGGGATGAGTGCGCCCGAAGCTCGCAAGAAGGCCGGCGACAGGGACGAAATGGGCTCTCAAACGCCATGAAATGCTCTGAAACTTCCACTATCTGAAAAATTACAACGCAACTTCGGCGTCAGCAGGGGTTGTGCAGACCTTCCCTAGAACTGGCGTACATAACCAAGGTTAAGCCAGAGAATGCCTCTTACACAAAGTGTGTGTACAGCCTTGTCGATTCTCGACATGTTGTACGCTGCGGCATTTCCTTCGGTAGCCCTGAGTTGGCCCAGAAGGGTTACTGGGAAATCGAATCTAATAATGGCATTCCGATCATTTATGCAATGAACGGCAAAGCCTTATCTGCCCTCGATAAGATGGGATATTCTGAAATCTTCAAAGCAGGAAATGGCAGGTCGCCGCTCAATATCACAAAGATCGATGAGTTGCTCAAATGATATTTTCTTATGCTTCCGTGTTTCAAGTGCTACCGTCGTAGATTGGCATGAAGGGTGCGAGATCGTACTCTAAGCCTAACTGTTAGTTCAATGTGGATGCCTCCAACGGCCATGCTTCGATATTTTATTGGTAAATGTTGATATTCTGCGCTCTTTGGATTTTGGGGTAATTTGACTAGTTGATTGGCCGTTTCCATATGAATGCATACCGTAGCAAAGATTGGCACTCATTTCGGCGTGAAGTTATCCGATTAGATAATCATGCATGCACGCTATGTGGACGCAAGGAGTCTGAAGGGGTAATTCTTCAAGTGCATCACAAAGAATACTTTCAAGGAAGAAAGCCATGGGAGTATCCATATCAACTTTGTATGACGGTTTGCAAGGGATGTCATGCCGCTGAGCACGGGATAATTCCACCAAAATTCGGGTGGGAACATGTCGGATGGGACGATCTGGGTAACCTCGATGGAACTTGTGAGTGTTGCGGAAAATCTATACGCTACGCTTTTCTTGTTACCCATAAAGCTTGGGCTTCAATGGAGGTTGGGGAGGTCTGTTGCGATAATCTTACTTCCACTCAAGTTGCGAGTGGCGTGATGGAGTCGCGCCGACGATATTTAAATCGCCTGGAAACTTTTATATTTTCCACTCGGTGGCGCCAAAATGGGGGAAACCGCCATGCAATTCAGCACAAACGACTTTATATTGAAATAATAGAGCAAGATTCTGTGTGCAAAATCTGCTTGGATGGTAGAACTGGAAATAAATATTTTCCGTCAGTTACTGAAGCAAAAATCGCAACATTTGAGTTAATTGAGAGCGGCGAGTTGCATGCCTATCAGGAAAGACGACGTCAGAAAACTGCTTGTCTTCGAAAATAAATGAGATGATTTCATGCTCGCCGCGGATTAAATGGATTCCGTTATACGTGAGTCACTTTCCGCTGAACTTGGCTGT
Source organism: Malikia spinosa (assembly GCF_002980625.1). Taxonomy (GTDB): domain Bacteria; phylum Pseudomonadota; class Gammaproteobacteria; order Burkholderiales; family Burkholderiaceae_C; genus Malikia; species Malikia spinosa. The sequence goes on along the minus strand of NZ_PVLR01000016.1, from coordinate 175,265 downwards.
GGTCAAAATCTCGTAAGTGACTGATTTTCATAGGGATTAACTTCAGGAAAAATTTTCCACAGGGGGGTTATAAGTTGTTGATTTATAGGGGCTTCATGACTTGTATATGACGGAATGAATTAAATCCCCCCTTGCTTTACCCGCGCCAGCCGATACTTACCAGTGCCTTAGCAATTGCATCGGCCTGTGCATTCATATTTATTTTACGAAGCAAGGCGACCATCAGTGGCCAAGGGGGCGTTATTGCCATATACGGATTTTCATCAGGTCCGGTGTACATGCCGCCACTTGGCCCCGTGTATAACCCTCCTCCCGGACCAGAGTACAAGCCTCCGCCTGGCCCCGAGTATAAGCCTCCGCCGGGACCCGTGTAAGCACCACCTCCTGGGCCAGTATATAGGCCACCTCCAGGTCCGGTGTAAGCACCGCCGCCCGGACCGGTGTACATGCCGCCCCCAGGCCCTGTGTAAGCGCCACCACCGGGGCCTGTGTACAAGCCACCACCGGGACCGGTATAAGCACCACCTCCCGGTCCCGTGTACATATTTCGAACCCACATTTTAGGACTGCTCATCGTCGCTCTCCTCTTAGGTTTTCTTGATATCTAATGTAATGTACCCCGCAAAAATTTCGGGGTAAGCATTGGCAATTCGGAATGATCTGAGCACGAATTTCTCCTGAAAGTGACTTGTAGCCTGGATTTGCGGTCAATTCACTGAAAGTATACAGGTGTAAAGTTCCGTGAAATCCGGCTCGCCTGTTTCGAGCACTTCACAAATTGAAGCCAAGCCGCGAGCGCATTCTTAAGGGCACTATAGTCGGTGCATAGAGCGAGTTCATGCACGAGGCGCGCGCAGTTCAGGGTCGTGCACCTCGGACGATGACTGCTTTGAGGTACGGTGTCGAACGTCAGCTACGGATCGAAACCAGTCGTACAAACCTGCGTGTAAGCAGTTTCTCCTGAGGTCCACGGCCTCCTGGCTGGCCTCAAGCTCGACCCAGTTCCGTGGTTTTGTCCTGGACAAGCAAGACCTGGGCTTGTAGCATCGACACCCATGGCCGGACTATTCAACAAGCTCCCGGGTTTCCAGCAAACCCCAGCCGGTGCCGAGCGGGTTACTCTGCGGCGCCTGCCCCGGATCGCCTGGGTCGGCACGCTGTTGCTGCTGCTGCCTTCCCTGCTGTCCCGGCTTGCCATTTGGTTTGAGTTCAGCAGCGAAGGCCCGGGCATGCCGGGCATGGTCGATATCTATGTGATCAGCCTGATCATCCTGCACTGGACGGTGCTGCTCACGGTCGGGATTTACGCCTTCATCGTGTTGGCGATGAAGGGACCGGCCTACGTGGCCGACCCCTATCCGATGAACGACGCCGATCAAATCTGATCGGATCGGGGCTCAGAACTCGAGCACGATCTTGCCGAAATGCCGGCCCGAGGCCTGGTGCCGGAAGGCGTCGGCAATCTGTTCCAGCGGGAAGCTGCAGTCGATCACGGGTCGCATCTGGTTGGCTTCAATGGCGCGCACCATGTCGAGCTGCTGCTCGCGGTTGCCCACGATCAGGCCCTGCAGTCGGCCCTGCTTGGCCATCAAGGCTGCCGTCGGCACCTCGCCGCTGAGTCCGGTCAGGACCCCGATCAAGGCGATATGGCCGCCGACCTTGAGCGCGGCGATCGATTGCGGCAGGGTGGCCGGGCCACCGATCTCGACCACATGGTCCACCCCTTGCCCGCCCGCGAGCTCGAACGCCTTGGCGCCCCAGTCCGCCTGGGTCCGGTAGTTGATGACGTGGTCGGCGCCCAGTGCCTTCAAGCGTTCGAGCTTGTCGTCCGAGGACGAGGTCGCGATCACGGTGGCGCCCATGAGCTTGGCGAACTGCAGCGCAAACACCGAAACTCCGCCGCTGCCCATCACCAGCACCTTGTCGCCGGCCTTGAGTCCGCCATTGACCACCAGCGCGCGCCAGGCCGTCAGCCCCGCCGTCGTCAAGGTGGCGGCTTCGGCATGGCTGAAGCCTGCCGGGGCGCGGGTGAAGCCATGTGCCGGCCGGACGACCGCTTCGCAGGCATAGCCGTCAACCCCGTCGCCCGGCACGGTGGAAAAGTCTGCCACCTTGGGGCCGCCATCGAGCCAGCCAGGGAAGAAGCAGGAAACGACATGGTCGCCGACCTGGAATTCCTCCACGCCCGGTCCCACCGCTTCCACCACGCCGGCGCCGTCCGACATCGGGATGCGGCCATCGGCCGTCGGCATGGCACCGATCACCACCGCATAGTCATGGAAGTTGAGCGAGCTGGCATGAATGCGGACGCGGATTTCCCCCGGACCCGGCACGCCCGGATCGGTGTCGTCGCACAGTTGCAGCTGGTCGAGTGCGGCCGGGGCACGCAGGTGAATGGCTTTCATTGCAGCGGGTCCTTTTGAGTGAAGCCTGTGGCCAAGTCGATTCCAGCACTGGAGCGGCCGGGTGTCGTCAGCGGCCTGAAATCGTTCAAGATGAGAATCCTGTCGTTCTGATCCTTGTCTGAATCATGATAGCCCACCCTTCTGTTCTTTCCTCCCTGGCCCCGACCGGCCGCCTGCGCGCCGTCATCAACCTCGGCAACCCCATCCTCGCCAAGCGGGATGACCAGTCCGGCCAGCCCGTCGGCGTCTCGGTTGATCTCGCGTCGGAGCTGGCGCGCCGCCTGGGCGTCGAAGCCGAATTCCTGCTGGTCGAGAAGGCCGCCGATTCGGTCGCTGCCGTGAACGAGGGCAGGGCGGACATCGGCTTCTTCGCGGTTGACCCCGCGCGCGGCGCCGAGATCGCCTTCACCGCGCCTTATCTGCTGATCGAGGGCGCCTACCTGGTGCGCGATGAGTCGCCGCTGCAGGCCAACGAGGAGGTTGATCGTGCCGGCCTGCGCGTCGCCGTCGGCAAGGGCAGCGCCTACGACCTGTTCCTGAGCCGCGAACTCAAGGCCGCCGAGATCGTGCGCGCGCCTTCGTCGCCCGATGTGGTGCCGGCCTTCCTGGAGCAGAGGCTTGAGGTCGCTGCCGGCGTCAAGCAGCAACTTGAGATGGATGCGGCGCGCCTGCCGGGCCTGCGCCTGCTGCCCGGGCGCTTCATGGTGATCCGGCAGGCGATGGGAACCGCCAAGGCAGCGGGCCAGCAGGCAGCAGACCATGTCGCGGCCTTCGTCGAGGCCATGAAGGCGTCCGGCTTCGTCGCGCAAGCCTTGCAGCGCCACGGTATCGACGGGGTTACGGTCGCGCCAGCGGCTTGACGCGGCTGTGGCTGGCTTCGATACTGGCCGGCCTATGTTGCGCCGCATTCACCACATCGCCATCATCTGCTCGGACTACCAGCGCTCCAAACGTTTCTATACTGAGACTCTGGGCCTGCGCCTGATCGCCGAGCATTACCGCGCCGAGCGCCAGTCGTACAAGACCGACCTGGCGCTGCCCGACGGCAGCCAGATCGAGCTGTTCTCCTTCCCGCAGCCGCCGGCCCGGCCGACCCGTCCCGAAGCCTGCGGCCTGCGCCATCTGGCCTTCGCGGTCGATGATGTCGCGCGCTGCAAGGCCGAGCTTGAGGCGCGCGGGGTCGCGGTCGAGGAAGTCCGCGTCGACGAGTACACCGGGCGCCGCTTTGTCTTCTTTGCCGACCCCGACGGCCTGCCGCTGGAGCTGTACCAGGACTGAGCCCGCGCCCGCGCCGCCGGCAGGTCGGCAGCCGTTTTGTGTAAAAATCGGGCACTAGCATTGAGCTTTCCTCAACGCGGCCCCGGCCGCGTTTTCCGTTTCTGGACATCCTTATGTTGAACATCACGCTTCCCGACGGCTCACTTCGCCAGTTTCCCGGCCCGGTCACGGTGGCCGAGGTCGCGGCCTCGATCGGCTCCGGCCTGGCCAAGGCCGCGCTGGGCGGCAAGGTTGACGGCAAACTGGTCGATACCAGCTACCGTATCGAGCAGGACGCTGGCCTGGCCATCGTCACCGCCAAGGACGCCGACGGCCTGGAGCTGATCCGCCACTCGAGCGCCCACCTGCTGGCCTATGCGGTCAAGCAGTTGTTCCCCGAGGCGCAGGTCACGATCGGTCCGGTGATCGACAACGGCTTCTATTACGACTTCTCGTACAAGCGCCCGTTCACGCCCGATGACCTGGTCGCGATCGAGAAGAAGATGACCGAACTCGCCAACAAGGACGAGGCCGTGCAGCGCCGCGTGCTGCCGCGCGACGAGGCGGTCGACTACTTCAAGGGCCTGGGCGAGCATTACAAGGCCGAGCTGATCGCCAGCATCCCGAGCAACGAGGATGTCAGCCTGTACCGCGAAGGCGCTTTCGAGGACCTGTGCCGCGGCCCCCATGTGCCGAGCACCGGCAAGCTCAAGCATTTCAAGCTCATGAAGGTGGCGGGCGCCTACTGGCGCGGCGACCATCGCAACGAGATGCTGCAGCGCATCTACGGCACCGCCTGGGCCAGCAAGGACGACCTGCAGGCCTATCTGACCCGCCTGGAAGAAGCCGAGAAACGCGATCACCGCAAGCTGGGCCGCGAACTCGACCTGTTCCACATCGACGACCACGCGCCGGGCCTGGTGTTCTGGCACCCCAAGGGCTGGACTGTCTGGCAGCAGGTCGAGCAGTACATGCGCAAGGTGTATCGCGACCATGGCTACCAGGAGGTCAAGGGTCCGCAGATCCTGGACCAGGGTCTGTGGGAGAAGACCGGCCACTGGGACAAGTACCGCGACAACATGTTCGTGACCGAGTCGGAAAAGCGCGACTACGCCCTGAAACCGATGAACTGCCCGGGTCATATCCTGATCTACAAGCAGGGCATCAAGAGCTACCGCGACCTGCCGCTGCGCTACGGCGAGTTCGGCCAGTGCCACCGCAACGAGCCCTCGGGCGGCCTGCACGGCATCATGCGCGTGCGCGGCTTCACCCAGGATGACGGCCATATCTTCTGCACCGAAGACCAGATCCTGGCCGAGTGCGACACCTTCACCCAGGTGCTGAAGAAGGTCTACGCCGACTTCGGCTTCAGCGACATCCTGTACAAGGTCTCGACCCGTCCGGCCGCGCGCATCGGCTCCGACGAGCTGTGGGACAAGGCCGAGCAGGCACTGATGGCCAGCCTGCGCCATTCGGGTTGCGAGTTCGTGATCTCGGAGGGCGACGGCGCCTTCTACGGCCCGAAGATCGAGTACACGCTGAAGGACGCGATCGGTCGCGAATGGCAGTGCGGCACGATCCAGGTCGACTTCAACCTGTCCGAGCGCCTCGACGCCGAGTATGTGGCCGAGGACGGCAGCCGCCAGCGCCCGGTGATCCTGCACCGCGCGATCGTCGGCAGCCTGGAGCGCTTCATCGGCATCCTGATCGAGCAGCATGCCGGCGCCTTGCCGGTCTGGCTGGCGCCGGTCCAGGTCGCGGTGCTCAACATCACCGACGCCCAGGCCGACTATTGCCGCGAAGTGGCGGCCAAGCTCGAAGCCCACGGCGTGCGCGTCGCGTTGGATCTGCGCAACGAAAAGGTCAACTACAAGGTGCGCGAGCACGCGATGAAGAAGCTGCCCTACATCCTGGTCGTCGGCGACAAGGAGAAGGAAGCCGGCGCGGTGGCGGTGCGTGCACGCGGCAACCAGGACCTCGGCGTGCTGGCGCTGCAAGATTTTTCCGCTCGCATCCTTGCGGAGATCGCCAACAAGGCTTAAACTTGCCGCCTTGACTCCGGCGCCATAACTGCGTCTGGGTATCGGCATGCGCGGCACAAGTGCCGCGCTGCGGCTTTACGAATCGAGGTCTTACCATCGCTACCAACCCCAACTTCCGCGACCGTCGCCAACGCGAAGAGCGCGCGCATCGCTTGAACCGTGAGATCATGGCGCCCGAAGTGCGCCTGACGGGCCCTGAAGGCGAAGCCATCGGTGTCGTCAGCATCCATGAAGCCCTGCGCATGGCAGGCGACCTGGACGTCGACCTGGTGGAAATTGCCGCCATGGCGAACCCGCCGGTCTGTCGTCTGATCGACTACGGCAAGTTCAAGTACGCGGAACAGAAGAAGGCTGCGGAAGCGAAGGCCAAGCAGACGGTCATCGAGATCAAGGAAATCAAGTTCCGTCCCGGTACCGATGAAGGCGACTACCAGATCAAGATGCGCAACGTGCGCCGCTTCCTGGAAGAAGGCGACAAGTGCAAGATCACGCTGCGTTATCGCGGTCGCGAGATCACGCACCAGGAAATCGGCATGGCGCTGCTGCAGCGCATCCGCGACGAACTGGGCGACACCATCATCGTCGAGCAGTTCCCCAAGCTCGAAGGCCGTCAGATGATCATGATGATCGCACCGGGCCGCAAGAAGGCCGGCGGCGGCGCTGCCAAGCCGGCAGCAGAAGCTGCAGTTCCGGCTCCGGCCGCGAGCTGATCGAACGTTAGTTTCTCGGGTCCTGATCGGTTGGTCGCCGAACGGGGTCCCGCGGTACTTCGGTACCGCAATGTGTCACGGTTGATTCCGTGGCGCACTACCAAGTGGCTCGGGGCCAACAAGACTGCGATCAGGTTCGCGGCGCCTCACGAGCACAAACCATAAGGAGCATTCCAATGCCCAAGATGAAGACCAAGAGCAGTGCGAAGAAACGTTTTCGCGTTCGTCCGGGTGGTACCGTCAAGCGCGGTCAAGCCTTCAAGCGTCACATCCTGACCAAGAAGACCACCAAGAACAAGCGCCATCTGCGCGGTGCGGTGAATGTCCATGAGACCAATATGGGTCACATGGCACAGATGCTGCCCGGCATGGGCCTGTAATTCAACGACGAACTAGGAGAGAACTATGCCTCGCGTCAAACGTGGTGTCACCGCACGTGCCCGTCACAAAAAAGTCCTGGCCTTAGCCAAAGGTTTCCGCGGCCGCCGCGGTAACGTCTATCGCATCGCCAAACAGGCGGTGATGAAGGCTGGTCAGTACGCTTACCGTGACCGCCGCAACAAGAAGCGCGTGTTCCGCCGTCTGTGGATCGCTCGTATCAACGCCGGTGCGCGTGCCCTGGGCCTGACCTACAGCCAGTTCGCCAACGGCCTGAAGAAGGCTTCGATCGAAGTCGACCGCAAGATGCTGGCCGATCTGGCCGTGAACGACCCGGCAGCTTTTGCTGCTATCGTCGAGCAGGTCAAGGCCAAGCTGGCCGCCTGATGGACGCCGGGTTTTAGCGCAACCTGAAACCCGAGCATTTGAGGGCCAGCGCCGATAAGGCACTGGCCCTTTTTCATTTTGGATTGCCCGCAATCCGCTGTTGGACCGTTGAGATGAACGACCTCGATGCCCTGGTGAGCGCCGCGCGCGAACTGTTCGCGCAAGCCGCCACCCCCGCCGACCTGGAAAACGCCAAGGCCCAGTTCCTGGGCAAGAGCGGTCGCGTGACCGAACTCATGAAGGGCATGGCTGCCCTGAGCGTGGAAGAGAAGAAGACCCGTGGCGCGGCCGTCAACGTCGCCAAGCAGGCGATCGAGGCTGCCCTCAACGAGCGCCGTGCCGCCCTGGCCGAGGCCGAGCTGCAGCGCCAGCTGCAGGCCGAGTCGCTCGATGTGACGCTGCCGGGCCGCGTGCGCGGCAACGGCGGCCTGCACCCGGTCAGCCTGACGCTCGAGCGCATCGAGGCCATCTTCGGTTCGATGGGTTTCGAGGTCGCCGACGGTCCCGAGATCGAGTGCGACTGGTACAACTTCACTGCGCTCAACACGCCCGAGGATCACCCGGCGCGTTCGATGCACGACACCTTCTACGTCGAAGGCGTGAAGGATGGCGAGCCCAACCTGCTGCGCACCCACACCAGCCCGATGCAGGTGCGCCATGCGGTCCAGCATGTCAAGCGCCACCGCGAGGCGGCCGGTGCGCCGGCCGACCTGCCGTTTGGCGGCGCGATGCCCGAGATCCGCGTCATCGTGCCGGGCCGCACCTATCGCGTCGACAGCGACGCGACCCATTCGCCGATGTTCCACCAGTGCGAAGGCCTGTGGATCGGCGAGAACATCAGCTTCAAGGACCTGAAGTTCGTCTTCACCGACTTCTGCCGCACCTTCTTCGAGTCGGATGACCTGGTGCTGCGCTTCCGTCCGAGCTTCTTCCCCTTCACCGAGCCGAGCGCCGAGATCGACATCGCGTTTGCCAGCGGTCCGCTGGCCGGGCGCTGGCTCGAAGTCGGCGGCTGCGGCCAGGTGCACCCGAACGTGGTGCGCAACATGGGCCTCGACCCCGAGCGCTACATCGGCTTTGCCTTCGGCATGGGCCCGGACCGCCTGACCATGCTGCGCTATGGCGTCAACGACCTGCGCCTGTTCTTCGACGGCGACATCCGCTTCCTGAGCCAGTTCCGCTGATCCGCAACCCGTTTCCGAGAGTAGAGAGTTATGCAATTCCCCGAATCGTGGCTGCGTGAGTTCTGCAACCCGCCGCTGACCAGCCAGGAGCTGGCCGACAAGCTGACCATGGCCGGCCTGGAGGTCGAGGAGCTGGTGCCCGTGGCACCGCCGTTCCAGAAGATCGTGATCGGCACCATCGTCGCGGCCGAACAACACCCGAATGCCGACCGCCTGCGCGTGTGCCAGGTCGATGTCGGCCAGGCCGAGCCGCTGCAGATCGTCTGCGGTGCGCCCAATGCGCGCGTCGGCATCAAGATTCCGGCCGCGCTGGTCGGCGCCGAACTGCCGCCCGGCGAGGACGGCAAGCCGTTCAAGATCGGCAAGGGCAAGCTGCGCGGCGTCGAGAGCTTCGGCATGCTGTGCTCGGCGCGCGAGCTGAAACTGTCGGAAGAGAACGCCGGCTTGCTCGAGCTGCCCGACGATGCGCCGATCGGCCAGTCGATCCGCGACTACCTGAAGCTCGACGACCAGCTGTTCACGCTGAAGCTGACGCCGAACCTGGCCCATTGCCTGAGCGTCTACGGCATCGCGCGTGAACTCGCCGCGCTGACCGGTGCGCCGCTCAAGGCCCCGGCCTTCCCGACCCTGGCGCCGCAGATTGCCGATACCCTGCCGGTCGAGGTGCAGGCGGCTGACCTGTGCGGTCGCTTTGCCGGTCGCGTCATCAAGGGCATCAATCCGCAGGCGCAGACCCCGGCCTGGATGGTCGAGCGCCTGGCGCGCTGCGGCCAGCGCAGTGTCTCGGCGCTGGTCGATATCTCGAACTACGTGATGTTCGAGCTCGGTCGTCCCTCGCATATCTTCGATCTGGACAAGATCCACGGCGGCCTGCAGGTGCGCTGGGGCCGCGCGGGCGAACAGCTCAAGCTGCTCAACGGCAACACCGTCACGCTCGACGAGCAGGTTGGCGTGATTGCCGACGCGCAGGCGGTCGAGTCGCTGGCCGGCATCATGGGTGGCGACGCCACCGCCGTCGGCGACGAGACGCGCAACGTCTTCGTCGAGGCCGCGTTCTGGTGGCCGAAGGCGATCGCTGGCCGTTCGCGCCGCTTCAACTTCAGCACCGATGCCGGTCACCGCTTCGAGCGCGGCGTCGATCCGCAGCAGATCGTCGAGCACCTCGAACGCATCAGCGAACTCGTGCAGCAGATCTGCGGCGGCCAGGTCGGCCCGGTGATCGACCAGGTCATCAATGTCCCCAGCCCGAAGCCCGTCACGCTGCGCGTGGCGCGCGCCAACAAGGTGATTGGCATGGCCTTGAGCCAGCAGCAATGCGCCGATGCGCTGCGCAGCCTGAGCCTGCCGGTGACCGAAGGCGAGGGCACTGTGACTGTCACGCCGCCGTCGTTCCGCTTCGACCTGCAGATCGAGGAAGACCTGATCGAGGAAGTCGCGCGCGTGATCGGCTATGAGAACCTGCCGCACACGCCGCCGCAGGCACCCGTGACGGCCCAGGTTCGCCCCGAGAGCCGCCGTGGCGCCTTTGCCTTGCGCCGCCAGCTGGCGCTGCAGGGCTACCAGGAGACGATCAACTTCAGCTTCGTCGAGGCGCGCTGGGAGCGCGACTATGCCGGCAATGCCGACCCGATCAAGCTGCTGAACCCGATCGCCAGCCAGCTCAGCGTGATGCGCAGCTCGCTGCTGGGCAGCCTGCTCAACGTGCTCAAGTTCAACACCGACCGCAAGGCCGCGCGCGTGCGCGTGTTCGAGCTCGGCCGCGTGTTCCGCAAGGATGCCAGCGTGCTCGACAGCGAGACCACGGTGGCCGGCTTTGACCAGCCGATGCGCGTTGCCGCGCTGGCCTGGGGTGACGCCGAGCAGCAGCAATGGGGTCTGCCGGCGCGTGCGGTCGATTTCTTCGATGTCAAGGGCGATGTCGAGGCGCTGCTGGCGCCGCGCGTGCCGAGCTTCGAGGCGGCCGAGCATCCGGCCATGCACCCGGGCCGCTGCGCCCGCGTGCTGCTCGACGGCGTGGCGATCGGCTTCGTCGGTGAACTGCATCCGCGCTGGCGCCAGGCCGAGGGCTGGCAGCAGGCGCCGGTGCTGTTCGAACTCGACCTGCCGGCGGTGCTGGCGCGCGAGGTGGCCCAGGCCCGGCCGGTGCCGCGCCACCAGCCGGTCGAGCGCGACCTGGCGGTCGTGGTCAACGAGTCGGTGACCCATGTCGCGCTGATGGCAGCCATTCGTGGCTCGGACGTCGACGGCCTGCTCAAGTCGGCCGTGCTGTTCGACGTCTACCGCGCCAAGAAGGGCGTCGAGGCGCCCGGACTGGCTGCCGACGAGAAGAGCCTGGCCGTGCGCCTGACGCTCGAAAGCTCGGAAGCGACGCTGACCGACGAGCAGATCGACGGTGTGGTGCAGGCCGCTTTGGCCGCGCTGCAGCAGCAAGTCGGCGCACGCCTGCGTTGAAAGTGACCGCCATGCCACACAACGAGCACCAGAGTGCAGAGCAGGGCGGTAACGCCCTGACCAAGGCCCAGCTGTCGGAAATCCTGTTCGAGCAGATCGGCCTCAACAAGCGCGAGTCCAAGGACATGGTCGACGGCTTTTTCGAGCTGATCGCCGAGACCCTGGTCGAGGGCCAGGATGTCAAGATCTCGGGCTTTGGCAATTTCCAGTTGCGCACCAAGGCCCCGCGTCCGGGGCGCAATCCGCGCACCGGCGAGGTGGTAGCGATTGACGCACGCCGCGTGGTAACCTTTCATGCGAGCCCCAAGCTCAAGGAAGCGGTGCAGTCCGGGTCCCCGGAGGCCGCTGTCTGAAACCTGTCATGAAAGCGTCGACCATGCTCAAGCCGATAGTCCTGGCCCTGTTTGCTTCCCTGATCGCCTTCTCGGCCGCCGCCGAGGGGCCGAGCTGCAGCGCCACTGCCGCCGAGAAGAAGCTGGCCGGCGCGGCCAAGAACAGCTTCATGAAGAAATGCGAGAAGGACGCGCAGGCCGCGGCCTGTGAAGCTCAGGCGGGCGAGAAGAAGCTGGCTGGCGCGGCCAGGAACAGCTTCGTCAAGAAATGCGTCAAGGACGCGGCTGGCGCCTGATCCAGCGCTCGGGCTGGATGAACTCGGTCGACAGCGCGACGCCGAGCAGGATCACCAGCCCGTAGCCGACCATCGCCAGCGTGACCTGTTCGCCCAGCAGCAGCGCGCCGTAGAGCAGCGCGAACAGCGGCACCATGAAGGTCACGGTCAGCGCCTTGGCCGGCCCGGCTTCGGCGATCAGCCGGTAGAACAGCACATAGGCCCAGGCCGTGCACAGCAGTCCGAGCGCGATCAGCGCGCCCCAGGCGGTCAGGCCCGGCATCTGCACCGGCCAGTACCAGACCGTCGGAACGGCGAGCAGCAGCGCCGCACCGATCAGGCTGGCCGCCGTGATCGCCAGCGCAGGCACGCCCTCCAGGTGCTTGCGGGTGTAGGTGGCGCTGATGCCATAGCAAAGGGTCGCGCCCAGGCAGGCCAGCACGGCCCAGCCGGTCTGCTCGCCGCCCACGCTGACCTTGTGCCAGGACAGCAAGGTGATGCCGACAAAGCCCAGTGCCAGCCCGAGCACGCGCCAGCGGTTGGGTACCTCGCGCAGCCAGATCCAGGCCACCAGCGCGCCGAACAGCGGCGCGCTGGCATTCAGTATCGATGTCAGCCCGGTGCTGATGTGCTGCAGCGCGTAGCAATAGAGCGCAAACGGGATGCCGGTGTTGAGCAGGCCCACCAGCAGCAGCGGGACTGCCTTGCGTCGCACCAGCTGCAGGTCGCAGCGCAACAGCAGCAGCGGCAGCATGGCCAGCGCGGCGATGCCGATGCGCAGGCCGGCGGTGCTCCAGGCGCCAAACTCGAGTGCGCCCACGCGCATGAACAGGAAGGAGCTGCCCCAGACAGCGGCCAGCAGCAGGAAATCTGCGCTCAGGGATCGTTGGAATTTCAAGGGAGAAGGAGTCCTTGGGCTTGCTCGAGTTGCAGCAGGAAAGTCTTGCGCGCCAGTCCGCCGGTGTAGCCGGTCAGGCTGCCGTCGGCGCCGATGACGCGGTGGCAGGGCAGAAAGATGGCCAGCGGGTTGCGACCGACCGCTGCCCCGAGCGCGCGCACCGCGCGTGGCCGCCCCAGCGCCTGCGCGAGCTGGCCGTACGGGGTGGTGTGGCCGTAGCGGATCAGAGTCAGCGCCTGCCAGACCGACTGCTGGAATTCCGTGCCATGCGAGTAGTCCAGCGGCAGCTCGAAATCTTGCCGCTGGCGCTCGAAATAGGCTTGCAGCTGGGTACAGGCGCGCGTCAGCAGCGGATGGTCGGGCTTGTCCAGCGCCGCTGCGGTCCAGTCCGGAATGCCCGCCTGGTCGCCGAACCAGCAGCCGCAAAGGGCCTGTTCGTGGCAGAGCAGCAGCAGCTCGCCGACGGGGCTGTGCCAGCGGGTGGAATAAAGGACGGTATTGGCCAGGTTCATCGGGTAGTGATCGTGTGACCCGCCATCATACGCCCAGGCCTGTCACGGATCAGCCAGCTGGATTTCCTACAATGGCAAGCATTTCAACCACAGGCGTTCCAGTTCATGCAAGTTCCTGCCACGGCCTTCAAGGCCTACGATATCCGCGGCGTCGTGCCCGATGCGCTCAATACCGATTTCGCGCGCGCGCTCGGCCTGGCTTTTGGCGCCCGCGCGCTCGGCCTGGGCGAGACCCAGGTCGCGGTCGGCCGTGATGGTCGCCTGAGCAGCCCGGAGTTGGCCGCAGCGCTGATCGAGGGCCTGGTCGAGGCCGGCGTGCAGGTGATCGACATCGGCATGGTCACCACGCCCATGACCTACTACGCGGCCAATGTGCTGTGCAATTCTGGCATCCAGGTCACCGGCAGCCACAACCCCAAGCACCACAACGGCTTCAAGATGGTGCTGGCGGGCCGCGCGATCTACGGCGACGAGATTCAGGCGCTGCGTCAATCGATGGAGGCCGAGGATGCGCCGCGTCGTGCTGGCGGCGGCGTGCGCCAGGTCGCGGTGCAGGACGACTACATCGCGCGCATCGTGTCGGACATCCGATTGGCGCGCCCGCTGAAAGTCGTGGTCGACTGCGGCAATGGCGTGGCCGGTGCCTCGGCGCCGCAGCTGTTCCGTGCGCTCGGCTGCGAGGTGGTCGAGCTGTTCAGCGAGGTCGATGGCGAGTTCCCGAACCACCATCCCGACCCGTCCAAGCCCGAGAACCTGCGCGACCTGATCGCCAAGCTGGCCGAGACCGGCGCCGACCTGGGCCTGGCCTTTGATGGCGACGGCGACCGCCTCGGCATCGTCACGCCGAGCGGCCAGAACATCTACCCGGATCGCCAGATGATGCTGTTCGCGCAGGATGTGCTGAGCCGCGTGCCGGGCGGTCAGATCGTCTTTGATGTCAAGTGCAGCCAGCGCCTGGCACCCGCCATCCTAGAAGCCGGTGGCGTGCCGCTGATGCACAAGACCGGACACTCGCTGATCAAGGCCAAGATGAAGGAAGTCGATTCGCCGCTGGGCGGCGAGATGAGCGGCCATATCTTCTTCAAGGAACGCTGGTATGGCTTCGACGACGGCAGCTACGCCGGCGCGCGCCTGCTCGAGATCGTTAGCCACCACGCCAACCCGGGCGCGCTGCTCGAAGGCCTGCCGACCAGCTTCTCCACCCCTGAGCTCAATGTGGCCTGTGGCGACGGCGAGCAGCATCAGCGGGTGACCGAACTGCAGGCGATCGCATCTTTCGCGGCGCCGGCCCAGGTCAACACCATCGACGGCCTGCGCGTGGACTGGCCGGACGGTTTCGGCCTGATCCGGGCATCGAATACCACGCCGGTGCTGGTGCTGCGCTTCGAGGGCCAGACCCAGGACGCGCTGCACCGCATCGAGGCCGAGATGATGGCGTTGCTGCTGCGCGTCAAGCCCGACGCGGTGGTCGGGGCTTCGGCGCACTGAGAGTCCATCAGCCCTTGAGCTGATCAGCCGGCAGCGCCTGTCTGCCGGTGGCCTGGGCCCAGTATCAGGCCGACAGACCAGCCAGCTGCTGTGCGCGTTCGATCAGCCGCGCGGTGCTGCCCTGGTTCTGGCGCATCCAGTCGGCGACGGCCGGGCTGGCGGCCGGGCTGGGAACCCCCTGCTCGAATGCGGAGACGAGGGCTTGGCCGAGCGCCTGCGCCGAGTCGACCAGCGTCACGGCATCGAGCGCCTGCAGCTCGGCATAGACCTCGCGGAAGTTGAACACCTGCGGTCCGCTGAGCACCGGCAGGTCCAGCACCAGCGGCTCGAGCGGATTGTGGCCGCCGTTGGCCACCAGGCTGCCGCCGACATAGGCCAGGTCGCTGGCGGAGTAGAAGGCCATCAGCTCGCCCAGGGTGTCGACGACCAGCACGGCACCCGTACCTGGGGCTGGCAGGCCGAGCGGCGGCAACTGCGGCACGGGGCCGAGTCCGCTGCGGCGCAGCGGCTGCAGGCCGGCGGCCTGCACCAGCGCCAGTACCGCTTCGGCGCGCTCCGGGTGGCGTGGCGCCAGCAGCAGCAGCGCCTGCGGTTGCTGCTCAAGCAGCAGCCGGTGCGCCGCCAGCACCTGCTCTTCCTCGCCCGGATGGGTGCTGGCGGCGATCCAGACCGGGCGCCCCTGACCCAGCCAGTCGCGCCAGGCCCGGCCCGCTGCGACCACCTGCGGCGAGCGCTCGAGGTCGAACTTGAGGTTGCCCAGCGCCTCGACCTGCCCAGCCGCTGCGCCGAGCGCGACGAAGCGCTCGGCATCTTCGCGCCCGCGCGCCGCGATCAGCGCGACGCGCTGCAGGGTCGGCGCGACCAGCCAGCGCAGCCGGCGGTAGGCCTTGAATGACTTGTCCGACAGCCGGGCATTGGCCATGATCAGCGGCAGCCCGCGCCGCTGCGCGCAGGCGTAGAGATTCGGCCAGATCTCGGTCTCCATCACGATGGCCAGGCTGGGCCGGCTGCGGCGCAGGAACAGCACCACCAGCCACGGCAGGTCGAACGGCAGGTAGCAATGCTCGACGCTGTCGCCGAACAGGCGCCGCACCTGGGCCGAACCGGTCGGGGTCGTGGTCGTGACCAGCAGCGCCCAGTCGGGATGGGCGGCCTGCCAGGCGCGCAGCAGCGGCGCGGCAGCGATCGTCTCGCCGACCGAGACCGCGTGCACCCACAGGCGTTGGCGCCTGGGCAGCACTGGCACGAACCCCAGCCGCTCGCCCCAGCGCTTGCGGTAGTCGGGGTTGCCCCGGCCGCGCAGCCAGAGCCGCAGCAGGGCCAGCGGGGTCAGCAGCAGCAGCAGGGCGGAATAAAGCAGGCGGGTCATGCGTTGAGCAATCGGCGGTAGACGGCCAGGTTGCCTTCACACATGGCATCGATCGAGAATTCATCGAGCACCAGCTGGCGACCGGCCTGGCCCATGGTCTGGCGCAGCGCGGCATCGTCGAGCAGGCGGTTCATGGCGGCGGCTAGGCCCGCCACATCGCCGGGGGCGATCAGCAATCCGTTTTGGCCGTCGCGCACCGCTTCGGGCATGCCGCCGGCCCGGGTGGCAATGATCGGCACCCGCGCGGCCGAGGCCTGCAGCAGCGACACGCCCAGGCCCTCCATGTCGGCCGGATGCACCAGCAGGTCCAGGCAGCCGAGCACGGCCGGCAGGTCGTCGCGAAAACCCAGCAGCCGCACCTGGCCGCTCAGCCCCTGGTCGCCGATGGCCTGCCTCAGCTCGGCCTCGAGCGGGCCGCGGCCGAAGATCAGGACCTGCAGCCTGGGGTGCTTGGCCAGCACCGCGGGCAGGGCGGCGAGCAGATGGCGGTGGCCCTTGCGCGGGATCAGCTGGGCCACGGTGCCGACCAGCAGCGCATCGGGTGCCAGTCCCAGTGCCGCCTTGAAGCCAGCCGGGTCGTAATCGATCAAGTAGGGTTTCGGATCGACCGCGCTGCGCACGCAGCTGACCTTCCCGGGCGCCAGCCCTTCGGCCAGCAGCACCTGGCGGATGCCTTGCGAGATCGTGATCACATGGTCGTACAGCCGGTACTTGAGCTTGACCAGCCAGCGTGGCTCCGGATTGTCGACCCGGCGCGACAGCACGCAGGGCACGCCCGCACGCCTGGCCGCCAGTCCGCCCCAGAGGTCGGCGCCGCGCCGGCTGTGGATATGCACCAGGTCGGGTTGCTCGGCCGCGATCAGGCGCCGCAGCCGCCCGACCAGGCCGAAGTCGAGGTCGCCCTTCATCGGCAGCTCGAACACCTGGGCGCTGGCGCGCGCCGGCTGCGCGATATGCGCACCCGGCGGGCAGGCCAGCAGATTCTCCACGCCGCGCTGGGCCAGCCCTTCCATGATGTAGAGCACCTGCTTGGCGCCACCGTAGAGATGGCGGCCGGATTCGATGTGCAGCACCTTCATGGCTGGTCCTGGCTTGCCAAGGCGGCGCGCGCCTGTTCGAGCACCTGGTCCGGGCGGATGTCGCGCAGGCAGGTATAGGCGCCGTTGCAGGTCGGGCGCCGCCGGCAGGGCGAGCATTCGAGTCCGAGCCAGATCACCCGGCCATTGCGCCGGCCGGTGTCGAGGTAGGGCCGGGTCGAGCCGAACAGCGCCACTGTCGGCCTGGCAAACGCGGTGCCCATGTGGGTCAGGCCGGTATCGACGCCGATCACCAGCGCCGCGTGCTTGATCAGCGCAGCCGCTTCCGGCAGTCGGGTCGCGCCCGCCAGCGACACCACGCCGGGCGTGCCGGCGACGATGCGCTCGGCCGCAGCCTGATCGGCCGGGCCGCCCAGGATCACGGGGGTGAGCCCGAGTTCGTCGCGCACCCGCGGCGCCAGCGCCTGCCAGGCGTCCTCGAACCAGTGCTTCTGTGGTCTTGTCGTGAACGGCGCGAACACCGCGTAGCGGCCGGCTTGCAGGCCATGCTCGGCCAGCAGCGCCTGGGTGCGGGCTTCGGTCTCGGCGGCGACATGCAGCTGCGGCAGGAAATCGCCGACTTCGAGTCCGAGCTGCTCGGCCAGATACAGGTATTCCGAGCTGATGCGGCGCTCGTCGCCACCCTTGGCAATGACCTCGGTCATCAGCCACTGGCTGCCTTCGCGCGAGCCCAGCCCGATGCGGCGCTTCGCACCCGTCAGCCAGGTCAGCCAGCCGCTTTTGAGCAGGCTTTGCAGGTCGATCGCGGTGTCGAAGCGCTTGCCCTTGAGCAGCCTGGCGAAGGCGCGCACGCGGCCCAGCAGCTCGCCGAAGCGGCGCTGCTGCCAGAGCTGCTTCCACTCGCTCTTGGGCCACAGGATCAGTTCATCGATGTTCGGGTCGGCTGCCAGCAGCTCGTGGATGCCGGGCTCGACCAGCCAGGCGATATGCGCTTGTGGATACTTGCGCCTGAGTGCGGCGGCAAACGGCGAGGCGAACACCACGTCGCCGATGGCGGAGGTACGGACGATCAGGAAGCGTTGTGCGGTCATGGATCGGGGTGGCTCAGTCCGGCAGCAAGGCGGCAACGCAGGACTGCAGGTCGGCATGGGCCGCATCGGCTCCGGCCAGCCCGGTGGTCGATTCGGCGTTGTCCGACTGCACGATATAGGCCCGACCGACGCCAGCGGCGCGTGCGGCCTCGATGTCGGACGGCTTGTCGCCGACCAGGATCGAGTCGGCCAGCGACAGGTTCAGCTCCTTGGCCGCGCGCAGGATCATGCCGGGCGCGGGCTTGCGGCAGTCGCAGTCGATGGCCAGTTCCGCCACCTTGCCCTTGGGGTGATGCGGGCAGTGGTAGACCGCATCGACGGCGGCGCCGGCATCCAGCAGCGCCTGCTGCATGGCGGCGGTCAAGGCCTGGTATTGCGCTTCGCTGTAGTAGCCGCGGGCGATGCCGGACTGGTTGGTCACCACCACCAGCGCGTAGCCGGCTTTTTTCAGCCGGCGCATGGCGTCGACGGCTCCCGGCACGAATTCGAAATCTTCCCAGCGGCTGACATAGGCCCGGTCCCGGTTGATCACGCCGTCGCGGTCCAGGAAGGCCGCCTTACGCGGCGTCGCAGCACTGGCTTCGGTGCCATCACCGGCGCGGATGCGCTTGACCAGCGCGGTGGTCGAGTAGCCGTCGACGAAGGGGATTGCCAGCGCGTCGCCGCCCCAGCTGCGCACGACCCGGGTTTCCTCCAGCGTTTCCATGTCGTAGTCGCCGCCCTTGACATAGAGGTCGGGCCGGATTTCCTGGATCAGCTCGACTGGTGTGCGTTCGTCGAAGAAGGTCACCAGTGCCACCGAGGCCAGCCCGGCCAGCACGGCCGCGCGGTCCTCGGCCCGGTTCAGCGGCCGGTCCGGGCCCTTGCCCAGCATGCGGGCCGATGCGTCCGAGTTGACCGCCACGATCAGCGAGCCACCGAGCGCGGCGGCCTGGTGCAGGTAGTTGACATGGCCGCGGTGCAGCACGTCGAACACGCCGTTGGTGAAGACGATCGGGCGTGGCAACGCAGCGATGCGTGCCGGCAGCTCGGCGCGCGGGCAGACCTTGTCTGTCAGTGCGCTCATGCGAACAGCTCCTCGTAGCTGACGGTGGCAGTGCCGAACTTGGCCACCACCAGACCGCCGGCGCGGTTGGCGATCTCCATCGCCTGCTCCAGCGCCAGGCCGCAGGCCAGCATCAAGGCCATGGTCGCGATCACGGTGTCGCCGGCGCCGGTGACATCGGCCACCTCGCGCACCTGGGCCTTGACATGGGAGACCCGGTCGGGCTCGAACAGCGACATGCCTTCCTCGGAGCGCGTCAGCAGCAGCGCCTGCAGCCCCAGGCGCTCGCGCAAGCCTTGCGCCTTGCGCTCAAGCTCGGCCTCGTCCTGCCAGCTGCCCACCACCTGCATCAGCTCGGCGCGGTTCGGCGTGATCAGGCTGGCGCCGCTATAGCGCGCGTAGTCGCTGCCCTTGGGGTCGACCAGCACCGGCTTGCCGGCGGCACGTGCGAGCTCGATCATGCGCGGGATATGCGCCAGCCCGCCCTTGCCGTAGTCCGAGAACAGCACCACGTCGTGCCGCGGCAGTTCGCGCTCGAAGTCGGCCAGCATCTGCGCCAGCACCTCATGTACCGGCTCCTGCTCGAAGTCGATGCGCAGCAACTGCTGGTTGCGGCCGATCACGCGCAGCTTGACGATGGTCTGCAGGCGCGGGTCCTGCCCCAGCACGGTCGCGATGCCTTGCTGGTGCAGCAGGGCCTGCAGCCGTTGTGCGGGTTCGTCCTGGCCCAGCATGCTCAGCAGCGTGACCTGGCCGCCCAGGGTCTTGACGTTGAGCGCGACGTTGGCCGCGCCGCCCAGGCGGTCCTGCTCGCGCTGCACATGCAGTACGGGCACTGGCGCTTCGGGCGAGATGCGCTCGACAGCACCGAACCAATAGCGGTCCAGCATCACGTCGCCGACCACCAGCACGCGGCGGGCTGCCAGCACCGCTTTTTCGGGGCAGGAATTCACGGTCATTGCCATGCTCACACCAGGCCGAGTTGCTGTTCGATCAGGCCGCACAGGGTGTGGCCGATCAGGATATGCGACTCCTGGATGCGTGCCGTCACCTGGCTCGGCACCACGATGGCAACATCACAGAGATCGCGCAGTGCGCCGCCGTCACGACCGAGCAGGCCGATCACTGACATGCCCAGCGCCCTGGCTTCCTCGACCGCGCGGATCACGTTGCGCGAATTGCCCGAGGTCGAGATAGCGACCAGTACGTCGCCGGCGCGACCCAGGCCTTGCAGCTGGCGCGCGAACACCTCGTCGAACGAGTAGTCGTTGCCGATGCAGGTCAGCGCCGAGCTGTCGGTCGACAGCGCCAGCGCCGCCAGCGGCTTGCGGTCCTTGATGAAGCGACCGGTCAGTTCGGCCGCCAGATGCTGGCTGTCGGCCGCGGAGCCGCCATTGCCGCAGAACATCAGCTTGCCGCCGGCGCGCAGCGACTGCGTGGCGAGTGCGCCAGCTTGGGCTACGGCGCCATCCAGGGGCTGCAGAGACTGGAGCAGGGCGATCTGTTCAGCCAGATTGTGCAAAAAGAGGGAATTCATGACGGGTTGCCAGACATGCAATCCCGCTATTGTCAGGGTAAACGGCAGCCGGCCTGCGTCGGCTGCACCGGCTCCATCCGAGCGATGGCGGGTGGTGTCAGGCAAAATACCAGCCTCCTTCCCCCCTCCTGCTTATCCATGCTTCCCACCAACGACAAGCGCCCGCGTACCGTGGTCCTGCTGCAGTACACCGGCATTGGCGACCTGATCTGGCATATCCAGTACTTCAAGGCGATTGCCGGCCAGAGCCAGGGCGGCCAGGTTACCATCGTGGCGCAGCCCTCCACGCTGACGCGCGCCTTCATCGGCAAGGAGAGCTGGGTCGAGGCCGTGATCGACCACGACCACCGTCCGCGGCGCGAAGAAAAGCGCCAGGGACGCCATGCCGGCCTGCTCGGCATGTGGCGCATGGCGCAGCAGCTCAAGCAGGGGCGTTTCGACCGCATCGTGCTGTTCTCGGGTCGCATCAGCCGCGGCCTGGTGGCCGGCCTGAGCGGCATCCCGCTGCGGATCGGCTTTGGCTACAAGCCCTTGCAGCGGATCTTCCTGAACCAAGGCACGTTTGTCCGCGCCTACCAGGGGCCGTCGGTCGCGGCCTACCACGAGGCCAGCGAGCTGATGGTGCGGCATGGTTTCTGCTCCCAGCCGATCGTGCCCCGGCTCGAGGTGCCGGACGAGCAGCTGCGCGCCATGCAGCAGCGCCTGGCCCAGCTGCCCCGGCCGCTCTATGCCTTTGCGATCGGTACCAGCGAAACCCACAAGCAGTGGGGCATCAAGCCCTATGCCGAACTGGCCCAGCGCCTGATCGAGCGCGGCGCCGGCGTCGTGCTGCTCGGCGGCCCGGCCGAGGCGCAACTGGCCCGCGACATCGAAGCCCTGGTGCCGCAGGCGGCGCGCCATGGCCTGGCCGTCCTGACCGATGCGCCGGTGCTGGGCAGCGCCGCGGCGCTCCAGCTGGCCGATGTCTGCGTCGGCAACGACACCGGCATGGTCAACGTGGCCGCGGCCGTGGGCACTCCGACCTTCGTGCTGATCGGGCACCGGCGCACGCTGGACCATGACCCTGAACACCTGTTCAATGTCCAGGCCGAGTCGCTTTCCGCCGTCACCGTCGAGCAGGTGCTGGACCTGGTCACGGCTGCGGCCCCCCAGATGGCGGTGGCCGCATGAAGCAGGCCGAACTCAAGGACACCGGCCGGCGCCTGATGGTCTATGCCCGGCGCCAGTGGCGCATGCTGGGCGCCTCGCTGCTGTTCTTCCTGCTCGGCTCGGCGGTCGAGCCGGTCATCCCGGCACTGTTCAAGAAACTGATCGACTCTGGCTTCCAGGACGGCTTGAAGTTCCCGCTCTGGTCGGTGCCCCTGATCATCATCAGCCTGTTCCTGGTGCGCGGGGTGTTCAACTTCTCGGGCACTTATGTCATGACCTCGGCCACCTCGGCCATGGTGCTTGACCTGCGGCGCGACCTCATGCGCGCCTTGTTGCGCGCCGATGCCAAGCTGTTCACCCATGTCAGCCCGGGGGTGGCGGTGACCAAGGTCATCAACGACCCGCAGTCCGCCTCGCAGGTGATCGGCAACTCGCTGATCACCTTTGTCAAGGACGCGACCACCCTGATGTTCCTGGTCGGCTACCTGCTCTACCTGAACTGGCAGCTCACGCTGCTGTCCTTCATCTCGATGCCGCTGCTCGGCATCACGATCAAGCTGGTGCAAAAGCGCCTGAGCAAGGTCGGCCAGGAGCAGTACCTCTCGCAGCAGCGCCTGGTCAGCACGGTCGATGACAATGCGCGCGCCTGGCGCGTGGTGCGCACCTTTGATGCAGCCGATTTCGAGCTCAAGCGCTTCGACGCCGAGGCCTCCCAATACCGCCGCATGACCTTGAAGCAGGTCGCGACCAGCGCGCTCGTGACGCCGGCGACCCAGGTGGTGGCGGCGATCGGCGTGTCGACCATCATCACGCTGGCGCTGTGGCAGGCCAGCCAGGGTTCGGCCACGGTGGGCGAGTTCGTGTCCTTCGTCACCGCCTTGCTGATGACGATCTCGCCGATGCGCCATCTGACCGATGTCTACCAGCCGATCAACAGCGCGCTGATCACGGCCCGTGGTTCCTTCAGCCTGATGGATGCGCCGCAGGAGCCCGATCACGGCACCCAGGACCTGCCGGTCTGCCAGGGCCGGATCGACTTCAGGCAGGTCAAGGTGCAATACGAGGAGGCGGCCACGCCTTCGCTCGATGGCCTGGACTTGCAGATTGCCCCCGGCACCACGGTGGCGCTGGTCGGCTCATCGGGGGCCGGCAAGACCACGGTGGTCAACACCCTGCTGCGTTTTGCCCATGTCAACAGCGGTGAAGTGCTGCTCGACGGCCAGCCGATCGAGTCGCTCCAGCTCGCCAGCCTGCGGCGCCATTTTGCCGTCGTATCGCAGGACATCGTGCTGTTCGATGGCAGCATCGCGCAGAACGTGGCCTATGCCAGTCCGCTCGGCGTGGACCGGGCCAAGGTCGAGCAATGCCTGCGCGCCGCCAACCTCTGGAACCATGTCGCCAAGCTGCCTGAAGGCATCGATGCGCCGGTCGGCACCAATGGCAGCATGCTGTCGGGCGGCCAGCGCCAGCGGCTGGCGATTGCGCGCGCGCTCTACCGCGACGCCGCGATCTGGATCTTCGACGAGGCCACCTCGGCGCTCGACTCCGAGTCCGAAGCCGTGGTGCAGCGCTCGATCGAGGACCTGCGCCACGCCAAGACCCTGATCCTGATCGCGCACCGCCTGAGCACGATCCGCAACGCCGACCTGATCTGCGTCATGTCCGACGGCCGCATCATCGAGCAGGGCAGCCACGAGGAGCTGATGGCCAAAAACGGCTCTTATGCCGGCATGGTGCGGATCCAGTCGGCCAATCTGTAAACGCTGCGGCGCCTTGGGCGCCAGCCCGAGTGGGTGGCTGCTGCCGCCGGCGAGGGCTTCCTGGCGTCAGTGGCGCCGTGGCAATGCCGCTTTCAGCTGCTGCGCCCGCACGCGCAGATAGAGCTGGAGCTGGTCCCTGGTCCAGCCCAGGCGGTGGCTGCGTCGGCGTACCAAGGCCAGTGCCAGCGCCGACTGGCCGCTGCTCATCAAAGCCTTGATCAGCTGGCGGCCATGCTTGGTCAACACCATCGCGTCGTCGACCGAGAGCAGCCAGTCCTGCAGGTCCTGTGCTGTCATTTCATGGGCAAAGTTGTGCAGCCCGTGAAAGCCGAAGGCGGGGCGCCAGGGGCCGTATTCGATGCCGAATTCCGCGGCCAGCGCCACCGGGGCGATGCGGATGCCGTGCTCGCGTTCCAGCTGCTCGCGCCAGTGGACGCAGATGACCCTGTCCTCCGGCTCGCTGCCGTCGTAGGGCAGCAGCGCCAGCGCATCGATCAGCTGGCGGCTGCGCAGGGAAAAACCGCCGTTGCCGACGGCAGCGGCCTGATGCTTGTAATGCCAGGGCGGGCCGATGTAGTCGTAATCCAGGAACCGGTCTTGCCAGCGCTCCGGGTGGGTGACGAAGCCGTCCCATTGCACGACCAGCACATGGCTGGTGTCGATGTACGGTCCGAGCCCATGCAGCATGAAGCGCGAGTAGGCCTCGATGCTGGTGATGTCCTCGATTGCCACCAGTTCGATGTCGCTCAGGTCCAGTCCCATCGTACGCGCACGGGCCGGGCCCAGGTACAGCACGCGCCCGAAGTCGATCTGGCGCATCGACTGGCGCAGGGCATGCACGGCTTCGGCCGGACTCCGGGTGTCAACGCAGCACAGCGTCACCTGCGGCAAGCACAGTCGCTGCCGCGTCATGGCGGCAGTCCGGTCTGCATCGAGGCCCGTATCACGACATTTGTCATCACGGCATCAGGGCCGCATTGACCGCCTGCAGGTCCTCGCCCTGCAGCACTCCGCCGGCCTGCTTGAGCTTGAGTCCGCCGACCAGCAGGTCGTAGCGGGCCTTGGCCAGGCTGGCCTTGGTCTGGAACAGCTGGCTTTGCGCGTTGAGTACATCGAGGTTGATGCGCACGCCGACCTGGTAGCCGAGCTGGGTTGCTTCGAGCGCGCTCTGGCTCGAGGCCACCGCGGCTTCCAGCGCCTTGACCTGGCCCTGGCCCGAGACCACGCCGTAATAGGCCGCACGCGTGGCCTGCGCCACGCCGCGCCGCGCCGCGTCGAGGTCGTTGCGCGCCTTGTCCTCGAGCGCCAGCGTTTCCTTGATGCGGTTCTGGGTCGCGTAGCCCGCGAACAGCGGCAGGTTGAACTGCACGCCGATCGACGCCGTCTTGTTGCGCAGATAGGGCGGCAGGCTGCTGGCCGAGGAGGGCGTGCGCGCGGCCAGGTATTGCGCCACCGCGTCGAGCGTCGGCAGATGGCCGGCCTGCGCCTTGGCGGTCTCCAGCTTGGCCACTTCGAGCCCGGTGCTGGCCTGGCGCACCTGCGGATGGGCGGTTTCCGCACGTTCCAGCCAGCGACCCAGCTCGGCCGGCTCGAGCGCGGGCAGCGTCACGCCGCTGGCCAGGCGCCAGGGGTTCACCCCCGTCCGGCCGACCAGCTGGTCGAGCGCCAGCCGCTTGACGCGCAACTCGTTGTCGGCCGCGATCTCCTGTGCCACGGTCTGGTCGAAGCGGGCCTGGGCCTCGCGTGTGTCGGTGATGGTGGCGGTGCCGACCTCGAAGTTGCGCTTGGCCGCTGCCAGCTGCTCGGACACGGCGGCTTTTTGTGCCTGCACGAAGGCCAGGCTGTCTTGCGCCGCCAGCACGTCGAAGTAGGCCTGGGCGCTGCGCACCACCAGTTCCTGGCTGGCCGCCTCAAGCTGGGCCTCGGCCGCCTCGAGCGACTTGCGCGCCTGCTCATGGGCCAGCCGGTTGGCTGGCCGGTACAGCGGCTGGCTGGCCGACAGCTGCAGCGTCTGGTTGTTGTAGTTCTTGTCCTGCGTGTCGACGCTGCTGTCGAGATCGCTGAAGTTGGCCGTGGCCGCCAGCGCGGCGCTGGGCAGCAGACCGGCGCGGGCCTGCTCGGCCTTGGCCAGGTTGGCCTGGTATTGCGCCTGCGCCGCCAGGTAGGCCGCATCGTAGCGTTTGGCGGTCTCGTGCAGCTCGGTCAGGCTCTGGGCCTGGGCTGCCAGTGCACAGCCTCCGGCCAGCGCCATCGACCCGAGCAGGCGCGTTGCGCGCGCGACAAGGGCGAGCGTCGGCGTCGGTCCAGCCAGGCGTCGCTCCGGTCTGGCGGTCGTTGGGAAAGCATGGGACAGGGGCATGGCAGATCGACCGTTGGAGGCTAAGGGGAGGGGCTCAGTACTGCGGCACCGACGGATCGACTTCCTGCGACCAGGCGTGGATGCCGCCGTGCAGGTTGACCACCTCGTCATAGCCCTGGTTCAGCAGGAAGTAGGTCACCTGCGCGCTGCGTCCGCCATGGTGGCACAGGCAGGCGATCGGCCGCTCGCGCGGCAGCTCGTTCAGGCGCGCCGGAATGCTGGCCATCGGCATGGCCAGCAGCTCGAAGCCGTCGGGCTTGACGCTGGCGGTCTGCAGCTCCCAGGGCTCGCGCACGTCGAGCACCAGGGGTCGGCATTGCGGGTCCTCGACCTGGCAGGCCGCGATCCAGTCCTTGAGCTGCGCAGGGCGTATCGCTTTGATCACGGCGCGGGTCCGGTCAGAACTTGAACGGGCTGGACTCGGGGAAATGCTGCAGGCGCGGCGCGCTGACATCCCAGGGCTGCTCGACATGCTGGGCGCCAGCGACCGCGCGCACCAGGGTGGCGCGCATGGCGGGGGCGCGGCCGACGACGGCCCACAGGCGACCGCCGGTCTTGAGCAGGGCCAGCAGTTCCGGCGGCACTTCGGCCACCGAGCCGCTCAGCACGATCGCGTCGAACGGTGCGCCGGCGTTGCAGGCGGCAAACTGGTCGGCCGTGGCGTCGGCGGTGCGGACGTCGACGTTCTTCACGCCAGCAGCTTGCAGATTGGCGCGGGCCTGCTGGGCCAGCGCCGGGTCGATCTCGAGGCTGACGACGCTGGCGCACTGGCGCGCCATCAGTGCGGCCAGATAGCCCGAGCCGGTGCCGATCTCGAGCACGCTGTCGCCGGGCTGCAGCGCGAGGTCCTGCAGCAGGCGCGCCTCGACCTTGGGCGCCAGCATGCACTGGCCTTCGCCCTTGCCGAGCGGCACTTCGAGGTCGGCCAGCGCCACGGGCTGGTAGGCTTCAGGCACGAAATCCTCGCGCTTGACCTCGCCCAGCAAGGCCAGCACCTTGGCATCCAGCACATCCCAGGGGCGGATCTGCTGCTCGATCATGTTGAAGCGGGCCTTGTCGAAGTCGAAGGCGATTGCAGTGCTCATGTATATACTCCGGTGGGTATGTTTGCCGATTCTGGTCCATTTTACTGAAGCCAGGCCTCAGGACCCGGTCGCGCTGCTGTCATCTTCATGTGAACGGCCCGACCACAGGCGCTGGAACCAGCGCCCCAGATCGTCCATGTAGCAGTAGACCACCGGCACCACGACCAGGGTCAGCAGCGTCGAGGTCAGCACGCCGCCAATCACGGCCTGGCCCATCGGCGCG
This sequence comes from Malikia spinosa, assembly GCF_002980625.1. Taxonomy (GTDB): domain Bacteria; phylum Pseudomonadota; class Gammaproteobacteria; order Burkholderiales; family Burkholderiaceae_C; genus Malikia; species Malikia spinosa. The sequence continues at coordinate 148,291 of NZ_PVLR01000016.1, read as the reverse complement.
CGCTGCTCGGAGCCTTCGCTGATCGCCAGCGCCAGCGGCACCATGCCGAACACCATTGCCAGTGTGGTCATCAGGATCGGTCGCAGCCGCACCCGGCCCGCCAGCAGCAGGGCCGCCTCGCGCTCCATGGCCGGATGGTCGGGCGTGCCTTCGCGTGCGCGGATCGCGAAGTCGATCAGCAGGATCGCGTTCTTGGTCACCAGCCCCATCAGCATCACGATGCCGATGACCGAGAACATCGACAGGCTGGAGCCGAACAGCAGCAGCGCCAGCACCACGCCGATCAGCGTCAGCGGCAGCGAGCTCATCAGCGCCAGCGGCTGCAGGAAGCTCTTGAACTGGCTGGCCAGGATCATGTAGATGAAGATGATGGCCAGCGCCAGCGCCGACGCCGCGTAGCCGATCGACTCGTCCATGTTCTTGGTCGAGCCGCCGAAGCTGTAGCGGTAGCCGCTGGGCAGCTGCAGCGCGTCGAGTTCGCGCCGGATGTCGGCCGAGATCTCGCCGATCGAGCGCGCATAGGCGTTGCCGGTGATGGTGACCTCGCGCGTCAGCGCGCGCCGGTTGATCTGGCTGGCGCCGGTCGATTCGCTGACCTCGGCCACCTGGGACAGCCTGACCACGCGCGCCGAGCCGTCGGCGTTGCTGCCGATCACCAGCGGCAGCGCGCGCAGCTGCTCGAGTGTGCTGCGTCCGGCCAGTGGCAGCCTCACCTGGATGTCGTAGGTCTCGTCGTCGGGCGCGCGCCAGTTGCCCGCGCTCTGGCCCGCCACCAGGGTGCGCAGGCTGGCCGCGAGCTGCGCCGTGCCGATGCCGAGGTCGGAGGCCGCGTCGCGCTTGAGCGTCACCGAGATCGTCGGCTTGTTCGGCTTGGCGCTGCTGTCGAGGTCGACCAGCCCCGGGATGGTACGGATGCGTGCCAGCGCCTGCTGGCCCAGCCGGTCGAGCTGCTGCAGGTCGGGCCCTTGCAGCGAGAACTCGATCTGCTTCTGGCCGCCGACCGGGTCCAGCAGGCCGGCCTGCGTGACCGTGATGCCGCCGACCTGGCGCAGCCGTTCGCGCAGCAGTGCCGACAGCTCGTCGACGCTGCGGCTGCGCTGGTCGCGCTCGACCAGCCGCACATAGAGGCTGGCGCGGGTCTTGCCCTGGGCGTTGCCGCTGTTGATCGTCGTCAGCGTGTAGCGCACCTCGGGCAGGCTGCGCACGATCGCCTCGACCTCGCGCGCCTTGGTCTCGGTACTCTCGAGCGAACTGCCGACCGGGGTCTCGAAGGCGATGCTGGTCTCCGAGAAGTCGGCCTTGGGCACGAACTCGCTGCCGAGCAGCGGCAGCAGCGCGAAGGCCGCTACCAGCGTGCTGGCCGCGATCGCGAGCGTGCTCTTCTTGTGCGCCAGCGACCAGGCCAGCAGGCCCTGGTAGGCCTCGACCAGGCGCTCCTGGGCCTGGTCGATCGCCTGCGTCAGCCGGCCCAGGGTCCGGTCGTAGAGCGTGCGGCGCGGGCGCTGAGGGTCGTGCGGCTCGATCTCGGGGTCATGCCAGACGCTCGACAGCATCGGGTCGAGCGTGAAACTCACGAACATCGAGATCAGCACCGCCGCGACGATGGTGATGCCGAACTCGTGGAAGAACTTGCCGACGATGCCCTGCATGAAGCCGATCGGCAGGAACACCGCGACGATCGACAGCGTGGTCGCCAACACGGCCAGCCCGATCTCCTGCGTGCCGTCGAGCGCGGCCTGGAACGGGGTCTTGCCCATCTGGACATGGCGCACGATGTTCTCGCGCACCACGATCGCGTCGTCAATCAGCAGCCCCACGCACAGCGACAGTGCCATCATCGTGATCATGTTGATGGTGAAGCCGAACAGGTGCATGAACAGGAAGGCGCCGATCAGCGCGATCGGCAGCGTCAGTCCGGTGATGACGGTCGAGCGCCAGGAGTTCAGGAACAGGAACACGATCAGCACCGTCAGCAGCGCGCCCTCGATCAGGGTGCGCGTGACGTTGGCGACCGCGACCCGGATCGGTCGTCCCGTGTCACCGATGGTCGCCAGCTGGATGCCGGCCGGGACTTCCGGGCCGATCTCGGCCAGCACCTGAGTCAGGCTGTCGATGACGGCCAGGGTGTTCTCGTCCTGCGCCTTTTGCACCTGCAGCAGCAAGGTGCGCTGGCCGTTGTAGAGCGCCAGGCTGTCGACTTCCTGCGCGCCGTCGAGCACGCGCGCGACCTGGCCCAGGCGCACCGACTGGCCGTTGTGGCGTGCCACGATCAGGCGTTCGAACTCCTGCGGCCGCGCGGCCCGGGCCTCGATCTGCACCATGCGCTCGCGCTCGAGCGTGCGCAGCGCGCCGACCGGAAGGTCCTGGTTTTCCTGCTGGAGCGTGCTGACGACCTGCTCCGGCGTCACGCCGAAGGCCTCGAGTGCGGCGGGCTGCAGCTCGATCTGGACCGTGCGCCGGCTGGCGCCCGCCAGCGTGATCGCGCCGACGCCGCGCGCATGTTCGAGCCGCTTCTTGAACACCTGCTCGGCCCAGTGGGTCAGCTCGACCGCATCGGGCGCCCGGCCTTGGCTCGGGTCAGCCAGGATCGCCACCGACCAGATCGGCCGGCTGGCGGGGTCGAAGCGCTGGACTCGGGGCTCCTCGACCTCGTCGCGCAGGCTGGCACGCAGCGCCGCGATCTTCTCGCGCACATCCTCGGCCGCCTTGCGCCCGTCGACATGGAGCTGGAACTCGATCACCACCACCGACTGGTTCTCGTAGCTGCGCGAGGTCAGGGTGTTGATGCCGGCGATGCCGTTGACCCCTTCCTCGATCTTGCGCGTGACCTCGGATTCGACGATTTCGGGCGCTGCGCCCGGGTACTCGGTCGAGATCACCACCACCGGAAAGTCGACATTCGGGAACTGGTCGATCTGCAGCCGCTGGAGCGAGAACAGCCCCAGCACCACGAAGGCCAGCATGACCATGGTCGCGAAGACCGGATTGCGCAGCGAGACGCGGGTGAACCACATGGGGGCTGTCCTCGCTCAGCGTGTCGCCGCCGCCGCGTCGGGCTGTGCCGCCGACAGGACGGCACGGGCCGGGGTGCCGGCGGCCAGCGTGCCGGCGCTCGCGCGCAGCACCAGCGTGCCGGGCGCCAGGCCGTCGATCGCGACCAGGGTCTCGCCGCCGACCTTGCCCTGCTGGCCCGGCACCACCTGGCGGTGCACCACCTGGCCGTCCTGCAGCAGCTGCAGATAAGGCTGGGGCTGGTCGCTGCGCAGCGCCGACAGCGGCACGGCGATGGCCCGCAGCTGCCCGGTCTCGATCTGGCCCTGCACGAACAGTCCCTGGCGCAGGCCTTCCTGCGCCGGCACCGTCAGATAGGCCAGCAAGCTGCGGCTGCCGGTCTGCACGGCGGGATTGATGCGCGCGACCCGGGCCCGAGACGGCTGGCTCATGCCTTCGACCGACCAGTCGGCCGGCTGGCCGACCCGCAGCTGCAGCGCATCGGCCGGGGGCAGGGCGGCCTCGATCTCCAGCGCGCGGCTGTCGACGATCTCGAGCACGCGCGCATCGACCGGCACCCGCTCGCCGTCCTGGACCAGCCTGGCCGCGACCTGGCCCGAGATCGGCGCGCGCAGTTCGGTGTCGGCCAGCGCCTTGCGCGCGATGTCGAGCTGGGCCTGCGCCGCCTGCAGGTTGGCGCGCGCGGTCTCGAGATTGAGCTCGGACGTCTGCGCCGCCGTCGACGAGATGAAGCCCTGCCTGACCAGCGCCTGGTTGTTGTCCTGCTGGCGCTGGGCAATCGCGAGCTGGGCCCGGTTCGCAAGGGCCTGCTGTTCGGCCTGCGCCAGCCTTGCCCGGGCCTCGGTGGCGTCCACCTGCGCCAGCAGCTGGCCGGCGCGCACGCGGTCGCCCTCGCGCACCGACAGGCCGCGCAGCTCGCCCGCGACGCGCGCCTTGAGCGTGGCCGAATGCACCGCCTTCAGCGTGCCCGTGAACGGCAGGCTGCGCCGGAGCTCGACCGTTTCGGCGCGGAACAGATCCTGCCCGGACAGCGTGATGGCGCTCGGTGCCTGCGAGCTGGCGGCGAGCCGGCCAGCGGCATCCTGCTGCTGCTGGCGCTTGTCGAGTGCGCGCAGCAGCCCCAGCGCGAGCGCCAGAGTCAACAAGGCCAGCAAGGCCCAGCGTTTCCACGATGTCATCTTGATTTTTTTAGCGAGTGGCTGGCGTATCGGCGGCCTGGCTGGCAACGGGTCAATTGGCCCGGCCGAGGCCCTCTCTTTGTCGTGCGACGAATATAGCCCAGGCGTAACTCCATGATTTTGATAATGTGTACCATCAGTCAAAGGTTATCGAGTTCGTACAAGAAAGGACGCCTGTCATGTCATCACCTGAAACCCTGGTGCTCGGGGGCGGCTGCTTCTGGTGCACCGAAGCCGTTTTCGTGCGCGTCAAGGGCGTGCTCGACGTCGAGTCCGGCTACTGCAACGGCCAGCCCGCGCGCCCGAGCTACGAGCAGGTCTGCAGCGGCCACACCGGCTGCGTCGAGGTCGTCAAGCTCGAGTTCGATCCGGAAGTGATCCCGCTGTCGCAGCTGCTTGCGATCTTCTTTGCCATCCATGACCCGACCCAGCTCAACCGCCAGGGCCATGACGTCGGCAGCCAGTACCGCAGCGGTATCTATTGCAGCAGTCCCGAACAGGAGGTGCAGGCGCGCGACTTCATCGCCGAGCTCGAACGCGAGTCCGCCTTCGCGCAGCCGATCGTGACCGAGGTCAAGCCGCTGGCCCACTACTGGCCGGCCGAGGACTACCACCAGGATTTCTTCGCGCGCAACCCGAACCAGGGCTATTGCCTGGCGGTCGCTGCGCCCAAGGTCGCCAAGCTGCAGCGCGCCTTCGCCGGCTGGCTGCGGGACTGAGCGGGGTGGAGCTGGCCCAGCACCCGGTCCTGGCCTCGCTGATCCCGGTCTGCCTGCTGGTCGGTGCCGGCTGGCTGGCCGGCCGGATGCGCTGGGTCGGTCCGGAGGCCGTGCGCGGCCTGTCCAACCTGGTCTTCATGCTGCTGATCCCGGCGCTGCTGTTTCGCACCATGAGCGCGGTGCGCTTCGAGCAGCTCGACCCCAGGCCCGTGCTGGCGTATTTTCCGGTGGCGCTGGCCTGGCTGCTGGCGCAGATCGGCTGGCGCGGCTTCACGCCGCGCAGCGTGGTGCTGGCGCTGGGCGGGACTTTTTCCAACAACGTCATGATCGGTTTGATCCTGGTCGAGCTGGCCTATGGCAAGCCCGGCCTCGTGACGCTGCTGACCCTGGTCTCGGTGCATTCTCTGATCATCCTGACCGCCGCCTCGGTGCTGATCGAGCTGGCGCAGGCACGCCAGGCCAGCCGGGACAGCGCGCAGGCCCCGCGCCTGCTCAAGACCTTGTGGTCGGCCATGCGCGCCTCGCTGCTGCACCCGATTCCGCTGCCGATTGCCGCCGGCCTGCTGTTTGCCCAGACCGGCTGGAGCTTGTCGCCGCTGGTCGACCAGCCGCTGCGACTGCTCGGCAATGCCTTCGGGCCGCTGTCGCTGGTGCTGGTCGGCATCAGCCTGGCCCTCACGCCGCTGGCAGGCCACTGGCGCGCGGCGCTGCCGGTGGCCGCTTGCAAGAACCTGGCCCTGCCGCTGCTGGTGGCCCTCTCGGGCTGGGCGTTGGGCCTGGGCGGCCTGGCCTGGCAGGTGATCGTGCTCGCGGCGGCCCTGCCGACCGGCGCCAACGTCTTCCTGTTCGCGCAACGCTACCGGGTCGAGCAGGAACTCACCACCGCGGTGGTGGGGCTCTCCACCGCGCTCGGCCTGCTCACGCTCAGCGCCGTGATGCTGCTGACGGCCGCTCTGGCCGGCAGTTGATCGACCTTTTGCTCGCCGGGGCGATCCGGCTATAATGACCGGCTTTGCAACGTTTCGCTGGCCGGGTGGTCAGTCGGTGTCTCAGGCGTTGCGGAAAATTGCGACAGGGCGATGGCGCCCCGTCACCACAGCACCCGAAGGACAAACCATGGTCGTTATCCGACTCTCCCGCGGCGGTTCCAAAGCCCGTCCGTTCTACAACATCGTCGTCGCTCACAAGCAAAACCGTCGTGACGGCCGCTTCATCGAGCGCATCGGCTTCTACAACCCGCTGGCCCGTGGTGGCGAAGAGCCGCTGCGCATCGCCCAGGACCGCCTGACCTACTGGCAGGGCGTGGGCGCCCAGGCTTCCGACGTCGTCGAGCGCCTGGTCAAGCAAGCCGCCAAGGCTGCTGCCGCTACCACTGCTGCCGCCTAATCATGGCTCAGCTGCCCGGCCTCGAACCAGCCGTTCTGCCGCCTGACGCGGTGGAGCTCGGCCGGGTGCAGGAAGCCTGGGGCATCAAGGGTTGGCTGCGACTGCATTCGCACAGCGCCGACCCCGAAGTGCTGCTGGCTGCCAAGCGCTGGTTCCTGATTCCTCCCGAAGCCCGCTTCGCGCGTGGCTTCGATGCATTTTCCGGTGTCGTGACCGTCGTCGTCGACGAGGTCAAGACCCATGCCGATGGCCTGGTGGCGCGGATCGAGGCGATTGCCGACCGCAACGCCGCCGAAGCGCTCAAGGGCGCGCGCATCCATGTGGCGCGTGCCGACTTCCCCGCGGCCAAGAGCGACGACGAATACTACTGGGTCGACCTGCTCGGCCTCGACGTCATCAACCGCGAAGGCGTGCACCTGGGTGTGGTGCGCGACCTGCTGTCGACCGGCCCGAATTCGGTGCTCTGCCTCGAATACACCGAGGACGACAAGACGCAAGAGCGCATGATCCCCTTTGTCTCGGTCTATGTCGACCAGGTCGATCTGCCGGGCAAGCGCATCACGGTCGACTGGCAACCTGACTACTGAAGCGCTGCGGGCGCTCCCGCCTACCATGCGTTTCGACGTCATCACCCTGTTTCCGGAGCTGTTCGCTCCTTTCCTGAGTCACGGCATCAACCGGCGCGCCTTCGAGAGCCGCCAGGTCGACGTGCGCCTGTGGCAATTGCGCGACTTCGCCGAGGGCAATTACCGCCGCGTCGACGACCGCCCCTTTGGTGGCGGTCCCGGCATGGTGATGCAGCCCGATCCGCTGTACCGCTGCTGGCAGGCGATCCGTGCCGAGCGGGCGGCCGAGTCCGCGCAAGCCGATTCCGCCCCGACCGTGCTGTTCTCGCCGCTGGGCCAGCGGCTGGCGCACCCGGTGGTCGAGCGCTTTTGCGGCGAGCAGGGGGCGATCCTGATCTGCGGTCGCTACGAAGGCCTGGATCAGCGCTTCATCGACGCCTGTGTCGATGTCCAGCTCAGCCTGGGCGACTTCGTCCTCTCGGGTGGCGAGATTCCCGCCATGGCGCTGCTCGATTCGGTCGCGCGACTGCAGCCCGGGGTATTGAACGACGCCGGCAGCCACCAGCAAGACAGCTTCAACCCGGCGCTCGACGGCCTGCTCGACTGCCCGCATTACACCCGGCCCGAAGTCTGGCAGGGCCCGCACGGTGCGGAGCCGGTGCCGCCCGTGCTGCTGTCGGGCCACCATGGCCAGATCGAGGCCTGGCGCCGCCAGCAAAGCCTGCGCCAGACCGCCCAGTGGCGGCCCGACGTGCTCGATGCCGCGCGTGCCCGCGGCGCCCTCAGCAAGGCGGACGAGCAGTGGTTGCGTGCCCATCCGCTCGACAAAACCAGGCGATAGGCTATAATCCAAGGCTTTTCGGTCCTCTGGCGGCCGCCTTGACCTGTTGTTTGTCGTCGAGGCCCCTAGCGTAGCCGTATATGAACGAAAACCGAGGTAAATCATGAACCTGATCCAGATCCTCGAGCAAGAAGAAATTGCTCGCCTGAACAAAGAAATCCCCGTTTTCGCTCCCGGCGACACCGTGATCGTCAGCGTCAACGTGATCGAAGGCACCCGCAAGCGCGTGCAGGCTTACGAAGGCGTCGTGATCGCTCGCCGCAACCGTGGCCTGAACTCCGGCTTCATCGTGCGCAAGATCTCGAACGGCGAAGGCGTCGAGCGTACTTTCCCGCTCTACAGCCCGCTGATCGCCAAGATCGAAGTCAAGCGCCGCGGTGACGTCCGTCGCGCCAAGCTGTACTACCTGCGCCAGCGCAGCGGCAAGTCGGCACGCATCAAGGAAAAGCTGGGCGCTTGATCAACTGCTTCGGCAGCTTGATCGTACCCCACGTAAAAAGCGCCTCCGGGCGCTTTTTATTTTTCGGGTCCCAACCCCTTGGAATTCGCATCCGAATGAGTCAGTGTCTTGCATCCTCCCCCATGTGGCGTTCACGGGTTTTCGCTTTTCGCTGGCGCTGCTCGTGGCTGCTGATTGTCTGGTCGTTGCTGTGGGGTTCCGTCGCCCGTGCACAGTCCGCGCCACCCGTCTTGAGCGTGGGCATCGTGCCGCAGCAGGCGGCCAGCGAACTCGCCCGCGCCTGGATTCCGCTGCTGCAGGAAGTGGGACGACGGGCTCGCGTGCAACTGACGTTTCGTACCGCTTCGGACATTCCGGCGTTCGAGGACCGCGTCATGAAGGGCGAGTTCGACCTCGCCTACATGAATCCCTACCATTACACGGTCTTCAGCAACAAGCCCGGCTATCAGGCCTTTCTGAAAGAAAAGGACCGCAAGCTCGTGGGCATCATCGTGGTACCCAAGAGCAGTCCGGTCCAGAGCCTGGAGCAGCTTCAGGGCAAGCGCGTGGCTTTCCCGGCGCCTGCGGCCTTTGCTGCCAGCATCCTGCCTCGGGCCGAATTCACTCGCCACCACCTGGCAATCGAGGCCCGCTTCGTCAGTTCCCATGACAGCGTCTACAAAGGTGTGGCCAGCGGTCTGTTCGAGGCGGGTGGCGGCATCCAGCGCACGCTCGAAGCCATGGAGCCGGAGGTTGCGTCGCAGCTGCGCGTGCTCTCCCGCACTCCGGCCTACACCCCGCACGCGCTGGCGATACACCCAGGCGTGAGTGCCGAGGTGGCCGAGCGCCTGCGCCAGGCCTTCATCGCACTGGACGGTGACGAGGCTGGACGCGCGCTGCTCGAGCCCCTGAACTTCAAGGGCCTGGTGACGGCGACCGACAGCGAATGGGATTCCATCCGCGCTCTCAGGCTCAAGCAGCCAGTGGGTTCCACTGCGGTCAGGCAGTGAAGTTCCGCACCAAGACCATCGTCGGCATCGCACTGATCGAGGCCGTGCTGCTTGCCGTCCTAGTGTGGAACGGCATGAACCAGTTGCAGAGTTCCAACGAGGACAACGTCGAGCGCCGCATGGCCAGCATCAGTCGCTTGCTGGTGGCCAGCCTGCGCGATGCCATGGTCGCATCGGACGTCGCCACCGTGGACGCTGTGGTCAAGGATGTCATGACAACGGGCGACATCAGCTATATGCGCGTGCTGGGGCCCGGCGACATCCTGATTGCCCAGGTGGGCCAGCTTCCCGTTCAGCCGGTACGGCACGAGGCGCAGCTGGACCTGAGCGGTGACGCCTTCTATGACCATGTGCTGCCGGTGGAGGTGGCGGGCCAGAGCTTTGGCCAGATACAGTTCGGCATGGATGTGGGGCGCCTGCAGGACCTGCTGGGCCAGGCCAGGCACTGGTATCTCGCGCTGTCGGCGCTGGAAATGGCACTGGTGGCCGTGTTTTCCTTTGTCTTGGGCGGGGTGCTGACGGGGCAGCTGCTCAAGTTGCGCGATGCCAGCCAGGCCCTGGCTGGCGGCGATTTTTCGGTCCGCGTGCCGGTGCGCGGCGAGGACGAACTGGCCGAGACCGCCAGGGCCTTCAACCGGATGGCCGACATGCTCAGTGATCACACCCGGATCCTCGAGGAAACGGTACGCCAGCGTACCCTGGACCTGCAGGACGCCTTGCGCGAGCGTGAGGCGGCCAACGATCACTTGCAAAGGCTCAACTTCGCGCTCGAGGCTGAAAAGGTCAAGGCCCAGGAGGCTAGCGTCGCCAAGAGCCAGTTTCTTGCCGTCATGAGCCACGAGATCCGCACGCCCATCAATGGCGTGCTGGGCAGTCTGCAACTGGCCCTGCGCTGCCCGCTCGACGAGGTGTTGCGCCAGCATCTGGAGACAGCGTCCAGTTCCGGCCAGCTGCTGCGCCAGATCATCGACGACATCCTCGATCACTCCAAGATCGAGGCCGGCAAGCTCGAGATCCTGCATGAACCGGTGCATCTGCCGAGTCTGCTGCGCGACATCCTGGCCATGCTGGCGCCAGCGGCCGAGGCCAAGCTGCTCCCGCTGCGGGTGCAGGCGGCCGCCGGACTGCCCGACTGGGTGCTGGGCGATGGCCTGCGCCTGCGCCAGGTGCTGCTCAATCTTCTGAGCAACTCCGTCAAGTTCAGCCAGCATGGCGAGGTGGTCCTGCGTGTGCAGCGCCTGCCGGTTTCCCCGCAGCAACCGCTCGGCGAGTGCCTTGAGCTGGCCGTGAGCGACAGTGGCATCGGCATGTCCGCGCAGCAGATCGACCAGCTGTTCCTGCCTTTCCAGCAAGGCGAAAGCACCACCACCCGGCGCTTTGGTGGTACGGGCCTGGGTCTTTCGATCACCAAGCGTCTGGTCGAGGCCATGGGCGGCGATATCCGGGTCGAGAGCGTGCCGGGCCAAGGCAGCTGCTTCACGGTCCGCTTGCCGCTGGAGCTTGCCGATCCGGCTGCCATAGCCGACCGGGACCGTACCACCGCAGAGGAGGGGGCTGCGCAGTCCCGGATCGGCCAGCGGCTGCAGGGCCTCAACATCCTGGTGGCAGATGACATCCCGGTCAATCACCTGATCATGAAGGGGATACTGGGCCAGGAAGGCGCGCAGGTCCAGGTGGCGCAGGATGGGCTCCAGGCGCTGGCGGCCCTGCACGAGCAGCCTCACGCCTTTGATCTGGTCTTCATGGATGTGAGCATGCCGCACATGGATGGCCTGCAGGCCACGCGTGCCATTCGCGCCGATGGGCGCTGGCAAGACCTGCCGATCGTTGCGATCACCGCCAACGTCACCGAGGAGGATCGTCAGGCCTGCCTGGCGGCCGGCATGAATGACTTCGTCGGCAAGCCCTTCAAGCTGGATCAGGTGGTCGAGGTGACTTGCCGGCTCTGCCGCGGCACAGCCACGTGATCGGCGATGTCGACCAGTGATTCACCCCGTCTTCTTGTCCTGTGACAGCCGCTGCCACAGCCAGCTGCCCGAGGATTCGCGGCCGGTCAGCACATATTCCAGCGCATGGGCATTGTTCAGCGTCAGGTCCAGCCGAGACCGGGCGCGGCTGCGTCCGACCAGCAGCAGCTGGTCGCCTTGCCGCAGCAGCAGGTCCGCCGGTGGCAGCAGCCGGCTTGGTTGACCTGCGCGGTCGAGTTGCAGCACTTCACACAGCAAGGCCTGGCTGCGGTCGGCATGGTCCTTCAGCAGATCGCCCAGACGCAGGCCGTCGTCGAGGTTGAGCCTGTGATGCAGCGCCGGCGCTTGCTGCGCAGAAATCCGCAGGCTCCAGACCTCGGGCGCCTCCCAGCCGAGCTGGGCCGTCAGCCGCTGCAGCAGCGACTCGCACCAGTCGGCCGTCTGTGCCAGCCGCAGGAAGGGGGCCAGCATCGGAGTCGTCAGGATCGCGAGGCATTCGTGCGCGATCACCTCGCTCGGCACCATGGTCAGGTCGGCATCGAAGCGCTCGAACAAGGGCCGGTTGCCCATGTTGTTCTGGCGCACGATGGTGAACAGGCCGGGATTGAGTTCGCGCGCGGTGAAGGTGGCCGACAGGTTGTCGACGTCGCTGGAGGTCGCCGCGACGATGCCGGCGGCCTGGGCGACACCGGCCTTCAATAGCGCCTCGGCGCCGGTGCCATCGCCCTGGACCCAGCTGACCTGGGCGCTGGACGCGGTCGGCGGCTGCAGGTCGATCACCGTGACCGGCATGCCCTCGCTGGCGATGGTGGCGGCCAGCCCCTGGCTGAAGCTGCCGAAGCCGAGCAGGATCCAGTGTCCGTGCGGCGGGCTGCGGTGGCGTTCCACCGTGGTGCCGGGCAGGCCGGTCAGCCACAGCAGCAGCTGGTAGGCCGCCGGCGCATGCATCGCCAACCCCAGGTAATGACCGAACTTGAGGTAAGGGTCGATCACATGGTGGGTGCCGAAGGACGCCATGTCGGCCGCCGCCGCCCGACCGCTGGCGCGCGCCAGCACCGGCAGCTCCGGCGCCAGCAGGCGGGTCGACAGGGCGATGCTGCGGTTGGCGTCATCGTCATCGGTCAGCGCCACGATGCCGCGGCATTGCCGGTGCTGCAGTCCGGCCAGCTTGAGCAGGGTCGGATTGGCCGCATCCGCGACCAGGGCCGGCATGTCGGCGATATGGTTCTGCAGCTCCAGCTCGGCCAGATGCTCGCCATTGAGCTCGAGCACGACGACGCGGTATCCCAGCTGGTCCAGTGCGTGGCAGATCAGCCGTCCGGTCTCGCCGTAGCCGCAGACGATGTAGAACGGTTCGCGCAGCTTGCGCACCGCGCGCGCGAAGCGGCTGGTGCGGATCGCGCGCTGCAGGTTGGCGTCGGCGGAAATCTGCAGCAGCTTGCCGATGAAGACCGCCCAGCCGATGACCGACAGGTAGATGCAGACCAGGGTCCAGAGCCGCTGCTGCTCCGAGAAGGCGTTCGGTATCTCGCCAAAACCGATCGTCGTGGCCGTGTAGCTGACGAAATAGAAGGCGTGGAAGAAGCTCATGTGCGTGACCGCACCATTGGCGTCCGGCGGACCTGGCACCAGCGTCAGCCCCAGCACCGAGAGCGCGTAGATCAGCACCAGCGCGATCAGCGTGCCGCGCACGCGCCGCAGCAGCAGGAAGATGGTGCTGATTTCCTGGCCGGCTTTCATGCGCCGGCCTTCAGCGGCGCTGCATGATGGTCTCGGCGATCAGGATCACGACCGAGATCACGTTGGCAAACAGCGCGCCACCCGACAGCGAGACGATGCTGGTTGTGACCTCGGGCGTCATGCCGGTCTGCGCGACATGGGCCGCATAGCCCCAGACCATCGCTGCCGCGATCAGCTGCAGGTCGGCCACCAGGCTGGTCGACAGATGAACTGCGCCGATCTGCGTGCGGTCGCCGAGCTTCAATATGGTCGCGATCAGGTTGACCACCACGGCGGCGAACAGCTCGTAGATATGGTGATGCGCGGGGTTGTCGATCTCGCCGATGAAGAAGCCGAAGTTCAGCGTGGCGGCCAGGACGATGAAGAAACCGAAGACGACTTTTTCGAGATTCATGGCGACAAATTACAGGATTTAGAGTTCTTCGACCCGGATCGGCGGGTAGCTGTCCCAGCTCTGGCAGCCCGGGCATTGCCAGAAATACTGGCGCGCCTCGAAGCCGCAGGCGGCGCAGCGGTAGCGCTTGAGCGGCTCGCAGGCACGCTCAAGCGCCTGCTTGACGCGCTTTTCCTCCTCGGGCTGGCCGAAATGTTCGCCCGCCAGCCAGAAGGCGGCCGCGACCAGCGACGGTTCGCGTTGCAGATGCTCGATGTAGAGCGCGCGCGCCTGCGCGCCATCGGGCTGCAGCAGCGCCAGTGCCTGCGTCACGTCGAGCGAGGGCGAATGCTGCTCGCGCCAGTCGCGCAGCAGCTGTTCGGTATCCTGGCCCTGCGGGCCGAGCTTGGACCATTGCGCCAGGCTGTGCGCGACCAGTGGCAGATGCTGCGGTACCTGGGCCGCGAGCTGATGCAGTGCCTGCAGGGCGCCCTGGGTATCGCCGAGCGACTGGCGCAGGTCGGCCAGCGAGATCCAGGCCCGCGCCGATTTGGGCGAGCGCTGCACCAGCGCCTCCAGCATCGCCAGTGCCTCGACCGTGCTGCCCTGCTTGCGCAGCAGATCGGCCTGTTCGCAGCGGTAATGCGCCTGCCTGAGCTCGAACGAGCCGCAGCCTATCGTTTCGAGCCGGACCGCGGTCTCGGCGGCATGCTCCCAGTCGCGCGAGCGCTCGTAGATCGACAGCAGGGCCAGCAGCGCCTCGGTGGCGTAGGGGCTGTCCTCGAGCTTGCGCAGCGCCGCCTCGGCGCGGTCGAGCAGGCCGGCTTTCAGGAAGTCCTGCGCCAGCGCATGCTGGGCCCGCTGCAGGTCCTTTTGCCCCAGGTCGCCACGCTGCAGCAGGTGCTCGTGCACGCGCACCGCGCGCTCGTAGTCGCCGCGGCGGCGGAACAGGTTGCCGAGCGCGAAATGCAGCTCCGAGGTCTCGGGGTCGTTCTGCACCGCCTCGATGAAGGCGTCGATCGCCTGGTCCTGCTGCTCGCTCAGCAGCAGATCAAGCCCGCGGAAATAGGCTTTCGGGTTCTGCTGGCGCTCGGCGCGCCATTGGCGCAGGTCGTAGCGCGAGGCCAGCCAGCCCAGCACGAAGGCGATCGGCAGGCCCCAGAGCAGCCAGCTGAAGTCAAATGCCATGGGTAGTCTCGGAAGGGGTGGGGCTGGCCGTGACGCCAGCCGGGCTGTTCGACAGCGCCTTGGCCGCCCGGCGCGCGCGCAGCCACAGCGGCAGCATCACGGCCATGCCGAGGAAGACGCCGACGACCAGAGCGGCCAGCAACAGCAGGACCAGTGGCGCCTCCCATTGGGCGCCGAACAGCCTGAGCAGGACCGGGTCCTGGTTGTTGAGTGCGAAGGCGAACAGAGCAAAGAAAATGGCTGCCTTGAGCAGCCACAGAAGGTATTTCACGCACATTCCCCCGGTGATGCGGGGATTGTAGCGGCGCGGACTTCAGCCGGAGGCACCGCTGCGCGGTGCGGCGTCGACTTGCTCGCGCAAGGCCTTGCCGGGTTTGAAATGCGGAACGCGCTTGTCGGGAATGGCCACGCTCTCGCCCGAGCGCGGGTTGCGGCCCATGCGGGCAGGGCGGTGGTTGACCGAGAAACTGCCGAAACCCCTGATCTCTATCCTCTGGCCCTGCATCAGCGCGTCGACCATGGCTTCGAGAATGGCCTTGACCGCGAGTTCGGCATCACGCTGTCCGAGTTGGGCAAAGCGTGCCGCCAGGGCTTCTACAAGGTCGCTGCGAGTCATGGGTCTGTGAATCTGGAGAGCAAAGAAAAAGGCCCGGCGCGATAAGCGCGCCGGGCCCTGGCGCTAACGGTTAGGGATTAACCGTTGTTGCTGTCCAGCTTGGCGCGCAGCAGGGCGCCCAGGCTGGTGGTGCCGGCGTTGCCAGCGGTCTGGCTCAGGGTAGCCATGGCTTCCTGTTGCTCGGCCATGTCCTTGGCCTTGATCGACAGCTGGATGTTGCGGGTCTTGCGGTCGATGTTGACCACAACAGCGGTCACTTCGTCGCCTTCCTTCAGCACGTTGCGGGCATCTTCGACGCGGTCGCGCGAGATTTCCGAAGCGCGCAGGTAGCCCACGATCTCTTCGCCCAGGTCGATCTCGGCGCCACGGGCGTCAACGGTCTTGACCTTGCCGGTGACGGTCTGGCCCTTGTCGTTGATCGACACGAAGGTGGTGAACGGGTCGCTGTCGAGCTGCTTGATGCCCAGGCTGATGCGCTCGCGGTCGACGTCCACGCCCAGCACCAGAGCTTCAACTTCCTGGCCCTTCTTGTAGTTGCGGACAGCGGCTTCGCCGGTTTCGTTCCACGACAGGTCAGACAGGTGAACCAGACCGTCGATGCCGGCAGCCAGGCCGACGAAGACGCCGAAGTCAGTGATCGACTTGATCGGGCCCTTGACGCGGTCGCCGCGCTTGGTGTTCTGCGCGAATTCCTGCCACGGGTTGGCCTTGCACTGCTTCATGCCCAGCGAGATGCGACGCTTGTCTTCGTCGATCTCGAGCACCATGACTTCGACCTCGTCGCCCAGCGACACGATCTTGTTCGGAGCGATGTTCTTGTTGGTCCAGTCCATTTCGGACACGTGCACCAGACCTTCGATGCCGGGTTCCAGCTCGACGAAGGCGCCGTAGTCGGCGATGTTGGTGACCTTGCCGAACATGCGGGTGCTCGACGGGTAGCGGCGCGAAACGCCCAGCCACGGATCGTCGCCCATCTGCTTCAGACCCAGCGAGACGCGTTGCTTCTCGGTGTCGAACTTCAGGACCTTGGCGGTGATTTCCTGGCCAGCGGTCACGACTTCCGACGGGTGACGCACGCGGCGCCATGCCATGTCGGTGATGTGCAGCAGGCCGTCGATGCCGCCGAGGTCAACGAAGGCACCGTATTCGGTGATGTTCTTGACCACGCCGGAAACGATCGCGCCTTCGCGCAGGGTTTCCATCAGCTTGGCGCGCTCTTCGCCCATCGAGGCTTCGACCACGGCACGGCGGCTCAGCACGACGTTGTTGCGCTTGCGGTCGAGCTTGATGACCTTGAATTCCAGGGTCTTGTTCTCGTACGGGGTCAGGTCCTTGGTCGGACGGCTGTCGACCAGCGAGCCCGGCAGGAAGGCGCTGATGCCGTTGACCATGACCTTGAGGCCGCCCTTGACCTTGGCGCCGGTGGTGCCGGTGACGAATTCGCCGGATTCCAGGGCCTTTTCCAGGGCCATCCACGAAGCCAGGCGCTTGGCCTTGTCGCGGCTCAGCAGGGTGTCGCCGTAGCCGTTTTCGACCGAGTCGATCGCGACCGAGACGAAGTCGCCGACCTGGACTTCGAGTTCGCCCTGGTCGTTCTTGAATTCTGCGATCGGCACATACGCTTCGGACTTCAGACCGGCGTTGACGACCACATGGTTGTGCTCGATGCGAACGACTTCGGCAGTGATGACCTCGCCCGCGCGCATGTTGGCACGTTGCAGGGATTCTTCAAACAGGGCGGCAAAAGATTCAGACATGTTTTTCCTAAACCGGGCGCCCAGCTGAATGGGGAACAGGCGCGCGGCAGATGCCAATACGCGTCGCCAGAGCCGGCGTCGCGGGTTGCAGGTTGAGATCCCTGGGGCCTGCGGATCTTGTCCGGCGGGGCCTTCGGGGCCTGGCCCGAATGGGCCAAATACACGAGCGCCCCGGGCGGAGCGCTCAATTTCAGGCGCTCGCGAACGGGCGCCGACCTTGCCACCAGGACAACACGAGCTGCACCGATTCCTCGATGCCCAGCCCGGAGTTGTCCAGCGTCAAGGCGTCCTGGGCCGGCTCCAGTGGAGCGCTCTTGCGCGTGGTGTCGCGCAAGTCACGCTCGACCAAGTCGGCTAACAGGTCTTCTAGTCTAGCACTGACTCCCTTGGAAATCAACTGCTTATGGCGCCGAATGGCGCGCTGTTCGGCGCTGGCGCTCAGAAACACCTTGAGCGGCGCCTCGGGGAAGATCACCGTACCCATGTCGCGACCGTCGGCGACCAGTCCGGGCAGGCGTCGAAAGCTGTGCTGCAGCTCGACCAGCGCCGCGCGCACGCCCGGCAATGCCGAGACTTTCGACGCGTTCATGCCGCCGGTTTCACTGCGGATCGCATCGGTCACATCCTGGCCCGACAGCAGCACGCGATCGCCATCGAAGCTGACCGGCAGTGCGCGCGCGAGCTCGGCGATCGCCGCCTCGTCGCCGGCTTCGAGTGTCAGCCCGGCCTGCAGCGCCGCAAAGGCAGTCACGCGATAGAGCGCGCCCGAGTCGAGCAGCGCGTAGCCCAGGCGCTCGGCCAGCTGGCTGGCCAGCGTGCCCTTGCCCGAAGCGGTCGGACCGTCGACGCAGATCACCGGGATGTCGGTGGCATCAGCCTGCACGACGCTGAAAAGGGCCTCGAAATAGTCCGGGAAGGTCTTGGCGACGCATTTCGGGTCCTCGATCCGCACCGGTAGCTTGGCCGGGTTGAAGGCCGCGAGCGAGAAGCACATCGCGACCCGGTGGTCGTCGTAGGTGTGGATCGAGGCCGGCTGCCAGCCGTCGGCCGCCGGTGGCGTGACGCGGATGTAGTCCTGGCCTTCCTCGACGCTGGCGCCGAGCTTGCGCAGTTCGCAGGCCATGGCGGCGATGCGGTCGGTTTCCTTGACGCGCCAGCTCTCGATGTTGCGCAGCGTGGTGGTGCCGTCGGCGTAGAGCGCCATCACGGCCAGCGTCATCGCGGCATCTGGAATATGGTTGCAGTCGAGATCGATCGCTTTCAGCGGCCAGGCGCCGCGCTGTATCTGCAGGCTGTTGGCCGAGCCGGTCACGACAGCGCCCATCGCCTGCGCGGCCTCGACGAAGCGGATGTCGCCCTGGATCGAGTCGAGTCCCACGCCCTGGATCGTGATGCCCTGCTCGGACGGCGCGATCGCGCCGAGTGCGACGAAATAGCTCGCCGATGACGCATCGCCCTCGACATGCAGGCTGCCCGGCGAGCTATAGCGGCTGCCAGCCGGGATGATGAAGCGCTGCCAGCCTTCGCGCCGCACGGTGACGCCGAAGCGCTCCAGCAGCTTGAGCGTGATCTCGATATAGGGCTTGGAAATCAGCTCGCCGACCACCTCGATCACGATGTCCTGCGTCGCGACCAAGGGCAGCGCCAGCAGCAGCGCGGTCAGGAACTGGCTCGATACGTTGCCGCGCACCTGGATCGGGGCATCGAGTTGCAGCGCGGCCGGCTCGCCATGACCCAGGCGCAGCGGCGGGTAGCCGTCATTGCCGAGGTAGTCGACCGGGCAGCCGAGCTGGCGCAAGCCATCGACCAGGTCGCCGATCGGGCGCTCGTGCATGCGCGCAATGCCGCGCAGCTCGAAGGCTCCGCCCTGTTGCGCTGCCAGCAGCGCCAGCGCGGCCGTCAGCGGGCGCATCGCGGTGCCGGCGTTGCCCAGGAACAGGTCGGCCGACTTGACTGGCAGCGCGCCGGCCAGGCCGCGCACCTTGACGCTGTGGCCGCCCAGGCGCTCGATGCCGCAGCCCAGCGTCTCGAGTGCGGCCAGCATCACGCGGGTGTCGTCGGAGTCGAGCAGGTCGTGCAGGGTGGTCTCGCCCGCGCTGAGCGCCGCCAGCAGCAGCACGCGGTTCGAGATGCTCTTGGAGCCGGGCAGGGTGACGCTGCCGCCGGCCGCGCGCAGCGGCGGCAGGTCGAGGAAATGGGTCGAGTACATGGAGGGGTCAGGCCGCTACGGCTTCAGAGGGGTTGTAGGTCAGGCCGCCGAGCTGCCAGCCGGTGCGCGCCTGGCTTGCCTGCGCGATCAGCGACTGCAGCGCGTCGGCGTCTGGCGCCAGCATGGCGGCTTCGAGCGCGTCGAGCGCGGCGCGGAACTGGCGCGACTGCAGCAGCACCTGCTCGCGGTTGGCCAGCAGGATGTCGCGCCAGACGCTCGGGTCGCTGGCCGCGATGCGGCTGAAGTCACGAAAGCCCGGGCCGGCCAGCGCCAGCCATTCGTCGGCCTGCGGTTGCGCCAGGATCGCGTTCATCGCGGCAAAGGCCAGCAGATGCGGCAGATGGCTGACGCTGGCGTAGGCGGCATCATGCCGTTCGGGGCTCATCTCGAGCACCTGGCTGCCCAGCAGGGTCCAGAGCTCGGCAGCGAGCTCGACCAGCGGCGCGTGGGTCTCGGGCAGCGGGGTCAGGATCAGCTGGCGCTCGCGGTAGAGGCTGGCCTCGGCATGCTCGACCCCGGCCGATTCCTTGCCGGCGATCGGGTGTGCCGGCACGAAGCGGCTCAGCCGTTCGCCCAGGGTGCGGCGCGCCGCGGCGACCACATCGCCCTTGGTCGAGCCGACGTCCATCAGCAGCGCGCGTGGCGCCAATACCGGCGCTATCGCGGCCAGGCTGGATTCGGTCGCTGCCACCGGCACCGCCAGCAGCACCAGGTCCGAGCCTGCGACCGCCTGCTCCAGCGTAGCGGCTTCGAGGTCGATCACGCCGAGCTCGAGCGCGCGCTCGCGCGTGCGGGCCGACTTGCTGTAGCCGACCACCTGGCGCACCAGGCCGGCCTCCTTGAGCGCGAGCGCAAAGGAGCCGCCCATGAGGCCGCAGCCGATCAGACCGAGTTGCTCGAACATAGTGGAATCTTCAGGAGTCTTCGGGAATGGCAGGCGCTGCAGCGCCGGATCAGTCGGCAGTCGGGTAGGCACCGAGCACCTGGTAGAAGGCGCACAGGTCCTTGAGCTCATTCAGCGCGGCGGCGACCGCCGGTTGCGCCGGATGACCCGCGATGTCCATGTAGAAGTAATACTCCCACTGGCCCGACTTGGCCGGGCGCGACTCGAAGCGGGTCAGCGAAACGCCGTTCTTCTTGAGCGGCACCAGCAGGTCATGCACCGCGCCGGGCTTGTTCGGCACCGAGACCACCAGGCTGGTGCTGTCCTTGCCGGTGACCGGCGGCATCGCCATGGTCTGGGGCAGGCAGATCACCGCAAAGCGGGTCCGGTTGAAGGCCTCGTCCTGGATCGCATGCGCGACGATGTGCAGGCCGAACTGGCTGGCAGCACGTTCGCTGGCCAGGGCTGCCCATTTCGGGTTCGTCGCGGCCAGGCGTGCGCCCTCGGCATTGCTCGAGACCGCGCGCCGCTCGGCATGCGGCAGATGCTTGGACAGCCAGTTCTGGCATTGCGCCAGCGCCTGCGGGTGCGCCATCACGACCTCGATGCCGTCGAGCGAGTTCTGCTGGCGCAGCAGGTTGTGCCGCACCTGCAGGCTGACCTGGCCGATCACATGCACCGGCGAGCGCAGGAACAGGTCGAGCGTGCGTGCCACCGCGCCCTCGGTCGAGTTCTCGATCGCGACCACGCCGTACTGCGCGGTGCCCGACTCGGTGGCGTGGAACACCTCGTCGAAGTTGTCGCAGTAGATCAGGTTGGCGGCGCTGCCAAAGAACTCGATCGCGGCTTCCTCGGTGAAGGTGCCTTGCGGGCCCAGCACGGCGACGCGCTGCGGCGACTCCAGCGCCAGGCAGGCCGACATGATCTCGCGCCAGATCGCTGCCACATGGGCGTTGAGCAGCGGCCCCGGGTTGGCGGCCTCGATCTTGGCGATCACCTGCGCCACCCGGTCCGGGCGGAAGAAGGGCGAGCCCTCGGCGCGCTTGATGGCGCCGACCTGTTCGGCCACGCGTGCGCGCTGGTTCAGCAACTGCAGCAGCTGGTGGTCGAGCGCGTCGATCTGGATGCGCAGCTCGCCCAGGGCAGCGCTCTGCACCGGGCCGGCCGGTTGGTGGGTGTTGTCGGTCATGGAGCTTGGGCTTTCTCAGGCCTGGGTGCGCTCGAATTCCTGCATGTAGGCGACCAGCGCCTGCACGCCTTCGATCGGCATCGCGTTGTAGAGGCTGGCGCGCATGCCGCCGACCGACTTGTGGCCCTTGAGCTGCAGCAGCCCGGCCGCCTTGGCGCCAGCCAGGAAGGCGTCGTTGCGGCTCTCGTCGCGCAGGAAGAACGGGATGTTCATGCGCGAGCGGCAATCCTTGGCGACGCGGTTCTCGTACAGCTGCGAGCCGTCGAGGTAGTCGTAGAAGCTTTGCGCCTTGGCGATGTTGGCCGCCTCGATCGCTGCCACGCCGCCCTGGGCTTTGAGCCACTGGAACACCAGGCCCGCCATGTAGATGGCATAGGTCGGCGGCGTGTTGTACATCGAACCGGCTTCGGCGACCAGCTTGTAGTCGAAGGCGCTCGGGCATTGCGGCACAGCGTGGCCGAGCAGGTCATCGCGCACGATCACCAGCGTCAGGCCGGCCGGCCCCAGGTTCTTCTGCGCGCCGCCGAAGGCCAGGCCGACCCGGCTCCAGTCGACCGGGCGCGAGGCCACGTTGGACGAGAAGTCGACCACCAGCGGCGCGTCGCAGCCCAGCGCCTTGAGGTCGGGCAGCTGGTGGAACTCGACGCCGTGGATGGTCTCGTTGCTGCAGATATGCACATAGGCGCTGTCGGCGCCGAGCTGCCAGCTGGCCGGGTCGGGCAGGGTGGTGAAGCCGTTGCCTTGGGTCGATGCCGCCAGTCGCGCATTGCAGAACTTGCCGGCTTCCTGGTACGACTTCTGACCCCAGCTGCCAGTCACGACAAAGTCGGCCGCGCCGCCGCGCGCCAGGTTCAGCGGGATGATCGCGTTCTCGGCCAGCGCGCCGCCCTGCATGAACAGGATGCGGAAGTTGGCCGGCACCGCCAGCAGCTCGCGCAGATCGGCCTCGGTCTGCTCGTAGATCGAGATGAATTCCTTGCCGCGATGGCTCATTTCCATCACGCCCATGCCGCTGCCATGCCAGTCCAGCATCTCGGCGGCGGCTTGTTGCAGCACGGCCTCGGGCATGGTGGCCGGGCCGGCGGAGAAGTTGTAGGGTCGCTTCATGTAAGGGCTTTCGGTGCGGATGCTGTTAGTCGGCGCTGGTTTCGCCAGCGGGGGTGGCATCGTCCGCGTCAGCCGCATCGGCGACCTCGGAATCCGCCACGTCGGCCATGTCAGCCACATCGGCGCTGGCATCGTTCTCGACGATGCGCTGCAGACCCGACAGCTGGGCGCCCTGGTCGAGCGCGATCAGCGTCACGCCCTGGGTCGCGCGTCCCAGTTCGCGGATCTCGCTGACCCGGGTGCGCACCAGCACGCCGGTGTCGGTGATCAGCATGATCTCGTCGTTGGCATGCACCAGCGTCGCCGCCACCACCTTGCCGTTACGCTCGGATTGCTGGATCGCGATCATGCCCTTGGTGCCGCGACCGTGGCGGGTGTGTTCGGCGATCGGAGTCCGCTTGCCGTAACCGTTCTGGGTCGCGGTCAGCACGCTGGAGAGGCCGTCCTTGGGTAGTGCTGCCACGGCGTCCGCCGCAACTGCTTCGGCATTTTTTGCTTTGGCCCGCGCCTGTTCAAGCTCAATAAACAGTTCTTTTAGCTTTTCAGATTCCGACGGCTCGCTGTCCTCAAGCTCTTTGTATTTCTGTTGAAGCACATCTGCTTCATCTTTAGCTCTTCTGGCATCAACTTCAGTGGGGTGTTGTTTGGAGACTAGCATGGCGATAAGGCTCTGCCCCTCTTCCAGCGTCATGCCCTTAACGCCGCGCGCGTTGCGGCCCATCGGGCGCACATCGTTCTCGTCGAAACGCACCGCCTTCCCGCCGTCGCTGAACAACATTACATCGTGCTTGCCATCAGTCAGCGCTGCGCCAATCAGAAAATCGTCTTCATCTAAGCCCACGGCGATGATGCCTGCCTTGCGCGGGTTGGCGAACTCGTTTAATGCAGTCTTCTTCACGGTGCCCATGCTTGTTGACATGAACACATAGTGGTCGGTCGGGAAGCTGCGGTACTCGCCGGTCAGCGCCAGCACGACGTTGATCTTCTCGCCTTCCTGCAGCGGGAACATGTTGACGATCGGGCGGCCGCGCGAACCGCGCGAACCCGCCGGCACTTCCCAGACCTTGAGCCAGTACAGGCGGCCGCGGTTGGAAAAGCACAGCAGCCAGTCATGGGTGTTGGCGATGAAGAGCTGGTCGACCCAGTCGTCTTCCTTGGTCGCGGTGGCCTGCTTGCCGCGGCCGCCACGCTTCTGGGCCCGGTATTCGCTCAAAGGCTGGCTCTTGATGTAGCCGCTGTGCGACAGCGTCACCACCATGTCGGTCGGTGTGATCAGGTCCTCGGTGCTGAGGTCCTGCGCGCTGTGCTCGATCTCGCTGCGGCGTGCGCCGGCCTTGGTCTGGCCGAACTCGGTCTTGATCACGCGCAGCTCGTCGCCGATGATGGTCGAGACCCGCTCGGGCTTGGCCAGGATGTCGAGCAGGTCGTCGATCTCGGCCATGACCTGCTTGTACTCGGCGACGATCTTGTCCTGCTCCAGGCCGGTCAGGCGCTGCAGCCGCATCTGCAGGATTTCCTGCGCCTGCGTCTCGGACAGGCGGTACAGGCCCTCGGCTTGCATGCCGAACTCGCGCTCCAGGCCCTCGGGGCGGTAGTCGTCGGAATTGACCACGCTGCCGTCGGCCTTGGCCCGGGTCAGCATCTGGCGCACCAGCGCGCTGTCCCAGCTGTGCGTCATCAGCTCGGCCTTGGCCAGCGGCGGCGTCGGCGACTCGCGGATGATGCGGATGAACTCGTCAATGTTGGCCAGCGCCACCGCCAAGCCTTCGAGCACATGGCCGCGGTCGCGCGCCTTGCGCAGCTCGAACACGGTGCGGCGCGTCACGACCTCGCGCCGGTGCTGCAGGAAGACTTCGATCAGGTCCTTCAGGTTGCACAGCTTGGGCTGACCATCGATCAGCGCCACCATGTTGATGCCGAAGGTGTCCTGCAGCTGGGTCTGCTTGTACAGGTTGTTCAGGATGACCTCGGGCACCTCGCCGCGCTTGAGCTCGATCACCACCCGCATGCCGTCCTTGTCGGACTCGTCCTGGATATGGCTGATGCCCTCGATCTTCTTCTCGTGCACCAGCTCGGCGATGCGCTCGAGCAGGGTCTTCTTGTTGACCTGGTACGGGATCTCGTCGACCACGATCGCCTGGCGCTGACCACGGTCGATATCCTCAAAATGACATTTGGCGCGCATCACGACCCGGCCGCGACCGGTGCGGTAGCCGTCCTTGACGCCGTTGATGCCGTAGATGATGCCGGCGGTCGGGAAGTCCGGCGCCGGAATGATCTCCATCAGCTCGTCGATCGTGGCCTGCGGCGCGCCCAGCAGATGCAGGCAGGCGTCGACCACTTCATTGAGGTTGTGCGGCGGGATGTTGGTCGCCATGCCGACCGCGATGCCGGCCGAGCCGTTGACCAGCAGATTCGGCAGTCGGGTCGGCAGCACCAGCGGCTCGGTCTCGGAGCCGTCGTAGTTGGGGCCGAAGTCGACCGTTTCCTTGTCGATGTCGGCCAGCATCTCGTGGGCGACCTTGGACAGGCGGATTTCGGTGTAACGCATGGCCGCGGCGCTGTCGCCGTCGACCGAACCGAAGTTGCCCTGGCCGTCGACCAGCATGTGACGCAGGCTGAAGTCCTGCGCCATGCGCACGATGGTGTCGTAGACCGCCGAGTCGCCGTGCGGGTGGTACTTACCGATCACGTCACCGACGATGCGGGCCGACTTCTTGTAAGGGCGGTTCCAGTCGTTGTTGAGCTCGTGCATCGCGTACAGCACGCGTCGGTGCACGGGCTTGAGGCCATCACGCGCATCAGGCAGCGCACGCCCGACGATCACGCTCATCGCGTAGTCGAGGTAGCTGCGCCGCATTTCCTCCTCGAGGCTGATGGGCAGGGTTTCCTTGGCGAAAGAGATCATTGGCGCGACGGGACCGGAAGGTCGTCTGGTAGAAGATAACCTCTTATTTTAAGTCGCCGCGCCAGCCCGCGTTCAAGGAATATGTCGAACCGGTTTTCAGGCGCCTTGTTGCGGTATCGCAACACAATCGGCAGCTAGTGGGCGGCGCTCTCCGGGCCGGTCTCGATCCGGCTTGGTGGGGACTAAGCTTGTGGCACAATGATAAATACCCGCTGCCGGTAGGAACTGTCGGGGCGTGCAACCCAATTCGCAGGCATCTGCGCCAACAAAACCGAGGAAACCATGATCAAGCTCAACAAAGTGGCCATGTTGTTCGCTACCGCCGCACTGGCAACCGCCGCCGGCGCACAAACCGTCGACAACTGGAAGAACGGCACCGGCGACCTGGTGTGGAAGAACGGCACCAACGAACTGTGCTGGCGCGACGCCAACTGGACCCCGGCTACTGCTGCTCAGGGTTGCGACGGCGCCATCGTGCCGAAGCCCGCTGCTGCTCCGGCACCGGCTCCCGCACCGGCACCTGTCGCTGCCCCGGCTCCCAAGGCCGCACCGGCTCCGGTTGCTGCCTCCAAGGTCACCTTTGCTGCTGACGCTTTCTTCGACTTCGACAAGGCTGTCCTGAAGCCCGAAGGCAAGGCCAAGCTCGACGACCTGGTCTCCAAGGTCAAGGGCATCAACCTCGAAGTCATCATCGCTGTCGGTCACACCGACTCGGTTGGCTCCGACGCCTACAACCAGAAGCTGTCGGTCAAGCGTTCGGAAGCCGTCAAGGCTTACCTGGTGTCCAAGGGCATCGAAAAGAACCGCGTCTACACCGAAGGCAAGGGCGAGAAGCAGCCGGTCGCTGACAACAAGAGCTCGGCTGGCCGCGCCAAGAACCGCCGCGTCGAAATCGAAGTCGTCGGCACCAAGTAATCTCCTTAATCCGGGATTCGAAAAGACCGCGCCTCGGCGCGGTTTTTTTCTGCCCCGACGCATAATTCAGCCATGGACAAGAACATGAACGTGGACCCGGCCGAGCTGGCCAAGTTCTCGGAGCTGGCACACCACTGGTGGGATCCCGAGAGCGAATTCCGACCCCTGCACCAGATCAACCCGCTGCGTCTGGACTGGATCGCCAAGCAGGCGCCGCTGGCTGCCGGCCAGCAGGTACTCGACGTCGGCTGCGGCGGCGGCATATTGGCCGAGGCCATGGCACGCCAGGGTGCCGAGGTGCTGGGCATAGACCTGGCCACCAAGTCGCTCAAGGTCGCGCAGTTGCACGCGCTCGAATCGGGGCTGAGCAATATCAGCTACCGCGAGGTCGCGGTCGAGGCGCTGGCGGCCGAGCGCCCGGCCAGCTTCGATGTCGTGACCTGCATGGAAATGCTCGAGCATGTGCCCGACCCGGCTTCGGTCGTCAAGGCCTGCGCCGAGCTGGTCAAGCCGGGCGGCTGGGTCTTCTTCTCGACCCTCAACCGCAACCCGAAGTCCTTCCTGTTCGCGATTGTCGGCGCCGAGTATGTGCTCAAGCTGTTGCCGCGCGGCACGCACGAGTTCGCCAAGTTCATCAAGCCCAGCGAGCTCGCCTCCTACTGCCGTGCCGCCGGACTCGACCTGCAGGGCACGCGCGGCATGGAGTACAACCCCTTGACCAAGCGCTACTGGCTCAGCGGCGACACCAGCGTCAACTTCATGTTCGCCACCCGCAAGCCCGCATGAGTCGCTTCACCCATCTGCAGGCGGTGCTGTTCGACCTCGACGGCACCTTGGTCGACAGCGCACCCGACCTCGGCCATGCGGCCGACTTGTTGCGCCTCAAGCGTGGCTTGCCCTCCTTGCCCTACGAGCAATACCGGCCGATGGCTGGCGCTGGCGCGCGCGGCATGATCGGTATCGCCTTCGGCTACGGCCCGGATCACCCCGAGTTCGAGGCGCTGCGCCAGGAGTTCTTCGCCAACTACGAGGCCTGCCTGACCGAGCGTACCCGCGCCTTTGACGGCATCGCCGAGCTGATCGGCGCGCTGCAGGCCTGCGGCAAGCGCTGGGGCGTGGTGACCAACAAGTCCGAGCGCTTTGCCTTGCCGCTGACCGCGGCGCTGCCGCTGTTCGATGCTGCTGCCACCGTGATCGGCGGCGACACCACGCCGCATGCCAAGCCGCATCCGGAGCCCTTGCTCGAGGCGGCGCGCCGCCTGGGCCTGCCGCCCGAGGCCTGTCTCTATGTCGGCGACGATGAGCGTGACATCGTCGCGGGACGTGCCGCCGGCATGCCCACGGTCGCCGCCACCTACGGCTACCTGGGTGCGCTGGGCGATGTCTCGGCCTGGGGCGCTGACGCCGTGATAAATAATCCGCTCGAGCTCTTGAACTTTTTCGATCTGGCGTAAACTAACAGGCTCAGGGGCTGCACTGGTTTCGACGTGGGTTCGGACACGCAGCAGGGCATGTCGAGGTTCTGTCACCTCGTAAAACCGCAGAAAAAAACTAACTGCAAACGACGAACGTTTCGCACTCGCCGCTTAATCCGGTGAGCCTTGCAACAGTCGGCCAATGGGCTGGGCAAGGGCAGTCGTAAGACTGTCCCGGCTGCAAGGAAAATTTCATAGGCTGGTCATCATGCGGGCAACTTGCCTGGTGACGAGATCCAAGGTTGCTGGCTGGGTGCATAGCGTGTCGCTGCGCGATGCATCTGGCGAGACTCAAATCAGACGACTACACATGTAGAACTGCGCGGAGAAGGCTTGCGGACGGGGGTTCAAATCCCCCCAGCTCCACCATATACAAGGGCTCGGACTCATCTCCGGGCCCTTTCCTTTTGGTATTTCCCCCGGGTGGCGAGGTGAAGTGCTGCGGGTGGCACTTCGCCAGAACGCCCGAAATCTGCCACTTTCTCGGCCAGAGCCGTCTCTTTTCTCCGTTTGGCCTGCGGGTAGGCGCAGTGGGTGCTCATGAAAAATCAAGCACTTACGATATCAGGTTCGCTGTCAACCATGGCCAGCAATTAATATCTTCGCTGAAGCACACACTGACGCGGGAGGCGCCATGACGGAGAGAGCAGCCATCAAGCATTCACTGGGATTGATTTTTGAAGGCATCCGGCACCTTCATGACGCATTTGGTGGCCGAAGGAAGTTCACTATTGACGGCCGCCTTGTTGGTGACATCGGAGAAGTGATGGCAGAGTTGCATTACGAGCTCCGCCTTGATGAGACATCCCAGCCTACATACGATGCCACGACCAAAGACGGTCGCAGGGTACAAGTTAAAGCAACCTTCAAGGAGAGCTTGACCCTATCTTCGGTGCCGGACCTTTACCTCGGCCTCAAGCTGCACGAGGACGGGACATTTGAGGAAATCTTCAACGGCCCTGGTCAACTGATTGCTGAGCGCTATGCGCACCGAAAAGGCATTGGTGAGAAGCTGCTGAGCTTTCCGATCAAGGAGCTTCGCTTGTTGCAGTCGTCTGTAGACGACAAGGATCGTGTGACGCGGCGAGGTAGTTGATCACGCATCAAACCCCGCCACCACCTCCCGCTGCGCCACCCAGTCGGTCGGCAGCGGGTTGCGCTGGAACCACAAGAGGCTCATGCACTTGGGCTGCTGGCCAGCCAGGATGGCTTGGATGATGGCCGGCTCCAGCAGCGTCAGGCGCAGCAGCTCGTTGACCGTCGAGTGATGCAGACCTTCGCGCTGGGCGATTTCGCTGCCGCTGGCGATCATCCCATCTTCGAGCAACTGCTGCCAGTAGAACGCGCGTGTCAGTGCCACCAGCAAGGGCTGGTCGTGCTGGGCGGC
This sequence comes from Malikia spinosa, assembly GCF_002980625.1. Taxonomy (GTDB): domain Bacteria; phylum Pseudomonadota; class Gammaproteobacteria; order Burkholderiales; family Burkholderiaceae_C; genus Malikia; species Malikia spinosa. Next base: position 119,426 of record NZ_PVLR01000016.1, on the reverse strand, counting down.
GACCTTGCACGGGGCCTGCGCTTGCCCATCGGGACGCACCACCAGCGGCGCGAAGCAGGGTCGATTGGGTGGGCGTGAGTTGCGTCAGGATGGTCATCGCGAGGCTCCTTGGTTGATCAGCGATGCCTGCATTCAGGCATTGATTGATCAGAAAGCCAAGCTTTTCTGAGATGTTGCTGACCCCTCTGCTAGACTGGCAAGGGGATTGCTGGCGACAGCACAAGAGCTCGGACGGTGGTAGCGGCAACTGCGCCATCAACATCGATCGCTTCGCATCGGCTGTTCCCTTGATCACTGATCAAGCATCCAATCAGATCTGATCTTCCTACTGCCTTGTGCTTCGTCGGCATGCGGCGGGCGAGTGCGCGCGCAGCGCCCGCTGACGACATCGAACAATAACAGGAGGAGCCTGTGGCTTCCCAACAAGACCTGCACGCACTGATCGCTGAAACCCTGCTGTCACTAGTCCCCCCGGATGGATCTACCATAGGCAACACTGCTTTGCGGCGCGAGATCGAATCCCGGCTGAAGGCCGAGGGCCTGGTCAGCACCGAGGACGATTACTGGAAGGTCCACGCCGACCTGATTGCGCAGGGGCAGCTGGTGAAAGGGCAGGGGCGCGGCGGCTCGGTGCGTCGTGCGGCTGCTGCCATCACTGCCACGCCGGCCAGTGAAATCGCTGACAGCGGCGAAGGCTTCGCCCTTCAGGCCGAGCAGGCTCCGGCGCCGCTGGAACTGGAACCGAAGGCCGCGCCGGTGAAAACGCCTGCCAAGGTGTCTGCGCCGGCCAGCAAGACCCCCGCGCGCCGCGCGCCTGCGGACGAAGCGGCGCAGATCATCGCCTACCGCCACCCCGACAAGCGGGTCAACAACCCGGAAGTCGGCATGGTCACGCCGGCCACCGATCCCGAAGCCGGCAAGACCCGCTGGGCCTTCGACCCGCACCTTGACCCCGCGCTGGCCTTCGACCCCCAGCGCGCCGGCATCGAGGCACTGATCGACGGCGCGCTGGAATCCGGCGACGCTGACCAGATGCGCGCCGCGCTGGAAGAACTCAAGCGCCTGCAGTCGCCCTACCTGAACTGGGCCGGCAAGGCCGAGCGCACCAGTTTCGAGATCGATACCGTCAGCCTGCATGTGCATGAGCGCGTGGACCCGGCCAGCATCCTGTCGGCCGTGCGCAAGGCGATGAAGGGCGAGGCCAAGTCGGGCGGAAAAGGGGCCGAGAAGGCGGTGCAGCCCGGCCTGTTCGATGCACCGTTCGAGAACCTGCCGCTTCGCGACGCGATCGACTTCTACCGCCACGAGAAGGGCTGGGCCAACCGCCTGGTCGCTGGCGACAGCCTGCTGGTGATGAACAGCCTGCTGCACAAGGAAAGCATGGCCGGCCGGCTGCAGATGATCTATATCGATCCGCCCTACGGCATCAAGTACGGCAGCAACTTCCAGCCCTTCGTGGGCAAGCGCGACGTCAAGGACCGCAACGACGCCGACCTGACGCAGGAACCCGAGATGATCAAGGCGTTCCGCGACACCTGGGAGCTGGGCATCCACTCCTACCTGACCTATCTGCGCGATAGGTTGCTGCTAGCGCGCGAACTGCTGAACGAGTCGGGCAGCGTGTTCGTGCAGATTTCAGATGAGAACGTTCACCGAATTCGGGGATTGATGGATGAGGTATTCGGTGACAATAATTTCTGCGGTGAAATTGTCTATCGGAAGACCACAGGAAAGGGGAGCGTTCTTCTCGATAACACTTGTGACTACATTGTCTGGTATGCGAAGTCGAAACAGCAGGTTAAGTACAACGCGCTGAATGTAGAGCGAGAATTAGCCGCGGAGAGCAGCATTTGTTTGGTCCAGGAAAACAATGACCAACGGCGCACCATGACCAGGCCGGAAGTGCTGCAAGGGAAACCTAAGACTGACGGAAAGGTCTTCTTTCCACACCCGATGACCAGCGCGCGTTCTGGAGGAGCGAGCGACGTCACGAAGTTTGAATATCGAGGTGTCGAGTATTCGCCCGGTGGTCGTACTTTCAGTACAGACTTGAAAGGGCTTCGTCGTCTTTCGAGGAGCAATCGTGTCCACGTTATTGGCTCAACGATGCGATTCGTCCGGTATTTTGATGACTTTCCATTCATGCCAATCAACAATGTTTGGGATGACACGCGGCAGAGCGGATTCGCAGATTCAAAAGTTTATGTGGTTCAAACGTCGAGCAAGGCTGTCGAACGCTGCCTGCTCATGACCACCGACCCCGGCGACCTCGTGCTTGACCCGACCTGCGGTTCGGGCACGACTGCCTACGTGGCCGAGAAATGGGGGCGGCGCTGGATCACCTGTGACACCTCGCGCGTAGCGGTCACGCTGGCCAAGCAGCGGCTGATGACGGCGAGCTTCGACTATTTCGAGCTGAAATACCCGCATGAAGGGCTCAAGGGCGGCTTCATCTACAAGACCGTGCCGCATGTCACGCTCAAGTCGATCGCCAACAACCCCGAGATCGATGCTATCTACGAGCGCCTGCACCCGGCCATCGAGTCCGCGCTGGCGGCGCTGAACGCCGCGCTCAAGTCCGATCCTCCATCCGAACCCTTCGCAGTCAACGAAGGTGCTCGCAAGGGCCAGAAGCTGGTGCCGGGACTGGCCGGCCAGGACCTGCTGGAGTGGGAGGTACCGTTCGACTTTCCCGCCGACTGGCCCGAGGCCGTCCGCCCGGCCTTCGACGCCTTCCACGTCGCGCGCCAGGCCATGCAGCGGCAGATGGATGCGTCGATCGCCGCCCATGCCGACCAGGAAACGCTGTACGACCAGCCCGCTGTCGCCAAGAACAAGCTGCGCATCACCGGCCCGTTCACGGTCGAGGCGGTGCCCTTCCCGAGCGTGAAGTCCTTCGACGAGGCCAGCGGTCCGCAGGAAGCCGACGCCAGCATCGCGCGCACCGGCGAGAGTGGCCGCCAGCACCAGTGGCGCGACGAACTGCTCAAGACCGGCATCCGCGGCAAGGGCGGCCAGATGCTCAAGTTCGCCGATCTCGAAACGCTGGCAGACTGCGCCAGCCTGCACGCTAGCGGCCACCTCGACAGCGGCGAGCGCGTCGTCGTCAGCTTCGGCCCTGAATATGCCGCGCTGGAGCAGCGCCAGGTCAGCAACGCGCTCAACGAGGCTGGCAACCTGTTCCCGCTGCCCAAGATGATCGTGTTCTGCGCTTTCACCTTCGACCCCGAAGCGGCCAAGGACATCGACGCACTCAAGGGCATCACCGCGCTGAAGGCGCAGATGAACACCGACCTGCTGACCGAGGACCTGAAGAAGGCACGCGCCAGCAACCAGAGCTTCTGGCTCATGGGTCAGCCCGAGGTCGAGTTGCGCCGGCGCCAGGACGGCCGCTACGAGGTCGAGGTCCACGGCTTCGACTATTTCGATACCGTCAAGGGTGAGCTGGTGTCGGGCGGCAAGAGCAAAATCGCCATGTGGGCGCTCGACACCGACTACGACGAGCGCAGCCTGTTCCCGCGCCAGGTGTTCTTTCCCATGGCCGGCAAGGGCGAGGGCTGGGACAAGCTCAAGAAGAACATCCGCGCCGAACTCGACGAGTCTCGCTTGCACCAGTTCCACGGCACGGTCAGCCTGCCGTTCGACGCCGGCGACAACCGCAAGATCGCGGTCAAGATCGTCGATGATCGCGGCATCGAGTCGCTTAAAGTGGTAGCGCTGGAAGGGTGACCATGCTGATTACAAGACTGAAACTGAAGAACTGGCGCAATTTCCGCGACGTCGATGTGCCGCTGGGCCCACGGACTTACCTGATCGGCGCCAATGCGTCGGGCAAGTCGAATCTGCTGGACCTGTTCCGCTTCCTGCGCACGCTGGCGCAGACCGAAGGCGGTGGCTTGCAGAAAGCCCTGAAGGAGCGCGGTGGACTGACCAAGTTGCGCAGCCTTCATGCGCGCAAGGACCCCGAGGTCCGCATCGAAGTGGAACTGTCAGACTCACCTTCGGCAGAGGTCCCGACCTGGCGTTATGTGCTCGCGTTCAAGTCGGAAGGCAAGGGCCAGCAGCGCGTGTTGATCAGCGAGGAGAGGGTTGAGCATCTGGGCCAGGAACTGCTGAATCGCCCCAACCAGGACGATCTTCAGGATCTCCAGCGCTTGACGCAGACCCATCTGGAACAGATCAACAACAACGAGCCGTTCCGGGCTCTGGTCGAGGATTTTTCCGTCACCACCTATTTGCATCTGGTCCCGCAGTTGCTCAAGCACGGCGGCGAGATCAGTGCCCGGGTGATGGAAAACGATCCTTTTGGCCAGGGCTTGATGCAGCGAATCGCCCAGACGAACAAGAGGACCCGTGAGGCGCGACTCAGGCGCATCGCCCAAGCCCTGGCGCAGGCCGTTCCCTTGTTCTCGGAGTTGCGCTTCGCGCAGGATGAGGTCACGGGCTTGTGGCATCTGGAAGCCAACTTCACGCATTGGCGCGTGCACGGCTCCTGGCAGAAGGAGGACCAGTTTTCCGATGGCACGCTGCGCCTGATCGGCCTGCTGTGGGCCTTGCAGGAGGGTGATGGCCTGTTGCTGTTGGAGGAGCCTGAGTTGTCGCTGAACGATGGCATCGTCGAGCACATTCCGCTGATGATCGACCGCGTGCTGCGCGGCCTGAAAAAACCGGCGTCGGCACGCCAGGTGCTGATCAGCACGCACAGCGAGGTGTTGCTGAGCCAGGTCACCGATCCACAATCGGTCTTGCTGATCGAGCCGGGGGTCAATGGCTCTACCGTGCGGCAGCCGGCGCCCGATGAACTGCAGGCGATGGAGCATGGGCTCAATCCCGCCGAGGTCTTGCTGCCCAAGACCAAGCCGCAATCGCTGGACCAGTTCGGGTTGTTCTCATGAGTCGTATCCTCGTCGTCGGTGAGGATGCTCTGTGCTGTGCCCTTGGCGAGCGTCTGGTTGCGGCCTGTCTGCCGGACTGGCAGTTGGCGCAACCCTCGATCGACACCAAGGGCGTGACCAAGCTGCAACCGTCTTTGCCACGTTACGTCGGTTTGGCTCGGAGTCTGCACCCGGTGCTGTGCATCGCCGACACCGATGGGCAGTGTGCCGTGGAATTGCGCGCCAAGTGGCTGCCGCAAGCCCATGAGCGCTTCGTCTTGCGCCTGGCCATCACCGAAGCTGAAAGTTGGGTGCTGGCCGACCGTCAGGGTTTTGCGCAAGCACTGGAGGTACCTCTGAACAAGCTGCCGCAGTGTCCCGATGAGGAATCCGATCCCAAACGCTTGATCCTGACCCTGGTGAAGAAGTCGAAAATCCGTCAGTTCCGTGACGAGGTCGTGTCGTCCGCCGACCCCAGCAAGCCTGGGTCAGGTTACAACCTGCACCTCGGGGCATTTGTCCGGGGTCAATGGGATGCGAAACGTGCAGCGCAACATTCGCCTAGCCTGGCCAGGGCTGTCAAGCATCTGGAACGACTGGGAGCTGAGCATGTCTGACGCGATGGCCAACAAGCGCTCCCTGATCATCAGCTCGCCATTCGAGCGACCGACCCACCACTGGAAGCGCGCCAGCGACAGCCGGCTCGAACTGGTCGAGGGCCGAAGGCCTGCAGGCTACGAGATCTTCGACACCCGCAACAACACCGTCCGTGGCGTCGAGCTGGAGCTGGTCAACCGTATCCGCGAGCGCGTCGATGAATGGCGTGCGGCCGACTATCCTGGCGTGACCGCCATCACCCGGCAGCTGCTCGAGCATTGGCGTGATGGGGGAGCCAGGCGCCTGTACGCCTTCTATTTCTGCCAGCTCGAAGCCATCGAGACGCTGATCTGGCAGGTGGAAGCGCCGTCCGAGTTCAAGCAGGGCGTGGCGATTCCGGGCGATGGCGGTGCATGGGAGCGCCTGCAGGTGCTGCAGCCAGGTCACCCTGAGAACTACTACGACCTGTTCTCGGTCTGCCCCAACGAGGCCTTGCGCCAGAAGCTCAACCAGGTCGAACTGCTGATCGACAATTGGCACAGCCTGATGCCGCTCAAGGAGCAGGCCAAGTCCGTGGTCAGGAAGGGCGCCGAGAGCGATGAGGCCTATGTGCGCCGCGTGCTCGGCAAGCTGGCCGCGTACAAGGATCTGGTCATCATCAACGATGAGGCGCACCACGCCTACCGCAAGCCCGCCGAGGCCAAGGTCAGCAAGAAGGATGCCGAGGAACTGGGCATAGACCTCGAAGAGGCGACGCGCTGGATCGAGGGCCTGGACCGCATCCACAAGATGCGCCGCATCACGCGCTGCTTCGATCTCTCGGCCACGCCTTTTGCGCCGACCGGCAGGACCAGCACCGAGCAGTCCCTGTTCGAATGGGTGGTGTCGGATTTCGGCCTCAACGATGCGATCGAGGCGGGCCTGGTCAAGACGCCGCGGGTGGTGATCCGCGACAATGCCTTGCCCAATGCGCAGACCTACCGCAGCAAGCTGTACCACCTCTACCGCGAGCCCGAGGTCGCCGAAGACCTGAACCGTCGCGGCGCCGAGCCCCACGAGGCCTTGCCGCAGATCGTGCAGGAGGCTTACACGCTGCTCGGTGCCGACTGGCGCGAGACCATGCTGGCCTGGAAAGCGGCCGGGCATCTGTCGCCGCCCGTGATGCTGACCGTCTGCAACAAGACCGAGACCGCAGCGCGGGTCGAGCACTATTTCCGCCAGGGCGATGTCTACTGGCCCGAGCTCAAGGCACCCGAGCGCACGCTGCGCGTCGATTCCAAGGTGCTGGAGAAGGCCGAGATCGGTGAGACTGCGCCTGCCGACAAGGCTTACGAGGAAGTGCTGCGCTCCATTCTGGATGCGGCGGGCATCCCTGAGTCGCGCCAGGAGGATCTGCGCCGCCTGAAGAAGGAAGAGCTGCTGCGGGCCATCGTCGACAACGTGGGCAAACGTGGCAGTGCCGGCCAGGACCTGCAGAACGTGATTTCGGTCGCGATGCTCTCGGAGGGCTGGGACGCCAAGAACGTGACCCACATCATGGGACTGCGCGCCTTCACCAGCCAGCTGCTGTGCGAGCAGGTGATCGGTCGCGGCCTGCGGCGCGTGTCCTACGACACCGAGCCGGTGCTGTGCCCCGATGGCGTGACGCGCGAGCTGTTCCGTCCCGAGTTCGTCAACGTCTTCGGCGTGCCGCTGTCGATTTTCCAGGAATCCGACGGTGACGGTGATCCGCCGCCCCCGCCCAAGTCCAGCACGCAGATCGAATCCATCGCGGACCGCGCCGAGCTGGAGATCAGCTGGCCCAATGTGCTGCGGGTGGATGTGGTGGTGCGGCCTGAGCTCACGGTGGACTGGTCGAAAATGCCGCCGCTGAAGATTGATCCGGCACAGGTTCATGTGACGGCCGACCTGGCGCCGGCGCTGGGCGGTGCCGCTGATCTGTCCAAGGCCGTGTCGATCGACCTCGAGGCTCTGCCCGAGGAGTTCCGTCTGCAGCGCTTGCTGTTCCTGGCCGCGCGCAAGGCGCTCTCGACCGTCGAGCACGGCTACGTCGGTGGGCGCGAGTGGCTGATCCAGCAGTTGGTGCGTCTCGTCGAGCAGTTCTTCAACTCGAAGCAGCTCGAGATTCCTTCGCTGTTCCATCAGGACCCGCTGCGCAAGCGCATCCTGGTCGCGCTGTCGATCGACACTTTGGTGCAGCACGTGGTGGCGCAGATCCAGCAGCAGAACCACGAGAGGCTGGAGCCGGTGTTCGATCCCGAGTTTCCGATCGGTTCGACCCGCCTGATGCGGACCTGGTATTCCACCAAGCCCTGTCTGGAAACGTCGAAGTCGCAGATCAGCCATGCGGTGGTCGACAGCACCTGGGAGCATTACACGGCCTCATTACTGGAGAAGCGGGCTGACGTCTCGGCTTATGTCAAAAATGACCATTTGGGTTTCCAGATCTACTACCTCTGGCGCGGCAGCAAGCGCAAGTTTGTCCCGGACTTCCTGATCCGCCTCGCCAATGGCAAGCACCTCGTGCTGGAGATCAAGGGCGAGGATTCGGACCAGAACCGCAACAAGCGCATGGCGCTCGACACCTGGGTGCGCGCCGTCAACGAGCGCGGCGGCTTCGGCTCCTGGTGCTGGGACGTGGTCAAGGCCGAGCCCTCGAAGGTCGACGACGTGATTGCGCATCACTCGGCCAGTGGACTGCACACAGAGCCGATCGGCGAGTTTCCTATTGACGACTTCGTGCCGAAGTTGCCAGAAATCGGAAACTATGCCTGAGGTGCAGCCAGAAAAGAACAGGACTTGAAAGTGGCCACGAAGAAGAAAACTCCCAGTTGGGTCGACGTCAAGGCCAGGCTGGCTGACATCGACCGTGCCGGCCTGATCGGTCTGGTGCAGGATCTGTACGCGGCCAGCAAGGACAACCAGGCCTTCCTGCACGCGCGGTTTGCGTTGGGCGATGATGTGCTCAAGCCTTACAAAGCGACCATCACGCAATGGATCAACCCGGCCGATCCGCGCAAGCCGCAGTCGGTGGCCAAGGCCAAGAAAGCCATCACCGATTACAAGAAGGCTCTCGGCCAACCTGAGGGCCTGGCAGAACTCACGGTGTTCTACTGCGAAGAGGTATTCGCTTTCCTGGCCGTCTGTGGCGTGGAGGACGAGGACTTCTATGTCGCGCTGGTGAGTATGTTCGAGCAGGCACTGAAATACGTGCTGGCCTTGCCGGTCTCGCAGCAGCCGGACTTCATCGCCCGTCTGGACCGGGTGCGCGGCCTGGGGCAGGACCTCGGCTGGGGCGTGGGCGAAGATTTTGACATTTTCTGGGCGGAAGCCGGCCTGCCGGGGGAAGCATGAAGAAGGCAGAAAAAGTAGTGGTGGGCGACTGGCGCATCACCAGCATGGAAATGTGGGACGCTGACTACTTCGACATGGAAGTGCCGGCGCACATCACGATCCGCGAAGACCTGCTGGGTGAATTCCAGTTCGGCCTGGTGCAGGGCAGTCTCGACGCCCGCGTCAGCGTGAGCGCTGGCGTCGCACGCGTGGAGTTCTCCTGGGAAGGGGGCGATGAAAACGACCCTGCTAGCGGTCGTGGCTGGATGGAAGTCAAGGGTGATCAGGCCAAAGGCCGCATCTTCCTCCACCAGGGTGACGACTCGGACTTCACGGCAGTCCGCCGGAGCAGCCAGTGAGTCGAAGCCGCCGCAAGACACCGATTTTCGGCCACACCAGCGCGCGCTCGGAGGCCGATGACAAGCGGCTGTGGCACAAGCGCTGGCGTTCGCGGGAGCGTGATCAACTGGCGACCCTTGGCCCAGAAGGCGATCCGTTGCCGGTGCATCGGCAAGCGGTGTCGAGTACCTGGGATATGGCCAAGGACGGAAAGCATTGGTTCGATCCGCGCCGTCAGCGCGAGGTGGCGGAACGCATCGCCGCCCGCCGCAGCCAGTTGCAGCCGGAGCGCAAAGCACTGCAGGCACGGCTTCTGGCTAAGTGGCGGACTAAGTGAAACGATGGGCAATTTCGGATCTGTGGCGGTGAGCCTACGGAATGTGAAGCAATAAATTTGCCAGACAGTGTCTGGCACTTCCTAAGTGGTACGCAGCAGCCCGCAGCAGTGCTATTAAGCTCGGGACGCCAGCCGGCACAGGGTCAACCGTCCGCCACCACTTTGAACCCCAAGTGATTGATTCACTTGGGGTTTTTCATTGTCTGACTTGCGGTAACACGCCTGGCTGTGCCGTCGCACTGTGCCGGGCAGTGAAGAGTCCCTGTCGATCAAAGTCACCTCAAGCAGACCTCGATCGAAAAATCCCTCTCATCACTCTGAATAAAACCCAACTTCAGTCGATCAGCGAGGACTGGTTGACGCCGAGCCGGAAGAAGAGTTTGGGCGAGATCACCTGGGCTTGAGGTCCTTCAGCCAATGATGGGGACTGCCAGCAGCAAGGATTGAAATTGCTGGGCGCGTTGCGTGTAGCCTTCGTAGGCTGGGACCATGATGGCTGCCAAAATGCCTGTAATTATCAAAATAGGTCCCAGCAGGGCCAGTGCCTTGATGGTCCAATGGACGGGAGGGGTGAGGGTGCCACCGTTATGTTTTGCAGCCCATGTTTGTTGACTGGAAAATGCAATCAGCAGCATCTCTACCAAGGCAATCAAGGCAGGGATGTATGTCCAGCAGAAGAGCAGGTACAGAATACCTGAGACAGTTTTCCCGAGGTAAAAACGGTGCGCACCAAAGCCTCCAAGGAAGCCGCACCACAATCCGGCTACCGTCTGGGATTTGAGGGTGCCCGATACAACCTGCTGCAAAGCTCCACAGTGTGGGCAAGTCGGCGCTGTTTCGTGGATTTCCTTGCCGCAACCCCGGCAATAGACCATGGCCATTTTTTACTTCTTTCTTGGATTTTTGTTGTCAAATTCTCTCATGGATTTGCACAGCATTCTGGTCTAGCATGAGGTCGTGCTGCAAGGCCGTGGCCGCCAGCAGTCTGTCGATGGTGGGCAGCGGTCTGTGCCGGCCTGGGCCATCAGGCGGTCCCTGCAGGTCGAAAAGTTCGCGGGAAATCATGACTGCCACCGAACGGCCATGCACTCACCACCGCGTCAACTGTTGCAGCGGTGGTGTACGACTTCAAGTAGTTCAAGACCGTAGTCTGGTCCTGCCACAGATTTATCCAATATGACAAGGTATCATCTTTTCAAATGGATGCCAAACTGTCAATTCTCATGATCGCGACCCTGTTCTCCTGCGCTGCCCAAGCCCGAGACGCGGCGCAGGAGTCTAGCGATGGCTGGCGCGGCTTTCTCCTCGACAACGTCACTTTCCAGCAGAGTACGCAAGACGCCCTGCGCAACCGGCACAGCCCCTTCCGGCCGGATCTCGTGACCGACCAGGGCGGGCGCCTGCAGAACCTGTTCGTGCTGCAGTTCAAGCAAGGTGACTGGACCGTCATGGGCTCCTATGCCGACAACCGCACGCTCGGCGGCGGCAGCGCCTATTCGCTCACCAATCCGATGGCTTTTGGTGTCAACACCGTCGAGACCGTCGGGACCTCGCGCGAGGCCGTCGACTACAAGTCTGGCCTGCACGAACTGGCGGCGACGTACCTGAAGGGCGGCACGATGGTGATGTTGGGCAAGATCGATACCTCGAACTGGTATCTCGCCGATCCGATCTTCGGCGGTGATCTGAACCATGGCAACGACTACGGCAACGCCGCCACCCGCGTCGTCGCGCCTCCCTTCCCCTCGGTGGCTTTGGTTGTCAAGCAGGACTATGGCAATGGCCTGTCCCTCACCGGCATCGCTGGCGACGCCTTCGGCGATCGTGAGACCCTCGATGCTGCGCGTAATCTGGTCAAGGGCGATCCGGCCTATGTTGTCGAACTGAACTTCCAGGACCAGCAGCAGCACTACCAGCTGACCTTCAACCACATCGACGCCTTCCGTTTTTTCGACAAGGACGCCGTGTGGCCGGTTCCGGGTGAGAAAGCGCCGCAGGTCAACGCCGTGATGGCCTCCGCCAGCTACCGTTTCAACAAGAGCTGGGCGGGCTTTGGCCGCGCCAGCTATGCCAAGGGTGAAGGGCAGCTCGAGGATGTGAACTTTCTCGTCGGCATGCGCTACGACCTCGGCAAGTTCTACGCGCTGGTTTCACAATCGGCAACGCGCGTCGGCACCGACAACACGCCATACCAACAGGGTGCCAAGGGCGATATCACTTTTGTGAGCGAGCTCACGCTCAACTACAAGCTCAATTCGTTCGTCACCCTGGGCATGACCTACGACATGTACCACAGCAGCGGTGATTCGCTGCTTGCCAAGGATGGTGGCTGGAACGGGGCCAAGCGCAACCAGGTCATGGGTTTGCGCGTGACCTCTTTCTTGCCCTTCTGATTTCCATCGGTCAGGGTAATGGTCACAATGCCGAAAATTTTCAGCGGTGAGCCATCACCAGTACACCCATCGCTGCAGCCGTCCCTGTTCAAGATTTACGGTGCACTGCTGGTCTTTTTCATGGTTCTTGGAGGATGGCTCGCCTTCGATCTGCAAAAAGGATACGTGAAGGTTCTGGCCGACCAGTCGTATCGAGCCATGCAGCGCAGCCAGATCATTGGTCAGTCCTTTCGTACCCAGGTACTTGCTACCGATTACGTTTTGCGCGACCTGCTGGGGAGAATCCAGCCGCAGGATATTGTTTATCCGGATTACGATCGGAATCATGCGCAACGCATGACCCAGTTGCTGAAGGAGAAATCCGATACGGTGCCTGATTTCTTCCTGGTTGTTTTCAACAAGGATTGTGTATTTACAGCAACCGAATCCGGTGATCATACGGGCGCCAGTTCAAAGCCGGCACTTTGCGAGGCCCGCAAGGCGCACGCCGGCCCTGGTCCGCTGGTCAGTTATGTTTCCGGGGCGAAGTCGGCCTCGGGATCGAGCGTGCTGATGCTCTCGAGAAACTTCACATCGCCGACAGGCGACTTTCAAGGCGGTGTGATGGCTGTCATGGAGCTTGAGAAGGCGCAACACTGGTTTGATTCACTGAATCTCGAGTCTGGTGATTCTATTGCCCTGCTTGATGATGCTCAGATCCTCCTTGCTCGCCGTCCCCTGTTGGAAAAATCCATGGAAGAAAAGGCGACTGACCTGAGTATTCCAGGTCCTCTGATCTCAACGGCAGCGCAGTCCGCTGCCCTGACCCGACTGGATCTTGATGGAAGCGAGCGCATATTTGGATTCAGCCAGATCGAGGGATTCCCCTTTTTCGTCGCTTTTGGTTTTGATAAATCAGGAGTGATCGAGGAGTGGCAACATCGTGCCGTGGAACTGACAACAGGATTTTGCATCCTGCTGCTGCTGGCGTTGGCCGTTGCGAGGTCGCAATGGACGATGCTGCACCAGCGTGAGGAGCTACGTTCCAGCGAAGAGCATTTCCGCATGCTGGCAGAAAACATGGCTGATCTGGTCTGGTGTACTGATGCACAGATGCAGTTCACCTATGTCAATGCGGCAGATCAGCGTGTGCGTGGATTTGCTCGCGAGGAAGTTGTCGGTACCCACATCATGGACAACCTCACCCCGCAGGGGAAGGATATCTTCGCTACCATACTCCAGGAGCGCCGTGAACTCGAATTGTCATCCCATCACGGCCTGGTGCTGAAATATGAATTGCCGATGAATCTGAAGAATGGGGGTGAGGTTTGGATAGAAATGACCTCGGTACCAATCTATGATAGCCATGGTCGTATCAGCGGCTATCAAGGCGTGGGCCGTGACGTCAGCAAGCGCAGACAGCATGAAACCAATTTGCTGCAGTCGAAACAACAACTTGAAGAGCAGCTTCTCGAGGCGGCAGAAGAAACTTCCGCCTTGCATGAGCTTGCAACTCACGATGCGCTCACTGGCCTCTATAATCGCCGATTTCTTGATGCCACTTTACCGCGCGAATTCGCTCGCGCGAAACGCGACGGCGACCGGTTGGCAGTCATCATGCTGGATCTTGATCATTTCAAGCTGGTCAATGACAACTTTAGCCATGCCGCAGGTGACAAGGTCCTTGTGACGCTGGCTGATTTAATGAAGGCAGGTGCCCGTGAAAGCGACTTGATTTGCCGCTATGGTGGGGAAGAGTTCGCTGTCATTATGCCGGGCATGTCGGTCGATCAGGCGCTGGAGCGGGTCGAATCGTGGCGAAGGCAACTGGAGGAGATGCTGGTAGTCTACGGTGATTTCAAAATCAGTATCACGCTTTCGGCCGGCGTTGCAGTCTTTCCCGATCAAGGTGACAGCCCCGGTCTGCTACTCGCCCTTGCTGACCAGATGCTGTACAAGTCCAAGAAGGAAGGGCGAAATAGAATCTCGGTTTGCTCCTTGTAATGACTTTGGATGTGCGCGTCATGCGCCTGTTGGTATTGACCCAGCGCTTTCTGCTCAGTCGCGCAGCGCGTCCGCGTGGTGGCTGAAGTGGTCGGCCAGGAAGCTGGCGATGAAGTAATAGCTGTGGTCGTAGCCCGGGTGGCGCCGCAGCGTCAGCGGATGACCGGCGTGCTGGCAGGCGGCTTCGAGCAGTTCGGGGCGCAACTGGCTGGTCAGGAATTCGTCCGCCTCGCCCTGGTCCACCAGCAGCAGCAGCCGCTCCGTTGCATTGGCAATCAGTGCCACCGTGTCCCAGTCCTGCCAGCGGCTACGGTCCTCGCCCAGGTAGGCCGTCAGTGCCTTCTGGCCCCAGGGCACCTGGCTGGGCGCCACGATGGGCGAGAAGGCCGAGACGCTGCGGTAGCGGCCTGGATGCCGCAGCGCCGTCACCAGCGCACCATGGCCACCCATCGAATGGCCGGAGATGCCGCGCGCTGCGGTCGCGGGAAATTGCGACTCGATCAGCGCTGGCAGTTCGTCGGCCACATAGTCCTGCATCCTGAAATGCGACGCCCAGGGCGCTTGGGTGGCGTTGACGTAAAAGCCCGCCCCCTGGCCCAGATCGTAGGCCGGGTCGTTGGCGACCGCTTCGCCGCGCGGGCTGGTGTCGGGCGCGACGACGATCAGCTGGTGTTGCGCCGCATGTTGCTGCGCCCCGGCCTTGGTGATGAAGTTCTGCTCGCTGCAGGTCAGGCCCGACAGCCAGTACAGCACCGGGCAGGGCTGGCCGGCGAGCGCGGCCGGCGGCAGGTAGACCGCCAACCGCATCGCGCAGCCCAGCGTGACCGAGTCGTGCTGCCAGACTTCCTGGCGTCCGCCGAAGCTGGCGTGCTGTTCTATGCGTTCCATGGCAGCGTTCATCCGTAGTGGACCACGGAGCGGATCGACTTGCCTTCGTGCATCAGGTCGAAGGCCTCGTTGATTTCGGTCAGTGGCATGGTATGGGTGACGAAGGGCTCGAGCTGGATCTTGCCGGCCATCGCGTCCTCGACCATGCCGGGCAGCTCGCTGCGGCCCTTGACGCCGCCAAAAGCGGTGCCCAGCCATTTGCGGCCAGTCACGAGCTGGAACGGACGGGTGGAGATTTCCTGTCCCGCACCGGCCACGCCGATGATGACCGACTGGCCCCAGCCGCGGTGTGCGCATTCGAGCGCGGCGCGCATCACGTTGACGTTGCCGATGCACTCGAAGCTGTGGTCCACGCCCCAGCCCGTCATCTCGACGATGACCTGCTGGATCGGCTTGTCGAAGTCCTTCGGGTTGACGCAATCGGTAGCGCCGAAGGTGCGCGCCAGGTCGAACTTGCCGGGGTTGGTGTCAACCGCGATGATGCGACCGGCCTTGGCCAGCTGCGCGCCCTGGATCACGGCCAGGCCGATGCCGCCGAGGCCGAACACGGCGACCGTGTCGCCTTCCTGCACCTTGGCGGTGTTCTTGACCGCGCCCAGGCCGGTGGTCACGCCGCAGCCCAGCAGGCAGACCTGCTCCGGGTTGGCGTCGGGGTTGACCTTGGCCAGCGACACCTCGGCCACCACGGTGTACTCGCTGAAGGTCGAGCAGCCCATGTAGTGGTAGATCGGCTCGCCGTTGTAGGAGAAGCGCGTGGTGCCGTCGGGCATCACGCCCTTGCCCTGGGTGGCGCGCACGGCCACGCACAGGTTGGTCTTGCCGCTCTTGCAGAACAGGCATTCGCCGCATTCGGCGGTGTAGAGCGGGATCACATGGTCGCCCGGCTTGACGCTGGTCACGCCTTCGCCGACCTCGACCACGATGCCCGCGCCTTCATGTCCCAGCACGGCAGGGAAGATGCCTTCTGGGTCGTCGCCCGAGAGCGTGAAGGCGTCGGTGTGACAGACGCCGGTGTGCGTGATCCGGACCAGCACTTCGCCCTTTTGCGGCGGTGCGACGTCGATCTCGACGATTTGCAGGGGTTCTCCAGCCTTGAAGGCCACGGCGGCGCGGGATTTCATGAACGGACTCCGGAAAAAGTGGGATTGAGGAAAGTGGAATGGAAAGGGCCATGAAGGCCAGGGCAGCCGGTTGTTCTCATTTCAGGTAGGAGCGCACCAGGCGCATGAGCTGCTCGATCTCGGCCTCCATCCCGGGTTTGGCGTCCTGGGCCTGGCCAAAGGTCTCGCGCAGGTGGCTGTCGAGCACCTCGGCCATCAGGCCGTTGGCTGCCCCTCGCAGTGCAGCCAGCTGCTGCAGCAGCGATCCGCAGTCAGTGCCGGCCTCCACGGCGCGCTCCATGGCCTCGGCCTGGCCACGAATGCGGCGCAGCCGGGTGATGACGCGCTTCTTTTCCTGCGGGGAATGTGGCATTGCAACGGGTTGTATTTTGTACTGGGGGGTAGTATATCAACAGGCCCATGAAAATGCCACTGAAGGCATGAACCTCAACCTTGCCGGCCTGGTGGGCGGCCGCACCGTCGGCGCGCAATTAGCCGCTGATCTCACCGCCAGGACGTCACGCTCACTTCGTGCCAGCAGATGACTGAAGCTGTTCGAGCGAGACAAAATCCAGCGCACGCCGGTGCGTGGATTCCAGAACGACTGGGGGTGCCAGGCCGGCATCGAAGGCCTCCTTCCAGCGCATGGCACACAAGCACCATCGATCACCGGGGCGCAGCCCTGCAAAACGGTATTCCGGCCGCGGCGTGATCAAGTCGTTGCCACGTGACAGCGAAAACTGCAGGAACTCCGCTGTCAGGCGTGCGCAGATCACATGCGATCCCGTGTCGTCGGCGCGCGTGTTGCAGCATCCATCCCGGAAATACCCGGTCAACGGGTCGTAGGAGCACGGGACCAGGGGGGTTCCCAGAACGTTCAAGGCAGGTGTATTCATGATTGGTCGTGTTGGCCCAGCGAATTCGTCGCTGTGGTTTTCTACCGTCTTGGTTCAGGCACTCGTGTGCTCGCAGTCTTCCCAGGGCAGCACCTTGCAGCCGCAGCCAGCGATCACAGCCCCATGGGTGACGATGGGGCCGGTCGTCTGCTCGGGGCTGGTGGAGGCGGGCGAGTCTGTGATCCAGCGCGCGAACGGGGTCAGGTCGGCGACGTTCTGGATGTACCAGCATTTCTTCTTCGGGTCCCAGCGGGCGCCGAGTGCCTTGGCTTCTTCCTTCTCGGCGAAGGGTGTCTTGAGGTTGATCCGCATGGCGCTATTGTGATCCGCCATCCCGGAGTCGGCATCGTGGTGCTGTCGGTTGGCGCGCTGATGGTCGTGACTGCAGCCTTGTCATGCCACTGCCATGAACCTGGGGTAATCCCCAGCATCCGTGCCCAAAGCTGTGGACAAGCTTGGAAATCAGTGGCTAAGTGACTGTCGTGCTTGGATTTCATTGCCCTGCTTAAAAAACGGGCGTAATGGGTCAGCCGTGCCGCTGGGGGCGCATCAAGCCGCGGGCCAGCAGTGAACCCTGCGCGTTTACCAGAAAAGCCTCGGCCATCGCAGGGTAGGCACCGGTCAGCCCGGTCATGATGACCTGGTGCGTGACCCATACCTCCAGCTGGCCTGCAGGCAGTTGCAGCAGGCGTTCGCGCAGCATTTGCAACTGCTGCTCGTGTTGACCTTGGCCGGCAAAGGTGGAATTCAGGGCCGGCCAGTCCTGCTGGCGGCCGAAGGCCAGCCGCGCCGTGTGCTGGCAGCGGCACCACTGGCTGCTGAGCACGGTCTGCGCTTGCAGTCGCTGCTGCCTGAACCATTCGCCCATGGTTTGGGATTCGGCCCGGCCGACCTCGGACAGGTTGCGCTGGCTGCTGCATTGGCCGAGGGTGAAGCCGGGCGGATCGCCCAGGCCGGGCTCGGTGCTGGCATGGCGGACCAACAGCACCCCACCCCGGCGCGCTTGCTCGGCCAAGTCATGGGCAGGTGTTTCACCGAAAGCCGCAGAGGCCAGGGCCCACAGGCCCGATCCGATGAGCAGCGAGCGTCGATGCATGGTCAATTCTCCCAATTCCGCACAGTGCAGACCAGGAGCCAGCGAGGTCGCACAAGTGATCGATCCTGCTGGCCGAGGTCATGGGGGTACTTCACAAAGCCCTGATCTTGCCCAAATCCGGGGCGATTTGCTCCAGCGGCGACCAAGACCCCATTGGCGCAGGCAACGCGCTGCTGCCCCGCTGTCCGTACCCGTCAAACCCAGCCCATGATCCCCAGCATGGCGCCAGCGGCCAGCAGCCACAGCATGTGCAGCCGGGTGCGCCAGACCAATATCGCACAGACCAGAGTCAGCAGCCAGAGCCGGCCATCCTGTGCCGCTTGCCCGCCCGAGCGGCCCAGCAGCCAGCTGGTCGCCAGCAGCAGCCCGACCACGATCGGGGCCAGGCCCTGGCGCAACGCCTGGACTGTCAGCCGTTCGCGGTGCTTCTGGCACCAGCGCGTGGCGACCAGGGTCAGGATCGAGCTCGGCGTCATGACTCCCAGCAGGCAGACCAGCGCACCGGCCGCCCCCAGCAAGGTCGCCAGCCAGGCCGCGGCAGCGGGACCGGCCGACTGGAAACCGACGTTCCAGCCCATCATGGCCACGAACAGCACATTGGGGCCTGGCGCGGCTTGCGCCAGCGCCATCGACTGATTGAATTGCGCCTCGCTCAACCAGCCTTGTTCGCTGACCAGCTTGCGGTGCAGATCGGGCGCCAGCGTGATGGCGCCTCCCACTGCCAGCAGCGACAGCGACAGGTGGTACAGCAGCAGTTGGGCCCAGTCCGCCCCGTTCATTGAGCGACTCTCCGGCGCAGCAACCACCAGGTCAGGCCGCAGGCCAGCCCGCCCAGGCCCAGCACGATCAGGTGCAGCGCCAGGTGCAGCCACACCACGCCTGCGAAGGCGGCGCTCGCCAGCAGCAGGACCAGGGGAAAACCCAGCGCATGCTGCCGCAGGCCAAGCAGCAGTTTCAAGGCCGAGCCTGCAATCAGGCCGGCAGCGACGGCACCCATGCCGCGCAAGCCACCCGCAACGGCGGCCTGGTCCGTCAACTGGCCCATCAGGGCGCCCAGGCTCAGCAGCAGCAGCAGCGGCAGTGCCAGCAGTCCCGCCAGCGCCGTGATGGCCCCGCGCCAGCCAAAATGGCGATCGCCGAACATCAGCGCCAGATTGCACACGTTCGGGCCGGGCATCACCTGCGCGATGGCCCAGTCCTCCAGAAAACCCTCTGGCGTCAGCCAGCCGCGCTTTTCCACCAGTTCCCGGTGTACCACTGCCAGCACCCCGCCAAAGCCTTGCAGCGACAACCAGGAAAAGGCCCAGAACAGCTCGCCCAGATGGGCCGGTGTGGGCGCAGCTGGCGCTTTCATCACTTGGAGGTGAGCGCGGCGCGGTGGTTGACGGGGTCCAGACCGGTGGCGCGCACGATGTTGGCCACTGCCGGCGAGGTCAGGAAGGTCAGCAGATGGCGCGCGGCCTGCGGTTCCTGGGCACCTTCCACCATGCCGGCAGAAAAGAAGATGGTCTGCTGCACGGCAGCAGGCAGGGTGCCGATGAAATCCAGCTCCTTGAAATAGATCAGTTCACTGACCTGCTGGAAGCCGATCTCGGCGTCGCCGCGCGCCACCACGGCGCCGACCCGCTCGCTGTAGATCTTCTTCCCGGTCTGGGCCAGCCGGTCCTGCACCCCGAGCTTGGGGAACAGCTCGCTCGACAGGTAGGTGCCGCTGGCGCTGGCCGAGTAGGCGACGGATTTCGCCTCCAGCAGGGTCTGCTTGAGCGCTTCGACCGTGCTGATGTCCGGCTTGGGCGTGCCCTTGCGCACGGCAGCCCCGATCTGCGAGCGCACGACATCCACGCGCGAGCCCGGCACCAGCTTGCCCGCACTCATCAAGGCTTCCAGCCCGCCTTCGGACAGGATGACCAGATCGAACTTCTCGCCGCGCGCAAAGCGGCTCGGGATCGAGTCCGGGGCGTTGCCGATCGACGCGCCATAGGAACTGATGACCTTGTGCCCCGAGGCCTCCTCGAAGATCGGCACCAGCTGCTTGTAGGCTTCGGTGAAGGCACCCGAGGTGACGACCCGGATCTCGGCCGCCAGCGCCGATTGGCTGACCAGTACGGCCAGCAGCATTCCGCCCAGGGCGCGGCGGGTGATGGATTGGAAGAATTTCATGTCTGTCTCCTCTGTACCGATTGTCTTGTTGGGTTATTGGTTGATCGTGATCTTGCGGTCGCGCACCACGCGGCCCCAGGTCATCGACTCACGCTCGATTTCCTTGGCCAGTGCCTCGCGCGTGCCGGGCTGGGGCGGCATGCCGTGCTTGTTGAGTTCGGCCACCACGTCCGGCGACTTGAGCACCTTGACCAGCTCGGTGTTCCAGCGCTCCAGCAGCGGCGTCGGCACCTTGGACGACGCGACAAAGGCATACCAGTTGCTGGCGCTGTAACCGGGATAGCCCGATTCGGCGATGGTCGGTACCTTGGGCAGTTGCGGCAGGCGCTGGGCGCCGGTCGACGCCAGCGGGATCAGCTTGCCGTTGTCGATATGGGCCTGGGCCGTGTTCAAGGTCGAGTAGTACATGGCGACCCGGCCGCCAAGCAGGTCCTGCAAGGCGGGCGCGCCGCCCTTGTAGGGCACGTGCACGGTGTCGATCTTGGCCATGTCGTCCATCAACTCGCCGGCCAGGTGCGAGGCCGAGCCCGCGCCGGTGGAAGCGTAGTCCAGCTTGCCCGGGTTCTTCCTGGCGTAGGCAATGAAGTCCGCGAAGGTCTTGATGCCCAGGTCGGCGTTGACCACCAGCACGTTCGGGAAGTTGACCCCCATCGTGATCGGCGCCAGGTCCTTGACCGGGTCGTACGGCAGCTTCATCAGGTGCGGGGCAATCGCCAGCGGGCCGACCGAGCCGAACAGCAGCACGCTGCCGTCGGTCGGGGCGGTCTTGGCGACATACTGATGCGCGATGTTGCCGCCTGCGCCTGGCTTGTTCTCGATGATCACCGGCACCGCCAGTTGATCACCCAGTTTCTTGCCGATCAGGCGGGCGGCAGCGTCCGCCGCGCCGCCAGCGGCAAAGCCGACCACGATCGTGACGTTCTTCTTGGGCGGAAATTCCTGGGCTTGCACCCAGGAAGCGGCCAGCAGCGCGAGGGTGGTGCCTACGCCTGTGCGCAGCAGATGTCGTTTGTTCATTGTTGTCTCCTTGGTTGACGCGAAAAAATCGGCTCAGTCGGCGCCCAGGCCGATCGGGTTGGGCTGGCGCTTCTCCACCGCGTGGCGCAGCAGCGAGGCGGTGCGGAATACCCCATGGGCGAACTTGCCGTAGGGCAGGGTGGCGAACAGCGCCATCACGGCACCCAGGTGCAGGCACAGCAGCAAGGCCAGTGCAGGTGTGGCGCGTGCCAGCCACAAGGCCAGGCCGCTGGCCGCGACCAGGAACAGCAGCGCGATGAAACCCAGGTCCATCGGCTTTTGCTTGGCATCGCCGTGCATCGGGTGGCGCTTGCGGTTCAGCTGCCAGAGCCCGGCCGTGCCCAGCATCAGGCTCACGCCGCCCACCGCACCCAGCAGCTTGGGCAGCGACGGCAGGTCGTAGGGCGCTTCCCAACCGAACAGGTAGTGGTAGAGCGTGGCGACGCTGGTCGCGGCAAAGCACAGCGCAAAACCGTAGAAGGTCAGGTGATGGAAGCGGCGGCGCTGCAGCGTGTAGGCGTCGTCCTCGTTGTGACAGCCTTCGCCGTGACCGCCGTCGAGATACTTCAGCTTGAGCACATCGTGGGTGGCCTCGGCGGCTGCCGGGGGACTGACGTCAACGCCACTCGTGACCGGCTTGATGTCCGACCAGAAACGGCGCACGCCCATGCTCAGGGCGAACACCACGAACAGGAATACCGGTGCGAACATGCCCACCAGCAGGTTGTGCGGGAACAGCTGGTAGAAACTGCCCTGCAGCTGTTCGCCCCAGAGGGCGCCCAGGCCACCGCCTTGCAGCAGCACGGCCAGCAGCAGGAACAGCGTCAGGCCGAACACCAGGGCCAGCGACAGCGTCAGGCCGTTGCGCTGGTAGAGCTTGCCCAGCGCCGGCGGCCAGGCATATTCGGCATAGGTCTGGCCACGCACCTCGGCCATGGCCTTGGGGATGTTGATGGCGAATTCGTGCGGCGGCGCGTACTGGCAGGCGTGCAGGCAGGCGCCGCAGTTGTGGCACAGGTTGGCCAGGAAATGCACGTCAGCCTGGCCGAATTCGAGCCGGCGCGTCATGGCCGGGAACACGGCGCAGAAGCCCTCGCAGTAGCGGCAGGCGTTGCAGATCTGCAGCGCGCGTGCCACTTCGGTCTCGGCGGCGCTGCTCACGGGCACGATCGGGATCACCCGGCCCTTGGGGGGGGAGGAGTTCAGTTGTTGCATGGTTCAGACCTCGTCTTTCACGGCGCCCGCCAGCGCGGGCTTGCCTGCTGCGGCCAAGGCGGCGTTGCGACCCGCGATGCGACCGAAGGCGGTGCCGATCGACATGCCCACGCCGGCGGTGTAACCCTTGCCCAGCACGTTGCCGGCCATCATTTCGCCGGCCACGAACAGGTTGCGGCTGGGCTGGTCGGCAAAGCGCACGGCGCTGGTGTCGTCGACCTTCAAGCCGAGGTAGGTGAAGGTCACGCCGGGGCGCAGCGCGTAGCCGTAGAACGGTGCCGTGTCGATCGGGCGCGCCCAGTGGGTCTTGGCCGGGGTCACGCCTTCGGTGTGGCAGTCGTCGAGTGCGGTGTGGTCGAACTTGCCGACGCGACAGCCGGCGTTGTAGCGGTCGAGCGTCTGCATGAAGGTCGCCCGGTCGAGCCCCAGCTTGTCTGCCAGTTCGGGCAGGCTGTTGGCGGTGACGCCCGGGAACACCGGCGGCATGAAGCGTCCGATCGCCTTGGCGTCGATGATCGAATAGGCAACCTGGCCCGGCTGCTGGGCGACCAGGCGGCCCCAGATGGCGTAGCGCTTGGGCCAGAAATCCTCGCCCTCGTCGTAGAAGCGTTTCGCCTCGCGGTTGACCACCACCCCCAGCGACACGCAGTCGATCCGGGTGCAGATGCCGCCGTCATACAGCGGTGCCCGCGCGTCGATCGCCACCATGTGGGCCTGGGTTGGGTCGCCAATGCCATCGGCCTGATGCTGTTCCAGCATGTGGCGCAGCAGCACGCCCTGGTTGTAGGCGGTGCCGCGGATCAGGAAGTTGTCCGAGGGCCATTCGCCACGCTCGTTCTGGCCCCAGGCTTCGCGCAGCCAGTCGCGGTTGGACTCGAAGCCGCCGGCTGCCAGCACGCAGGCCTTGGCACTGATGCGCTCGCCCTTGCACCAGGCGGCGCGGAACTCACCGTTCTCGATTTCCAGCCGGTCCACCGGCGACTCGTAGCGGATCTGCACGCCGAGCTTTTCCGCGCTGCGGTAGTAGGCGTTGACCAGCGCCTTGCCGCCGCCCATGAAGAAGGCATTGGTGCGCGCCACATGCAGCGCGCCCGAGAGCGGCGGCTGGAAATGCACGCCATGCTTGCGCATCCAGTTGCGGCAGGTCGACGAGGCGCGGATGGTCAGCCGGGCCATGTGTTCGTCGGTCAGTCCACCGGTGACCTTGAGCAGGTCCTGCCAGAACTCCTCTTCGGGGTAGGCGTCGACCAGCACATCCTGTGGTGCGTCGTGCATGCAGCGCAGATTGCGCGTGTGGGCCGAATTACCGCCGCGCCAATCGCGCGGGGCGGCCTCCAGCAACATCACGCTGGCCCCCGCTTCGGCAGCCATCAAGGCTGCGCACAAGGCGGCATTGCCACCGCCGATCACAAGCACATCGGTGCCCATAGAGACTGCCTCCAAAAATATGAGGCTGATTCTCCAGGGCTGAGATTATTTTGAGAAATGAATCATGAGTCTTGATTATTGCGATAAACGCATAAGAATCAAAGCTGGGCAGACAGCTCGCGCAGCACTTCGTGAAACGCCTGTGCCGCTGGCGACAGGCCGCCGCGGCGCAACTTTAGCAACACCACCTTGCGCTTGACCGTGGGGTGGTTCAGCGGAATCTTGCGCACATCCGGGCGGTCACCTTCCTGGAAGCAGGAGGACGGCAGGATGGCGCTGCCGACTCCGGCGGCCACCAGGTTCATGGCGGTGGCATGGTGCTGGACCTCGTAATTGCCATGCAGGCGGATGCCCCGCTTGGCCAACTGGTAGTCCATGAAGATGCGGGTGGCCATGAAGCTGCTGATGCCGATCAGGTCGGCGTCGCGCATGTCGTTCCAGCTCACGCTCTTGCTGGCCTGCAGCGGGTGCGAGCTGCGGCAGATGAAGACCAGCGGGTCGGCGAACAGCACCGTTTCGCTCAAGTCGGGGTGTTTTTCTCCCTGCACGGCAATGCCCAGTTCGGCTTGACCGCTCAGGACCGCGGCATGCACTTCGTGCGACGCACCATCCAGCAGCCGGATGCGGTTGTCGGGGTGCTGGGCCGCGTAGCTGCGGATCACCTCGGGCAGCACATGCGAGGTCATGGAGGGGATGCAGGCCAGGGTGAAGTTGCCCTTGGCGCGCTGCGACATGTCCTTCAGGCGCTCGACCGCAGTCGTCATGTCGTGCACGATATTGCGGGCCTGGGGCAGGAATTCCCGCCCGACCGCCGTCAGCTCGACACGGCGCGTCGTGCGGTCGAGCAGCTTCAGGTCCAGATAGGCTTCCAGCTTCTGGATGCGCCGCGTCAGCGCGGTCTGCGTGATGTGCAGTTGCTGTGCGGCCTTGCTGAAGCCGCCCAGCTCGGCGATCATCACGAAGGCTTGCACGCCATCAAAGTCGATTTTCATGGGGTCTTGGTAGGTCTGGAAATAGGGGGGATCAGTGGGCGGCAGCGTAGCGCAGGACGCAATCGGAATGGTGTGACAAAGAGTTGCCAATTTGTCGGTGGGGGGATCGGTCTTGCTGCCGGCCGCTACTGGCCTGACGTCGAGAATTTTAGGTATGTAGTTGAATCTGAAAGATATATTTTTCAGTCTGGACTGATTGGTGTTCGGATGAAGGACTGGCATGCTTCTTGTGATGACAGGTTGTTGACTCTGTCAAACCCAAGATTCATTCATCCACAATCACCAGAGAAATCCATATGAGCACTTTCGACCACGCCGGCCTGATGAAGGACATCAACGCGAACCTGGCCCCGTTGCGCAAATCGCAACCGGAAGCCATGGGCGGCTTTGCCAAGCTGGCCCAGGCCTCGATGGCCGAGGGCGTGATCAGCGCCAAGCACAAGGAACTGATCGCGCTGGCCATCGGCATCAGCCAGCATTGCTCGGGCTGCATCGGCTTTCACGTCAAGGCGCTGATCAAGCTGGGCTGCAGCCGGGCCGAGCTCGAGGAGATGCTGACGGTCTGCGTCTACATGGGCGGAGGCCCCTCGCTGATGTACGCGTCCGAGGCGCTCGCAGCCTGGGACAAGCTGCAACAGGCCTGAGCCTGAGCCCAAGCTGATTCCACTAGCTGGTCAGCTTGACCCACCACAGCCGCAAGCGCATTCCCATTTCAGTCTGGTAGCCCACCGCGGGGGTGCGGATCTGGCCCTTGGCATCAACCACGAGGAAACTGGGCACGGCATGGAAACCATGGGCCCGAGTGATGTCGCCACTGGGGTCGATCACGGCTTGCCAGGGCAATTCGCGCTGGCGCAGGGTAGCGCGCACCTGATCTGCGCCGCCTGACTGCATCGCCACCGTCAGGACGGGCCAGTCACGGCTCAGGCGGGTGATGCTGTTTTCTTCAGTCCGGCAAATCGGACACCACTCGGCCCAGAAGTGAATGGCCACTGGCTCGGCTGGGTGAAGGGCTCGCCATGCCGATAGCGTGGTCGTGACCAGTTTGCCATCCGCACCGAGCACCGAGACCGCCAGCTCCGGTGCCGGTCCGCTCGTGACATCGCGGGTTTGCCAGAGCTGAACCCCTGTCAACACCAGCAGCAGCAGGACCAGATTGCCCAGGTAGCTTTTCCACTTGATCCGCAGCTGCTGGGCGAGGCGGACAAGGAGCGGGTTTTTTTGCACGGACATCCTGCACGACTGTTTGACTGAAGCTTCTGCCTCGATCGTAAACGGCGACCCGGTCGAACTGGGGCCGCCTGATGCGATCCGACGGCGGCAGATCAATTGGTAAACAAATTGTCAACGATTGTCGTTGCCAGCATGACCGGCCTGAGATTAGTTCGATGGATTTCTTCAGGAGGTTGAGGTGAATGTCATTAAAAATCAATGGTTTGAGAAATAATTGGCTTGATTTTTCGAGATGGCACATTCATTGCTAATTGGACATGGCCAAGCAGACATTCTTCATTTTCTTGTTCAGGAGCTTTCATGTCCATCGCCACTGCCCCGACGACCGCCCCCGCCCCCACCACCGTGAAGGCCTATCTGCGCCCGATCGATCGCGACGGCCTGATGGCCTTTGCCGACAAGGGGCGCAACAACCCTGGCTCTCGCGGCACCAACAAGGTACATACCGTGATGGAGGGCCAATACCGCTCGCTCAGCCATGTCGGCAATCACCAGCCGGTCGTGGTCGATGAACCGCTGCATCTGTTCGGGCAGGACACCGCTCCCGCCCCGGGCGAGATCGTGCTGTCCGGCCTGGGTGGCTGTCTTGCGGTGGGTGTCACGGCTGTCGCCACCTGGAAGCAGGTCAAGCTGACCCGGCTGGAGATCTTCATGGAAGGCGACATCGGCAACCCTGCGGCCTGGGGTGCCGGCGGGGCCTTGCAGAAGATGCCGTCCGAGATGGGTTTCCAGGCCATTCGCGTCAAGGTGCTGGTGGAGGGCGACGCGCCGCGCGAAGTGCTCGACGAGATCGTGCAGCACGCGAACTTCTATTCGCCGGTGGCCAACACGATGCGCAACCCCATCCCCTTCACGATCAGCCTGGCTGACTGAAGCCGACCGCTTGCTGCCTCAAGGAGTCCATCGTGAACCCAGCTGACATGCCCCAGCACCTAGCATCGCCCTCGGCCGAGGCGCCTACTGCCCTGATGGCAGCCATCGAGGCCATTGCACAAGGCCCCTTGAAGCAGCAGGTCGATGCCATCGACCGTGGCCTGTATCCGCAGCTGATCATGCGCGACCTGGCCAGGGTCGGCGCCATGAGCGCCCACCTCGATACCGATACCCAGGGCGCTGACTATGGCCTGGCCATCCGGGCGATGGCCGAGGTGTCCCGCGTCTGCGGAGCCACCGGCTTCATGATGTGGTGCCAGGCCGTGTGCGGGCTGTATCTGCAGCAAAGCGGCAACCCCGCCTTGACCGGCAGCCTGTTGCAGGCGCATATCGAAGGTCGGGGCCTGGGCGGCACTGCGCTGTCCAACCCCATGAAGAGCTACGCCCAGATCGAAGGCATGCTGCTGCGTGCCCGCGCGGTCGAGGGCGGCTATCGGGTCAGCGGTACGCTGCCCTGGGTCAGCAACCTGGGGCCCGGCCAATACTGCGGGGCCATTGCCAGCGTGAATTCAGACGCGGACGGCGAGCCGCATGAAATCATGTTCCTGCTGCACTGTGACGCCCCAGGGGTCGAGTTGCGCGAATGCCCCAGCTTTTCGGGCATGGAGGGCACGGGCACCTATGCCCTGCGCCTGACCGAGCATTTCGTGGGCGCCGACCAGCTGATCGCCGATCCCACCCGGCCCTTCATCGCCAGCATCCGGGCGGCCTTCGTGATGCTGCAGTGCGGCATGGCGGTGGGAGTGACCCAGGGCGCCATCGATTCGATCTGGGCTGTCGAGGGGCAGCTGGGCCATGTCAACCAGTTCCTTGATGACCGACCCGACGCCTTGCAGGCCGAGCTCGACGAGCTGACGGCCCGGGTCATGCAGCTGGCCGAAACCCCGTTCGACACCAGCCAGGAATTCTTCATCGACGTGCTGGATGCGCGGGCGCATGGCGCCGAGCTCTGCCTGCGGGCGGCGCAGTCGGCCCTGATGCATCAGGGCGCGCGCGGCTACCTGCTGAGCTCCGAGGTGCAGCGCCGCGTGCGGGAGTCGCACTTTGTCGCGATCGTGACGCCCGCCATCAAGCACCTGCGCAAGGAGATCGCGCGCCTGAGCGCCGAGGAGATGCCCGCATGACGGTCCCCCTTCCTTTCCAGCAGTACATCTGCGAGGCCTGTGGCTACGTCTACGACGAAGCGCTGGGTGACGCCGACGGGGGACTGCCCCCCGGCACCCGACTGGCCGACATTCCCGATGACTGGGTCTGTCCCTTGTGCGGCGTGAGCAAGCACGACTTCGTGCCTTACGTCGCACCCTGTCTGGACCAGCTGCGTCAACAGGCGGGCCAGGTCACGCTGGTGCGGTCGCGCAAAGTGGGCAGAGCGGGCAGAGCCGGCCAAGGCGCCGAGGGTTCGGTGGTGATCGTGGGCGGCGGCAGTGCCGGGTGGCAGATGGCCGAGGCGCTGCGTGCACGCGATTCCGAGCTGCCGATTACGCTGGTGAGCGCATGCGCCGGCGACAGGTATGACAAGCCGCTGTTGTCGGTGGCGCTGGCCCGCGGCCTGCCACCCGGGCAGCTGGTCAAGGAAAGCGGCGCGCAGGCGGCAAGCCGACTGCGGCTGAACCTGATGGCGCACACCCATGCGGTGCGTGTCTGCCCGGCCACGCGCCAGTTGCGCACCACGCGTGGCGCTGTCCCCTACAGCCATCTGGTCCTCGCCCATGGCGCCGAGCCAGTGCTGCCCGACATGCTGGCTGCCTCACTGTGCTGGCGCATCAACCACCTGGCGGTCTACCAGAAGCTGCGCGCCGCCCTGGACGGCGCCTCGCATGAGCTGCTGATCGTGGGCGCGGGCCTGATCGGCAGCGAGCTCGCCAACGACCTGGCCTTGGGCGGGCATCGCGTCACCTTGCTCGACACCCAGACCGAGCCGCTGGCGCGCTGGCAGTCAGAGCAGGCAGGGCAGAAGGTGCTGCAAGCCTGGCAAGGCCTGCCCATCCGCTTTGTCGGCGACGTGCAGCTGGCTGCGGCAGAGCGGGTGCAAGGGCGCATCCGCGTGAGCACCCGTTGCGGTCAGGTGTTCGAGGCCGACCAGCTGATTGCCGCCACGGGCTTGCATACGCCCTCGCGCCTGGCCCGCACGGCGGGTTTGAGCTGGGACCAGGGCATCGCCGTCGAGGCACAAACCTTGCGTACCAGCCAGGCAGGTATCTATGCACTGGGCGACTGCATCACCGTTGAGGGCCAGGCCAGCCGCTACATCGAGCCGATTGCCCGCCAGGCCAAGACCATTGCGGCGCAAATCTGTGGGGGTGAGCCGCAGCCCTATCAGGTTCGCCCCATGGCGGTGCGAGTCAAGACCACGTCGATGCCGCTGACCCTGCATTGAGCCAGACCAAGCCGATCCATTTTTTCACTGTTTGACCGAGGGCCACGCCATGACGAACTCTGACGACAACATCTATCGCCCGTATTCGCCGGTTTCCCGACTGGGCGGCTGCACCTGTAGCCAACACGCCAGCGTTGCCGAGCATGACGCTGCCGCGCTGGCAGCGACCGAAGCACGCGCCA
This sequence comes from Malikia spinosa, assembly GCF_002980625.1. GTDB lineage: Bacteria > Pseudomonadota > Gammaproteobacteria > Burkholderiales > Burkholderiaceae_C > Malikia > Malikia spinosa. The sequence goes on along the minus strand of NZ_PVLR01000016.1, from coordinate 90,053 downwards.
CCGATGTGGAAACGCTGTCGCGCGACTTCATCGAAGCGGCTGCGGTCAAGGCGCTCTTTCCGCTGGAGGCCACCCGACGCGCCTTCCTCAGTGCCGTCGGGCAGCGCACGGCCATGGCGGCCATTGCCAGCGTGCTGCCCCTGAGCAGCCTGCAAGCCATGGCTCAGGACAAGGGATCGCTCGAGAAGACCGATCTGAAAATCGGCTTCATTCCCATCACCTGCGCCACGCCCCTGATCATGGCGCACCCGCTGGGCTTCTACCAGCAGCAAGGTCTGAACGTGGAGCTCAGCAAGACCGCGGGCTGGGCCCTGGTGCGCGACAAGATGCTCAACAACGAGTACGACGCCTCGCATTTCCTGAGCCCGATGCCCCTGTCGATTTCGCTCGGCCTGGGTTCGAGCGCCAAGCCGATGCAGGTGGCGACGATTCAGAACGTCAACGGTCAGGCCATCACCCTGGCGCTCAAGCACAAGAACAACCGCGACCCGAAGCACTGGAAGGGCTTCAAGTTTGCCATTCCGTTCGAGTTCAGCATGCACAACTTCCTGTTGCGCTACTACCTGGCCGAGGCCGGCCTGAACCCGGACACCGATGTCCAGCTGCGCGTGGTGCCGCCAGCCGAGATGGTGGCCAACCTGCGTGCCGGCAACATCGATGGCTTCCTGGGGCCTGACCCCTTCAACCAGCGCGCGGTCTACGAGGAGGTGGGCTTCATCCACCTGCTGACCAAGGAGATCTGGGACGGCCATCCTTGCTGCGCCTTCGGCACCAGCGCCGAGTTCGTGCAGAAGAATCCGAACACCTTTGCCGCGCTCTACCGCGCCGTGCTGACCGCAGCGGCCATGGCCCGCGGACCCAAGAACCGCGAGCTGATTGCGGGCGTCATCTCCAAGCCTCAGTACCTGAACCAGCCCGAGGTGGTGGTCAAGCAGGTGCTGACCGGCCGCTTTGCCGACGGCCTGGGCAATGTGCAGAACGTCCCGTCGCGCGCCGACTTTGATCCGATGCCCTGGGACAGCATGGCGGTGTGGATGCTCACGCAGATGCAACGCTGGGGCTACCTCAAGGGCGATGTGAACTACCGGCAGATTGCCGAAAAGGTGTTCCTGATGACCGATGCCAGAAAGCACATGAAGGAGCTCGGGCAGCCGGCACCGGCTGCGGTCTCGCCCAAGTTCAAGGTGATGGGCAAGGAGTTCGATGCCGCCAAGGCCGACGCTTATCTGAAGAGCTTTGCCATCCGAAAGGCGGTGTGAGATGAGTGTCGCCAACCACCTGAAGCTGCGAGCCGGTTTGCTGTCGGGTCTGATCCTGCTGGTCATTCTCGGCCTCTGGTACGCCGCTACCGCGACCTCGGGGGCCACCGCCAGCGCGGCTGGCCTGACGCCGGCGCAGATCGAGTACGCGCAGATGATGGGGCAGGACCCGTCGGCCATCAAGGCCGATGGCTTTCCCACGCTGGGCCAGATGGGGCAGACGGCGTGGTCGCATCTTTCCCGGCCGTTCTACGACAACGGTCCCAACGACAAGGGCGTCGGCATCCAGCTGGCGCATTCGCTGGGCCGCGTGGCGCTGGGTTTCGGCCTGGCCTGTCTGGTCGCGGTCCCGCTGGGCTTCGTGATCGGGATGTCACCCCTGTTGCACCGGGCGCTCGATCCCTTCATCCAGGTTCTCAAGCCCATCAGTCCGCTGGCCTGGATGCCGCTGGCGCTCTACACTATCAAGGACTCGACCCTCAGCGGGATCTTCGTGATCTTCATCTGCTCGATCTGGCCGATGCTGGTGAACACCGCCTTTGGCGTGGCTGCGGTCAAGAAGGAGTGGCTGAACGTGGCCGCCACCCTGGAGGTCAGCCCCTTGCGCAAGGCACTGCAGGTGATCCTGCCGGCTGCGGCACCGACCATCCTCACCGGCATGCGCATCAGCATGGGCATTGCCTGGCTGGTGATCGTGGCGGCCGAGATGCTGGTGGGCAGCACGGGTATCGGCTACTTCGTCTGGAACGAGTGGAACAACCTCTCCCTGAGCAATGTGATCTTTGCCGTGCTGGTGATCGGCGTGGTGGGCATGCTGCTCGACCTGGCCTTTGGCCGACTGCAAAAGGCGGTGACCTATGTGGATTGATACCTCGGCAGGCGGTGGCCTCAAGGCCGCATCGCCCGTCCCCGATGGCGCTGCAGGCGCAGGAAAGGCTCCCGTGAAGACTCCGTTGCTTCAGGTCGAACGACTCGGCAAGGCCTACGTGGCGGACAAGCCGGTCTTTGCCGATGTCTCCTTCATGCTGGACCGCGGCGAGTTTGTCTGCGTCATCGGTCACTCGGGCTGCGGCAAGACCACGGTGCTCAACGTGCTGGCAGGGCTGGACACCGCCACTGCGGGTCATGTCTTCATGGAGTCGCGCGAGATGGTCGGGCCCAGCCTGGAGCGCGGCGTCGTGTTCCAGGGGCACGCCCTGATGCCGTGGTTGACGGTGCGCCAGAACATTGCCTTCGCCGTCAAGTCGCGCTGGCCGGACTGGCCTGGCGCTCGGCTCAACCAGCAGGTCGAGAAGTTCGTCCAGCTGGTGGGCCTGTCGCACGCGATCGACAAGAAGCCCAGTCAGTTGTCAGGCGGCATGAAGCAGCGGGTAGGCATTGCCCGCGCCTTCTCGATCCAGCCCAAGATGCTGTTGCTCGACGAGCCCTTTGGTGCCCTGGATGCGCTGACGCGCGGCACGATCCAGGACGAGCTGATGGCCATCGTGCGCGAGACCCAGCAGACGGTGTTCATGATCACCCACGATGTGGATGAAGCGATCCTGCTGGCTGACCGCATCCTGCTGATGAGCAACGGCGCCGAGACCGCCGCGGGCTACAAGCCGGGCGGCATCGCCGAGGTGGTGGTCAACCCGCTGCCCCGCGAGCGCACCCGGGCCACCCTGCATCACCTCGATGGCTACTACGAGCTGCGCAACCACATCGTCGACTTTCTTGTTTCGCGGGCGAAGGCGCACTGAGCCGTCCCCAACTTTTTCCTGGCCACTATTTTCTTTCCTTCATCAAGACTGGAGTCCTCATGAACCGCATCGACGTCACCGAAAAGATCATCAGCACCAAGGTAGCCAAGGGCATCAAGTGGGAACAGGTGGCCCAGCAGGTCGGCCTGTCCAAGGAGTGGACGACCGCCGGCTGCCTGGGCCAGATGACCTTTGATGCCGCCCAGGCCGCCATCATCGGCGACATCTTCGACCTCACTGAAGAGGAACGCAAATGGCTGCAGGTGGTGCCGTACAAGGGGTCGCTGCCGACGCCGGTACCGACCGATCCGCTGATCTACCGCTGGTACGAAATCGTCAGCGTCTACGGCAGCACGATCAAGGAGCTGATCCACGAGGAGTTTGGCGACGGCATCATGAGCGCGATCGACTTCAGCATGGACATCCAGCGTCAGGAGGACCCCAAGGGCGACCGGGTCAATGTGGTGCTGTCCGGCAAGTTCCTGCCCTACAAGCAGTACTGAATGGCACCGGCGCGCATGCACAGCCCTGCCGTGACCCCTGACCTGCCGGGCCAGCCTGCTGCCGAGGCGGCTGCGAGTGCCGGCAACTGGCGCGCGCAGGAAATGCTGCTGATGCGCGAGGTGATGAAGCATATCGGCAAGAGCCTGGCGCCGGACCTGGTGCTGCGGGAGATGCTGCACCTGTGCTCCGAACTGCTCGGCCTCAACCGCGGGCGGATCCTGCTGGCCGACAACCTCGAGGCCATCATGGAGCTGCCGCCCGGCAGCAGCCTGCAGGTGACTTCGGCCAGCATCCGCTATGCCTACGGACTCACCCAGCCAGAGTGCGAGCGGGGGCGCTTTCGCAGAGGCGAGGGCATCACGGGCCGGGTGCTGGCCACCGGCCAACTGATCATCGTGCAGGACATCGACCATGAACCGACTTTCCTGTGCCGCACGGTGCCGCGCGATGACTTGCCGCCGGGTCCGGTCTCCTTCATTGCCATGCCCGTGCGGGTCGGGCTCTCGACCGTGGGAGTGCTGGCCTGCCATCGCATCCGGCATCGCTTTCGCTCGCTGGCCGACGACCTGTCGATCCTGGGCATCCTCGCCACGCTGATCGGGCAGTTGCTCGAGCTGCGCTTCACGGTGGAGCAGCGTACCCGCTCCCTCGAAGCACAGAACATGGCGCTCACGCAGGCGCTGGAAGCCTCGCCGGCTCGCTATGGCATCGTGGGCACGGCCCCGGCCTTGCTGCGCTCGATCGCCGAACTCGAGCAGGTGGCCGCCACGAAAGCCACCGTGCTGCTGCTCGGAGAGTCGGGTACCGGCAAGGAGATGTTCGCCCGTGCGCTGCACCTGGCCAGTTCGCGGCGCGACCAGCCCTTCATCAAGGTCAATTGCGCGGCCATTCCTGAAACCCTGTTCGAGTCCGAGTTGTTCGGCTACGAAAAGGGCGCCTTCACCGGGGCAGTCGGTGCGCGCGCCGGCCTGTTCGAGCAGGCCGACAGGGGCACCATCTTCCTGGACGAGATCGGCGAGCTGCCGCTGTCCATGCAGACCAAGCTGTTGCGTACCCTGCAGGAGGGCACCCTCGTGCGCCTGGGTGGCAAGCGCGAGCTGCGCATCGATGTCAGGCTGGTGGCCGCCACCAACCGCGATCTGGCGCATGAAGTCGCCTTGGGGGCTTTTCGCGAAGACCTGTACTACCGGCTCAACGTGATCCCGATCCAGCTGCCGGCCTTGCGCGAGCGCAGCACCGACATCCACGCACTGGCGATTCATTTCCTCAACCGCTTCAACCAGGAGAACCAGCGCAACGTCAACCTGAGCTCAAGCGCCTTGCACAGGCTGCAGGCCCATTCCTGGCCTGGCAACATCCGCGAGCTGGCCAACCTGATCGAGCGCATGGTGCTGCTCGGTGACAAGGCGGTGCTGGAGGCCGTCGACATCGAGCGCTTCCTGCCTCGCGCTTCGCCTGCGGAGGCGCTGCGCGCCCGTGCCATTGAGAACGACCGTCTGCCACGCAGTCCTGCAACCGGCAGCTACACCGTGCGCCCCTATCTGCCGGCGGGCTCCCATGCGCTGTCCGATCTGCAGGAAGCGTTGCGCCAGCAGGCAGGCAATCGATCGCGTGCGGCCCAGGCCCTGGGGCTGACCTTGCGCCAGTTCAATTACCGGATGCTCAAGCTGGACGGCAAGCCAGCCCCGACCCAGAGCCATTCTTGAAGCCTGGTCCCAAAGTAGCGGCTGGGACTAGACTCAAGGCTATCGACTCCTCATTGCCGTTGGCCGCCATGTCCCGCATTCGCATTCAAGCGCTCGCCGCCAGCAGCCTGCTCTGGGCAGCTGCCGCGCTGGCCGGTCCGCCCGTCACGATCACCTTCAAGAACCGCAACACCGTTGCCGATGCCAGCTATCAGGTCATCGGCAGCAACGAAGCCAGCACTCATGCCAACGCGACGCCGAAACCGGCCGCCACGGTGTCGAAGTCGGGCTTCGATGTCTATGTCGTCACCAGCTTGATCAATCCGGACGTCAATTTTGCCAATGTCCGCTACCGGATCGGTTCCAGGCAGTGCGTATTCGGCACCAGCTTTGTCAACGCGCTCAAGCCCGGCGGCTACAAGGTCCCGCAGTGGAACAAGACCGCCAAGGGCAGTGGCGGCGCGGTCTGCACGGCGACCATCACCTCGACCCACCTGGGCAGCCATGCCTGGTCGGTCGACTTTGTCATGCAATAGCGGCTGGGGCGGCTGGCGGCTGGGCCTTACCTGATCTCGTACACCGCCAGCGAGCCACTCACCTCGTAACCGGCCAGCAGCAGGGCGTTGCCGGTCGGGCTGTGGGCGGCGGGCACAAAGGCCAGCCCTTCGGGCGACAGGTCACCATTGGTCAGGTCGGTGCTGTTTTGCAGCCACTGCACGAAGCGGGGCGCTGCCGGCTTGCTCACGTCATAGATCGCAATTGCGCTGGCGCGCTCCAGACCGACAAAGGCGTACAGCCTGCTGCCGACCTGACCCACCACGACGCTCTCGGGCTCGGGGCCCTTGTTGTCCAGGCGGCCCTTGACCTGGGCGTGGCCGAGCAGGCTGGCATCCAGCTTGGAGTAGGCCAGGCTTTCCAGTTCCGAGCCGGACTCGTAGACCTGCGCGCCGGTGCGGGCGTTGTGGATCGAGAACGAGCGCCCGCCCAGGGTATGGAGCTTCTCGTACTGCCCCTGGCTGTTGCGCCCCATGGTGTTGAACACGTTCAGGCGGCCCAATTCGTGGTTGGCCTGCAGTGCTGCTGCATCGGGGAAGGCGGCGGCGTCCAGCGCCAGGCTGCGCACGCGAGCGGTTTCGCCCGGCTTCTGAAAATCGTCCCGGTCATCGCCTTCGTTGGCGGTGATGAAATACTCGCTGCCATTGACCCGGAAGGTGGCAATGCCGTCGGGCATGTACAAGCCAAACAACTGGTTGTAGGACTTGAGCTTGAACGGCGGCTCGACCTGGTCCGATGCGGCCAGCGCGTTGCGCGCGAGGCCATGGTCCTTGATGCCCATCGGCAGCAAGCGCTCGATGTGGGGCTGGCGCAGGTTCACCACCGCCACGGCATTGTTCTCCTGCAGGGTGACATAGGCCCGGCTGCTGTCGGCGCTGATGCTGACATATTCGGGTTCCATGTCTTGCGCCACGCTGGCGCCGATGCGGCCAATGCGCACTGCCGCCGGCAGCTCGATCGATCGCTTGGCACCGGCATTGAAGTCCGAGAAATCGAGCGTGACGGCCTGGTCAGCGGGCATGCCCTGCTTGACCGGGATGATCGAGATGCTGCCCACGGGGTCGATGCCGTCGGTGGCGAAGGTCGCACTGAGCTCGCCTTCGTTGGCCACCACCAGCTGGCTGCCGTCGGGGCTGAACTTCAGGCCGTCGGGCAGGCTGCCCACGTTCACCTTCTTCAGGAAGCTGGCATTGCCTTGCGCATCGAGGCGGTAGAAGGCCACCAGGCCCGGATCGGTCTTGGGGCTGGCCTGCACCGCGATCGCCAGCAGATCGCCGGCGATATCCAGCGATTGCACCCCGCCAGCGCTGAATCCATTGCCGTTGACATGGCTGGCCACCGAAGTGATGGCCCCGCTGGTCAGGTTGCTGGCCTGGACCGGATTGGCCAAGGCGCTGCTGCTCAGGCCGCGCAGGCTGACCCGCTGAAAGGAGGAGGGCTGGTTGCGGCGGTCCACCGTGATGAACGCCGAGCGGCTGGCGGCATGAAAGGCCACGATCTCGGCGGTACCGGCCGAGACGCCATCGGCGAAGCGACCAATCAGCTGGGCCTGAGGCACTGGCGGGGCGGAGTCGCCAGCATGAGCCCCGAAGGCTGACATGAGGGCGGCAGCGAGCAGGCTGCGGAACAGGAACTGGCGGGTGGATTTCATGGCAGGCGCAATCAGAATGATCAAGACCTGGCAGAACATAGGCCTGCCTTGTTGCACGGCGATGACATCGTCCGGCCACCGAGCAGTCCTGGCGCCAGCTCCTGACCCAGCCTGGCTAGCGATGCGCTTTCAGCGCAAGCGCCTGATGACCGAGGTCACCACGCCCCAGATCGGCCATGGCTGGCCCTCGGACGGGACGAGTGCCGCAAAGGCCGGGTTGGCCGGCAGCAGCCTGAGCTGCCCGTCCTGCAGGCAGAGCTGCCTGATGCGGTATTCGTCGTCCAGCCGCACCAGCACGATGTCGCCTGGCTCCGCGACCAAGGCCGGGTCGACCAGCAACAGGTTGCCGTCGAGGATGCCCAGGTCGCGCATCGAATCGTCATCGGCCCGTACCAGCAGCGTGGTCGGCCCGTCCGGCCCCGCTTGCGCTGACAGGCCCAGCGCCGAGGCCAGCGCGGCAGGTGAAGCCGGCTCGCTGCCCGGGATGTCGGGCCATGCTGCCGGTGCGCCAGGCTGGTCATGGGCCTGGTCCAGCCAGCCTGGATCAACCTCGCAGGCCTGCTCGAACTGCCGCGCCAGCTTGCTGCCGACCGGCGTTCCCGACTTGACGCGGCTCCATTGCGCCCCTGTGATCCCGAGCCGGGCGGCAAAGGCGCGGTCCTCGCCCGGCAATCCCTGGGCAATCTCGTGCAGCCGCCAGCGCAGGAACAAGGCCATCACGTTATGACGGCGCAGGGCCAGCAGTTCGGGCGGAATCGGTTTGGGCGGCATGGGGTGAAGCAGGAGACTTGATCCAGTCTACCAGTAGCCCAGCACGGACCACCAGACGCCGCCGATCACGATCCAGACCACGAGATTGACCGCGCTCATGACCAGACCCGCCAGCCACCATTGACCCAGAGTCGTGTAGCCCGAGTTGAAGATGATTGGCGAGGTGCCGGTGGCATAGTGGGTCAAGGTCATCATGATGCTCGATGCCGCCGCCATGATCAGGGCAAACACCATCGGCGGCGCGCCCAGCGCGATGCCGGCCGCATAGAAGGCGCCGAACATGGCGGTGATATGCGCCGTGGTGCTGGCGAACAGGTAGTGGGCATACAGATAGGCCAGCAGCAACAGCAGGCTGGACCAGATCCAGCCAATGCCGAGCTGCTTGATGCCGCCTTGCAGGCTGCCTGACAGCCAGCCCACGATGCCCATCTTGTTCAGGAAGGTGGCCATCATGACCAGGGCGGCGAACCAGGTTATCGTGTCCCAGGCGCCTTTCTCGGCCAGTACCTCGTCCCAGGACAGCACGCCGGTCACCAGCAACAGTGCCAGCCCGCTGACGGCCGCCGCGGTCGGGTCGACGGCAAACGCCTGACCAAAGGCCAGTTCCGGTACGCCAGCCCAGAGCACCAGCAGCCAGCCGAAGACGCCGAGCAGGATTTTCTCGCTGTGCTTGACCGGCCCCAGCTCGGCCAGCTTGCCTTGCGCGAAGTCGCGTGCGGCATGAGTGTCGGTGATTTCGGGTGGGTAGAGCTTGGCCAGCACCAGCGGCATCAGCAGGATGGCGACCAGGCCGGGCAGCAGCATCGCGATCGCCCAGGTGCCCCAGGACAGGCTGATCTGCGCACCGGTGGCTTCGGCGACCAGCTTGACCACCAGCGGATTGGGCGCCGTGGCCGTGATGAACATGGCGGAAGTGATCGGGTTGGCGTGGTAGTTGACCAGGGCCAGGTAGCGGCCGATCTTGCCCTCGGTGCCTTGCTCGGGGGTGGAGCCGAAGCTGATGGCGATCGACTTCATGATCGGGTGCATGATGCCGCCGCCGCGCGCCGTGTTGCTTGGCGTGACTGGCGCCAGCACCAGCTCCGACAGGCTCAGCGCATAGCCGATGCCGATCGTCTTGCGGCCGAACAGCGCAATGAACCAGTAACCGATGCGCGCGCCCAGGCCAGTCTTGATCAGCCCGCGCGAGATCATGATCGACAGGCCGATCAGCCAGATCAGCGGATTGGCGAAGCCGCTCAGCGCGTCGGCAATCGCGGTGCCCGGCTTGTCGCTGGTGACCCCGAGCAGGGCGACCAGCGCGATGGCGATCATGGCCAGGGCGCCGATCGGCATCACCTTGCCGATGATGGCGGCGATGGTGCCGACGAACAGGGCCAGCAGATGCCAAGCCGCCGGCTTGACGCCTGAGGGCACCGGGATGATGAACCAGATGATGAGTGCCAGACCGATGGCCAGCAGGGCAGGCCGGAACTTGAATCCATCGTTACTCATGGCGGTCTTTCATTCTCTTGTCATACATTGCCGAAAATTTCCAGGCCATGGTCATTTGCCCGCATCCGGCAAATTCATTCTAGTCCAGGCAAGCTCTTCCAGGCTGCCCCGCCATCCTTGTCAACACGGGTTAACAAAACTCTCGTGTCAGGCAACAAATCCGTGTGCGCCAGACATCTTCGGCCCCTGGCATTGAGTCAATCTGGAACCGCCTGATTGAGTCATCATGCGCGTCATTGCCTTTTGTCGGCGTCGGAGCTGGTCGTGCTGCGGGTCAAGGGGGTGCCGACGACGACCCGCAGGGCGTGGCGATGATAATCAGGCACTGGTTGCCGTTGCCGTCGTGCAAGAGCGACTCTGGCAGGCCAGCCGTGCGGGCGCAAGCACTCGACTTTCAAGAAAATCAATCATGCCTACCGATAACCTGTCCGGGTGGATACACGACCATGTCTTTGATGCCGGCAACGCTGCCGCCGAGCGCAGCACGCGACTGGTGATGGCGATCGCGGTCGTGATCGCCATGCTCGGTCTGCTGGTGAACAGGGTGTGCGCCTTGATTCTCGGCCGGGCGCACTATCACGATCATGGGAATTCTCGTGGGTATGATGATGATCGCCATGATGAGCATCATCGCGATCTGAATCTCAAATCGACCTATCTGCATGTCATCGCCGATGCCGCCACCCCGGATGGCGCTCTGACCGCTGCTGACCTGCGTGCGCGATTGTCGGTGCACGAGGAAATCGTGCATTCGACCATCGAAATCCACCGGTTTCCGGACACGCAGCCCCCTGCGCTCGCCTAGGAAACCCCATGGTCGGTTATCAGTATGTCAGTGGTAGAATTGATAAATTGCGTTTCGCTACTAATGAGTAAAATACCACAGTGACCAAAGTCAGTAAAGCAGCAAGTCAAGCTGACTATTCAGCGTGCAAGCATGCGGCCATTCTGGAAATGATGGTCGTTGCTTCTGGCCGCCTGAAGCAGGCCGCTGGCGGAAACGGTCAGCATATTCAACTGACAGGGACGGTGTGTCTGTCTTTTTTGTGCTGACGTTATTCACCTTATTTCTTGAGGCGCAGGATCAATTCTGATCATGGATTCTACATCATCCATCCTGATTGCCAGTAATTCAGCGGCAGATGCCGAATTGGTGCGGAATTTATTGCTCAAGACCTGCAGCCGGATGACTCTTTCGGTGCAGCCCGAGCATCACGTGTCCGACTTCGACACCCATTTGCCCGATGTGCTGGTGCTGGCTTTCAGTGACCTGGAGGAAACCAGGGCTTACTACCAGGGCTTGTGCCGTTCGAGCCAGGTAGCCGCGTCTCACCGGTATCGGACCGTGCTCCTGTGCCGCAAGGAGGATCTCAAGGCGGCATACGACCTCTGTCGGCAGGAGGAGTTCGATGACTACGTGCTTTTTTGGCCGATGTCGTTCGATGCCACCCGGTTGTCGATTTCTGTCTTGCTGGCCGTGCGGGCGGTTCAGGCATTTCGTCAATCCCAGGTCAAATCTCCGGTTCGACCCCTGGTCAAGCCTGCGATCAAGTCCGCGTCAGCGCCAGAGTTGAAGATCGATCCAAGCCTCGCGCATATGAAGCTCAAGCTTGAGCCGCCGGCGCGGTCCACGATCATGTTGATCGATGACGAGATATTTCAGCACAATCTGGTGCGCTTCCTGCTGACCGGTCTGAATTGTGATTTCATCTTCGCCTTTTCGGGTACCGAGGCCATTGCCAAGCTTCAGTATGTGAGGCCAAGCCTGATATTGATGGATGTCTTGATGCCTGGAATGAGTGGTCTTGACTTGACGCGCCATCTGAAATCGACCCCGGTCGGAATGGATATTCCGATCGTCATGGTCACCGGAAACAGCGACAAGGATGTGGTCGAAAAGAGTCTGCAGGCCGGTGCGTCGGATTTCCTGGTCAAGCCATTCAGTCAAGACATGTTTCTCAGGAAGTTGCAGCGTTTCCTGCGCTGAGTCTTGGTCCTGGTCTGGGTATGATTTATTTTTTCGATTGGACTCAAGGCGATGGCTTCTGATTTGAATGTCAACTATACGCCTGCCATTTTTTCCGCTCAGGCCGGGCTGATCAGTGCGCTGGATGATATCCAGGGCATCATCAAGTTCGATATCAATGGCTATATCCTGGAGGCCAACAAACTGTTCCGCCAGATCATGGGTTACGAAATACATGAATTGGTGGGGCAGCACCACAGGATGTTTTTCGATCCGGTGTATGCCTCGGGCGAGGAATATCGCCTGCTATGGGAGTCGCTGCGGGCTGGGGAAGCTCGCGCCGGGCAGTTCCACCGACTCAGCAAGCAGGGGCAGACGGTCTGGTTGCAAGCGTCCTACAACCCTGTGCGGGGCAGCGATGGACGGATCGATCACATCGTGAAGTTCGCGACTGACATTACCGAGCGCCAGAACAGCGAACTGCTGCTGTCGCGCACCAAGCAGGCACTGGAGTTGGCCAACCAGTCGGCGCAGATTGGCTCCTGGGACTACGAGGTGGCGAATGACGTGGTTCATCTTTCGCCATTTTGCGCCACGCTGCTCGAGATCGATTCCGAACCGCCATTGACGATCGGCAACTTGCTGGCAAGGCTTGAACCACGTGAGTATATCGAGCAAGCCATCCAGCAAGCCATTCAAAGTGGCACCGGGTGGGACTTGGAGTTGCTCCATTTCAATCTCGGGGGGGAGCCGCGCTGGTTCCGCAGCATTGGGCGGGCCGAAATGTCTGAGGGCAGTTGTGTGCGCCTGGCGGTCATGATGCAGGACATTCACTCCATCAAGCAGCGTGAACTGGAGCTGCTGCATGCGCAACAGATGGCTGAGGCGGCAGTCAACAGCAAGGATCAGTTTCTCGCGACCGTCAGTCACGAGTTGCGCACGCCGCTCAATGCCATCCTCGGTCTGGGTCAGATTCTTGCGCTCGACAATCGGCTTGATGGCGATGCACATGATTTTGTGCTCGAAATTGTCAATGCTGGCGAGCATTTGCTTTCCCTGGTCAACGACTTGCTGGATTTGGCCAAGGTCGATCAGCAGGATATCCAGGTCACGCTGGATGCGGTTTCCCTGGGTCCTGTCCTGCAGGAGTGCATGGGCCTGATCCAGCAGGCAGCCCAGGCGCGCGGAATCTCCCTGCATGTCGCTGACGCCTCCGGCTACACCGTGCAAGCGGATCGGATCCGGCTCAAGCAGGTCTTGCTGAACTTGATGTCGAATGCCGTCAAGTACAACCGTCCAGACGGAAAGATCGATATCACGATCGATCGGGTTCCGACGGGATATGTCAGACTTGAAGTCCGGGATACCGGGCTGGGAATTGCGCAAGAGCATCTGTCAGGGCTGTTCAAGCCCTTCAATCGACTGGGTGCCGAAAATTCGACCGTCGAAGGCACGGGTATCGGTCTCAACATTGCGCAGAAGCTGGTGCGCAAAATGGGCGGTACCATCGGGGTCGAGAGTCAGGTGAATGTGGGCAGCATTTTCTGGGTCGAATTTCCGCTTGCCATTCAGGAGCCGGCGGTCGCGCAGGGCGAGGCGCTTTTGTCGCGGGTGGATTCGGTCGCGCCTGCCGCCGTCGCTGCACCCGCCATGCCGGCTGCGGGCCTTGCCGCCGCGGGCGAGCCAGACCGTCGTCTGATCCTGGTGGCTGAGGACAATCCGGTCAATCGCAAGGTGATCGGCCTGCAACTCAAGCGTCTCGGTTATGCCCATGACTTTGCCGAGGATGGCGAGGCGGCCCTGTTCCGTTGGCGTGAGCAGGCTTACGACCTGGTCCTGACGGACCTGCAGATGCCTCGCATGGGAGGCTATGAGCTGGCGCAGCAGATTCGTTCTGAGGAGAAGGACGGACAAAGCGTGCCGATCATCGTGTTTTCTGCCAATGCCATGGATGCCGCATGGACTGGCTGGCGCCTGTTGGGTGTGAACGATTTCCTGACAAAACCGGTCAAATTCGAGCTGCTTGGAGAAAAGCTGGCTTACTGGCTGTCTTCCATCCCGCATTCTGATGCCGCCTCCACGGCCCAGGCCGGATTTGGCGGCATGGCCGTGCCAGCCATGCTCGATCTTGCCGTCCTGGCCGATCTCGTCGGGTCTGATCCCGGGACGATCCGCGAATTCCTGCAACATTACCAGGACTCTGCCGAGGGTTTGGCTGCGCAGTTGCAGACCGCGTTTGTTCAGGCGGACTGGTTGCAGCTGGCGCGTTTTGCCCATTCGCTCAAGTCGTCGTCGCGCTCGGTCGGAGCGATGGCGCTGGGGCAGGTGTGTGAACAGCTCGAGCAAGCCGGTACGCGGGAGCAGGCAGCCGAGCTCTCTTATTTGATGCCCCTGTTTGACTCGGTCTGGAAACGACTGTGTCAGGCCATGGCGACCGTCCTGTCTGTCTGACCATACCGCCTACCGTGGCGCCTTCGCTGGCCCTTACCCGTTCCACGAATCCGACGGACAGTTGATTGATGCTTATGCGAGTGGCTTTTCTGGACCTGGACCATACCCTGCTGGCGGCCGACAGCAACCAGCTGTGGATGGACTTCCTGCAATCCCGGCAATGGGTGGCGGCGCCCGAGATGGCGCAGCACCAGCGCTTCATGGACGACTATGCCCAGGGCGTGCTCGACTTCGATGCGCTGCAGGCCTTCAGGATCGGGCTTGACGCGTCCTTGCCGCCAGGGCAGCTCGAGCAATGCCTGGCCGTTTTCCAGCGCGAGATCCTGCTGCCCGCTGTCGCGCCGCTGGCCCCCGACTTGCTGTCCGAGCTGCGTGCGCAGGGCTTGACCACCGTGGTGGTCAGCGCGACCCGGGCCGCGCTGGTCGAACCGGTGGCACGCCAGCTGGCAGTGGATCACCTGATCACGTCCTGCTTTGGCCCGCAGAAGGTGCACCGGGTCGAGGCCTGGCTCAAGGCCCAGGGCTGTTCCCTGGCCGGGCTCGAGGAAAGCTGGTTCTACAGCGATTCGCACAATGATTTGCCGCTGCTTGAAGCCGTCTCCCATCCGGTGGCGGTCGACCCGGACTTCCGGCTGGCCCAGCTGGCCGGGCAGCGTCAATGGCCGGTGCTTTCCCTGCGGCGCGACATCGACCAGCCCCTGGCGGCTTGAGCGACGGTTTTAGTGCTGGCGCCTACCAGGGCGTGGCCGGCAGTGCCGGCATGTCGGTGCGGTAGCCGGCGAAGCGATCGGCCAGGAAATCCAGGAAAGCCGTGACCTTGGCGGACAGGTGATGGCGCTGGGGATAGAGGGCGTGGATGTCGGCCGCCTCGCCGGCCCAGGGGGCCAGCAGGCGGCACAACTTGCCCTCGCGCAGGTAGGCCGCCACATCCCATTCCGAGCGCAGCACGATGCCATGACCCGCGAGCGCCCAGTCGACGGCGACTTCGCCATGGTTCGTGCTCAGGGGACCGTTGACCTTCACCATCAGCTTGTCCTGGCCATCCGTCAGCTGCCAGTGGTTGAAGGTGGCGTTGTTTTCCCGGATCACGATGCAGCGGTGGCGCGCCAGCTCCTGCGGCGTGGCCGGCAGCCCGAAGCCGGACAGATAGGCGGGTGACGCGCAGAGCAGGCGGCGGTTGCGCGCGATGCGCCGCGCCATGATCCGGCTGTCGGGCGGACTGCCGAAGCGGATGCCGATGTCCATCGCATGTTCGGTCAGGTCCAGCGGGTGATCGCTCAGCTCGAGCATCACCTCCACCTGGGGCTGCTGGCGTACGAAGTCTGAAATCAGCGGCGCCAGATGGCGGCGGCCGAAGCCGAAGGTGGCATTGACCCGCAGCAGGCCCCGCGGGGTTTCGCGGCCGGCCGTCAGCGCTTGTTCCAGCCCTTCGAGGTCCTGCAGGATTCGCTCGCCCTCGTCGAGGTAACGCTGTCCTTCCGCCGTCAGGCTCAGGCGGCGGGTGGTGCGGTTGAGCAGGCGCAGGCCCAGACGCCGCTCCAGTGCCGCCAGCCTGCGGCTCACATTGGGTGGCGTGATGCCCATTTCCTGCGCCGCCGCTGCCAGGCTGGGCTGGCGCGCCAGCACCACGAAGAAGGCCAGGTCGGAAACAATGTTCATTCGTGCGTCCAGCGCAATTCTGAAGTACTTCGGCGTGGATTGTAGTGATCCTTTGAATCAATATCATGGGCGGCATTGTTCTCTGCCTTGCCATCCCCATGACCCTGTTTCTCCATCTGTCCACCGTCTTGCTCATCGGCGCCAGCCTGGGGTTCTTTGGCGGCCTGTTCGGCATTGGTGGCGGCATCATCGCCGTGCCCCTGTTCGCGCTCGGCTTTGGCATGGATCAGGCGCTGGCGCAAGGCACGGCCCTGGTGTTGATGGCGCCCAATCTGCTGCTGGGCTGGTGGCGTTACCACCAGCGTTATCCCATGCCCTGGCAGGCCATCTGCACCATCGCCCTGTCCGGCACGCTGACGACCTGGCTGATTGCCCGGGTCGCTACCCAGCTCGACCCGCAACTGCTGCGCTGGATCTTCAGTGGCTTTCTGGCCTTGTTGGCGCTGCGCCTGCTCGTCAGCGCCAAGCAGCAGGCCTGTCAGCAGGAGCGGCGCCTGAACCTGCGGGTCCTGCCTCTGGTTGGCCTGGTCGGTGGCAGCAGCATGGGTCTGCTCGGCATCGGTGGCGGCCTGCTGGCGGGGCCGCTGCTGTCGGGCTGGCTCGGGCAGCGCCAGACCACGGCGCAGGGGCTGTCATTGGCGCTGGTCGCGCCGAGCTCGGTCGTGGCCCTCGCCACCTATGCCCAGAACCAGCGCGTCGACTGGACCCTGGGCCTGCCGATGGCGCTCGGCGGGCTGTTGACGGTCTCGGCCGGCGTGACCCTGGCGCATCGCCTGCCGGAGCGGCCGATGCGGATCTCGTTTGCCTTGCTGGTGCTGGCGGCAGCCCTCTGGCTAATCATCGGGCCGCAGCTGATGGTTTGATGGCGGGCTCATATCTTTTGATTTCATGCATTACTATTGATATCAGGAGGCTTATCTAAGGACCACCAGCAACCCGGCCCCCTTTCTCGCATGAACCCGCCTGCCCATATCCTGATCATTGACGACATCCCGCTCAACCTTGAGGTGCTGGGCGCCAGCCTGGCCAGAGAATACGACGTCCAGTTCGCTACCTCCGGGGCACAGGGGCTGGCGCTGGTGCAGCAGCAGGCACCGGACCTGATCCTGCTCGACGTCATGATGCCCGGCATGGACGGTTACCAGGTGCTGGAGATCCTCAAAAGCGATCCGGCGACCCAGTCCATTCCCGTCATTTTCGTCACGGCCAGAAACGATGTCGAATGCGAAACCCGGGCCCTGGAAGCCGGCGCGGTCGATTTCATCCACAAGCCGATCAATCCGGTGCTGGTGCGCGCGCGGGTGCGACTGCAGCTCGCGGCGGCGCTGGCGCAGCGTGAGCTGCAGCACAGCCTGAGCGAATTGCGCCAGGCCCAGGGGCGCTTGCGCGTGTTGTCGATGGCCACCGAGCAGAGTCCGTCAGCCGTCGTCATCTGTGGCCCCAACGCCGCCATCCAATATGTCAACCCGCAGTTCTGCCAGGTGACGGGCTATGACGCCGCCGAAGTGCTGGGCAAGAATCCCCGCATTCTCAATTCGGGACAGAACGATCCTGCCATCTACCTGGACATGTGGAGCCGGCTCAAGCGCGGCGAGCCGTGGTCGGGCGAGCTGATCAACCGGCGCAAGTCGGGTGAAATCTTTCGCGAAGAAGCCCATCTGGCTCCGATCAAGGACGATGAAGGCCGCACCTTGCACTATGTGGCGGTCAAGACCGACATCACGGCGCGCCATCAGGCCGAGCAGGCACTGGCCCAGGCGCGCCAGCGCGAGCTCGAGACTGCCGCCTTCATCCAGCACAAGCTGCTGTTCGGCCAGGTGCCGACAGACCTCGAGGCCTGTCAGGTGGTCTGCTACACCGAGCCCTGCCAGGGGGTCGATGGCGACTTCTACACCTTCACCCGCCTCAGCAGCTCGGTGTTCGAGGTCCTGACCGGCGACGTCATGGGCAAGGGCGTCACCGCGGCGCTGATTGGCGCCGGCCTCAAGAACACCTATCGCTGGTTGTTCTCCGAGCTGATGGCGGACCAGACTCCGGGTAACTACCCCAGCGCCGCCACCTTGATGAACGCGCTGCATGCCGCGGTCACCCCGGAACTGATCGCCGTCAACGCGTTTGTCACGATGTCGCTGCTGCGCATTGACTGCAAGGCAAAAACGTTGAGCTGGGTCAACGCCGGCCATACCCCGACGCTGCTGGCGCAAGGGCAGCAGGTCACTGAGCTGATCGGTGACAACCTGCCCATCGGCGTGCTGGAGCACGAGGTCTATGCCGAGCATAAGGTGCAGCTGCAAGCTGGTGACACGCTGTTGCTGTACTCTGACGGACTGTCGGAGTCGGCCAATTCGTCCCGCCAGTACTACGGCGACCAGCGCATTCAGCAATTGCTGAGTCAGGGCCAGCAGGCGGGTCACAGCCCGGAGCTGATGATGGCGACCCTGCGCAGTGACATCGAGGCATTCACCGAGCAGTCCCCAGCTGAGGACGACAGGACGGCGGTTTTCATCCAGCTTCAGGCGGCTTGAGGCCTGGTCTGCCATGCCGACGCCGCCATGACCAGGTCAGGGAAAACGGCTGCAATCGGGTGCTGCTGTACCAGGTTCGGCCAGCCTGACAATCTGCTGCGGTCGTGGAGTGGCAGCGCGTCATGATTTTCTGTCATTGTTCGACCTGCCCGGAGAGTTGGCTCAAGTGAAACGTTTTCTGACTCTTTATCTGCCGCCGCTGCTGCTGGTCGGCGGCTTGACGGCTTACCTCGGCGTCAACCTGAGCCAATCCAGGCAGGCCACCTTCGAGTCGGGCGAGGCGACGCAATTGCACTCCAGTGCGCTGCTGTTCAGCCAGGATCTGGAGCGTCCGCTGGAGCAGCTGCAGGGGCTGGCGCAAGAGCCGGCGCTGCAGCAGGCTTTTGTCGCGCCGCCAGCCATGGCTCGCAGCCTCATCCAGCACTCGCTGCAGTCGCTGCTGTTCCGCAATCCGCGCTATCTGCAGGCGCGCTGGCTCGGTGCTGACGGCATCGAGCAGGTGCGCGTCGATCGTGTCGGCGATACGCCGCAGCTGGTGGAGTCGAGCCAGTTGCAGGACAAATCCGATCGCCCCTATTTCATCGATACGATCCGCCTGCCGCCCGGCCAGCTTTACCTCTCGACGCTGGACCTCAATGTCGAGCATGGTCAGGTGGCCGTACCGTACCAGCCGGTGATCCGCGCGGTCATCCGCCTGCCACGGGTGCAGGGGCGCGACCAGGGCCTGCTGGTGCTCAATATCTTGGCCCAGCACCTGATCGACGAATATGTCACCAACAACCCGTCTGCCCGGGGCGAACAGCTCATGCTGCTCAACTCCCAGGGCGGCTGGCTGGTGGCCCCCGACCCGCAGGATGCCTGGAGCCACCTGCTGGGGCGCGACAGCACGCTGGCCAGGCGCCAGCCGCAGGCCTGGGCACGGATTGCCGCGGCCCCCTCGGGCCGGATGCTCGATGAAAGCGGCCTCTGGGTCTGGGACAGCATCGATCCGGCCACCCTGTTTCCGGGCCGGCTGCAAGCGGCGGATCGCTGGAAACTGGTCAGTCACCTGGATCGCCACCAGCTCGGGCAACTCTGGTGGCAGGGCTGGCCGCCGCTGCTGCTCAGTGGCGGCGTCGTTCTGCTGCTGCTGGTGTTCGGCGTGCGGCGCTACAGCCAGCTGTTGAGTGCCCATGATGCGGCGGCGGCTGAGCTGGCGGCGGCGCGCCAGCTTGAACAAAGCCAGGTCGAGCTGCAGAAATCGCATGACCTGCTGTCGCTGACCGAGCAAGCGGCCGGCGTCGGCTTCTGGGACTGGGACTTGAGTCTCGGTCCCGACCGGCTGAATTGGTCGGACCAGATGTTCCGGCTTTTCGGTCTGGAGCCCACCAGCGTATCGGCCAATTTTGATACCTGGCGCCAGGCGGTCCATCCCGACGATTTGCCGGCCGCCGAGGCTGCCATTGCCGAAGCTCTGCGCGAGCATCGACCGTTTGCAGCGACCTACCGTGTCATCTGGCCCGATGGCCAGATCCGCTGGATCGACGCCTTTGGTCATGACAGTTCTGACGCCGCCGGCACGCCAACACATTTTTCGGGCCTGTGCCTGGATGTGACGGCACGCAAGCAGTCCGAGCAGATCCTGCGCGACCTCAATGCCAGCCTGGAGAGCAAGGTGCGCGAGCGCACCGCCGAAATCCAGTTGCTGGCCGAGAACGCCTCGGATGTGGTGTTCCGCGGCAACAACAGCGGTGTGTTCGAATGGATATCGCCGTCGGTAACAGTGCTGGTGGGCTGGCTGCCCGAGCAGATGATCGGCCAGCCTTTCCTTGAATTCATTCACCCGGATGATCTGGCTACGGCGAGGGCGGCTCAGCAACGCCTGCTGCAAGGCGAACGCACGACTTTCGAAACCCGCATCCGCACCCGTGACGGCGGTTTTCACTGGGTCTCGATCAGCGCCAAGTCGATTTTCAATGCGGCCGGCCAGGTCGAGGCACGGGTGGGCGGCTGGCGCGACATCCAGTCCGAAGTCATGGTCAGGGACCAGCTGAGTCAATCCAGGAATCAGATCGAGCAGGCCCTGGCCGAGATGACGGCATCTGAGACGCGCTTCCACGCCATCTTCGCCCAAGCCCCGATCGGCATCGCGCTGACCGGTTCGCGCAGCGGGCATATCTACGAGTGCAACGAGCGCTATGCGGCCATCTCTGGCCGCAGCGTCGAGCAGATGCGCCATGCCGACTGGATGCAGATCACGCATCCGGACGACATCCAGCCCGATCTGGACAATATGGCGCGCCTGAACGCCGGGGAAATCCCCGGCTTCCAGATGAACAAGCGTTACCTCAGGCCCGATGCTTCGGTGGTCTGGGTCCGCATGACGGTGGCACGGATCCAGGTCGATCCGCGTGAGAGTCCGCGCCACCTTTGCATGGTGGAAGACATCACCGAGCAAAGACAGATCGAACAGAGCTTGCTGGCCGCCAAGGACGCAGCCGAGCAGGCCAGCCGGGCCAAGAGCGCGTTCGTGGCCAACATGAGCCATGAAGTGCGCACGCCGATGAATGCGGTGCTCGGCTTTCTCGACATCCTGGCCGATTCCGGCCTGGACGCCCAGCAGCGCACGCTGGTCGACAAGGTGCAGAAATCGTCCCGCTCGCTGCTGCGCATCCTGAACGACATTCTGGACTTCTCCAAGCTTGACGCTGGCGCGGTCGATCTGGAACTGGCGCCGTTCGGACTCGAGGAGGTGCTGCGCGACGCCACCGACCTGTTCGCGCTGGCGGCCAGTGCCAAGGGGCTGGAACTGGTGCTTGATGTGCCGCCCGGATTGCCGCCGCATTATTCGGGCGACGCCTTGCGGCTCGGCCAGATCCTGGTCAACCTGCTGGGCAACGCCGTCAAGTTCACCGAGCGCGGCAGCGTGCACCTGGCGGTACGTGCGCTGGCCGACGAGGGCACACAGCAGCGCCTGCGCTTCGAGGTGAAGGATTCCGGCATCGGCCTGACGCCCGAGCAAACGCAGCTGCTGTTCCAGCCGTTTGTGCAGGCTGACAGCTCCACCACCAGGCGCTTTGGCGGCACCGGCCTGGGGCTGACGATTGCCAAGCGCCTGGTCGAGTTGATGGGCGGCGAGATCGGTGTGCGCAGCGAGCTGGGCCGTGGCACAACCTTCTGGTTTACCGTGCTGTTGACACCCGACAGGCGTGCGGAAGCTACCGCGCCGCCGCAGTTGAAGCCGGGGCGAGTGCCACCGTCAAGCAGCTTTGTGCCCCTGCCGGCGGTCGAGGGCAAGGTGCCCGACCCTTACCAGCAAGCCAGGCCGATCCGTGGCGCCAAACTGCTGCTGGTGGAGGACAACTTGACCAATCAGGAAGTTGCACTGGCCATGCTGACCAAGATGGGCCTGCAGGTGGCAGTGGCCAATAACGGACGCGAGGCGCTGCAGAAGCTGGCCGAGAAGCCCTGTGCGCTGGTGTTGATGGACCTGCAAATGCCGGTCATGGACGGTTTTGAGGCGGCCGCCGCGATCCGTGCCACCCGCTGGGGCCACAGCTTGCCGATCATCGCCATGACCGCCTCGGCCTTTGCCGATGACCGCCGGCGTGTGCTCGATGCCGGCATGAACGACTTCGTCAGCAAGCCGGTCGATCCACAGCAGCTGCTCAGGACCTTGTTGCGCTGGTTGCCGCAACCCCCGTCGACTGCCGAGACCGCAGTAGATGCCCGTGCGGCCAAGGCAGCCGTGCCCCAGCCTGCCATGGCGCCGCAGGGCATGCTGGTACCGCCTCTGGACGGCTTCGATTTGGCACAGACGCTCGATCGGCTCGGCCAGGATCAGCAACTGCTGCTGAGCGTGTTGCGCCAGTTCCTGTGCGACTTCAAGCCAGATGAATGGGCGGCGCAATTCGACGCTGCCTGTCTGGACGGACAGCGGACCCATGCGCAACGACTGGCCCATACCCTGCTGGGAGTGGCCGCCAATGTCGGGGCGGTGCGGCTGCAGGCCGCTGCCGCAGCACTCGATGCGGCGCTGAAGGATGAGGAAGGCGATCCGGACAAGCTGCAACAGTATCGCAACGACTGTCTGGACGCCTTGCGCGCTGCGGTGGCAGCGGTGCAGGCAGGCCTGCCGGCTACGAACCCCCAAATCCAGGCGGTACAGCAAGATCTGGCCGCGGTCGAGCTGCTGCTGCGTCGCAATCGTCTGGTGCCGGTAGCGCTGCTGACCAGTCTGCATGAGCATATAGGCCAGCACGCGGCAGCCATGCTGCTCGGGACGCTGCGCGATCAGATCGATGTCTTCGATTTCGATCGCGCCCTCAAGACACTCCAGGCCATGCAGGACAGTCTGTCGTCTTGAGCCCCTGGTTAGTTTGGCCAGCCGGCAGCCGCGCGGCCCAACGGTTGCGGCGGCAGTCCTCTGCCGGGTCCTAGGGCCGTAGCTGATGGCTATGCCGCTGGCGCCCGATGCCACTGGCTTGCCGCTTCCTTGTTCTCCGTGAGGTGGCTATGATTCATCCTGCATCCAATATGAAAAAAATAAGAATTTGGTCGAAAGGCTGATTCAGGGAGTGAAGTCATGGTCTTTTCTACGCTGCGGCTGAAAAATCAACTGCTCTCCTCATTGCCCGATGCCGAGTGGCCGTACTGGCATCCCTGGCTCGAATGCGTCGACTTGCCCGCCGGCAAGCTGCTGTACGAGTCGGGCAGCTCCATCCATCACGTCTACTTTCCCTTGACGGCGGTGGTGTCGCTCTACCATGTGACCGAGAGCGGGGCCACTGCCGAGGTGGCTCTGGTGGGGCACGAGGGTGTGGTCGGCGTCTCCAGCTTCATGGGCGGGCGGGGGGCGATCAGCCATGCCGTGGTGCTTTGTGCCGGCCAGGCCTTGCAGCTGCCGTCCTCGGTCATCCGGCGCCGCTTCGAGCAGTCCAGCCAGGTGCAGAGCCTGATGCTGTGCTACACCCAGGCACTGATCGCCCAGATGACGCATACCGCCGTCTGCAACCGCCACCATTCGGTCGACCAGGCCTTGAGTCGCTGGTTGTTGCTGAGCCTGGATCGTGTTCCGGGTCATGAATTGCAGATGACCCAGGAGCTGATTGCCAACATGCTGGGCGTTCGCCGCGAGGGGGTGACCGAGGCGGCGCTCAAGCTGCAGCGTGCCGGTCTGATCCGCTATGCCCGTGGCCGCATCGCCGTGCTCGACCGGCCGGGCCTGGAGCACCGTTGCTGCGAATGCTATCGCGCCATCAAGGCGGAATACGACCGCTTGCTGCCCGAGCCGGTGCTGGATCGACCGCTTCCTGCCAGTGGCGCGCGCTTTGAGCCGCTGCTGGGCCGATTGCCGGAAAGCGCGGTCGGCTGAGTATGCCGCGCCGTGCCAGGTCGAGCGGTGCCAGGCCACGTTGCAGCGCCCGCCCATGAAAAAAGGACCTGGGTTACCCAAGGTCCTTGTTTTCGGGCGCGCCGAGCTGGCGCGCCGCTGGCTGGCACAGTCGGGTCAGAGGACCGGCTGTGCGCTGATCAGCTGATCAGTAACGGCCGCCGCCGTAGCCGCCACCGTTGCCACCGCCGTAGCCGCCGCCATTGCCGCCACCGAAGCCGCCGCCGCTGCGACGAGCGCCGCCGCCGAAGCCGCCCGGACGGTCTTCCTTCGGACGTGCGACGTTGACGGTGATGGCACGGCCATCAACCGACATGCCGTTCAGGGCTTCGATGGCAGCTTGCGCTTCTTCATCGGTGCCCATTTCGACAAAGCCGAAGCCCTTCGAGCGGCCGGTTTCGCGGTCGGTCATGACCTTGGCCGAAACGACGGTGCCGTACTCGGAGAAGTTTTGCTGCAGGCTGCCATCGTTGACCGAGTAGGGCAGGTTACCGACGAAGAGTTTGTTGTTCATATGAGTTCCTATTGAGGCGCGTGCAAAAAATTGCTGAACGCGCCGGGTTGCTATTGGTGGGGTGGGTAATCAGCGGAACTTGCGTCGCGCTGGTGCCGCTCCGCCGCCGGAGCGGGGCTCCAGATGGCGGAAGGTGATGCGGCCCTTGGTCAGGTCGTAAGGAGACAGTTCGAGCGTCACTTTGTCGCCGGCCAGGATGCGGATATGGTTCTTGCGCATCTTGCCGCCCGAGTAGGCGATCAGGGTGTGACCGTTGTCCAGGGTCACGCGGAAGCGAGAGTCGGGCAGCACTTCGTCTACCTTGCCTTGCATTTCGATCAGGTCTTCCTTCGACATGAGGGGCTCCTTGTAGCGGTATGGATGGGGATGTCTGGGGCCTCAGGCCGCAAGCTGCGCAGGCAGCAGGCCGGGGCATTGGTTCAAGGCGTATTGCAGCGCTTCGTCACGGCAGCTAAACCGGGGCACGAAACGGAACACGCGGTCCAGCGTGCCGCTACCGCGGCCGCTGCGAATCGACAGCGAGGCGGCATAGTCGCCGGACTCGGTGGAATGAGTAAAGGGGGAGACAAGGAACTTGCCCACCGAAAATGTTTTTTCTAGTGTGGTGGTCATCAATCAAGGCCATATCCATGGCCGGCTGCAATATAAGGTTGTCGAGACGAGCGCCTGTAGTGGGGCGGCTCTTAGCGACCAAGGTCTTGGGGTGGCTGGTCCTGTATCAGGAACTGACCAGCAGTTAGGCTCGCCGCGAAGGGGGGAGTGTGACAACCCATGAGACCGAGAACGTCGCTAGGGAGCTGAGGTGGCGGGATAAAATAAACCGCAGACCATGTCAGACAACAGTCGTTGCAAAGGTAAGCAAATCGCAACGATGTTGATATTCTACTACTGATCCTGAATCTGTGCGGGCTTGTGGCTCGTTTTATTGCGTAGCGGCTTTCATCGGCTTGTCATCAGGGGTGGAGAATTTCTGTCCGGGCTTTAGTTCTGCCCGCATTTCATGACCTAATGTCTACATGGTTCGCATACATGCCCGCATCGGTCTCAGCTACGACGTCGGTCCCCAGGGCGCCGACTTTATTTTCAACCTCCAGGCGGCTCGCACGGCACAGCAGAGCGTGGTCTGGGAGCAGCTCGATATCCAGCCCTTCGTCTTCAGCGTCGAGAGCTTCGATCCAGCCACCAACAACCGGATGCTGCGCCTGACCGCGCCGCCCGGGCATCTCGAGCTGGATTACCGCTGCACGGTCGACCTGCGCCACCATGTCGAGTTGCCGCATGAAGTCGCCGAGGTCCCGATCGCGCAGCTGCCGCCGTCGGTGCTGCCCTATCTCTATCCGAGTCGCTACTGCCAGTCGGACTGCCTCGGTCCGCTGGTCATGGAGCAGTTCGGCCATCTGCCGCGTGGCTACCGCCGGGTGCAGGCGGTGGTCGACTGGGTCGGCAAGCAGGTCAGCTTCAAGTCCAACACCAGCAACTCCGCGACCTCGGCGCTCGACACGCTGCGCGACCGCGTGGGCGTCTGCCGCGATTTTGCTCATCTGTTCATCGCGCTGTGTCGCGCGCTCAATATTCCGGCGCGCTTTGCCACCGGCATCGACTACGGTGCCGACCCGGCCCTGGGGCCGCAGGACTTCCATGCCTATGTCGAGGTCTATCTGGGCCACCGCTGGTATATCTTCGATCCTTCGGGCACGGCGATTCCGATGGGCTTCATCCGAATCGGCACCGGGCGCGATGCCGCCGATGTGTCGTTTGCCACCATCTTCGGCGCCTTCCAGTCGGCAGCACCCCTGATCGAGATTCGCGCCGAGGTCGGTCCGGTGCCCGGCTTCGAGCTGCCGGTCCATCGGTCCTGGGCCATTTCGACCGCGGCCTGAGGGCCGGTAGCGGCCCTTTTTCCGACACCCGTTTTTCCCTGTGATGATCCTTCATCACCCTCCTGTGGAGCATTCATGGCCAACTCCCCCGATCAAGTCAGCATGGCATTGTTCTGCGACTTCGAGAACGTCGCGCTCGGCGTGCGCGATGCCAATTACGACAAGTTCGACATCAAGCGCATCCTCGAACGCCTGCTGCTCAAGGGCAGCATCGTGGTCAAGAAGGCCTATTGCGACTGGGACCGCTACAAGGGCTTCAAGGCCACCATGCACGAGGCCAATTTCGAGCTGATCGAGATCCCGCATGTGCGTCAGTCGGGTAAGAACTCGGCCGACATCCGGCTCGTGGTCGATGCGCTCGACCTCTGCTACACCAAGTCGCATGTCAACACCTTCGTGATCATCAGCGGCGACTCGGACTTCTCGCCGCTGGTCTCCAAGCTGCGCGAGAACGCCAAGAAGGTGATCGGCGTCGGCGTCAAGCAGTCGACCTCGGACCTGTTGATCGCCAACTGCGACGAGTTCATCTTCTACGACGACCTGGTGCGCGAGAGCCAGCGCGCGCTGGCCAGACGCCAGCCGGCCGATGCGCCCGCCGCGCCACGCCGTTCGGCCGAGGAGGAGCGCCAACGCAAGGAGACGCTGGACAAGCGCCGTACCCAGGCGGTCGAGATCGCGGTCGAGACCTTCGATGCGCTGGTGTCCGAGCGCGGCGACAGCGGCAAGATCTGGGCTTCGGTGCTGAAGGAGGCGATCAAGCGCCGCAAGCCTGACTTCAACGAGACCTATTTCGGTTTCCGCGCCTTCGGCAACCTGCTCGAGGAAGCCCAGGCGCGCGGTCTGCTCGAGTTCGGCCGCGACGAGAAATCGGGTGCCTATGTGTTCCGCAGCAACGCGGCCACGGCGCAGGGGCCGGCCGAGTCCGAGGGCGAACGGCCCGCGTCCGGCCAGGCTCGCCCGGCTGCGCCAGCCAGGAGCGAGTCCGCCAGCGAGGGCAAGGAGCCTCGGCGGCGCGGCCGGGCCGGGCGCAAGCCAGTCCAGGTCGAAGTCGATGTCGAGCCGGAGTTTTCCGAGACAGCAGAGTCTGCAGCCCAGGACGTTGAGCCGGATGATCAGGCACAGGCACAGGCACAGGCACAGGCACAGGCACAGGCACAGGAACGCCCGGCCAGGCGCGAGCGCACCTTGCCGCTGCAACCCGAAGTCGAGGCCAAGGACGAGTTCGAGCCCGAGCCCGAATTCGAGCGGCCGAGCTATTTCCGCCAGCAGGCGCCCAGGCCGCAGCCCGTGCCGCAAGCGCTGCCCGAGGTGGTCGAGGTGGTAGCGGAGGTCGAGGTTCAGGCCGAAGCCGAGCCCGCTCCAGCACCCGTACCTGTACCCGAGAAGGCCGCGGCACCGCGCCGGGCGCGCGCCCCCCGCAAGACGGCGGCCAAACCCGCTGTCGCGGCGACGGCTGCCGAGCCTGAGCCTGCCGCAGCCAGCCCGATCCCGCTGGATTCGCCCGCACGGTCCGAGTCCGAACCCGAGCCAGCAGCGTTGCCGGAGCCGGCCTTCGCCTGGCCCGCCAAGCCGGCCGAGCCTGTTCCCGTCAAGGTCGCGCGCCCGCGCCGCGCCCGCAAGACGACCGGTGGCTCCGAGCCTAGCTGATCCTGCAGCCGGCCAGCAGCCCTTCGGCGGCCTGCTGGCCACTGCGCACCGCGCCTTCTAGCGTGGCGGGGTAAGGGCCTGCCACATAGTCGCCAGCGGCCCACAGCCCCGGCGCGATGGCCGCGCCTGGCCGCTGCAGTCCTGGCGTGCAGGCGAAGGTCGCGCGTTTCTCGACCACCGTTCGCAGTGGCTGCAGGCTGGCCAGTCCGAGTTGCTCGCGCGCCTGCGCCAGTACCTGGCGCTCGATCTCGGCGCGCTCGCCCCGGCTGGCGCTGACGACGAAGGCCAGCAGACCGGCCGGCCCACCGAGCTGGCCGCGATCGAAGGCGAATTGTGCCGGCGCCTCGGCCGAGCTGCGCAGCGCGACCATGGCGGCGCCGGCTGGCAGTCCGCCCGGGCTGCCGTCCGCGTTGCTTGCCTGGGCGTAGCAGGTGGCGATGGCTTCATGCGCCAGGGCTTCGGCCTGTGCGATCCAGCGCCCGCTGGCCGACTCTGCCAGCCCGTTGCCCAAGCCGTCCGCATCATCCATCTTGTCCAGGCCAGCGCTGCGCACCAGCCTGGCGGCCTCGCGCGGCGGGCAGGCCAGCAGCACCGCGTCGTAATCTTTTTCCTCGATGCGCCAGCCCGCGGGCCGGCGCTGCAGCGCCGTCACGCGCCGCCCGGCATGCAGGACGGCACCGCGATCGGCCAGCCAGCGCAGAGCCGGGCCGGGCAGCAGCTCGCCGAGGTCGACGCGCGGCAGCAGCAGGTCGGCGCCGCGCCAGTGGCCGTGGCCAGCACCGAACAGCGCATCCTGCAGCACGCGCAGTAGCACCGCCGAGCTCGCCTGCGCCAGCGGGGTGTTGAGCGCGGACAGGCAAAGCGGCTCGATCAGTTCGTCGATCACGCGCGGAGGCAGTCCGGCGCAGAGTCCGGCCACGCTCAGGTCCGCCGGGCAGGAAAATCCTGTCGCCCGCCAGCGCAAGCTGGTCTGGAGCAGCGCGAAGCGGTCGCGCCAGCCCCAGCCGCGCGCGCCCAGGATGGCGGCCAGCAGATCCAGCGGTGCTGGCCAGCGCGCGGCCCATGCCGGCACCGCCAGCCCGGAGCCGTCGGCGTAGCGCAGATCGAGCGGGAGCTGCAGCAGGGCAGACTCGAGGTCCACGCCGAGCTGCTGCATCAGGCCCAGCGTCGCGCGGTAGCCGCCGATCAGGATATGCTGGCCGTTGTCGAGTCCCGGCATCTCGGTCGGCCCCTGTCCGGTCTGGCCGCTCAGCGCGCGGGCGCGACCGCCCCATTGGCGCGCGGCCTCAAAGACCTCGACCTGCCAGCCCAGTTCGGTCGCGCGCACCGCAGCGGCCAGGCCGGCCCAGCCGCCGCCGACCACAGCCAGCCGGCGAGCTGGTCCGTCCGCCTGCTGCGAGAGCGGCGAGGAGGGCATCACAGCCGGCCCAGCGCCTGCACCTTCCAGGCCAGCCAGAGCTTGCGCAGCGGCGTCAGGCTGACGCGCCGGGTCAGCACCAGCTGCGGCTCGCGCGCGATCTCGTGCAGCAGGGTACGGTAGATGCTGGCCATCATCAGGCCGGGCTTCTGTGCCTGGCGGTCCTGCGCCGGCAGCAGGACCAGTGCCTCGTCGTAGGTCGCCAGGGCGCGCTCGATCTGGAACTGCATCAGCGCCTCGAAGCGCTGCGGGAAGCTGGCGTCGGAGGTGCTGCCGCGCTTGATCAGCTCATGCGCCTTGACGTCGAAGCGCTGCAGGTCCTCGATCGGCAGGTAGACGCGGCCGCGCACCGCGTCCTCGCCGACGTCGCGGATGATGTTGGTCAGCTGCAGCGCCAGCCCGAGCCGATGCGCATAGTCGGTGGTGCGCGGATCGGTCTGGCCGAAGATGTTGGCCGCGACCTCGCCGACCACGCCAGCGACCAGATGGCAGTACTGCTTGAGGTTGGCGAAGTCGAGGTAGCGGGTCTGGGTCAGGTCCATTTCGCAACCCTCGATCACCTGCAGCAGATGGCGCGCCTCGATGCCGAAGGTCTGGCTGTGCGGCAGCAGGGCCTGCAGCGCCGGGTGGCTGGCCTGGCCGGCAAAGGCGTTCCTGACCTCGCCGCGCCACCAGTCGAGCTTGGACTGCGCGATGCCGGGGTCCGACACTTCGTCGACCACGTCGTCGATCTCGCGACAGTAGGCATAGAAGGCCGTGATGGCGGCGCGCCGCTCCGGCGGCAGGAACAGGAAGGCGTAATAGAAGCTGCTGCCCGAGGCGGCGGCTTTTTGCTGGGCGTATTCTTGTGGCGTCACGGTGTCACGGCGTCATGGCGTCATATGGGACCCAGAGTGTAAGGGGCCAGCCCCTGGGCCGGGCTGGCTGGGCTGCTCAGGTCCGCATGCGCAGGGCGCGCCACAGCAGCAGCGGCAGGTCGGCAGCGCCGAGCTTGGGGCGCGAGCGCCAGGTCCGATGCTGCAGCCGCTCGATCTGGTCCAGTATCCGCAGGCCGCCTTGCACCACCAGCCGCAGTTCCCAGCCCAGGCGTCCGGGCAGGCGGGTGGCCAGTGGAGCGCCGTCCTGCATCAGCGCGCGCGCCTGTTGCGTCAGCTCGGTCAGCAGCGCGCGCGCGGCGCCATCCTGTTGCGGGTCAAGCTCCGGCACCAGCAGCGCGGCCTCGTCGACGCCATGGCGGGCCAGCGGCTCCAGCGGCAGGTAGTGGCGCCCGCGCTGCAGGTCTACGCCGAGGTCCTGCCAGAAGTTGATCAGTTGCAGCGCACTGCAGATGGCATCGCTCTGGCGCAGCGACTTGGCGTCATGCACGCCATACAGGTGCAGCAGCAGGCGTCCGACCGGATCGGCCGAGCGGCGACAGTAGTCGAGCAGGGCGGCAGGGTCGGCATAGCGGCTGCCGGCTGCGGTGTAGCGCACATCCTGCTCGAAGGCGTCGA
Organism: Malikia spinosa; assembly: GCF_002980625.1. Lineage (GTDB taxonomy): Bacteria > Pseudomonadota > Gammaproteobacteria > Burkholderiales > Burkholderiaceae_C > Malikia > Malikia spinosa. Next base: position 59,472 of record NZ_PVLR01000016.1, on the reverse strand, counting down.
GCAGGTCATGCAGTGGCTGTGCCGGCAGTTGGTGCGCTGCGATCGCGCGCGCCAGGGCTGCGAACTGGCCCGACCAGCGCGGATCGACGGCTGGCTGGCCGGCCAGTGCGCGTTCGAGTTCGGCCCGGTAGGCCGCCAGTTCGGCCAGACGCTGGGCCGGACTCGCATCGCCTTCGTCGGCGATGTCGTCGGCGCTGCGCGCGTAATGGTAGAGCGCCGTGACGGTCGGGCGCAGCCGCGCCGGACAGAGCCAGGAGGCGACGGGGAAGTTTTCGTAATGGTCCACACCTTGCATGGGCCTATGCTGCCACAGGATGGCGGCGCAAAAGCGGCCGTTTCTGGCCTTACAATCTTGACTTTCGCTGATCAGCCCGCAACCGGCTGGTCACGAATGGACTGCGCGGGTGGCGAAATTGGTAGACGCACCAGGTTTAGGTCCTGACGGTGGCAACACCGTGCCGGTTCGAGTCCGGCCTCGCGCACCACCCTTTCTTTATATCTCTCGGTTCTATTGCCCGGTCCAGCCCGGGATACCGATTGATGCGACTGTTACATCAAGGTACAGGATCGCCTCGGGCCATGCGCTGCACAATGTAGCTTCCGCATTCGAGCTCATAAGATGAACATCCCATTCAAAACCACGCTGGCAGCCTTGTTGCTGGCTGCGGCTGTCGGTCAGGTACAGGCCGACGGCTGGCGTGGTCATGGCCGGCAAGGGTTCAACCACTACCGATCGGCTCCGGCGCGCGTGCATGGCTCGGGCTGGATCGCGCCGTTGGTCGTGCTCGGCATTGCCGGCGTGGCGCTCAGCGCCGCGAGCCAGGCACCCGCGACCGTGGTGGTACAGCCGCCGCCCCAGCCGGTCGTGGTCTATCCGCAGTCATCCGGCTATGCCGCGCAGCCGGCCTATGTTCTGCCGGCAGGCGCCGCCTATGCCAGCCCCGATTACGCGGGGCCGACCTATGCCGCACCGCCGCAGGCCGTCGAATCGGCACCGGATGGCGTCGCCTATTACTGCCCGAGCTATGGCCAGTACCACCCTCAGGTGCAGTCCTGTCCTGGCGGCTGGCAGCTGGTGGCCATGACGCGTTGAACGCCGGTTGACGCTCGACCTGCGAAGTTCCTGTCAGGCCGCCGTCGGATTCAGTGGTCCACGCGCCAGATCGGCAGCTGCCAGTCGCGCCAGAGCGCCAGCATGCGCAGCCCGGCCGTGAAGAACACCGTCGCGCTCAGGGCCAGCCAATCGGGTGTCTGGAGCGCCTGCAGGCCCAGATAGACCCAGCCGCCCAGGAAGGCGCACAGCGCATAGGGCCGATGGTCGCTGAAGGCAGCCGGGATCTGGTTGCAGACGATGTCGCGCAGTACGCCGCCGAACACCGGGGTCACCACGCCCATCAGCACCGCCACCAGGGCTGGCATGCCGTGCGCGCTGGCCAGATCGACGCCGACCGCAGCGAACAGGCCCAGCCCGAGCGCATCAGGCAGCTGGATGGCTTTTTCGGTCGGTTCGAAATGGCGCCGTCGCATGAACATCATGGCCACCGTGCTCAGGGCCAGCACGCCCCACAGGTATTCGACATGCCGGACCCAGAAGAAGGGTCGCAGGTCGAGCAGGATGTCGCGCAGGGTGCCGCCGCCGAGTGCAGTCAGGAAGGCCACGGCATAGACCCCGACGGCGTCGAGCCGGCTGCGCGCCGCAGTCATGACTCCCGACAGCGTGAAGGCGATGGTGGCTGACAACTCCAGGGCATGTCGCATCCACTCGCCCCAATTCGAAAAACTGATCATGCTCGGGTTTCCTGTGCTGTGGCCATGGCTGGGTCTTGACGGGTGCGAGGCTGGCAGTGCGTGTGCTCAATGGCCATACAAGCCCATGCGATGCGCCAGTTCGACCGCCGACTGGACTTGCAGCTTCTCGAAGATGTTGGCGCGGTGGAACTCCACCGTGCGCGGCGTGATGCCCAGGTGCTCGGCAATGTTCTTGTTGTAGTGGCCTGCGAGCAGTTCGCCCAGCACCTCGCGCTCGCGCGCGCTGAGCCCGGCCAGCGCCTTCTGGAATTCGAGCTTGTCGCGCGAGCCGGCCTGCAGCGCCAGCGCGGCCTGCCTGGCCGCCTCGACCCGGTCGACCAGCAGATTGTTCTGGAACGGCTTCTCGAGGAAGTCCCAGGCGCCCTGCTTGACCGCCGCCACCGCCATGCCGACGTCGCCGTGTCCGGTCAGGAACAGCACCGGCCAGGGCCAGCCCATGGCCTTGAGCCGCTCGAAGGTCGCCAGGCCCGACAGGGGCTCCATCCGGATGTCGAGCAGCAAGACGCAGCAGGCCCAGGGTTCGCTGCCCGCACGTAGCGCCTGCAGGAAGGCCTCGCCGCCGCTCCAGCTGCGCACGGGCAGGCCGCGCGAATCCAGCAACCAGGCCAGGCCATCGCGAAAATCCTCATCGTCGTCGACGATGTGTACGGTTGGGTTCAAGTTGTCAGGGGCAGCCACAGGGTGAATTGTGCCCCGTGCAGCGCGGCGCTGTGCCCGACCTCGATCCGGCCGTGATGGGCCTCGACGATCGAGCGGCAAATCGACAGGCCCATTCCCATGCCGCCCGGCTTGTGGCTGGCGAAGGCGTTGAAGATGCTGGCGCGCTGCACCTCGGGGATGCCGGGTCCGCTGTCCTCGATCCGGATTCCGGTCAGGCCGCTTTCCTGCACCAGGCTGACGCGTACCAGGGCCGGACCGCTGGCTCCGACTCCGGCCCATTCGGTCGCGTTCAGGATCAGGTTGTGCAGCGCGTGTTCGAGCAGCAGCGCATCGGCCGACACGCTCGGGCCTGTATCGGCTGATGAGCCGGCTGATTCGGGCAGCTCGAGCTGCAGCGCCACTCCTGGCGGCAATGTCAGCTGCTGCGCAACGCGGCGCACGAAGGGCACGAGCGCCAGCGGCTGGCGGCTCATTTCCTGGCGTCGGGCAAAGGCGTTGATGCGCTGGATCACCAGGCCGGCTTTCTCGGCCATGCGCTCGATGCGCTCGAGCACCGGCACGATTTCAGCCTGGCTGATGCTGTCCTGGCGCACCCGGTTGAGCAGGCCGCTGGCAAAGCTGCTGAGCGCGCCCAGCGGCTGGTTGAGCTCGTGCGCCAGCGTCGAGGCGACCTCGCCGACTGCGACCAGCCGGCCCGAGGCCTCGAGCTGTTCCTGCTGGCGTGCCGCCAGCCGTTCGACCCGCTTGCGCTCGGTGATGTCGAGCAGGGCGTACATCCAGCCCATCACGCGGCCGTCAGCCTGGGTCAAGGGCGCGCCGTGGACCAGCAGCTCGAGCTCATGGCCGTCGCGGTGCTGCAGCTGCAGCTCGATGCCGGAGCTCAGTCCGGAGCTCACTGCCGCCGCCGTCGGCAGCGCATCCAGGCTGGCCGCCAAGGCCTGCGGCCAGTCGCTCGTGGTGGCCAGCTCGCGCGCCGACCAGCCCAGCATGCGGCAGAAGGCCGGGTTGGCGTAGAGGCATTGACCGTCCAGGTCGCGTGCCAGCAGGCCCAGCGTGACCGAGCGCTCCATCGCACTGCGCAGCGCAATCTGGGTTTGCAGTCGCCGCTCGGCTTGGCGCCGGCGCAGCGTGCCGCGCCAGAAGAAATAGAGTGCCACCAGCATCGCGGCCAGGCAGACCAGCGCAATGCCGAAGAAGGCGCGCGGCGCGATGGCCGGACGGGCTTGCAGCAGCTCGACCGCCAGTTTCCACTGCGCGCCGGGCAGCGGCATGGCGACGGGATAGCGCAGGGCTGGCTGGCCTGGCTGGACTGGCGCCGTCAGCCCGGGCTCGTCGTCCAGCGTCAGCAGGGCGTGGTCGGCCAGAAACCAGGCCGGCACGATCTGTTCCAGCGCGCGCTCGATCCGGATCGCCGCGACCTGGTTACCCAGGAAGCGGCCTTGCTCGAAGCGGGGCACCGCCAGCCAGAGCAGCGCGTCGCCTGGGCGCTGGTGGCCGCGCAGCGGGCCGGCATAGGCGGGGCGTTGCAGGCCGCGTCCGGTGTCGAGCATCACCGCCAGCGTGCCGCTGTCCTCGGGCTGGAGCTCGGTGGCGGCCATGATGGCGGGCCATTGCCCGGGGTGGTCTTGCTGCTCGGACGCCAGCCAGCCCTGCCAGGCGATCACGCCCTCGCCACGCCAGAGCAGGCCGGCGCGTGGTGGCTGAAGCGGCTGAGGCGGCGGGGTGCCCGGCGCCGGCTGGGCGCTGTCGAGCTGGGCCAGGTCGCGCTCGAGCCGCTGGAAATGAAAGCGCAGCGTCTGCTCCAGCCACTGGGCGTCGGCAGCGCGGCGCAGCTCTTCTTCCTGCGCCTCGACATCGCGCAGGAACAGCACCAGCAGCACGATGCAGGCCGCCACCAGTGTCAGCAGGCCGGCCAGCCAGAGCAGGGCGCGCCGGCTCGAGGCCGAAGCCTGGCGGGCGTCCAGGTCGAGCGGGTCGAGGTCTACGGCGGGCTCGGTCTTCATGGTGGTGGAATGCGCTTAGCATAGCGGACATGCCGCACCGAGTCCGCCCCGACCGCACCCGAGCCTTGCGCCGGCGCCTGCTGCTGGCCAGCGGGCTGGCTGGGCTGGCTGCAATGGGGGTGGCTGTTCCGGCACAGGCGGCCAGGCCCGAGCTGCTGCTGCGTTTTTCGCATGTGGTCGCCGCCGGCACGCCCAAGGGCCAGATGGCGCTGCATTTCCAGCGCCTGGTGGCACAGCGCAGCGCGGGCCGCATTCGGGTCGAGGTCTATCCCGACTCCCAGCTCTACGGCGACGAGGACGAGCTCGAGGCGCTCAAGCTCGGTGCGGTCGAGCTGCTGGCGCCTTCGCTGTCCAAGTTCGGCCAGGCCGGCCTGCCCGAGTTCGAGGTCTTCGATCTGCCCTTCTTGTTCGATGACCTGGCCCAGGTCAGGCGCGTGACGCAGGGCCCGGTCGGGCGCCGCCTGCTCGAGCGGCTCGCGCACCAGCAGATGGTCGGACTCGGCTTCATGGACGGCAGTTTCAAGCAGATGAGCGCGAACCGGCCGCTGCGCGCGCCGGCCGACTTCAAGGGCTTGCGGCTGCGCGTGCAGGCCTCGCGCGTGTTGGTGGCCCAGATGCGCGCGCTCGGCGCCGAGCCGGTGGTGCTGCCCTTTGGCGAGACGCGCCGCGCCCTGGCCCGGCGGGTGGTCGATGGCGCCGAGAACCCGCTCGCGAATTTCCTGACCCAGGGCCTGCAGGCCGTGCAGACCGATCTGACCCTGACCCGCCACGGCTACCTGGGCTATGCGGTGGTCAGTCACCCGCGCTTCTGGGACAGCCTGAGCGCTGCCGACCGGGCACTGTTGCGCCAGGCCCTGGCCGAGTCGCTCGCATTCGGCAACCGGCTCTCGGCCGAACTCGATCGCCAGGCGCTGGCGCAGGTGCTAGATCTGCCGCGCCTGCGCGTCCATGCCCTCAGCTTGCCTGAGCGCGCCGCGCTGCAGCGCACGGCGCAGGCGGTGCAGCAGAACTTCGAGCAGCGGGTCGGTCATGGCTTGCTGGCCGAGGTGCGCGGCGCGATCGCATCCACGACTGCTGCTGAGGATTAGGGTAAACCCGACTGTTGAACGCCACAGTTGGCAGTGTGGCAGGCGCTGCGTATCGTTGCGACCTTTCCCGTGCTGCGGGTGCCGGGACAGGTTCTGGTGCCTGCGCTGCCCCTTCAATCCTTAATCGAGTCCGTCGCCATGGCTACTACAACTGCGCGAAAGCCTCTCTACAAGTCACTCTACGTCCAGGTCCTGGCCGCCGTCACGATCGGCGTGCTGCTGGGCCATTTCCAGCCGGAACTCGGCGCCCAGATGAAGCCGCTCGGTGATGGCTTCATCAAGCTCATCAAGATGATCATTGCGCCGATCATCTTCTGTACCGTCGTGGTCGGCATCGCCGGCATGGAGGACATGAAGAAGGTGGGCAAGACGGGTGGCCTGGCGCTGCTGTATTTCGAGGTCATGTCGACGCTGGCGCTGATCATCGGCCTGGTCGTGGTCAACCTGCTGCAACCCGGCTCGGGCATGCATGTCGACCCCAGCACGCTCGACACCAAGGCCATCGCGGCCTATACCGCGCCCGGCAAGATGCAGGGCACGGTCGACTTCCTGCTGCACGTGATCCCGAGCTCGGTGGTGGATGCCTTCGCCAAGGGCGAGATCCTGCAGGTGCTGCTGTTCTCGGTGCTGTTCGGCTTTGCGCTGCACAAGTTCGGCGGTCGCGGCACCATGGTGTTCGACTTCATCGAGAAGTTCTCGCATGTGCTGTTCGACATCGTCGGCATCATCATGAAGGTGGCTCCGATCGGTGCTTTCGGTGCGATGGCATTCACGATCGGCAAGTACGGCGTGGGTTCGCTGTTCTCGCTCGGCAAGCTGATGGGCGCCTTCTACCTGACCTGCCTGCTGTTCGTCTTTGTCGTGCTCGGCATCGTCAGCCGTCTGCATGGCTTCAGCGTGTTCAAGTTCGTGCGCTACATCAAGGAGGAGCTGCTGATCGTGCTGGGCACCTCGTCGTCCGAGTCGGTGCTGCCGCGCATGATGGAAAAGCTCGAGAACCTGGGCGCGCGCAAGTCGGTGGTCGGCCTCGTGATCCCGACCGGCTACTCGTTCAACCTCGACGGCACCTCGATCTACCTGACCATGGCGGCGGTCTTCATCGCTCAGGCCACCGACACCCCGATGGACCTGACCCAGCAGCTGACCCTGCTGGCCGTGCTGCTGCTGACCTCCAAGGGCGCGGCCGGCATCACCGGCAGCGGCTTCATCGTGCTGGCAGCCACGCTGTCGGCCGTCGGTGGCGTGCCGGTCGCCGGCCTGGCGCTGATCCTGGGCATCGACCGCTTCATGTCCGAAGCGCGTGCGCTGACCAACCTGGTCGGCAACGGCATCGCGACGCTCGTGGTCGCCCGCTGGACTGGTGACCTCGACATGAAGCGCCTGCACCAGGGCCTGGACCATCCGACCCTCACCGAAGCGCAGGACCCCGAGCTGATCCTGGATCAGCAGGTCACGAAGATGGCAGTGGCACCGGCCAAGGCCTGATTCCGGTCCGGACTGACTGTGACGGGGCGTATCCTTGGGGGTACGCCCTTTGTCTTTGCTGGTCCGGGCGCCGTGACCCGCCGTGACCACTACAATCCGGCCCCTCCCACATCACACTGAGCGCAGCATGGACATCGTCGTCAACGAGGAACTCAAGGCCTATATCGATCCCCTCACGCCCGAGGAATACGCGGCGCTCGAGCGCAGCCTGCTGGCCGAGGGCTGTCGCGATGCGCTGGTGCTGTGGGGCGACTTGCTGGTCGACGGCCACAACCGCTATGCGATCTGCCGCCAGCATGGCCTGCCGTTCCAGACCGTGCAGAGCAAGCGCTTCAAGGACATCGAGGATGTGCACCTGTGGATGATCGACCAGCATCTGGGCCGGCGCAGCGTGTCGGACTTCCAGCGTGGCGTGCTGGCCTTGCGCCAGCGCGAGATCGTCGCTGCGCGCCGGGCCCGTTTCCTCGAGGCCTCGGCCCAGCCCGCGCAGCAGGGCGCTGCCGATGCACCAGCCCCGCAGAGCGCCGCGGCCGAAGACCTGCCCTGGGAGGGCGAATCCAGCTATCCCGAGCCCGCGCCGCTCAAGAGCCGCGAGGACCTGGCGCGCGCCGCCCGCCTGAGCAGCAGCCAGGTCGCGATGATCGAGAAGATCCACCAGCAGGCCGAGCCCGAGCTGGTGGCTGCGCTCAAGTCGGGCGCGATCTCGATCAACGCCGCTGCCGCCGTCGCCACCCTGCCGCCCGAAGAGCAGAAAGCCGCTGCCGTCGCTGGCAAGGATGAGCTCAAGCAGGCCGCCAAGCGCGTGCGCGAGGCCCAGCGCAAGCCGCGCGCAAAGAGCGTGGCCCAGGCAGGCGAGGGCGCCGCGTCTGATTCGTCCGATCCGTCGGCCGCGGTTGATCAGGCAGGCGAACTGCAGGCGCTGCAGCAGCGGGTAGCCGAGCTCACGGCCGAGAACGAGGCGTTGCGCAAGCAGGTCACCAACCTGCTGTCGCAGCTGGTGGGCTGAGTCCGCCGCACCGCAGTCGGGCCTGACCTTGCCTGCCCACCCCGTCAGCTATGCCTTCGACCCGGCCCAGCTTGAACGCCTGCTGACGGTCGAGATGCCGTTTGGCAAGTACCAGGGCCGGCCGATCGCCGACCTGCCGGGCAATTACCTGAACTGGTTCGCGCGCGTGGGCTTTCCCGCTGGCGATATCGGCCGCCTGCTGGCGCTGATGCAGACCATCGACCACAACGGCCTGCGCGATCTGCTGCGCCCCTTGCGTGCCCTGAAGCGCCGATCCTGAGTGCCTCCCGGTCGGACCTGTGCTTGATATTCAGGTATTGACTGAACTTGAATCAGCGATATTCTGCTTTTTTATGCAGATAAAACCGCTATCCTGTGTAGCGTGAAGCAACTTTCTCACTGGAGTGCAAGATGAAAACCATGTCCCTGCTCGCGGCCGTCCTGGCCCTGGGTCTTACCTTTGGCGTCGGCGATGCCGACGCCGCCAAACGCCTGGGTGGCGGCAAGTCCGCCGGCATGCAGCGCGAAATGACGGTCGACAAGACCCCGGGCGCGACGCCGGCCCAGACGCCGACCGCCCCGATGGCTGCCACCGCGCCGGCTGCCGGCGCCATGGCCGCCGCGCCCGCTGCGGCGGCTGCACAGTCCAAGCGTTCCTGGATGGGCCCGCTGGCCGGCATCGCCGCCGGTATCGGCCTGGCCGCGCTGGCCTCGCATTTCGGCTTCGGCGATGAGCTGGCCTCGATGATGATGATCGGCCTGCTGGTCATGGTCGCGGTGGCGGTGATCGGTTTCATCATGCGCCGCCGTGCCGCAGCGCGTAATCCCGCCATGGCGGCTGCTGGCGCCGGCGCTGGTGCAGGCGGCATGTTCCGCAGCGGCCAGACCGATGCGCCGGCCTCGCGCGGCTTTGATGTCTCGATGCCGCCGGCCAGCCCGGCTGCCAGCCCGGCTGCCAGCCCGGCGACGGGTGCTTCGACCGGCTCCTCGCTGTTCGGTTCGAATTTCGGTGCCAGCCCGGCGCCGGCTTCCGCCATCGGTGCCGGCCTGTCGGCAGCCCCGACCCAGGCTCCGGTCATTCCGGCCGGCTTCGATGTCGAGGCCTTCGTGCGCAACGCCAAGGTCAACTTCATCCGCCTGCAGGCGGCCAACGACAGCGCCAACCTCGACGAGCTGCGCGAGGTCACCACGCCCGAGATGTTCGCCGAGCTCAAGATGGACATCGTCGAGCGCGGCGCCGCTGCGCAGCAGACCGAAGTCGTCACCCTGGGTGCCGATGTGCTCGAGGTGGTCGAGGACGCCGCGCGCTATGTCGTCAGCGTGCGCTTCACCGGCCAGATCCGCGAAGACAAGTTCGCCGCACCGGAAGCCTTCGACGAAGTCTGGCACCTGACCAAGTCGCGCACCGGTTCGGGCGGCTGGCTGTTGTCCGGCATCCAGCAGGCGCGCTAAGCCCTGCGCCGGTAGGTGGCGGGGGCATGGGCCAAAATACCCCCATGTCCGCCACCTACCTCCAAGTTCCCTTTCGCGACAAGGACAGCGCCAAGGCGCTGGGCGCGCGCTGGGACCCGGCCCAGCGGCAGTGGTATGTGCCTGCAGGCCGCGAACTCGCGCCCTTTGCCGCCTGGCTGCCGGCAGACCTGGTTGACGCCAGTCTGCCGCTGCCGCCTGACAGCACAGCCGCCGCTGTCGCCTTCCCCGCGCGGCTCCCGGTCGCCGCCGATGAGCCGGCAGTCCCGGGCAGCCGGCTGGCAGCCGTCTCCGAGCCCGCTGCCGCCTATTCCAGCTCCAGCCTCACTTCGCAGCGCCAGCCCGGCATCAGCCTGTCGCAGCTGCTCGCTGGCGTCTCCCAGCTGGTCGCCCAATCCTTCCCTTCCGGCCTCTGGACCCTGGTCGAGGTGCTCGATGCGCGCCTGCGCAACGGCCATGTCTACCTCGAACTGTCCGAGCGCGATGCCGCGGGCCAGGTGCTGGCCAAGGCCAACGGCATGATCTGGGCGTCCAACGCCAGCCGCATCCTGCCCGAGTTCGAGCGCGCCACCGGCGCCACCCTGGGCCCGGGCATCAAGTTGCTGGTGCGGGCGCGCCCGGTGTTCAAGCCGCAATACGGCTTCAGCCTCGAGCTCGACGCGATCGATTCCGGCTACACCCTGGGCGACCTCGAGGCCAGGAAGCGCGAGATCCGCGAGCGGCTGCAGCGCGAGGGGCTCTATGCGCGGCAAAAGCAGCTCGCGCTGCCCTGGGACTACCAGCAGGTGTTGGTGATCGCGCCCGAAGCCGCTGCCGGCCTGGGCGACTTCCAGGCCGAGGCGGCCCGCCTGCAGCGCCACGGCGTCTGCCGCTTCGATTACGCCTACAGCCGCTTCCAGGGCGAGGGCGCGGCAGCGGAAATCCGCATGGTGATGTTGCATGCCTTGCAGCGGCTGGGTCAGAGTGGCAGGCCTGATGCGGTCGTGATCATCCGTGGTGGCGGCGCGGTCAACGACCTGGCCTGGCTCAATGACTATGAACTCGCTCGCACCTGCTGCGAGCTCGAGCTGCCGCTGCTGACCGGCATCGGCCACGAGCGCGACAACACCCTGCTCGATGAGGTCGCGCAGCAGCGCTTCGACACCCCGTCCAAGGTGATCGCCGGCATCGAGCAGCTGATCGTGCGGCGTGCGGCCGAGGCGCGGGCCCATTTCGAGGCCATCGCCCGGCTCGGCCAGCGCAGCCTCGTGCAGGCCCGCAGCCAGGCGCAGCAGGCCGAGGCGCAGGTCCGCGTGCTGGCGCAGCGCCAGCTCGATGCGGCGCGCTACCGCGTGCCGGCGGCCTGGTCCGAGGTGCAGACCCAGGGCAGGCTGGCGCTGCGCCAGGCCCGCGAGCAGTCGCGGCTGCGGCTGCAGCAGCTCGGCGAGCGCGCCACGGCGCTGACTCAGCGCGCCAGCGACTTCAGTGCCCATGCCTTGCAGGAGGTGCACAGCGGCAGCCGCCAGGCGCTGCGCCAGGCCAGCGAGTCCTCGCGCGCGCTGATGCGCGAGGTTGCCGGCCAGGGCCCCGGCAAGACGCTGGCGCGCGGCTTCGCGATTGTGCGCGATGCCAGCTCGGGCCAGGTATTGCAGCGCGCCGCCGAACTCAAGGCCGGCCAGCCGCTGCAGATCCAGTTCCACGACGGCCAGCGGCTGGCCCAGGCCAGCGGGCCCGCCGTCTCTTCCCCGATCGACGATTCGAAAGAGAACCCGCAATGAAAGCCAAGACCTTCAGGGATGCCTACGGCGTGCTGCAACGCCATGCCCAGACCCTGCGCGAGCAGGACGAACCCAATATCGATGACCTGCTGGCCATCGTGACCGAATCGGTCGCTGCCTACCAGATCTGCCAGTCGCGCATCGCAGCGGTCGAGCAAGCGCTCGAGAAAGCCCTCGGCGAGGCCGCTGAAATTTCCTCCAACCCCGCAACCGAAAGCTAACCATGAAGCTGTTCCTCAAGCCCGGCGCCTGCTCGCTGTCCCCGCATATCGTGCTCGAAGAGCTCGGACTGCCCTACGAGACCGAAGTGGTCGACCTGGCCAAGAAGACCACCGCTTCCGGCCAGGACTATCTGGCCATCAACCCCAAGGGCTATGTGCCGGCACTGCTGCTCGACGGCGGTGAACTGCTGACCGAAGGCCCGGCTATCGTGCAGTACCTGGCCGACCTCGCGCCCGAGAAGCAGCTCGCGCCGGCCAATGGCAGCGTCGCGCGCTACCAGCTGCAGGCCTGGCTGACCTTCATCGGCACCGAAGTGCACAAGTCCTTCAGCCCCTTCTTCAACCCGAAGGCACCGCAGGAGTGGAAGGACATCGCGCGCGCCAACCTCGAGCGCCGCCTGGCCTACATCGCGCAGCAGCTCGAAGGCCGTTACTACCTGCTCGGCAGCGACTTCTCGGTCGCCGACGCCTACCTGTTCACGGTCCTGAACTGGTCCAAGTTCATCAAGCTCGACCTCGGTGCCTGGCCCTTGCTGGCGGCCTACCAGGCGCGTGTGGCGGCCCGTCCGGCCGTGCAGGCAGCGCTCAAGGCCGAAGGCCTGGTCTGAGCGTTGACATGACGATGTCACAGTAATCCCCATCGACCGTGGTCAAGGCTGTGGACAAGCCAGGCAACAAGTCAGCAAGTGATTGCCCCGCCTGGTATTTTTTGCCTTGCTCAAAAAAAAGGCAATTCAGCCAGGGACCAAAATGGCCGGATTCTGTGACATCACCAGGGAGCATTCCCCTCTATGCATCCTGCGCGAATCTGATAATCTGAACTCAATCGAGTTGGGTGTGGGAGTCTGGTTCGATTGCCGGCGTTACCTTGAATCAACATTGCGATGTGAGGGGGGAAGGTAACGTCTTTGGACCCGGCCTGGTGCCGGGTTTCTTTTTTTGTGTGCGGGACTTCGCCGGAGTCACGACGGGTAAACGCTAGAATCGCCGAAACGCACGACGGGGTGCGGAATCAGTCTGGGAGTGACACCGGATGGACAAACGATCGGGACCGCATGACCGTTTCGAGCGGCTTGGCAGCAAGCTGGCCCAGCTCGAGTCCTTGCTGACCATGGTGGGTGGCGAGGGCATTGGCCATTTTCGCCAGCAGGAGGCCGAGCAGCAGGCCTATTTCCTCGGCCTGTGCACGCGCCTGGCCGGTGAATGCCGCGACCTGTGCGAGTCGCTGCAGCTCGCCGAGCAAGACAGTGAAGCCGAACCGCGCCGGCCCCATATGCTGCTCAACTAGTCCTGGCTGGCGGCCTCGTCGAGGCTTTTTGGCTGCCCGACTCCCGACTACCCTACTGCGCGGCCAGGCAGGGACCCTCAGTCGCCGAGCCCCAGCGCCAGCCTGAGCGCAGCATCGTCGAGCCCGTCGACCTCGACCCGCTTGGTGCGACCGCTGGCGCCCATCTCGATGCTGATGGCCGACTTGGGCACGCCGCATTGCTTGGACAGGAAGGCGATCAAGGCCTTGTTGGCCTCGCCGTCGACCGGCGGCGCTTTCAGCTGGATCTTGGGCTTGCCGTCGAACAGGCCCGCGAGCTGGGTCTGCTTGGCGCCGGGCTGGCAATAGACGACGATCCTGGCCATCGCGCTCAGGCTTTCTGGCCGGTCGCGATGATCTGGCCCAGGGCCTGCTCGAGTACCTCGACCGGGTGGCAGCCCGTGATCACATAACGCTGGTTGATGATCAGGGTCGGCACCGAGTTCACGCCCGCCTGGCGGTAGAAGGCCTCGCGCTCGCGCACTGCCTCGGCAAACTGGTCGCCGGCCAGCAGTTCGATCGCCTGCTCGCGTTCGAGTCCGGCGCTGTCGACGGCGCCCAGCAGCACGTCGTCGGCGTCCATCGGCAGCCGGTCGCGGTGGCAGGCCTGCAGCAGCGCCTGCTTGAGCGCGAGCTGGCGCTCGGGATGCTCGAGCGCGGCCCAGTGCAGCAGCCGGTGCGCCTTGAGCGTGTTGTAGATCCGGCCGCGTCCCTCGGGCGCAAACTCGACGCCGACCGCCGCGCCACGCTGGCACAGGGTGGCGCGTGCAGCGGCCTGTTGCTCGGGCGTCGAGCCGTACTTTTGCGCCAGATGCTCGGCCAGGTCCTGGCCGCCTTCGGGCAGGTCGGGGTTGAGTTCGAACGGTTGCAAGTTCAGGCTGACCGGCACGGCCGCCGGCAGGCGCTCGAGCGCTTCCAGCAGCGAGGCCAGCCCGATGGCGCACCAGGGGCAGGAAATATCGGAGACGAAATCGATGTTCAGCAGTTGGCTCATGGCTGAATTGTCAACCGATTTCGCGCTCCGAGCCCGAAACCGAGCGCAACACCGTTCAGTTCCGGCTGGCGGTGGTCAGCCTTTTTCGACCGGATTGGCGGTCATCCAGTTGGCCGGGTAGCTGCGCATGAACTCGGCTGCCTTGGACAGCGGCGCATTGAGCCAGGCGTCGTAAGCGCCTTCGTTGAGGATGACCGGCATGCGCTTTTCGGCGCCGGGCGGGTCGTAGCGGTGCAGCAGCCCGTGGCCGTAGGAGCCGACCGTCAGCAGGCAAAAGCCGGTCACGGATTCGCCTTCTTCACTGCCCCAGCGCTCCCACAGGCCTGCCACGCCCATCGGCCGGCCGTCCACGCGTGCAATCCGGGTCGGCACCGGCTGGCCGGTGCGCCAGTCATCGACGAAGAAGGCCATCATCGGCACGATGCAGCGGCGCGATTCCTTCCAGGCCTTGTCGAAATGCTTGGAGCCGACCACGCTGTCGGGCCTGGCGTTGAGCAGCTTGGACGAGCGCAGCTTGGCGTCCGAGGCCGACTTGGCCCAGGCCGGCGGCAGGCCGAACTGGCCCGGCACCAGCTCGCGTCCGGCGGGGATGGTCTCGACATCGGCTTCGACCGTGGCCGGCGTCTGCCGGATGAAGAGGCTGGGCCGGCGCGGCCATATGTCGCGTCCGGGCAGCTGGTCGGGGGCCGGCACGTTGAAGGCTTCGGTATAGAGCGCAGCGTGTCGCACGCTTTCGTAATGGGAAATCATGCGGCGATGCTAGCGCATCACCGGCCGCACTGGCAGCCCGGATCAGGCCGACTGCAGCTTAAGATCTGGCTTTTAGCGAGGTCAGAGATGAGCGACGAACAATTCGACAAGGGACTGGCCATGCGCAAGCAGGTCATGGGCGAGGATTTCGTGGAACGCGCCTACGCCGGCGTGACGGACTTCACGGCACCGCTGCAGCATCACATCACGCGCAACGCCTGGGGCGAGGTCTGGCAGCGCCCGGGCCTGGACCTCAAGACCCGCAGCCTGGTGACCGTGGCGATGCTGACCGCCCTGGGCAAGCAAAACGAGCTCAAGGGCCATCTGCGCGGCGCGCTCAACAACGGCGCCACGCTGCAGGAGATCCAGGAAGTGCTGCTGCACGCCACCATCTATTGCGGCGTGCCGGCCGCGGTCGAGGCATTTCGCAGCGCGGCCGAGGTGTTGCCCCAGACGGAAACCTGATGGCTGTGCGCCCAGGCGCAGCGCAATTGCCCCTGTCAGTCTCTGGCTTGCCTGCTTTTTAGGCAGGTCGATAAAGTCCAGCGGCGACAAGGGCTTGGCTGTTGCCTGGATGACTTGTCCACAGATTTGATCACGCCTGCTGGGGATTACCCTGATTGGTCCTGTGCCGCCGGGCCGCTGCTGCCACTGCCGTTTGCAGCCCGTCCATCCCTCGATAAAGTGATGACCATGAAGCCAGAACCTTGCACTTCACTCTCATTGAACGGAGCCAGCAGATGGCCATAGGCTGGATGACGGTATTGAAGCTGGTACCCTGGGATGACGTCATCGCGAACGCCCCCAAGGTGGTCGAAGGCGCGCGCAAACTCTGGAAGACGGTGGCCAGATCCCCGGTGCCAGTGCCATCGCCCGAGCCAGCCAGCTCGCCCGAGGTCGCCGCCGCGCCGGCCGCGCCCGAGCTGGCGACACGCAGCGAGCTGCAGGCGCTGGCGGCTACTGTGTCAACCCTGCACGAGCAGATGGCCGAGTCGTCGGCGCTGATCGAGGCGCTGGCCGACCAGAACGCCCAGCTGATCGGGCAGATCGAGTCGAACCGGGTCTGGCTCGGCTGGCTGATGGCCGTCGTCGCGGCGCTGGCCGCTGGGCTGGTCTATCTGCTGCTGCGGGGCTGAGCGCTTGAACGTCAATACCTACGATCATTACGGCTATGCGCTGATTGCCCTGGTCGGCACCGCCATGGCCGTGGCGACCATCATCTGGCTGATACGCCATTCGCCCTGGAAGTCCAAGCTGCGCGAGCTGCGCGGCGTGGCGCCGCCCTTCATCAACATCCTGGGCGTGCTGTTTGGCCTGACGCTGGCCTTCATCGCCAACGACACCTGGTCGGCCCATGACAAGGCCACCGGTGCGGTCTACCGGGAGGCCGATGCCCTGCGCAGCCTGCTGGTGCTCAGCGGCAAGCTCGACGAGCCCTTGCGCTCGACCATCCGCGCCACCCTGGGCCGCTATGCCCAGGCCAGCAGCGAAGAATGGGACAGCCTGGCGCAGCGCCGCTCGAGTCCGCAGGCCGACCAGCAGGCCAACGCCTTGCTGCTGGCCGTGATCGACCGGCGCATCGAGGATCAGCTGGGCCACACGGTCCATGCGTTGATGCTGAGCAAGGTCAGCGACATCCGTCACGACCGTGATCTGCGCATCGCGCTGAGCCAGATGCATGTCAATCCGCTCAAATGGCTCGGAATGGCCTTCCTGGGCCTGCTGACCCTGCTTTCGATCGCGATGGTCCATATCGAGAACCCACGCGCGGCCTATCTCTCGATCGCCTTGTTTGCGCTGTCGGCTGCACCGACGGCAGCGATCGTGCTGGTGCAGGGCAACCCGTTCCTGCAGCCGTCCTTCGTTTCGCCGGCACCGATCATCGCCGCGCTGGGCCCCTGAGCAAAAAAAACCCGGCCAAGTGGCCGGGTGTGAAAGTCTCGAAGCAGATGAAAATCCTAGGAGTGCTAGGCCGTGGGTGAGTGAAGCCCACGTGCCAAGTATGGTTCAGGCCGAACGCGGCAGGGGTCAAGGACCTGTAACGCTTGTAAGCAAACGTAGGTCAAGCGCCGCGCACAGCCAGAAATGCCCAGCCCGCACGGGGTGGGCTCGTGAATTCGCGCTGATCGGCATCTCAATGGATGCCACAACCGGCAATAATGAGGCGATTCAACGCACTGACATGGCCAGCAAAACCACCCAAATTACCTTGATCACGTTGCAGTTCGGCATCCTGCTGCTGCAGACCGGATCGGTGGCGCTGCAGCTGCGCAGCGCAGTTCCCGGCCTGCTGGTGGCGGTCTTATGGCTGGCCTGCATGGCCTTGGGTCTGTGGGCCCTGAGCGCCAACCGGCCCGGCAACTTCAACATCCGCCCCGAGCCCAAGGCAGAGGGGCAGCTGGTGCAAACCGGGCCTTATCGCTGGATTCGCCATCCGATGTACACCGCAGTGCTGCTGTTCAGCATCGGCTGTGCCGGCTTCACGGCGACGCTGCTGGCTGGCGGCCTGTCACTGGCGCTGCTGGCAGTGCTGTGGCTCAAGGCCGTGCTGGAAGAACGCATGATGTGCCAGCGCCATCCCGCTTACCGCGCCTACATGACCCGCACCCGGCGCTTCCTGCCTTTCCTGGTGTGACTGCAGCCCGGCTCAGGCCGTGGGCAATCTTTCGAAGCCGCTGTACTGGCCCTGCGTTTCCGTCACCACCACTTCGCTGACCACGGCCGCGGGCGGTCCGGTCCTGGACCATTCAATCAGGCGCTCCAGCGCCTGCGGTGAACCGCAGACCACGGCTTCCACGCTGCTGTCGAGCCGGTTGCGCACCCAGCCGGTCACTTCGAGCGCCTGCGCCTGTTCCTGCAGCGACTGGCGGTAGTAGACCCCCTGGACCCGACCATGGATCCGGAGATGGCGAACAATGACAGTCATGTCAGCAGTATTGATCATGGTGCTTCAATTTGTGAGCGGTATAAAATGATTTGATCATATTTGGAGACATGTCAAATGCGTCAAGCCTGGATATTTTCGTCGGTGGTCATTGCCGCTGCCACCGTTGTTTCGGCTGCGCATGCGGCCCCGGGGGCTGCGACCCATCCGTTTGCGCTTTCGCGTCCGATCGACAACCAGTACATCGTCGTCTTCAAGCGCGAGGTGGCCGAGCCCGCAGCCCTGGCGGCACAGTTGGCACAGCAGCAGGGCGGACGCTTGCTGCACAGTTACCGCCACACGATCAAGGGCTTCGCGGCCCGCTTGCCCGCGGCAGCCGTGGCGGCATTGCGCAACAACCCCCAGGTCGACTATGTCGAGCCGGACGCAACGGTCAGCTTGAATGAAGCGCTGGCCACGCCGCCCTGGCAGCAGCCGAATCCGACCTGGGGCCTGGACCGGATCGACCAGGCTTCGCTGCCCCTCAACGGCAGCTACCACCACCAGTACCGGGGCGCCGGTGTCCATGCGTTCGTGATCGACACCGGGATCCTGGCTAGCCATGTGGATTTCGGCAATCGTGTCAGCGCGGGCTACAGCGCCATTGCCGACGGCAACGGCACGACCGACTGCAATGGCCATGGCACCCATGTCGCCGGCACGGTCGGCGGCAGCCAGTTTGGCGTGGCCAAGGCCGTGACCCTGGTGCCGGTCCGGGTGCTCGATTGCACCGGGTCGGGCAGCTACAGCGGGATCATCGCGGGGGTGGACTGGGTGGCAGGGCAGGGCGCGCTGCGCCCGGCAGTGGCGAACATGTCGCTCGGTGGCGGCTTGTCTGCTGCAGTCAATGCCTCGGTGGCCGGCGCGGTGGCCAAGGGGGTCACCATGGTCGTGGCGGCGGGCAACTCGAGTGCCGATGCTTGCCAGACCTCGCCGGCGTCCGAACCTTCGGCGATCACGGTCGGTGCGACCAGCAGCAATGATTCGAGAGCCAGTTACTCCAACTACGGTGCCTGCCTGGACCTCTTCGCGCCGGGCAGCGCCATCAGTTCCGACTGGCACAGTTCGACGACTGCGACCAATACCCTCAGCGGCACCTCGATGGCGGCGCCCCATGTGACCGGCGTCGCTGCCTTGGCACTGGCCGCCAACGGCAGTGCGACGCCTGCGGCCGTGACCGAGTTCCTGCTCAGCCATGCCACGCCGAACAAGGTGATTGGCGCGGGCAGCGGCTCGCCGAACCGCCTGGTCTATTCGATGGCCGCCGGCGCGCCCGCGACCCCCGTGGTCAAGACGGTGGCGGTCAGCGCCATCACGGGCAAGGGCGTGAAGTCGGGCACCAAATGGCGCGCCAGCGCGACCGTGACGGTGCGGCAATATGACGGCTACAACTTCGTCGGGGCGATTGCGGGTGCCACGGTGACCGGCATGTTCAGCCCCGGTGGCACTGCGACTTGCGTGACAGGCAGCACCGGCAGTTGCACGCTGAACAGCGGCACGATCAGCCGCAGCTACACCACCAGCCTGTTTGGCGTGGGCAATGTCACGGGTTCATCGCTGGTCTATGACGCCAGCAAGAATGCGGTCAGCAGCATCAGCGTGAGCCGGCCATAATTCAGCGCTGCCTGAACGTCTTGCTTTTGATGCACACTAATAGCCACGACATTGTCACTTTCTATCACCAGCATGTCACTGCTGGATCGTTTTCCATTAGCGATGCAGCCGACAGTCGCTCCATCACAGGCGATGCTCTGGGCAGGTTGATCGTCGGTGCTGCCAACCGCTTGCGAGTTGCCGGACTAGGTCCTGGCGATCGCGTGCTGTTCATGGATGGGCAGGGGCTTTCCGCATTCGTCCATTTTTGGGCGACCGTGCTGCTCGGTGGTGTTTTTGTGCCAGTGGATACCAGTTGGCCTTTGGCACGCATTGCGTCGACTTGTTTGCGACTGTGCCCGACCGTGGCAGTAGTCCCTGCAGCTGTACTGGCTGGTTTCCAGACACGGTTGCCTGATCTGCCGCTGCTGTCGGCCAACGAGCTGGCATCAGGCCAGTCAACTTTTGTTCCAGCCGACATGCCGGCAGATGCAGCCGCCGCTTTTTTGCTGACTTCGGGCTCAACTGGAGAGCCCAAGATCGTAGTCCATGGACGTGACGCCTTGCTACGCAGCGCTCGGCTGGCGGTAGAAACATTCGACTGGCGAGGTGGCGAACGCCTGCTCAACCTCCCAGAGCCGCATACCATGAGCGGTCTTCGCAATGCCATGCTGGCGGCACCAATGGCAGGCATGAGCTGGGTGAGTGCAGCGGTGGAGCAACGCAGCAACCTCTTTGCCTTGTGCGATCTGCTAGCAACGCATCGGATCCAACGCTTGGTGGCGGCTCCGATGTTGCTGCGACAAATCAACCTGCAGGGCGCGCGATTGAATCCCAGCACATTGGCTAGCCTGAAGGCCGTTTACTGTACTGGAGCGGATCTGCACATTGAAGAGGTCGACCGCTTCCATGCCCGATATGGCATCCCAGTCATCAATTACTACGGCCTCACCGAGACTGTCGGTCTTTGCTTGAGTCAGCGCATCGAGAGCTGGCAACCCGGCGATCGCAGTCTTGGCTGGCCGGTCGGCTGCAGGGTACGACTGATGGCTGCTGACGGCCAAGAGGCCAAGCCAGGCGTCTCCGGCGAACTGCAGATCGAGATGCCATTGCCAATGCAGCGCTATCTCGAAGATCCGGTCGCGACGGCCCAGCGCTTTGACGGGCAATGGTTGCGCACAGGCGACCTGGCATATCGCGACGGAGACGACCGCATCACGTTGACCGGTCGCGCGAGCGCATTCATCAACACCGTCCACACAGAAAAAATCTATCCCGGGGAAATCGAGTCCGCACTGGAACAACTGCCTGGCGTCGCCCAGGCTGCGGTCTTCGGTCTGCCCGATGCGGCTGGAGGTGAACGCATCGCGGCCCTGATCGTGCCCCTGTCGGATGCCAGCCCAGAAGATCTCGCTCCGCAGCGCCTGGCCTTGGGGGTTCGAGAGATTCTCGGTCCCAGCCGGGTACCGGTTGCCTTTCGCTGCGTGGCCGACTTGCCACGCAGCTCGAACGGCAAGCTTCTTCGCCATGCTCTTGCAGCAATCTTCGAACATGCTCACTGAATCCTCCCCCCTGCCTATTGCCAACGCGCTCACCTGCTACCGCACGATTGCGCGCCAGGAACTGTATGACCAGCCATGGCTGGTCACAGCGGACCGGACTGTCAGCTTCGGAGAGCTCGCGCGCCGCATCGAGGCATTGGCAGGATTTCTCGAAGAGGCCAAGATCGTTGCCGGTCAGCGTGTCGTCATCTCGACCCGAAACGACGCTGAGGCCGCGCTGTTGTTCGTTGGACTGATTTGCAACGGCATCACGGTGGTCAACCTCGACCCCGACACAGGCCAGCAACGTGCGGCCAGCCTGATCGCCAAGGCATCGCCTTGTCTGCTCGTGCTCGATCCGGAACTGGCAAATGTCTGGGCGCTACCGGCAGGTGGCCCACGCGTGATGGCACTGGAGCATGCAGCACCCGTCGGGGTGCTTGGTCGCCTGCTAGGAAAGAAGGCCCCTGTTAGCGGTTTTCTGGCGGCCCTGGCCATGGCCAGGCCTCAAGAACCGCGCGATGCTATTCACCCGGAAACGCTGGCCTACATCCTTTTCACCTCGGGCACCACCAGTCAACCCAAGGGCGTCTGCATCAGTCATCGTGCGCTTTTCGCACACCTGGCGACACTGCAGCGTAGGCTCGACTACACGCCGCAAAGCCGAATCCTGAACACCCTGATGCTGTCCCATGCAGACGGCATGATCCAGGGGCCGGTAATGGGCTTCTACAACGCCAGTCCAGTCTTTCGCCCGCTGCGTTTTGAAGTCACGCGCATCACGCCTCTACTCGATGCGGTCTACCAGTTGCGAATTACCCACATGATTGCAGTGCCGACCATGCTGGCAATTCTCGTGCGCCTCGGCGGTGACCAGCGTGATGCCTTTCAAGGCGGTGATTTCCAGCGTCTGATCTCCTGCGGCGCGCAACTCGACCGTGGCTTGTGGCAGGACTTCGTGTCGCTTTTCCAGACGCCACTGATCAACATCTACGGACTTACAGAAACCGTCGTCGGTGGCGTCTTTGCCGGGCCATACGAGTCGACCGGTGTTCCCGGCAGCATTGGTCAGCCCGAAGACTGCCGGCTGCGCATCGTAGACGCCGCTGGGCAAGACATGCCGTCAGGCGAGACAGGAGCGTTGCTGATGCAAGGTGAACTCCTGATGAGCGGCTACTTTGACGAGCCGGAAATGACATCTGAAGTCCTGCAGGACGGTTGGCTGCATACCGGTGACATGGCACGCCTCGATGAGGTCGGCCATTACTGGATCCTCGGCCGCAGCAAGAACATCATCATCCGGGGCGGCTACAACATCCATCCAGAGGAAGTGACGGAAGTCCTCGAGCGCCATCCCGGCGTTATCGAGGCCGTGACGTTCGGGATCGAAGACCCCGTTTGGGGCGAGACCGTTGCATCCCTGGTGGTGACGGTGCCCGGCACCAGCGTCGAATCCCTGCTGGCACATTGCGCCGCGCACATGGAGCCGCGCAAGGTTCCCAGCCAATTGAAGAGCGTAGTCAGTCTGCCACGTGGGCGATCGGGAAAAGTCGCGCTGGAGCAAGCACGTGATCTGCTGCTCGCTAATGAGGCCGTGGCCACCCTTGAGCAGGATGTGCCTGCCCGACTGTGCGCAATTGCCGCAAGTTGCTTTCGCATGGCCGCCGAAAATGTGACGCTGCACATGACGCCGAACGACATATCCGGCTGGGATTCGCTGGCACACATGGAGCTGGTGGCGGGGATCGAAGAAGAGTTCAGTATCACCCTAACGCCGAGCGAGATCATGACGCTGGACTGCCTTGATAAGGTGCAAGCGCTGATTGAGCGTAAGCAAGTAGACAAATAGCATGAAGACGGCTTCGCCGATACGGCCGGCGCCGTCCCTGCGGACATGGCTGCTGGCATTGTTCTGGCTGGCGCTAGGCCCCGGCACCCTGAGTCTGGTCGACCTCCATCAGTTGTTCCCCAACGCGTACGGGCAGATGGTACTGAACCTTGCACGACTGGACAGGGCAATACCGGAAGAGACAGTCCATGTGGTGGCAATCGGCACCTCAAAGACCTATTTTGCATTGCCCTTCGACGCCGAGTTGGCAGCGCAGATTGATCCAAGCGGAAAGCGGATGGTGTTTCATCGCTTCGCTTACAGTGCTGCAACTTTTACGGATCTCTGGCCCGTCTTCTTGGCTCTGCAGCGACAGCCTCCAGACTGGTTGTTGATCGAGGGCGACTTGCTGTTCGTTGACCGGCGCTACAGCGAGGCTGACTGGCGGACCAGGTTCCGCGACAACCTGTTACTGGTTCAGCAGGCAGTTTTCCGGTCCGTGTCCCCTGCGTCTGAAATGAACCGTGGCATCGATGTCTGGCCCGAGCCGGCCTCCTGCCTTGCGACACAGCAACCGGCCTCTCTCAAGAAATATCAAGACATTGCGGCAAGATGGCGTGTCGCCAAGCCTGCGCAGTGGCAGTCCTATGTCGATGCACTAAGGCCTTTGACTGCCCGCGGCACACAGATCGCCGTTCTCGATCTGCCGCGCGCGCCCCGCGCCACGCGGCTGGTACCTGCAAGCCTTGACGATGACGTCGCTGCGTTGCGTGAGCGCACAACGCAGACTTTCGGTTACGCTGCATGGAGTCCTGGCTCCTTGGTCGATGACGAATTCTGCGATTCAGGCCACATGAATGCCGACGGGCGTGCCCATTACACGGCATGGCTGGCTGACCGTCTACGCCCACTGCTGGAGTCAAGGCCATGAGCGAATCACTGCTGAGCCTGCTCATTGGGTGGTGTGCATTCGCATCGGCTGCTGCCTGGCTGGTACCGAAAACCTGGCTCACTTACGCCCTGCTGGCTGCTGGTGTCGGCTTTCTCGCAATGGCCGATATCTTTTCATTGGCTCTACTGGCTTTCGGCGCTTGTGTCGTGCTGGTGGTGACGCGAAGCTTCAAGGGCCGGTACCTCGCCACTATCGCTGGTGTGCTGCTGTTGGCGACTGGCTACCTCGCATTCATTGTTACGGCGCCACGCGGTTTCGGCTCCGGTATTGCCTCTGGTGTCGTGTTGCCTTTGGGCATGGCTTTCTCCACACTTCGACTCATTCACGTGCTGATTGAGCACTACAAAGGTGGCCTGCGCGATCACACGGCGGTTGAATTTTTGGCTTACCTGTTGCTGCCTGGATCGCTGCCGGTCGGGCCCATTCATCGCCTTGATGATTTCATTCGTGACCTGCGGCGCCACCGCCGAGATCCGAGCTTGCTGTCAAGCGGGCTTGAGCGCGTGCTCTACGGCATGGTCAAGATCGTCTTCATCTGTAACTACCTGTTGCAGCAAAAAATCCATCCTCTGCTGGAGGTTACCGCACCCGCAACACTGCTCACGGACTATCTGGGTCTGATCCTGTCATGGTGCAATCTCTACATCGCATTCAGCGGTTTCAGCGACATTGCGATTGGAACCGCCGCAATGACTGGGTTTCGCCTTCGAGAAAACTTCGACTGGCCGTTCCTGGCTTCAGACATTACTCAGTTCTGGCGGCGTTGGCACATCTCGCTGGCGCACTGGTGTCGAGACTATGTCTATGCGCCAGTGCTGGCCATCAGCCGCAGACCGGTCATGGGCGTTCTGGCAGCCATGGTAGTACTGGGCCTGTGGCACGAATTTTCGCTGCGATACCTGCTGTGGGGTGTCTATCACGGACTTGGCATCGCAGCGCACCGAGCCTTCGTCCAGCATACTGCTGGAGTCGCCTTCCGCAACCATCTGTGGTGGAACATTGTCGCGACCCTGATGACGCTGCATTTCGTATTGTTCAGCTTTCCAGTCACCAAGGCTGTCGCCAGTTGGCTGTCATCCCTCTAGGACCCGCTGCATGCATGCATGGCTAAACGCTCACTGCTCACCCTTGATGGCAGATATCTTGCTCAGTCTCTGGTACGCCTTGCTGCTGTTACTGCTTGCGTACTGCTGGGACCGTCCGGCAGCTGCTTTTCTATACCTGCATCGCTAGGTCATAGGCATGCATCGCGCTACCCTCGATCTGCTGAGTTGTCCCTCCTGCCGTCAGGCCTTCATGCCCACAGCGCATCTGGAGCGCGAGGATCGAATCGAACTGGGCTATCTGCAATGCCACGGCTGCGCAGTCGTCATTCCGATCATTTCTGGCATCGCCTTGTTCTCCGAGCCGCTGCTGCATGCAGGTCAGGCCAGCCAGGAAGCCCTTCGCGCGCTACAGCAGGCCTGGTTTGGCAGCGTCGAGTCGCTTGCCAGCTACCGAAGCGAACGTGCGCGAAGGGGGACGTTGGAGCCCTATGCGGCTTTTCAGCCGTTCAACGAATCGACGCGTACACTGGGTCCGCTGCTGCCCCACATTGACCGCGCTTTATCGCCTGGCGATGCCATTCTCGATACCTGGTGTCGAACAGGTTGGAGCGGCGAGTGGCTGGCGGGGCGCTTTCCCGAGAATCGTGTGATCTCGATCTGGGAAGGTGATAGCAGCGTCCTCGGCTATCGAGGGTTTGGTTATTGGCTCAATCTTGATCGACGGGCCTCTAATCTCGATTTGATTCTGACCCATCCAGAGCGCCCACTGCCACTTGCCGATGCATCGATCACCTTTCTTCATGCGCTCGACTCACTGCATCGCTATCGGTTTTATCCGTTTGCTGGCGAATGCCTGCGGGTGACGAAGCCGCATGGTCCGATCGTGTTCGCACATCTGCATCTGACCAACAGCCAGCCAGAGCCCTATTTCGAGCGTGGATGCCATCAGTTCCACGGCCGCGATTACCGCGCCTGGCTAGACTCGGTCACCCAGGACGGCTCGCGGCAGGGTTGGATCTTGAGCGAGGAGACGCTGTTCAGGCAGCCGCCTGGTGCTGAGTTGTGTGATGAACCAGATATGCGGCATTACAACGGCCTGGCTTGTCTGCTGTCTGTGTCTGATGCCGGGCTTGGCGTCACGGCGCCAGCGCTTTCATCCTGGCGCCACATCGTGAGTCCACTGTTTCGCTTTCACTTGGGCCGAAGTTCAGCAAGCGTTGCGTCCGCACAGCACGATGGCATGGTTGGTCACCTGCTAACCAGGCACCCCATCTACGAAGCAATATTGCCAGCGCAACCGGTGCCGCTCGATGATGTCGCGCTGGCCACAGTGCTGCTGGCGGTGCTCGGCGAGGACCATGGGAGCATGGGATCGTACTTTGACCTCCCATCAGGCGCACCTTCTGTTCCCCAGGGCAATCCAGAAGTTGCTCCCGCCGCCGGTTCGCAAATCCTACCCACGAGCAAGGCGCTGGAATATTTATGTGCCATCGAGCTTGTGCTTGCCGCGCCAATCTCGAAAGCGGCCCATCAGTTGCAGCGCTTTCACTGCAACCAGTTGCCACCTGACGATGACTCGCTGACCCAGTTTGGGATCAATCTGACTTCTTGCAACTCGCCTCTGTTGGTATTGGACGGCGGCGAGGTGCTGACAGGCGCTGACCTGTGCCGCCTCCATGCGGCCTTGGTTGCCTGCCTTCCGGCTCTTGGCTGGCGGGTCGAGGACTGGATTGCACTTGAATTCGATGGTCACCCGTTGCAACTGCTACTGGCGGTGCTGGCTTGTGCTGCTGGTGTCAACGTACGCCTTGTGATGAGCAATGAAAAAAGCGATGGGAGCAGCAGCACTGCCATCCGCCACGGCAGCGGCGATCGCGCTAGATCGCTGGCAATCGGTCTCGACGGAGCCGAAAATTCATTGCTAGGGGTCATCTCGCATCACATTGCCGATGCACCTCCTGCGGCGCTTTGCGATGCCAAACTGGTCGTGCCATGCGACAACACGGTCCTTGCCCTTAAGCTGTCAGCATGGCTAGAAGTCATTGCAGCGCTGGACAAGCAGATTGA
Organism: Malikia spinosa; assembly: GCF_002980625.1. Classification (GTDB taxonomy): domain Bacteria; phylum Pseudomonadota; class Gammaproteobacteria; order Burkholderiales; family Burkholderiaceae_C; genus Malikia; species Malikia spinosa. Next base: position 32,973 of record NZ_PVLR01000016.1, on the reverse strand, counting down.
TGATCAGATTCTTTTGCTCGATGGCCAACGCCCAATGAAAGACTTGCTGCTTTTGCTACTCGCAGTCTGTAGGCAGATGCCGGCGCGCGGCCTTCGCAGTTCGTAACCCAACCAGTCCATTGCCGTCTGCGCAAGAGCGGTGTGTTGACGGAGGTGACACGAGTGGCTGTGTGGTGTCCAGGAATAGTCTGTAAAGCGCCAGAAACGAAAAAGCCCAGCACTGAGGCTGGGCTAAGTCGTTGATTCTATTGGGAGAAAGGAATCGAATTTCCCTATGGGAATGGGCGGAAAACAGCGGTTTGTTCCCCCGTTTGTTCCCCCGTTTTGCCTTCGCTACCCCCCATTTCTGCCCCTCTGACCGCCCCAGCGCCAGCCCGTGCCGCCGATGTGAACGCGCTGTGAACAGCCCTTCTGCATTCACATCCGTTCACATTCGCGTTCACAAACGACAAACCCGGCACGGGGCCGGGTCTGGTGAAGGGGGTAGCAAAGCGCGACCCCCTTGATGATGCTGGCGCTGGATCAGATGGGCAGGTCGCCGCCGTCATCCAGATCTCCGGGATCGGGCGCATAGTCGCCGCGTCGGTACTGCTGCCGCCCGGCTGGCGCTGCTGCCGCCCATGCGTCGTGTGATGGTCGATCCTGCTGGCGCTGCCCGCCGTCCTGCTCGGGTTGCATGGTGCGCCGCCGCTTGGTCAGGTGGTACTGCGTCAGCGCCTTGGATGCGACCAGATCAAGGCTTGGGCGCGTGACGCCGTTCTTGTCCGTCCAGGTGCTCACCTTCAGTTCACCAGCCAGCGCGACAGCCTCACCAGCGGCCAGCGTCAACAGCGCGTCCTGTGTGCCCTGGTCGAAGGCGATGACGTTGCAGAAGGTTGATTCCTCCCCGGTCGGAACCCTCACCTTGGCGGTCGTGAAGGTGTTGCCGTTCTTGCTGGTCCTCTGGCTTGGCAGTCCGTGCAGCTTGCCAGCTATCAGTGCGTCGATCATGTCCTGATCCTCCGTGCGTTCGTGTTGGTGTCGTGCGCCGCATCGCTTGCGGCTTCATAGCTGGCCCATAGATCAGCGCCAGCGGTGCAGCGGTCGCCGCGTCCGTGGCCTGCTGCCGTGCAGGTCTTGCAGGTGAAGTGATGCCGGTAGTAGGCAGCGGCCAGCGGTCGCCAGGGTGCACCGATAGCGTAGGGGTCGGACCGCTGCGGCCTCGATTCGGTATCCTGCTTGCCTACACGTTCCGAAAACACGGTCACAGCGGGCACAAGGTCACAAGCGTCTGTTTCCCTTTTGAAATCATGGCCTTGGGGTGTAACCTGCTGGCGTTCGTGTGGCTTGTGTCTCCGGTCACAGGTCACAAACCCAGCGTCAGGCACGGTTTCGGCGGTGTCGCGCAACCATTGCGCCAGCTCTGCCGCGCTCATTTGGCGTCTCCCGCGTCGGTCGGCTTGACGGTGTAGAACTTCTTCGTCGTGCCCCCGATGGCACGGATGCGCTCGGTCTTGTTGCGGGTCTTGAGCATCCCGGCCTGCTCCAGGTGATCCAGCGCGCGCTTGAGGTCGTGACCCTTGAGCGCGTCCTTGAGTCCCTGCCCGGTGAACAGATAGACCCGCTCGCCGTCCCGATCCCTCCACCAGCCCGCACGTTCCCGCACAGGTGGCGAGTGCAGCGGGTCGGCGTCTGCATCGCTGAACCGGCTATCCCCGTGGCGGTCGATGAACTCCGTCACCTGGTCGACCACTTGCGGCCCCTCGGCGTCCGTGGTCCTGCCGTCCTGCATCCCAAGCCACAGCCGCAAGGCCACGGCCGTCGCCCGGATCGCTTCGCCCCGCTGCCAGCCGGTCACACCGTACAAGGTTGCCAGTTCGCCGGCCAGCGCCAGCACTGCGAAGCGTGCCGCGACCCGCTGAAACTGCCCTTCCCCGCCCTCGGCGTTGAACTCGGGCCGGGCCTTGATGTCTGCCAGCAGCTCGCGCACTTGGTCATGGTCATCACGGGTCAGCCGTTCCAGGAAGGCTCGGCCCGCGTGCCCGTAGTGGGTTTCGGCCTCGCGCCGCAGGGCATCCGACAGCGCCGCCCCGCTCGGGTACTGGTGCAGGCGGTCCCATGCTCCATGCGCCTGGTCGGTGACGGGCAAGTCGATGATGCGCACCGCCTGCCCGGCCTTGGTCCTGAAGCCGCCTTCCTCCATCGTCGCCACAATCGAGCGCTCGCCGTTGCTCAGGATCGAGACACGCCAGCGGGCCACGGATCGCGCGCCGCCTGTCCTGGCTGCTCGGGTCTTGCCTTGGCCGTTACCCAGCATGTAGACCGTCTCGCCCACCTCGCGCGGGTCGCATTGGCTGATCTCGTCCAGCGCCAGCAGCGAGTCGTTGAACAGCGCAGCGACCGACTCCAGCCCGTTGCCCGTGGCTCGCCAGTTGCGCCGGTAGCTCGGCCCGCCCCATACCGAACAGGCTGCGAACAGCATGGACGACTTGCCCTTGCTGCTGGCGCCGATGGTGTTGATGCCGCCACTGTCCGCGCCGACCAGGGCCAGCACGGGACCAGCGAACGCGGTGCACAGCGCCAGCACCAGCATGGGATTGCCGACGGCCAGCGCCGCCGTGCCGGCCTGCCAGCCCGCCAGGGTGCCGCGCGTGGTGTATTCATCGCCGCCCGCGTGGTCGCTCTGGTAGGTCACGCCGGCCGCCTGGGGACCGATGACGGCATCTGGCAGGACGAAGGCTTGCCGCTCGGGCCCGGCCCAGCCGGTTTGTGTGGCGCACTGGATCACCCGCTCGGGTGCCCGGTGTTGCAGGTAGGCGGTCAACTGCTCCCGGCCCCGGTGGGCAATGTCCAGGCCCATGCTCAACAGCTCGCCGCGCAGGTCGGACCCGTCCCCCTTGAGCATCGCCATGGGCATGGCCCAGCTTTTCCATCCGCCCGTGGTGGTCTTGAAGCGCAGCAGCCGGCCATAGTTGCCGTCGCTGGTGTCGGTGGTGACGGCCTCGATGTGCAGCGGACCACAAACGCGCTGCTGGGTCATCGCTGGCGGTGCGTCTCCCTTGCTGGGCTTCAGTCCGAAGTGCCAGACGCCGGGCGCGTAGCGGGTGCCGCCTTCCTCGTGCCAGTCGTCCAGGACCAGGTAGGCCGGGCGGTCGTGCTCGCCGGGGATCTGGATCGCTGGCGCAGGCGTCACCGCTTCAGTGGCCAGCGCCGCCGTGAAGCACTCGCGCACCGCCTCGAGCCCCGCCAACTTGTGCAGGTCGTTGAAGTCGGTAGCCACGTCCGGTCGGCAGTCCTCTGGGAACCTGGGCACGGCCAGCCAGGCGCCTACCGCCCGCGCGGCCTCGGTCGCCTTGTCCAAGCCAGGGTTGCCCTCGGTGCGCCAGTCGTCATCAGCGGCCAGGATCAGGCGCGCGCCGGGGTACTTGGAGCGCAGCGCCAGCGCCACGGCCTCCAGGTTGCCCGCATTGAAGGCGACCGCCACGGGGTAGCCCGTCGCTTCGCGGATGCTGGCGCCAGTGGCGAAGCCCTCGCAGATCACCAGCTCGGCCCCATCCTCGATTTCCTCACGCTCTCCCAGCAGGCAGAAACAACCCTTGACCCGTCCGCCAGGCAGGAAGCGTTTGCCTCCGGCGAAGTCGATTACTTGCAGGCTTTGCAGCGTGCCGCCTTCCGTCAGGTGCATCGGGATCAGCAGCCGGTCGCCCTCAACCCGCGTGCCGTGGGCCTGGATGCCCTTGCGCTTCAGGTACGGGTAATCCTGGGCGGGGGCTGCTGCCTCCCAGCGCCGCGCAGCCTCGGCTTTTGCCTGCTGCTGGCGCTGCTCCTGGTCAGCCTTGCGCGCCGCCTGCATCGCCTCGACCCGCTGCCGGTGCGCTGCCTGCTCGGCCTGGGTCATCTCGTTGGCGGACTTGGCGCACCAGGTCGAAGACAGTCCGGACCGCCAGCATCCGAAAGACCCAGCCGGTATGCCGTCAGCGTGCAGGCTGTACCAGCCGGCCTCATCGCCGCGCTTGCCGCTGCTGCTGAAGCGGTGGATAGCGCCGTCCGCATCGATCTGCTCGGGCGGTGTCAGGCCAGCGGCCCGGATCGCATCGGAAAACGCGGCCAGGGTCGCGGCCTCGCTGAGTGATGGGTGGTGCGGAGCGTTCATGCCTCGCCCCCTTTCTTCGCTGGTGATGTGATGGCGCGCAGGGCATAGCCCCGTCCCGCCCGTTCAATCACGCCGTCCTGCTCAAGTCCCTCCAGGTAGCGGCGCGCAACCTCTTGAGAGGCGCCTTCAGCGGCGTAGATGGCCCGCAGGCTGGGCTTGATGCGCCCGGCTTCGATGCCCTCCCTCACGCGCAGGAAGCGCGCGCCGTCCTCGTCGGGTGCATCAGTCCCGTGGGGTGCGTCCGGCACGGCGGTCACCAGTGCATCGACTGCGACCGGCACTGCATCGGCCTGGGCTGACGGTGCATCGGTCGGTGCATCGGCGGATCGTGCCGGGGTCTGCATCGGCTCGGCATGGGCCAGGGAGGCGCCCAGCAGTCCAGCGCCAGCAGCCAGCGCCGGCAGGGTGCAGCGGTGCCAGCTCGGCAGGACAACGGCGCGGGTCGGCTGCTGAACGGGTGCAACGGTCGGTGCTGCCGCTTGGGCTGGCGCTGCATCGGTCGTTGCAGTCCCGCGCGCATCCCGAGCCGCGCGCGCCAGTGCGCCAGCAGCGCCCAGGAACAGCAGGCCGATGCAGGAAATCAGCAGGGACTGAGCGACCGCCAGGACGATGACTCCCCCTTGCCCGAAAACGTCGGTCACGGTCGGGGTGCGCCCGGCCTCCAACTGCGCCAGCTCGGCAGCCATGCGGCGGTTGTCGGCTTCCAGCGCTGCCGCCTCCCGGATCGACTGCGCGCCATCGGCCCGGCTCGATGCAATGGCCGACTGACTGCTGCGCTGGCCAGCGGCGACCAGGGCGGCGGCGCTGCTGCGGTTGACTGCAATGCTCGCTCGCAACTGCTCGACGCGGCCAGCGCCAGCATGTGCTCGAGCATCAGCAGACTGCACCAGGGCGACACGGGCGCCGTAGAGGCTGACGGCCTCGAACGCGACCAGGGCCACGGCACAAGCGGCCAACTGCCAGCGCAGCGCGCGCAGGCGTCGCACGGGCGCCAGCCCGATGACGAACATCGCGGTCAGCTCGGCAGCGACGAACAGCGCAGCGGTCAGTGTCAGCAGCTCGCGCGTCGGGCCTTCGGGATCGGTCACGCGGATCGCCAGCGCAAACAGTTGGACCGTCACATAGCTGGCCGACAGGCCGATGGCGCCGGCCAGCAGGGCAAGGGCATAGTAGGCGGCGGGCCGAAGGTGGCGGTCGCCGTCACGCTCGGGGTGGGGCTTGATCGTTGTGGCGGTCATCCTTCACCCCCTTGGATCATGGATGCGGGGATGCCCATGCGCTCCAGTGGCGACCGCTCGCGGTACTCCCCGAAGGCTCCGCCGAAGAACTCGTTGCTGGCCTCATGAATGGCGCGGTCCAGCTTGTCGCTGGTCTGCATGGCGTTCATCAGCGCCATCTGGCAACACCATGCCAGGGGGCGCGTGGCTATGTCATCGTCCCTGGTCGCACTGTTTTCCAGGCGCAGCACGGCCACGACATTCATTGGGGTGCCGCCGTGCTGGCGCATGGATTCCGTCTCCCATTCGGCACGGTTGACGCTCAGGGCTTCAAGCCATGCCTCGCGCGGCAGATGCTCGTTGATCTCACGGGACAGCCGGTTGAAGTGCTGCCCGACTTCGACCAGGTAGAAGCGGTATTCGGTCAGCCTCTCTCGGCTCTCTTGAATGAGCCCGCGGGAATCTTGCTCGACCTCCGAATCTCCACAAGCCAAGGCTAGATCACGGTTGACCTCGAACCGCTTGATGTTGTCCCGCACCAAGCGGTTGACGCGAACCCAGCCGCGCGCAGCGTGTCGCAACGTGACCAGCTCGGCCAGCAGCTTCTTCTGTGTTGGGGTCATGCCGCACCCCTTTTCGCCGCCTGCTCGGCGCGCATCTTGACCCGCGCGGCTGCGCTGCGGTCGTCCTGGTGGATGCGGGCATCCATTGCCGCCTGGCGCATGTGCTTGGCCTCTGGACCGTCAGCCGCCGCCGTTGTTGTCCAGGTGGAATTGCCGCTGGTCGCTTGCATCTCTGCCAGCTCCAGACAGCTCGCCAGCGCCTCGAACAGGCCATGCGTGGTGATCTCCCCCAGCCTCAACCCTGGCTCTTGCCCTTCGTCGTTGTTGCGGTCCAGGTCGTGCTGCATCAGGATAGCCGTGATGGCACGGGCGCCACTCAGGGCCGCGCCGATGCGGGCATAGCCCTTGTCATCAATGAAGGCCACGTTTTCACCATCGCGCCAGTTGAAAACGTCCTGACGCGGGACGCTCGAAGGCCTCTTCCAGTCGTCGGCGCGGCGCTTCTGGATCACGGCGTCGGAGGTCTTGGTGGTGTCGCTCATGCTGCACCTCCTTCACGCTTGGCAGCGTCAGCATGGGCCAGCAGTGCGGCTGCCAGCTCGCGGGCGCAGGCCGGGGACAGGTCGGCAATGAAGCCCATGCGGGCATCGTTGACGCCGAACCACAGCTCGACCAGCTCGGGCCGGGTGCGAACGTCTGCTGTGCCGTAGGGCGTCGCCGTGCGGGCGACCAGTCGAACGGTGGTCGTGCTCATGCTGCACCCCCTTCGGCCTGGGCGGCGCAGGCGCGGCGCAGCAGGGTAGCGGCACGGCAGGCGCGGGCAGTGGCTCGCTCCAGGTCGGCAGCGGTGCCTTGCGGGTTGCGCAGCAGGCCCAGCGCCATGCTCAAGGCGTTCTCAGCCTGTACGTGCAGGGCGATGGTGTCGCGGTCGGTGGTGTTGGTGATAGACGGCGCAGCGCGGCGGCCGGCCAGGGTGATGACGTGCGCGGTCGAGCGCACAGCGGTTGCGGTGGTGTCAGCCATGATGAGGCTCCAAGTGGACAGGTTGTGAACCTGCCGCCCTCGACGCCAATCAAGGGGAGGCAGTCCGTGTAGGTTGGCGTACCGGCACTTGGAACCGGCGAGCCCCTTGCGGGACTCCCCACACGGACCGCCAAACCGAACCCCACGCGCAGGGCGAAGGGTTGAATTCGGGTTGCACCGTGCTGCCTCACGCAGCATGAGGACATGAAAAAAGCCGCTGTCGCATTGCGGCGCGCGGCTTGCTGCGCCAAGTGAATTCCGGGACGCCAATCCCGTTGACGGTGCTTTACTGGGCATCGTCTGGGAATGACTGTAGCACAGCCGGGCGCGGGTGTGGTGGGCGTCCTTGGGGCTGGTTGGGGCTTGTTGGTTGACGTTAATAACGCCATCCGTTACTATTGCCCCATGATTCAGGGCTTCCATTGCAAAGACACGCGGGCGCTGTTCGAGGGGCGGCGCGTGGCGCGGTTCTCCAACTTCGAGGCCGTGGCCTTGCGCAAGCTGCAACAGCTCCACGCCGCCGCGACGCTCGACTTTCTGCGCGTGCCGCCCGGCAACCGGCTGGAAATGCTCACTGGCGACCGGGCCGGCCAATGGAGCATCCGCATCAACGGCCAATGGCGCCTGTGCTTTGAATGGCTCGACGGCCATGCCCAGCGCGTCGAAATCGTCGATTACCACTGAAGGAGCGTCATCATGACCCGCGAAGTTCCACTGTCCCATCCCGGCGTGATCCTGCTGGAAGACTGGCTCAAGCCCCTGGGCATCAGCCAATACGCGCTGGCCAAGGCCATCGGCGTGCCGGCTCGCCGCATCAACGAGATAGTGCATGGTCAGCGTGGCATCACGGTCGATACGGCGCTGCGCCTGGCGGCCTTCTTCGGCACCGATGCGCAAAGCTGGATCAACCTGCAAACCCACTACGACACCGAGCTGGCCCGCGAAGCCATGGCCGGCGTGCTGCAACGAATCCAGCGCTTCGAGGCGGCGCACGCCTGAAGAAGCATGACCGAGAAGTTTTCCCGATGGGATAGCGCCGATTACCTCAAGACCGAACAGGACTGCGCCGACTACTTCGCCCTGTGCGTCGAGGACGATCCCGGCGACGGCAGCCTGATCCGTCAGGCGCTGGGCACGATTGCCCGCGCGCGCAGCATGACCCAGCTTGCGAAAGATACCGGCTTGGCCCGCGAAGGGCTCTACCGGGCGCTGTCTGCCGATGGCAACCCCGAGTTCGCCACCATCATGAAGGTGATCAAGGCCCTGGGGCTGCACCTGAGCGCGACGGCTCCACGGTCGGCGCACGCCTGAAGCCAGGGGGCTAGTTCGCTGGCGCTGGGTACGCTGGCCCATGTCGATCACGCCGCGCGCGCTGGTGGGCCTGCTGGCGGCCTGGGTGGGGGTGGTGGGCGCGGTCATGCTGCGGCCTCCCCGTTGATCGCCAGTCGGTCGGTACGCCAATCCATCGCGTACTGCCTGAGCATGGGCTTGCGCTGGTCATAGGCCAGGCCGCGCCCAATCAGCACCGCGTTGCGCTGCTCCAGGAAGGCCAACAGCGCCAGCTCGGCGGCACTCATGGCGTCACGGTCCAGCCCTTTGAACTCGCCAGCCAGTGCCCAGTTCACCAGCTTGGCCTCGTTGGCGTAGTGGTGGGCTTCGGTCGCCTTGCCGTCGTCCTGCCGGACCATGCGCAGAACCTCGCTCAGGACCTTGAAGCTCGAGGCGGACTGGTGGCGATGCTTGCGCCAGTCGTCGCGGCCACGGATCAGGGCGTCTATCTGCTCATCGCACCAGACGGCGAAATCCACGTCCAGCCACTGAGCAAAGCGAACGGCCAACTTCGGATGCAGCCATGTGCCGCCGCTCGCACCTCGTTTGCTTTTTGAATACGGGATTTTCCCGTATTTGCGCTCAAGGGCTGCGAGGTAGGCAACCGTATCCGGCAGCCGCTGCCACTCATACGGGCTCTTGCCGAACTTGGCCGCTGCCTGGGTGGCGTTGAACCAGCCGTTGCCCTGGTAGGCAATGGCGTGGCCCTGATAGTCGCGCGTGATGATCTGGCTCATGCTGCGGCACTCCCTTGGTCAGTGGTCACGTTGATCTGCGCCAGGCGCTCGCGGCCCTGCTGGGTCAGGCGGTAGCGGCCCGGTCGCGTCGGCTTGCCGTCTCGGTCGGTGGCGTCGAACAGCTCCATCTCGATTCCGTCCCGTCCCAGCTTGCCCCGAAGCTGCTGGATCAGGTCCGGGGAATTGGATGCGCCAGCCCCACGGTCTAGCGTCTCGCGTGTGATCCAGTGGCCGGGCATCAGCATTTCCAGCGCGCGGGTCTGCCTGGGGGTGAATCGGGTTCTCCCCAGCGCCAGTGCGTCAGCCTTGCCCTGTGCAATGCAGCCCGGCACAATGGCGGCTTGGGTGTTGTTGGTTTGCTGGCCTGCCGTGGGATTGCCGTCCCCGGCAGGCTTTCTCTTTTGAGTGGCCCGCTCCATCATCAGCGCCTCCCCAGTTCAACCACGTTGCCGGCTGCTGCCGGTGCTGGCGCCGCATCGTTGGCAGCCATGCCGCCTATCAGGCGCTCGAACTTGATTGCGCGCTGGCCTTGCAGGTACTCGACCAGGGTGCGAATCTCGTCGTCGGTCTTGCCTGCAATGCGGGCTGCGTTGATGGCGCGGATTTCATCGTCAGGCCAGCCGACTGCCCGTGCCCCGATGGGAACAGGACGGGTAATCAGCCCCGTCTTGACCGCATTGTCTATGCTCGTGTTCGAGCGGTAGCCGAGTTCGGCCCGTGTTTCCAACTTTCGCAGTATCGCCATTTAGCGCCCCTTTGTGGTTCCCTGTGCAATAGGTCAGGGATTGGGGCTACTGTGCCGAGCAGATAGGCAGTGGAATAGCTGGACAGGTTCAGAAAACCTACCCCCCTAAAACCCGGTGGGGGTGGGTGGATTCTTCGGCTTCGGTCGCTTCGCTTGATCCACTAGGAAGGCGAGCGCGCTCAGAAAAACAAAGGCCATCAGTGGCTTACATGGTGTTCCGTGGGGGTGGGTAGGTTATCCCTGGGGGGTGGGTAGGTTCCCTGCTTCAGGCGTGGGCATCGCCCCGCCATCAACATTCCAGTTGGCAACCTGGGCAACAACTTTGATTGCTCCGTCGTTGCGGTCACCTATCGAGTGGGTGATTACGCCTCCCTTCCCCCTTCCTGACTGCTTGTGTACCAGCCGGAATTCCTTATACCTAGATTCAAGCCAGCTAATCATGGCTGGCACAAGTCCTTTTTTGCCACGCAGGGTCTCGTCGTCCATCGCTTGCCAAACCATAACCGCTGCCGCGAGTTTGTCTGAATACCTGGGATGGTTCGGATTCAAGTAATCAGGTAATCCGGTGTCATCCGGTTTTTCAGGAAAGAAGAAGCCGACCCGGTGCCCCTTACTAGAAAGCCAGTCTGCAACTGAATCACGCTCAACGGTTGATTTATCAATATCCGTAGATCCCTCGACATCATATTCACATTCAAATTCAGGGTTGTATACTGTTTTTTGAATATTTCTACCAGAAATATCGCCACGTATAAGAGCCGAGCAAATAGCAGTCAAAATAATACTGTAACCATCCGGCTGTTCATGCGGCTTCCAGTCTTTGCAATACGTCCCTGTCTCTGAATTCGGCTCAACACCGACTATCAATAGCGCCGCCTGATGAATGGTGAACTCATCAACGAACTTCCACCACTCCGAAATCACGCTGTCGCGTTCTTCGCGGTAATCCATGCGTTCCCCTGTATCGCAACCCCAAACGAAAAACACGCCGCCCGGTCAGGGTGTCCGGGTTTTCGCCGTTGGGGATCAGCCAGCGGCTAGGCGTGTCGGCTCGATTGTGGCACGGGTCAGGCATCGGCAAACAGCAGCGCCAGCAAGGCCCATTGCAGGCGCTCAGGCGCTCGCATCATGCGCTTGGGTGCCCACGTCGCGCCCGGCCTGCTGCGGCTCTCTGGTGGGCCTGCTTACAGCTCGACCAGGGAAGTCGGACAGCTCGCCCACCCTGCATGACTCTTCTCTAACGTCGGAGAGCTCGACCACCCTACTCATTCGGCGCTAGGGCGTAACCCCGCATTGCCGGGCGGATCAGCACGCGGCCAACCTGAAGTTTTCTGAAGTAGCCGAACAGGTTGCGCGACCGACCGCCGCGCTCTGGCTGCCACAGGTTGACCGCAGGTTGCCATGCTGGCGGGCCGCAAGCAGCGACCGCCTCAAAAGTGAGCCGGTCAGCCCAGCAGTCGATTCAGCCAGCCCTTCGCTGGTTCAGGCTCTGCCGCCTGTCGCCGATAGCCTGGGGCTTGGACCTCGGCCAGCAGGTCGCGCAGGCGCTTCAGTTCCTCCAGGTCGGCCAGCAAGGGCGTCAGGCACTTCACGGGGCCGGGCTTGGGGCTGGTAACAGTTTGGTGCGTTTTGGTGCCAAGCGGCCTTGCGCACTCGGCGCGGGTACAGGTTTTTACAGGTGGTTGGGGCTATCGGTCTGCTGCCTGCTTTGCGCGCCGTGCCGCAAGCATTGCCCGCATCCTCTCGGATGATTGTTGAGCATCCCGCCTCAAATCCTCGATTTCCTCAGGACTGAGCATGGTCGGGCTACGCCATTCGGTCGGTGCTGCTGGCTTGGCCTCGGCGTCGGGCCTGGGCATCTCGGGTTTCTGCTGCTCGGTCATGCCGCTGCCCGTGCCTTCCTCATACCGCAGGCGCGCACCACTCGACCGGACCGCTCTGCCGGCGCGACCACGGGATGCTTGACCAGGTAGCGCACCATGCGCCTGAAGGCATCGACCCCCAGCGTGTGAATCGTGCGGTCCAGCGCCAGCGGCTTCGGCTTCCTCGCGGGCTTGTCGGTATGCTGCTGCATGTTTTGCCTCCGGTGGTGGGATGCCTGGATTTTAGGCAGGCAGCACCTGACGCGCCTGTTGAGCGCCAACCAGGGCGGCAAGAGCTGGATAGCTCCTGGTCAGTTTTGGATACTGGGGCCGTAACTTCTTGGTGCCTGCTGGTGACTTCCCGGTGACGGCTGGTGACTTCGGCATGGGCGCGGTGCTGGTGTTCGACCGGAAAATCCTCCGGATCGATCCGGCGAAATTTACCGCCTTGATGCGGCGCGCACCTACCGGATCACCTCGACCAACGGCAGCTCTTGCCGGGCGCTGGGCTTGCTGAACAGCTTGAACATCGACGCTGCTGCTTCGGCGGATCGGTCATCAGCCCCAGCGTTCCAGGCGTCGCCCGCTGCTCGGTCCTGCTCCATCGTCGCCGCGTTCCAGAAGCACAGTACGCGCCGGGGTAGGTGCCCCACTGCTATGGCGTTCCAGCACTCGACGGCCCGCCGCTCGCGGATCACCAGCCCGTCACGCTCCAAGGCCAGCAGGTAGGCGCGCAGGTTGGCCGGGTCCATCTCCAAGCGCCGGGCCACGTCCGCCACGTTGTAGGGCGGTGTGCCGTACTCGAAGAACAGGGCCGGGTCGCCGCTCAACTCTGCCAGGACCAGCGCCAGCTTGGCCGGATCGCGCGGCCTGCCTCGTTTGGGTGTCGTGCTCATTTTCTACCTGTTGCGGAAAAGGTGGATTCTATCGGGCAGCTCGGGCCGATGGACTCGCGTTCCGCTAACCCATGCCGCCGAAGGGGGTGGCAAAACACCAGCCCCTTTGCCGCCGGTAGGGGGGGGGTGTTTCACCGACCCATGCCGCCAAGGTGGGTGAACGATCCGTTCATCCCTGCCAGCGCCAGGGCCAGCGCCATTCCCTTGAAGTCGTCGACCATGCCGCGCACGTCCTCCCGATGGTCGGCAGCTCTACGCCATGCCGAAGACCAGCGCCAGCGATCCAGCCCTGCCAGCAGCCCCGCCGTGGTGGAACGGGTGGAACGTCACCCGCAAACAGGGCCAGCACCGGGCTTGTGCCCTGTGTGACCTGCTACAAACCCCATCAGGTCACAAGGATTCCGCTCCGCTCTCCTATGAGAATGGGTATTTGTGACCTTGTGACTTGTGTGACTCACATAAATAGAACCTCGCATGAGAGGATTCAGGCGTCCGCCCACAAAAAACCCGGCTCACTGGCCGGGCTGGTGATGGGCTTGCTGCTGGCGCTGGGTCAGGCGGCCCGCAGTTGGATCACGTCTGCCCCGGTGCGCAGCTTGTCCAGGTAGTCCGCCCAGACTTGCAGCATGTCGGCGCGTTCGTCCTGGTGGGTCGCCCGGTCGTACGCGCCGCCGTGGGTGATTTGCCCGACGTGCGCCAGTTGCGCCTCGATCACGTCGGCGGGGTACTTCAGCACTTGCCGAAGGATGGTGCGGCCTGTTGCCCGGAACCCGTGCCACGTCTGCCGGCCCTTGTAGCCCATCGCCGCCAGGGCAGCACTTACCCCGGCCTCGCTCAGTGGGCGCTTGGCGTTGCGCAGGCCAGGGAAGACCCACTCCCCGCCGCCTGTCAGCGGGTGCAGCTCGCGCAGCAGGGCCATGGCTTGACGGGGCAGGGGGACAACGTGGGGTTGTCCGTTGACCTTCCCGGCCTTGGTGCGTTTCATGTCCTCGCTGGGGATGCTCCACAGTGCCCGCTCCAGGTCCAGGTCCGTCCATCGCATCGTGCGCAGGTTGCCGGGCCGCTGGAACAGCAGCGGTGCCAGCGCCAGCGCCGCGCGGACAATCGCGCCGCCCTTGTAGGCATCGCTGGCGCGCAGCAGCTCCCCCAGCTCCACCGGATCGGTGATGGCGGGCAGGTTCTTCTTCGTGTGCGGCTTCATCGCCTTGGTCAGCCCTTGCGTGATGATCCGATCCGCGCGCGCCGTTGCCAGCGCATAGGCCCATACGCCGCCCGCTGTCATCAGCACGCGGTGCGCCACTTCCAGCGACCCCCGGTCCTCTACCTTCTTCACCACGCCCAGCAGCTCGACCGGCTCAATGCCGCTGATCTTGCGCGGCCCCAGCCAGGGCATCAGGTCTTTCTCGATGTTGCGCCGCTCGCGCTCGTAGTGGGTCGCGCTCCATCCTGGGCGCTTGCGTTCCAGCCATTCGCGCGCCACGGCCTCGAATGTGTCGCCGCCGCCTACGCTGGCCTTCAGCTTCTCGACCTGCCGGGCCTGCACCGGGTCTACGCCGTCCGCCTTCTTGGCCTTGGCCTCGTCGCGCGCCTGCCGTGCCGCCTTGAGGGTGACGGCTGGATAGCCTCCCAGCGCCAGCCGGCCCTCCTTGCCGTCCTTGCGGTACTTCCAGAACCAGCGCCGTGATCCGTTGGTGGAGACTTCCAGGTACAGCCCGCCCGAATCAGCCAGCCGAGCGCGGGCTTTGTCGGGTGGGCAGGTGGCGTTTTTGCAGTGGGCTTCGGTCAGCATGGGGAAGGGTAGGGGGTGGTTTGCGCCTGTTCCCCCGCTCTTGGGGGAACATCGGCTTTCGTTCCCCCGGATGTTCCCCCGCTTGCTCGTGGCTGTCAATGTGGGTCTTTGTGCGTCCCTGGGGGATGCTCTCCCCTGCGCACCAATGAAAAAGGCCCCCAAGTGGTGATCCTTGGGGGCCTTTGTTTGTTCGCATGGTGCCGGAGAAAGGAATCGAACCCTCGACCTTCTCATTACGAATGAGCTGCTCTACCGACTGAGCTACACCGGCACACGTGTCAGCGTTGCGCTGACACAGCCATAGATTATAGCGGGTTTTCGCGCAGTTTCTGCTTACTGGGCCGCGTCGGCTTCCAGGTGGTAGGCGGTGATGCGCTCGACCTCGTTCTTCGAGCCCAGTACCACGCTGACGCGCTGGTGCAGTTCGGTCGGCTTGATGTCGAGGATGCGCTGGCGGCCGTTGGTCGCGGCACCGCCGGCCTGCTCGATCAGCCAGCTCATCGGGTTGGCTTCGTACATCAGGCGCAGCTTGCCCGGCTTGTTCGGCTCGCGCTTGTCCCAGGGGTACATGAAGACGCCGCCGCGGGTCAGGATGCGATGGACGTCGGCCACCATCGAGGCGATCCAGCGCATGTTGAAGTCCTTGCCGCGCACGCCGTCCTTGCCGGCCAGGCATTCGTCGACATAGCGCTTGACCGGTTGGTCCCAGTGGCGCATGTTGCTCATGTTGATCGCGAATTCCTTGGTGTCTTCAGGAATGCTGACCTGGTCGGCGGTCATGACCCAGGAGCCTTGCTCGCGGTCGAGCGTGAACATCGCAACGCCGTCGCCCACGGTCAGCACCAGCGTGGTCTGCGGACCATAGACGCAGTAGCCGGCGGCGACCTGCTGGCTGCCAGCCTGCATGAAGTCCTGCTCGGACACCGGCTCGATCGCCTTCGGGTCGTCATTGGGCTTCTTGAGCACCGAGAAGATGGTGCCTATCGAGACGTTGACGTCGATGTTGCTGCTGCCGTCGAGCGGGTCGAACATCAGCAGGTATTCGCCTTGCGGGTAACGGTTGGGCACCACATGGATGTTTTCCATTTCCTCGGACGCCATCGCGGCCAGGTGACCGCCCCATTCGTTGGCGTCGATCAGCACCTCGTTGGCGATGATGTCGAGCTTCTTCTGCACTTCGCCCTGGACGTTCTCGCTTTCGGCGCTGCCCAGCACCTCGCCCAGTGCGCCCTTGTTGACGCTGATGGCGATGCGCTTGCAGGCGCGCGCCACGATTTCGAGCAGCAGGCGCAGCTCGGGCGGAATGCGGCCGTGTTCGCGTTGCTGTTCGACCAGGTAGCGGGTCAGGGAGATTCGGTGGCTCATTGCGGTTTCCTAGTGGTGATTCAGTCGGCCAGTGCGCGCGTGACGACTTCGCGCACATCGTTGCTCAGGTCGGGCTTGGCGGCGACGCGGGCGATGGCCTCGCGTGCGGCATGCCGGTAGGGTTCGGCCAGCTTGCTCCAGCGGTCGAGCGCGCGCGCCAGGCGGGCGGCGACCTGCGGGTTGAAGGCGTCGATCTCGAGCACGCGCTCGCTCCAGAACAGGTAGCCGGCGGCGTCAGCGCGGTGGAAGGCGCCCGGGTTGGCGTTGCAGTAGCTGAAGATCAGGCTGCGGGCGCGGTTCGGGTTGCGCAGGTGGAAGTCGGGGTGGCTCAGCAGCTGCTTGACCTGGGGCAGGATGTTGCCGCCGCGGTCGGGCGCGCCGGCCTGCAGCGCGAACCATTTGTCGAGCACCAGCTCCTCGCCCTTGAACAGCGCGTGGAAGCGTTCGAGCGCCTGTGCCGCCAGCGCCGAGCCGCTGCCGACCAGTGCGCCGAGCGCGCTGACGCGGTCGGTCATGTTGCCGGCATCCTTGAAGCGCTGCAGCGCCTTGCCCGGCCAGACCGGGTTGCCGTTCTCGCGCGCGGCCAGGCACAGCATGGTCAGCGCCAGGCCGGCCAGGGCACGCCTGCCGCTCGAGACCGGATCGGGGCGGAAGGCGCCGTTGTCGTGGTTGGCCTCGAAGGCCTGCACCCAGTCGTCGTGCAGCGCGTGGGCGAGCTGCTCGCGCATGGCTTCGCGCACCGCGTGGATGCGCTGCGGATCGACCAGGTCGAGCTGCTCGGCGATATAGGTCTCGCCCGGCAGCGTCAGCACCAGTTCCTTGAAGGCGGAGTCGAGTCCGGGTGCACGCAGGATCGCGCGCATGGCGTCGAGGTAGGCCGCGTCCAGCGGCTGGTGCACGGCAGCGGGCGACTGCACGGCGGCGAGCGCGCAGCGCAGCGCCAGGCGCTGGCCGGCTTCCCAGCGGTTGAAGGCGTCGCTGTCATGGGCCAGCAGCGTCAGCAGTTGCGCGTCGCTGTAGTCGAACTCGAGCACGACCGGCGCGCTGAAACCGCGCAGGATCGAGGGCACCGGCTCGGCATCGACGTCGTCGAACACCACGGTCTGGCTGGTCTCGCTGAGCACCACGGTGCGGGCGCTGTCCGGCAGTTCGCGGCCCTGCGCGTCGAGCAGTCCGAGCGCGACCGGGATCACGAACGCTTCCTTGGCTGGCTGGCCGGCGGTGGCGGGGCAACTCTGGCCCAACGTCAGGGTGTAGCGGCGCATTTGGGCGTCATACGATCCGCTGGCGTGCAGGCGCGGCGTGCCGGCCTGCGAGTACCAGCGCTTGAACTGGGGCAGCTGGCGCGCGAGTTCGCTGTCGGGGTTGGCGTCGGCGATGGCCTGTGCGAAGTCGTCGCAGGTCACGGCCTGGCCGTCATGGCGCTCGAAATACAGCTTCATGCCGCGCGCGAAGCCTTCGCGCCCGACCAGGGTCTGCTGCATGCGCACGACCTCGGCACCCTTTTCGTAGATCGTGACGGTGTAGAAGTTGTTGATCTCGGCGTACTGGTCGGGGCGCACCGGGTGCGACATCGGGCCGGCGTCCTCGGGGAACTGGGCGCTGCGCAGCACGCGCACGTCCTCGATCCGCTTGACGGCGCGGGCCGACGCGCTGCCGGCCATGTCCATGCTGAATTCCTGGTCGCGGAATACCGTCAGCCCTTCCTTCAGGCTGAGCTGGAACCAGTCGCGGCAGGTGACGCGGTTGCCGGTCCAGTTGTGGAAATACTCGTGGCCGACCACCGATTCGATGCCGGCGTAGTCGGTATCGGTCGCGGTGGCGGGGTTGGCCAGCACGTACTTGGTGTTGAAGATGTTGAGGCCCTTGTTCTCCATCGCGCCCATGTTGAAGTCGCTGGTGGCGACGATCATGAAGCGCTCCAGGTCGAGCGGCAGGCCGAAACGCGCCTCGTCCCAGGCGATGCTGGCCATCAGCGAGTTCATCGCGTGCTCGGTCTTGTCGAGGTCGCCCGGGCGCACGTAGACCTGCAGCAGATGCTGGCCACCGCTGCGGCTGGTGATGCGCTGCTCGCGCGACACCAGCTGGCCGGCCACCAGCGCGAACAGGTAGCAGGGCTTCTTGTGCGGGTCGACCCATTTGGCGAAATGGCGACCGTCATCGAGCTCGCCTTGTTCGACCAGGTTGCCGTTGGACAGCAGCACCGGGTAGGCGGCCTTGTCGGCGCGCAGCGTCACGCTATAGCTGGCCATCACATCCGGACGGTCCAGGAAATAGGTGATGCGGCGAAAGCCCTCGGCCTCGCACTGCGTGAAGAAGGTGCCCTGGCTCACGTACAAGCCCATCAGCTTGCTGTTCTTGGCCGGAGCGCATGTGGTGAAGATCTCGAGCTCGAACGGCTGGTCGCCCTCGGGCAGCTTCTCGAGCACGAGCTGGTTGCCGTCGAGCTTGAAGCTGCTGCCTTCGCCGTTGACCAGCACGCGCGCCAGGTTGAGCTCCTCGCCGTCCAGGCGCAGCGGCTGGGCCGCCACGGCCGGGTTGCGCCGCAGCCACATCTTGTTGAGGACGCGGGTCTTGGCCGGGTCGAGGTCGAAGCACAGGTCGACGCTGTCGACCAGGAACGCCGGGGCGGCATAGTCTTCGCGCTTCACCACCGGGGTGTTGCCTTCACGCAGTGAGGTCATGGGTCAAACGCCTTGTTTCAGAGAAGCTTCGATGAATGCGTCCAGGTCGCCGTCGAGCACCTTCTGGGTGGCCGAGATTTCGACGTTGGTGCGCAGGTCCTTGATGCGGCTGTTGTCCAGCACATAGCTGCGGATCTGGTGACCCCAGCCCACGTCGGTCTTGGTGTCCTCGAGCTTTTGCTGCTCTTCCATGCGCTTGCGCATCTCGTAGTCGTAGAGCTTGGAGCGCAGGCGACCCCAGGCCAGGTCGCGGTTGCTGTGCTGGCTGCGGCTGTCTTGCGACTGCACCACGATGCCGGTCGGCATGTGGGTCAGGCGCACCGCCGAGTCGGTCTTGTTGATGTGCTGGCCGCCGGCGCCGGAGGCGCGGTAGGTGTCGATCCGCACATCGGCCGGGTTGATGTTGATCTCGACCGAGTCGTCGATCTCGGGGTAGACGAACACCGAGGCGAACGAGGTGTGGCGCCCGCCCGAGCTGTCGAACGGCGACTTGCGCACCAGGCGGTGCACGCCGGTCTCGGTGCGCAGCAGGCCGTAGGCGTACTCGCCCTCGAGCTTGATGGTGGCGCTCTTGATGCCGGCGGTGTCGCCGTCGGTCAGGTCCTCGACCGTGACCTTGAAGCCCTTGCGCTCGCCGTAGCGGGTGTACTGGCGCAGCAGCATGCTGGCCCAGTCGCAGGCCTCGGTGCCGCCAGCGCCGGCCTGGATGTCGAGGAAGCAGTTGAGCGGATCGGCTTCCTGGTTGAACATGCGGCGGAACTCGAGCTTCTCGACTTCGGCTGCCAGCTTACCAGCTTCGCCCTCGATCGCTTCCAGGCCGTCGTCGTCACCTTCTTCCTTGGACATCTCGAACAGCTCACCGTTGTCGGCGAGCTCGCCGGTCAGGCGGTCGAGCACCAGCACGACGTCTTCCAGCGACTTCTTTTCCTTGCCCAGGTCCTGGGCCCGCTTCGGGTTGTTCCAGACCGCGGGGTCTTCGAGCGCGCTGTTGACTTCGCTCAGTTTGAGGGCTTTGTGATCGTAGTCAAAGATACCCCCGTAACTCGATCACGCGCGAGCTCAGGTCGGCGAGGCGGGCGGAGATGGCGTTGAGGCGTTCGGCTTCCATGATATTTATCTTCTGTATCGGTCAAAACGGTCGATTTTCTCACGGCCTGGGGCTTTGCGGGCGCGCGTTCAAGCGGCTGTGGTGGGCTTGAAGCGCCATTGCGCCAGCAACATGGCCGCCAGCAGCAGCGCAGCACCGCTCCAGCCGCGCAGGCCGATCTGTTCGTTCAGCACCAGCCAGCCGCCCAGTGCCGAGAACAGGCCCTCGCTGCTGTAGATCACGGCTGCATGCGAGGCCAGCGCATCGCGCTGCACGATGGCCTGCAGCGTGTAGGCCACGCCGATCGAGAGCAAGCCGCCCCAGGCGATGGCGCCGGCAGCCTGTTCCAGCCCGCTCCAGGTGATGCTTTCCTGTGCCAGCGCGACCGCCAGCGACAGCAGGCCCGCGACCAGGTATTGCAGCACCGACAGCCGCAGCGGGTCGTGGCGCCGGGTCAGCCGGCCCACCAGCAGCACATGCACCGCCCAGAGCAGGGCGCCGCCGAGCTGCAGCCAGTCGCCCGCGGCGATGCCGGCGTCGGGCTTGACGCTGAGGAAGTAGAGACCGGCGGTGGCCAGCGCGACCGCGATCCAGGCCTGGCGCGTGATGTGGGTGCCACCCAGGCGCAGCAGCACTGGCACCAGCACGACATAGAGCCCGGTGATGAAGCCCGCGTTGCTGACCGAGGTGCCGAGCAGGCCGACTTGCTGCAGGTTGATGGCGCAAAACAGCACCAGCCCCAGCAGCAGTCCCGCGCCCCACAGGCCCTGGCTCGGCTGCACCGGCAGGCTGGCGAAGGGGCCGCCACGCCAGCGCCAGAGCGGCGCGATCAGCGCGACACCCAGCAGCATGCGGGCACCGGTATAGGTGAACGGGCCGACGCCGTCCATGCCGAGCTGCTGGGCGACGAAGGTCGAGCCCCAGATCGCGGCAGTCAGGACCATCAGCAGGTCCGCTTTCAGGCTTGAGCGCTGCATCTCAGGCCAGGAAATCTTCGATCAACCGCGCCACCGCGGCCGGCTGGTCGTGGTGCAGCATATGGCCGGCGTCCTCGACCCGCGCGCGCCGGCAGTCGGGCACGGCAGTCAGCCGCTGATGGAATTCATCCAAGTTGTATTCGCCCTGCTTGAACCAGCGCGCCAGGCTGTCGTCCGAGGCCTCGACCGATAGCGTCGGCGCCGTGATGCAGCGCCAGATCGCCTGCGTCTCGTCGGCGCGGTAGAGCAGGGCGCTGACGACCTTGTGCGCCGCGTCGCCCAGGATCTGCCAGCGGCCGGACTCGTTCTGCGCCGCCCAGTGCTGGGCCAGCCAGCGCGCCTTGGCCGGAGCCAGCCGCGGATTGGTCTTGATCAGGCGCTGCGCCACGCCTTCCAGGCTGTCGTACTGCTGCAGCGCGAGCTCGCCGCGCTCGAGCGCCTTGAGCTGGTCGATCCAGCTCGCATAGCGACGCGCGGCCTGGGCCGGGCGCGTCGCGGGCAGGCCGAAACCCTCAAGGTTGACCAGCCGGCGCACGCGCTGGGGCCGCACGCCGCCGTAGACCAGGGCGACGTTGCCGCCCATGCTGTGGCCGACCAGGTCGATGGCTGCGCCGCTGTCGCGCCCGAGCTCGGCGTCGAGCGCGTCGAGCAGGAAATCCAGGTCGGCCAGGTACTCGGCCGGCGAGACATAGTGGTCGACCGGACCGTAGTCGGTCGGGTCCGGGCCGGCGCCTTGCGGGCGTGTCAGCCCGAAGCCACGCCAGTCGGGCGCGATCACGAAGCGTTCGCCCTGCAGCGCATCGACCACGAACTGGAACGAGGCCGAGACATCCATCCAGCCATGCACCAGCACCAGTGGCACCATGCCCGGACGGTACTCGCCCCAGCTGCGGACATGGTAGCGCTGCTGGCGAAGGGTGAGAAAGCGGCTGCTTGAAGGTCGAATGGCCTTGTACATCCTTGGGATTATTGCGGCAAGCCGTGACGACCTGGCCTCGGTGCCGTGACAAAATCAGAGCCAAGCGTACAAGAGACCCTAACCATGAACCTGATACCACTGGGCGCGAGCGAATTGCGCGTGACTCCGATCTGCCTGGGCACCATGACCTTCGGCGAGCAGGTCGGCGAGGCCGACAGCCATGCCATCCTGGACCGCGCGCTTGAGCGCGGCATCAACTTCATCGACACCGCCGAGATGTATGCGGTGCCGGCGCGCGCCGAGACCTGCGGCGCGACCGAGACCATCGTCGGCCGCTGGCTGGCCAGTCGCCCGGGGGCGCGCGAGAAGATCGTGCTGGCGACCAAGGTCGCCGGCCCCTCGCGTGGCATGCCCTGGATTCGCGGCGAGCAGTCCGGCCTGACCCGGGCCGAGATCCTGGCCGCCTGCGACGCCAGCCTGCGCCGGCTGCAGACCGAGGTGATCGACCTGTACCAGATCCACTGGCCGGCGCGATCAGTGCCTGCCTTCGGCAAGATCTACTACGACCCGGCCGAGGAAAAGCCCTGCGCCAGCATCCACGAGCAGCTCGAAGCTCTTGACCAGCTGGTGCGCGCCGGCAAGGTGCGCGCGATCGGCCTGTCCAATGAGACCCCCTACGGCGTGCACGAGTTCGTGCGCCTGGCTGAAGCCCATGGCCTGCCGCGCGTGGCCACGGTGCAGAACCCCTATTGTCTGATCAACCGCACGCTCGAGAACGGGCTTGACGAGACCATGCACCGCCTGGGCGTGTCGCTGCTGGCCTATTCGCCGCTGGGCTTTGGCCTGTTGAGCGGCAAGTACGACGCCAGCGGTTTCGAGTCACCGATAGCGCCCGAAGGCCGCATGTCGCGCTACGAGTCGATGCGCAAGCAGCGCTGGGGTCGGGCCGATTCGCTGGTCGCAGCCCGGCGCTACAACGCGCTGGCGCGCGAGAATGGCCTGACTCCGACCCAGCTGGCGCTGGCCTTCTGCTATACCAAGTGGCAGGTTGCCAGCACCATCATCGGCGTGACCAGCTTGGCCCAGCTCGACGAATGCCTCGATGCCTGGGGCACCACGCTGGCGCCCGAGCTGCTGCAGGCGATCGACCAGATCCGCTGGGAACACCGCGATCCCGCGGCCTGAGCCCGGCCTACCCGCCTTTTTTGGATAAAGCATGTTTGACCTGACTACCCTGGCCGTCGTGGCGGCCGCCTACCTGATCGGTTCCCTCTCCTTTGCGGTGATCGTCAGCCGAGTCATGGGCCTGAGCGACCCGCGCAGCTACGGCAGCAAGAACCCCGGCGCGACCAATGTGCTGCGCTCGGGCAGCAAGAAGGCGGCGATCGCGACGCTGCTGCTCGACGGCGCCAAGGGCTGGTTGCCGGTCTGGCTGGTCGTGCATTGGGGCTCGGCCTGGGGCCTGGGCGACGGCACCGTGGCGGCAGTCGGCATGGCGGCCTTCCTGGGCCACCTGTTCCCGGTCTTCTTCCGCTTCCAGGGCGGCAAGGGCGTGGCGACCGCTGCTGGCGTGCTGCTGGGCTTCGAGCCGCTGCTGGGCCTGGCGACGCTGGGCAGCTGGCTGTTCGTGGCGCTGGTGCTGCGCTATTCCTCGCTGGCGGCGGTGGTCGCAGCGCTGTTCGCGCCTGGCTTTTACGTGCTGGTCAGCGGCGAGAGCTGGTCCTGGTACGGCAGCCCGTCGGTCGCCCTGGCCGTCGCGGTCATGAGCCTGCTGCTGCTGTGGCGCCACCGCGGCAACATCAGCCGCCTGATCGCGGGCCAGGAAAGCAAGATCGGCAGCAAGAAGTGAGCCATCCCGCACCTGCTGCCGTGCGCCGGCAATCAAGTTCCATCGAGTGGCCTATGAAGCACCCCGTCAAATTTGCCCGGCTGGCCGGCGCAGCAGCCTGTTGCGTCGCCATGCTGACCGGTCTGCCGGCCCAGGCGCAGCAGGAAATGGCGCGCGTCATCAGCAGCACCCCGGTCATGCAGCAGGTACCGGTCAGTCGCCAGGTCTGCCAGGATGAGGCCGTCACGCGCAGCGGCCAGAAGTCCGGTGCCGGCGCCCTGATGGGCACGCTGGCGGGCGGCGCGCTTGGCAACGCGATCGGCGAGGGCAGCGGCAAGGCGGCCGCCACCGTGCTGGGCCTGTTTGGCGGCGCCATCCTGGGCAACAGCATCGAGGGCGAAGCGCCGCCCGAGACCCAGATGGTCAGGCGCTGCTACCCGCAGACCGTCTACGAGAGCCGGGTCAGCGGCTACCACGTGGTCTACGAGTTCGGCGGCAAGCAGTACAGCGCGCAGATGCCGTCCGACCCGGGCCAGTATCTGCAGCTGCAGATCACGCCGATCGTGCCGCGCCCGCCAGCAGCGGCCGGCTATGCCCCCGCGGGCTATCCGCGCTGAGGTCCGCCATGTTGCACCTGAGCCCCGAACAAGCGACGCAGATCGCGCAGCAGCGCGGCAGCCAGCCGACCTGCAGCGCCTGCAGCCCCTACGCCAGCCCGGGTTGGGAGTCCTTTCCCGGCTGCAGCCGCTCGGCGCGCTCTGGTTGCCGGGCGACGACGAGCCCACGCTGGAGGAGTCGCGCCTGACCGGCGTCGACGCCTGGTCGCCGCTGGCGCCGATCTCGCTGGCGCACCACCCGGCCAACCGCTGCGAGGTCTGGGCCTGTCGCGCCTGTGGCAAGCCCTTCCTGCGCTATACCGAATACGGCGGTTATTACGAGGATCGCCGCATCCGTGAACTCGATCCGCGCCGGATCCAAGGTCAATCATGAAATCCTTCTCCGCACTCGGTGGCCTGGTCTATTCGACCGACAGCGGTCGCATGTGCCCCGGCTGTCGTCAGCCGGTGGCGCAGTGCCAATGTGCCCAGCTCAAGGCCGTTCCTGCGGGCGATGGCATCGCGCGCGTGCAGCGTGAAACCAAGGGCCGTGGCGGCAAGGCGGTCACGGTCGTGCGCGGGCTGGCGCTCGACGCCGAGGCGCTGGTGGCGTTGGCCAAGCGGCTCAAGGCTGCCTGCGGCAGCGGCGGCACAGTCAAGGACGGCCAGGTCGAGGTCCAGGGCGAGCATGGCGACAAGATCGTCGCCTTTCTGCAGGCCGAGGGCTTCAAGGTCAAGCGCAGCGGCGGCTGAGTCGGTCCTGGGCGGACCCCATGTCAGTGTCCTTCAGCGGCCCTCAGAGTCCGCGCTGACCTCAGAGCACGAGCCGGTCGCGCAGCCTGGCATGGAGTCGCTCGTTCATGCCGCGCACCCGCAGCAGCTCGTCGAGCGAGGCGAAGGGGCGCGACGCCACCAGCTGGCGCGCCAGCCGGTCGCTGACGCCTGGCACCGAGCGCAGTCTGGCGGTCGTCGAGCGGTTGACCGAGACCGCCTGGTCGTCAGGCTGGCGCGGCCAGTCCAGCCGGCGCCAGTCGCGCGTCACATAGGCGGCCGGGGTCCATTCGCGCAGCATCAGCGTGAGCTGGCCCTGCGCAACCGCCAGCGGCACGGTGTCGGGCCAGCGCCAGCTCGGGCCCAAATCGCTCCACTGTTGCTGACCGCCCAGGCTACCCAGCGTCATGCTGCCCAGTGGCTGGCCTTGGAAGGGGCCACCGTCATAGGGCCGCTGCAGCGCCCAAAGTTCGAGCGCCAGCGTGCCGCTCAGTTCGCCCGCCGCGCGCGGGTTGCTGATGCCTGCGATCGCGAGTTTCAGTTCGCCCCCTGCGAAGCGGACTTGCACTGAGCCTGTCAGGCTGGGCTGCAGGAAGCGGTGCGGCAGCAAGAGGCGCTTGCAGTCATGCAGCCGGTCCCAGCTGCCCGGCTGGCCCGAGACCAGCTTGAGCGCGAGCCGGCGTCTGGCCTGACCGGCCGGTTGCGCCAGTGGCACCCGGCCGCCGACCGGTGTCAACCGCCTGGGGTCTGGCTGCAGCGGTCCCAGCGGCCATTCGGCCAGCAGCAGCGCCTCGTCAGCCCACAGCTGCACGGCCATCATCCGGTTGTCGGTGTCGGTGTCGGTGTCGGTGTCGCTGGCATTGCTGACGTCACGGGTGACAGACTGGCCGCTGAGCCAGGCCTGCAACTCGACGCTGTCAGTCTCGAAGCGCAAGCGGGCTTCGCCAGCGAAGCAGGTCGGCTGCCAGCGCGCCGGGGCAGGGTCTTGTTCCATGATCGAGTCTGGTTCAGGCGGGGGCATTATCTGCCGGCAGGTGGCTGGGTTTACCAGCGCGTCCGGACGGTGTAGTCGAGCTGCGCCGAGCCTCGGGCCGGCACCTCGACCAGCCAGGAGGCGGCCTGGGCCGACGGCTTGCTGCTGCGCTGGCTTTCCTGCACCATTTCCCAGTCGCCCGCCAGTGCCTGCTGGACCCGGATCGTGACCGCCTCGTCGCGCGCATTGCGCAGCGTCATGCGCCAGCCGCTCTCGCTGCTGCGTTCGCCGAGCTGGCGAAAGCTCAGCTGCCGGCGCTCGGCCGACAGGTCGAAGGCCGATCCCAGCCTGAGCCTGATGGTCTCGTCGCGCGCGCTGTGATTGATCCGGTCCTCGCCAACGAATTGAGCCTCACCCTGGCGGTCGGGCGCGTAGAAGCGCACGACACCGGCCGGCAGGGGCTGGCCCAGCGCGCCGCCCCGGTTGTCGAATTCGAGCCAGACCGAGGGCTTGAACTGCTGCACCCCGGGGTCCTGGCGCCCGAATTCCAGCATGCCGGTATCGAGCAGGTATTCGCGCCGCACCGGCACCGCCGTGGCAGTCAGCAGCGACAGCTGCTTGGTCTGCTGGTCGGCGATCGAGAGCGGCCGCTCGAAGCGGTAGAGGTGGTAGTCGAGCAGCGACTCCTCGACCGGCGCGCTGCTGGCGCGCATGGCCGTGACCGAGGCCTTGCGCACCATCAGCGGTGCGCTCTCCTGCACCCGGTTCAAGGCGCCGGCCACCAGCTGCAGCCGCGCGTCGCGGTAGCTGGTGCCGCTGCGGTTGCTCAGCGTGACCCAGCCCGACAGGTCCATCTGCCGGCCATCGGCCGACAGCCGGGCGACATAGTCGGTCTTCCAGGACAGGCCGCCGCTCAGGTAGGACAGTTCGAGCGAGCGCGGGCCGGCGCTGGCTTCGAGCAGCAGCGACAGGGTCGGGCGCGGGTGCAGGTCGGCGGGCAGGCGGTCGAAGGCCAGCCGCCAGCCGGACCCGGCCGGCATGGTCTCGATCCGGTCGGCAAAGCGCAGCACCGCGCCAGCGCCATTGTCATTGCCGGCCGCCAGCACGGTGGCCGGCTCGCGCTGCAGCACACCCGTGACCGGATGCTCGCGCAGCAGCGTGACTTCGCGCCCGAGGTGGGACTCGAGCAGTTGTTGCGCCGTCAGCAGCTTGGCATCGAAGCTTTGCTCGAGCAAATTCACGGGGCCGCCGCCGCTCCAGCGCAGCTGGGTGGTTTCGGGCCGCAGCTGGGCCGATACCTCGCCCAGGTCCAGCCGCACCAAGCCGCCGGGCAATTGCAGCTGGCGCAGTTCCCGCACCAAGGCCAGGTCCTCCTGGTAGAGCGTCAAGGCGATCGACGAGCGCTCAGCGGGGCCTGCGCTGAAGGTCCCGGGTTCCTGCGCCCAGGCCGTGCTTGTGACGGCGAGTGCCGCTGCGACGCTCAAGATGGTCTTCATTTTCGCCCCTCGAATAATCTTGTCGGCTTCGAGCTTAGCCGAATGCGCGCCATCGGCACATCCCCTGCCGGCAGGCGCCGGGTGGAAATGGAGAGCGGAAAAAGCCAACGGCCTGCAGTCTTGAGAACTGCAGGCCGTCGTTTTCTGGTCGGCGTGGTGGGATTCGAACTCACGACCCCTTGCACCCCATGCAAGTGCGCTACCAGGCTGCGCTACACGCCGAAGTCTTCGATTATAGACCGAGATCCTGCCCGATCCTTCGAAAGCTTAGCGGGCTCCTGTGCGGGGCAGCTTGGCCAGCTCCTTGTTGAGCAGGCGTTCGGCCGAGTTGCGCACGATCATCTTCTGCAGCCCCATCGCCTGTCCGAGCAAGGCCTGGCCCTGGTCATGGCAGGTCTGGACCTGGGGCTTGAGTCGTTGCTCCGGCCAGTGTGCGACGGCGGCCTCGGTCGAGCGCAGCAGGGCCTTGCCCTCGTTGCCGGACAGGCCGCTCAGATAGGCGTTGCCGATATGGGCAAAAGCGCTCTCGAGGCGGCGCTGCCATTGCTCGCGCTCCTGGGGCGTGGGATCGACATGCAAGCTGGACTTGACCTCGCGTTCCAGCACGGCGACACAGACGGCGGCGCCGGAAAACCGGGACTCGGCCGGCTCCGTGGCCGAGCTGGTCCCGAAAGCCTGCTGCCCCCCTGTGGCGAGCAGCATGGCCAGAATCAGCGGATAGGGTCTGCGTACGGGATTCATGGCAGCAGTGTGCCCTGAATCACCGCTGCTCAGTGGTGTTGCGCCGATTTGGGCCAGCTGCCGTAGCTCACCGAGGACGCCGTCGTGTCACCGAGGTGGTGCCTGCCGTCCGCGTGCGATCCGGTGGCAACCTCGACATACAGGCGGCAGGAGAGGGCTTCGTACCAGCGATGCAGCTGCTCGGACAGTTGGGACAGGATGTGCATGATGACTCCCCTTTCGTAAAGAAACGGTTTATACCGTATATTTGTTTTTCTGGTGTAACGGTGTGAAACAGGCCCGCCGGCGTGACGGGTTCCTGCCTCAAGCCGAGTGGGCGTGAATCATGTCCCGCACCCGGGGGTAGATCTGCTGGTTCCACTTGCTGCCGCTGAAGACCCCGTAGTGGCCGACGCCGGTCTGGACGTAATGGCTCTTGCGGTAGGGCCGGATGTTCGGGCACAGCTCCTGCGCGGCCATGGTCTGTCCGACCGCGCAGATGTCGTCGCGCTCACCCTCGACCGTCATCAGCGCCGTGCGCCGGATGGCGGCCGGATTGACGCGCCGGCCCTGCCAGCGCAGCTGGCCGAGCGGCAGGTCATAAGTCTGGAACACCTGGGCGATGGTTTCGAGGTAGAACTCGGCCGGCAGGTCGTTGACGGCCAGGTACTCCTCGTAGAAGTCCTGGATCTGGCGCGCCTCTTCGGTGCGTCCTTCGACCAGGTGCTGGTACAGCTGCTTGAAGGACTGCTTGTGGCGCTCCAGGTTCATGCTCATGAAGGCCGACAGCTGCACGAAGCCCGGATAGACCCGGCGCATGAAGCCCGGGTGCGGCCAGGGCACGCGGCTGATCAGGTGTTGCTCGAACCATTCGATCGGCTTGCTGGTCGCCAGCCGGTTGACCCCGGTCGGGTTGATCCGGCAGTCCACCGGTCCGGCCATCAGGGTCAGGCTGCGCGGCTGGGCCGGATGCTCGTCCTCCGCCATCAAGGCGGTCGCGGCCAGGGCGGCGACGCAGGGCTGGCAGACCGCCACCACATGGCAGCCGGGGCCGATGGTCTCGATGAAGCGCATCAGGTAGCTGATGTAGTCCTGCAGGCCGAAGCTGCCATGCTGCAGTCCGACATCGCGCGCGTTGTGCCAGTCGGTGATGTAGACATCGTGGTCCTGCAGCAGGGTGCGCAGGGTTTCGCGCAGCAGCGTGGCGAAATGGCCCGACAGCGGCGCGACCAGCAGCACCGGGGGCTGTGGCGCCAGCCCGGCTGCGCCCGTCTTGCGAAAGTGCAGCAGGCTGCCGAACGGCAGCTCGAGCCGCGCTTGTTCCTCGATGCCGACGCGCTGGCCCTCGATCGTCACGCTGTCGATGCCGAAGGCCGGACGGCTGTGGGTCAGGCGCAGGCTCGACAGCGTCTCGCAGGCCGCTGACAGCTGGCGCAGCAGCGAGCGCTCGGTCTGCTGCAGCCAGGCGCTGCTGCCCAGTTGCTGGGCCAGGCGGTGCAGCGGGGACAGGGCGTCGGTCTGGATCTGATAGGCCTGGTAAAGCATGGGGTCCCTCAAAGCGTTGACAACCCACAGTGCAAGTTGCGGGCCAGCTCAAACGGCGTTTCACCGCACCGTCGCAGTGCGTCAGCGCCTGCCGCGGGGTCCTGGCGCATGGCATGACCCTTGCATCAGCCGCTCACCACCAGAGGAGAGCCATCACATGACGAAAGCCGTTCTGACCATCAGCAGCAAGAACTACGGCGCCTGGGCCTTGCGCGGCTGGCTCATGGCCAAGCTGGTCGAACTCGACTTCAGCGAAAAGGTGATCTCGCCCGACGATCCGGCCATGCGGGCCGAGATGCTGCTGCTGTCCTCCTCGATCCGCGTGCCGGCGCTGCACCACAATGGCATCGATGTCTGGGACACGCTGGCGATTGCCGAATACCTGCACGAGATCAGGCCGGACGCCGGGCTGCTGCCGGCCGATCCGGTGGCGCGCGCGCATTGCCGCTCGATCTGTGGCGAGATGCATTCGGGCTTCAGTGCCCTGCGTTCCTCGCTGCCGATGAACATCAAGGCGCGCAGCCCGGGCTTCAAGGTCTGGTCACGCGCTCAGGTCGACATCGACCGCATCTGCACGATCTGGAGCGAGTGCCTGTCCCGCTATGGCGGCCCCTACCTGTTCGGTGCCCGCCCGGGCATGGCCGACGCGATGTTTGCCCCGGTGGTGACGCGCTTCATCACCTATGACGTCGCGCTCGATCCGGACTGCGCCGCCTATTGTCAGACCCTGCTGGCGCTGCCGGCGCTGCAGCAGTGGATAGCGGCGGCGATGGCCGAGCCCGAGGAGATCGACGAGCTCGATGCCGAATTCTGAACTCACGCCCCCTTGCACCCCATGCAGGCCAATGCAGTGCCTGCTTGATCCGCCCGCTGTTAAAGCTTGAAGACCGAGACCGTGTGCACCAGCGCGTCGGACTGGCTCCGAAGACTGCTGGCAGCCGCTGCCATCTGCTCCACCAGAGCCGCGTTTTGCTGGGTGACTTGGTCCATCTGATTGACGGCTTCGCTCACCTGGGAGACTGAGTCGCTTTGCTCGTTGCTATTGGATGTGATTTCATCCATGATGTCCGTCGCATTTCGAATGCTGCTGATGACTTCGGCCATCGTCGAGCCTGCTTTGGCCACCAGCAGGTTCCCTTGTTCCACCCGCTCCACACTGGTGTTGATCAGGGTCTTGACTTCCCTGGCGGCTTCGGCCGAACGCCCCGCCAATGACCTGACCTCGCTCGCCACCACGGCGAACCCCCGTCCCTGCTCGCCTGCGCGTGCGGCTTCAACGGCGGCATTGAGCGCCAGGATATTGGTCTGGAAGGCGATGCCATCAATCACGCTGATGATTTCAAAGATCTTGCTTGATGAATCGTTGATATGCTGCATGGTTTCAACGACCTCGGCCACAACAGCACCGCCAGTCTTTGCGATTTCGACCGCACTGTGGGACAGCAGATTTGCCTGTCGCGCAATCTTGGCGTTCTGTGTCACGTTCGAGCTCAATTCTTCCATTGAGGCGGCTGTTTCTTCCAGCGCACTGGCCTGACTTTCGGTGCGTGCTGACAGGTTGTGGTTGCCTTGCGAAATTTCGGAGCTCGCGGTGGCAACGCCTTGGGCCTCCTCTCGCACCGTGCTCACCACCGTGACCAAGCTGGACTGCATGGCTCGAAGCTGCGCCATCAGGCTTGACGTATCGCCGTTTCGAAGTGGAATCTGGAAACTCAGGTCTCCCGCTCCCACACGCTGTGCCAACTGAGCCGCAAGCGCTGGCTCGCCCCCCAGCTGAATCATCAATCCTCGAACAATCAAGGCACTGATGGCCGCAGCCAGAAGGCAAGCCAGCAGGCCCCCGGCGAACATGGTTTGCTGGATGGAGCGGGCGGAACTGACCGCACTTGAGGAGGCCTGTTTTGCATTGCCAATCTGCTCTTTGCGAAAGCTGGCGAGTTGTGTTTGCAGGATCTCGCTGGCCTGGTCGAAACCAGGCGTCGTGGCGCTGCCCTTCATCAACTCGTTGCCGGCTTCCATGCCATCCCGAACATAGGTCTCGGCCATGGTCTTGCCAAGATTGTAGAATGCATTGAAATGTGTCTCAATGGATTCCATTTCCTTGAGTTTGGCCTGGTCATGGACGGCCTTGAAATGCTGCTTGAACTTGTCAACGCCTTCCTGGAATCGCTTGGCGGATTCCAGTGCGTCTTTGTATCCATCAGGGTCACGGGTCGCCGATACATCGGTCAGGAACTGCTGTACTTCTGAGCGGCTCAGGTCCATCTCGTCTACAGCCAGGACCAGCGGCAAGCTGATATCGTTGACTTCGCTCACCGCATCTGTGAGGTTGGTGATCAAGAATCCGATGGTCAGCAATGTTGCTGTAAAAAATGCAACGACACCAGAGAATCCAATGCCAAGCTGCCATTTGACCGGCAGGTTCTTGAAGGTGTAAGTCTTGATTGTCATTTTTTCCGAACTGACCACTGACTTGTTGGGATGATCTGTCTCTCTTTTCATTTTTGTGAACCAGGTGCTAGGGATGGTGTCCAAAATACCCATGGCGGCGGGCATTCAGAGGGGGGCTTGAACAAGGCCTCTTCCATGGCCGGAGGGCGGGGCCAAGGTCTGTTGAACCTGTGCGGGGAAACCGCGTGGTTCCTTGCGCACAGAAAAACCCCACTGCAGGTGAAATTCAAATGCTTGCGTAGTCTGCCGTGCTGAAGGCAGACGCCCGTCAGAGTTGGCCCCGGTTGGTATAAAGGGCACTTGAGGGACAGAAAGACAAACGGGTTACAGACTTGTGGTCTGTAACCCGCTATTTGTTATGGTCGGCGTGGTGGGATTCGAACTCACGACCCCTTGCACCCCATGCAAGTGCGCTACCAGGCTGCGCTACACGCCGAAGACCATTATTGTAGGCAAAAAAACCGGCTTTTCACTAGGCGGTCAGAATTTTTCTGATTTCGAGCAGTTCCTGCCGGATCAGGCGCCAGTCCGGGCCGGTTGCGACCGGGGGCAGTGGCGCTGGCGGCGGCAGCGACTCCGATGGCGGCGATGCCGGCGGGCTGTCGCACAGCGCGGCTTCCTGCAGGCGGTTGCGCGCGCCCGGAATGGTGTAGCCCTGCTCATGCAGCAGTTCGCGGATGCGGCGCACCATCAACACCTCGTGGTGCTGGTAGTAGCGCCGGTTGCCGCTGCGCTTCATGGGTCGCAGCTGGCTGAATTCCTGCTCCCAGTGGCGCAGCACATGTTGCTTGACACCACAGAGCTCGGCCACTTCACCGATCGTGAAGTAGCGCTTGGCGGGAATGGGGGGCAGTGCGTCGCTCATGGTTCAGGCGGCCAGGATCAATTGTTCGAGCTTGACCGCGTCGGCACAGAAGGCGCGGATGCCCTCGGCCAGCTTTTCGGTGCCCATCGCGTCCTGGTTCAGCGCCAGGCGGAACGCCGGCTCGTCGTACTGCACGAAGGGCAGCTCCAGCGCCGCGGCGGCCTGCGGGTCGAGCGCACGCGCCAGGGGCGCCTCGCTGGCCGACAGGGTGCCGAGCAGCTCCGGGCTGATGGTGAGCAGGTCGCAGCCCGCCAGCGCCTGGATCTGGCCCACATTGCGAAAGCTCGCGCCCATGACCTCGGTCGCGATGCCGAAGCGCTTGTAGAACTGGTAGATCTGGCGCACCGACTGGACGCCCGGATCGTTGGCGCCGGACATGGCCGCCTCGTCCCAGGAGGCACCA